>NZ_CP034451.1:3600000-4200000 GCF_003952525.1 Mesorhizobium sp. M3A.F.Ca.ET.080.04.2.1 | reverse complement strand
GCGCCCTCGCCGCCCAGCACCTTCTGCCAGGAGAAGGTGACGACATCGAGCTTTTCGAAATCGAGCCTTTGCGCGAACGCCGCCGACGTCGCGTCGCAGATGGTCAGCCCCTTGCGCCCAGCCGGAATGAAATCGCCGTTCGGCACGCGCACGCCCGAGGTGGTGCCGTTCCAGGTGAAGACCACGTCGCGATCGAAATCGATCTGCGCCAGATCAGGCAACGCACCATAGTCGGCCTCGAACCTGCGCACGTCGGCGAGCTTGAGCTGCTTGACGACATCGGTCACCCAGCCGGAACCGAAGCTTTCCCAGGCGACCATGTCGACGCCGCGCGCGCCGAGCAGCGACCACAGCGCCATTTCGACCGCGCCGGTGTCCGACGCCGGCACGATGCCGATGCGATAGTCGGCCGGCACCTGCAGGATCTCGCGCGTCAGCTCGATCGCCTGCTCGAGCTTGCTCTTGCCGATCTTGGCACGATGGGAACGTCCGAGCGCGGCAGCCTTCAGCGCCTCGACCGACCAGCCGGGGCGTTTTGCGCAGGGACCTGAGGAAAAATTGGGATTTGCCGGACGGAGTCCGGGCTTGGTAAGCGTCGTCATCGTGGTCTATCCTTCCAGATAGTGGCCCCTCGTTGGGGAGGGGTGGCCCACGGACGGCGATATGCTGTCAGCCTTCCGGCGTCAAGAGCAAAGTTTTTGTCGCTGGCGGGATATTCGTCAGGTTTTTCACTACACGGCGAAACGACGGCGGATCAGTGGATCCGCCGTTTCGCGTTTCAGGAGTTGCGCTGCTCACCAGAGGTCGTAGCGAAGACCCAGCTTGACCTGGTTGTTGCTGATCCCCTTGTGGATGGAATAGGAATTCAGACTGTCGGCCGTGGCGTACTCGGCATCAGGCGCCGAGAAATACTGATATCCGAGGTCAATCACTACATTCTTCGTTACCTGGTAGGCAAAACCTGCATTCAAAGTATATGCCAGGGAATATTTCGTCTTGTTGTCACTTACGACAAAGTCATCGGTAGGGTCCAAGTTGTCGGTAAAATAGCTAGCCGAAAGGCTATATTTGCTTCGAACGATGCCGACACCGGCGCCGACATAGGGCGTGACCCCAACATAGGTGCCAAGATCGACATAGCCGTTGAGTATGCCGGAGATGGCATTGTTCTTGAGGGTCGCGGAAGCCACGGTCGCCGTTGCCGGCGGTATCACAGTCGTTGAATCATCGTAGCTGACACTGACCTCGTTGCCCGGCAGATAGCCGAGGTTGAGATCGGCGCGCAGATAGTCGTTGAAGTGGTAGCCAAAGCCGATGCTTGCAAAGATCGGATCTTCACTCTCGCTGAAGCTGGTGGGGGTGGAGCTGAAATTCTGGTCCTTGAAGCTCTTGTCTACCAGGTAGGAGACATCACCGCGCAGGTACCAGCCGGAGCCCACCTCGACCGGCTGATAGTCCGGCGCCTGGTCGACATAGATCGGCGGGTCGTAGTCGGCCGACAGCGCCTGCGTCGCCGGCGTCAGCACGATTGCGGCGAGCACCAGTGCAATACGCGATTTTGATATCATGGTCCCCGGCTCCTGAAGGTGGCGCCAGTCGCGAACGCGAGCACAGCTGCCGTTTCCAGGATGCATTGTTAACCATAGTGGTTAAGTGCCGGTTAAGGATAACAGTCAGTTACCGAATTGATTTCGATCGACTTTTGCCCAACGCTTGACAAAGGAAAACCGCCCGGCGGATCGCCGGGCGGTTCGCAATGCCTCGAAAAATGGACGCCTACTTGGTATAGATGGGCTCAGGTTCGGGCTGATAGGCCACGACCGGCGCGGCACACCCATTGTTGCCGCCGAATTGATAGCGCAGGCCGCCGCGCACCTCGTGCGTATCGATGCCATGGTCGAAACCTGGCCCGGAGCTGCTCGTATCGAACTCAAACATGCGGCCTCCCTGGATATGGGAGAAGCGATAGCCCGCATCCAAGATCAATTTGTCGGTCAAGCAGTAGGAAGCGCCGGCCATAAGAGCGTATGCGAAACGCCAGCTGGATACGCCGGGGTTGAACTCGGTGGTGTTCGGGTCCCTGACGTCGTCCCATTTGACACGCGCGCCGCCGATGCCGGCGCCGACGTAAGGCGTGATCCCATGATAGGTGCCGAGATCGACATATGCATTGGCGAGCAGGAGGAAGGCGCTCATTTTTGAGACCTCGGTCGACGTCGTGACGAGGTCGGAGGTCTGGCCGTTGAAGTCTGACTTGAACCAGTAATCGGCAGTCAGATCGGTGCGGAAGTAGTCGTTGACCTTGTAGCCGACGCCGGCGCCCAGCGAGAATCCACCCTTGAGGTCGCCGAAATCGAAATCGTTGGTGCCGGGCGGGGGGCCGTATGTAATGTAGTCGATGCTATCCAGATCCGACTGGTGGTAGTCGATGTCGCCGCGGATATACCAGCCGCCGACATCCGCCGGCTGCGCCTCGACGACAGGCGGCGGTGCCTGCTCGACCATCGGCTCCACCATATCGGCCGCGAAGACCGGTCCGGCTGCCCCTGCGAACAGCGCGGCAAACGCCGCCATTCTTGCTGTATTGAACATGACTGTCACCCCTAAGAAGCCTCGGGACGACGCCCGAAGATGGTTGCCTCGGGTGGATAATGAATTGCAAAGGTTAAAGGCCGTTTAACCGTACCGATTAACCACGAATCTATGCAATTCTAGATGGCAAAGCCATGTCCATGGCGGCGCGGTCGCAGCAAAAAGCCCGCCTGCTGGCGGGCTCCGGGATGTCGGACGCGGCGGCGGGCGTCAGGCGGCGCTGCGGGTTTCCGAAATGATCCCGACGATGTCGTTGACGACGGCTTCGACCAGTTGCGGGTCGTCGCCTTCGGCCATGACGCGGATCAGCGGCTCGGTGCCCGAGGGCCGAATGACGAGGCGCCCGCTCTTGCCCAGCCGGTTGCGCGCATCCTCGATCGCCGCCTTGACGGGGGCCTCCTCCAGCGGCTTGCCGCCGGCGATGCGCACGTTCTTCAGAAGCTGCGGCACCGGCTCGAATTTCCTCGACAGCTCGCTGACCGGCCGGTTCTGCCGCTTGATGCAGGCCAGCACCTGCAGCGCCGAGACGAGGCCGTCGCCGGTGGTCGAGAAATCGGAGAGCACGATGTGGCCGGACTGCTCGCCGCCGACATTGAGCCCGTGCGCGCGCATGTGCTCGACCACATAGCGGTCGCCGACCTTGGTGCGGTGCAGTTGCAGCTTCATGTCGCCGAGGAAGCGCTCGAGACCGAGATTGGACATCACCGTCGAGACGACGCCGCCGCCGGCGAGCCGGCCGCTCTGGTGCCAGGATTCGGCGATCAGCGCCATGATCTGGTCGCCATCGACGATGGCGCCGTTCTCGTCGACGATGACCACGCGGTCGGCGTCACCGTCGAGCGCGATGCCGATGTCGGCGCGCACCTCATGCACCTTCTTCTGCAGCCCGGCCGGATGGGTCGAGCCGCACTCCTTGTTGATGTTGAAGCCGTTCGGCTCGACATTGATGGCAACGACCTCGGCGCCGAGCTCCCACAGCGCCTCGGGCGCCACCTTGTAGGAGGCGCCATTCGCGCAGTCGACGACGATGCGCAGCCCCGAAAGCGACATCGAACGCGGCAGGGTGCGCTTGGCGAATTCGATATAGCGGTCATGGACACCATCGACGCGCTTGGCGCGGCCGAGGCCGTCCGAATCGGCAAGCGCCAGCTCGATGTCCTTGTCGAGCATTCCCTCGATGCGCTCTTCGATCTCGTCGGAAAGCTTGTAGCCGTCAGGACCGAACAGTTTGATGCCGTTGTCGTAGTAGGGATTGTGCGAGGCCGAGATCATCACGCCGATGTCGGCGCGCAGCGAGCGCACCAGCATGGCGACTGCCGGTGTTGGGATCGGGCCGAGCAGGAATACATCCATTCCGGCGGCGCACAGGCCGGACACCATCGCGTTCTCGATCATGTAGCCGGAAAGCCGGGTGTCCTTGCCGAGCACCACGCGGTGGCGATGGTTGCCGCGCTGGAAGGAGAGTCCGGCCGCCATGCCAACCCTCATGGCGACCTCGGCCGTCATCGGAAACTTGTTGGCGCGTCCGCGGATGCCGTCGGTGCCGAAATATTGCCCTGCCATGTTTATTAGGTCCCCGTCGGTTTCAGCGGCCCGTATTGCCATAATTGGGCCGCATCCGATCATCACGTTTCGCGATTATATATTACCATTCCCTTAGAAAATCATTGTGGCGGCGGATTCAAATGATTCGGCGTCCCTGCCACGACCTCTCATTGTAACGGCAATATAGCAGCCGAGACGAGCTTTTTCCGTTCAAAGCGCATATCCGACCTTGCTTGCCTGGAGAATCGTAAGCAATTCATCACCTTATCGGGAGGAACACACTTTGTGACGGGGTTCGCAATGGAAGCATCTGGCGCAACCCGACATTGAGAGTTATTGATTTGGCATAGGGACACAACCTGACGGCAACAAGGGAGAGACGCCATGCTTATTCATAGACTTGCAACAGTGACGGGCCTCGCCGTGGCAGCCTTTTTCGTGGCGGCGCCGGCGAGCGCGCTGACCATGGCCGAGTGCAGCACCAAGTACAACACGGCCAAGGACGCCGGAACGCTCAACGGCCAGACCTGGAATCAGTTCCGCAAGGCCCAGTGCGGCAGCGAGGCCTCGGCCACGACCGATACCAAGGCGACGGACACCAAAGCCACTGACACCAAGACCAACACCGAGGCGGCCGAGACCAAGCCGGCCAAGAAGGCGAAGGAGCCCACCGCAGCAGCGGACAGCTCGGCCAAGGGCCTGACCGCCAAGGAATGCAGTGCCAAGTACCAGGCCGCGAAGGCCGCCGGCACGCTGAACGGCATGAAGTGGAACGACTTCCGCAAGACCGAATGCGGTGCAGGCGCGACCGCCGCGGCCGAGACCAAGCCGGCTGCGGCCAAGACCTCGACCGAAGCCGCCGAAGGCTCCAAGGGCCTCACCATGGCTGAATGCAGCAGCAAGTATCAGGCAGCCAAGACGGCCAACAAGCTCAACGGCATGAAGTGGAACGACTTCCGCAAGGCCGAGTGCGGCACAGGCGCCGCCGACGACGACACTGTCCCGGCCCCGACGGAAGCGACCTACACCAAGGAGCCGGCAAAGCCGACCGCAGCCGCGCCGAAGGGCGTCACCTTCCCGACCGCCATCTCGTCGAAATTCGCCAACGAGACCCCGGCCAAGGCCCGCATGCACACCTGCCTCGAGCAGTACTACGCCAACAAGGACGCCAACACGCTCAACGGCCTGAAGTGGATCCAGAAGGGCGGCGGCTTCTACAGCCTGTGCAATGCCAAGCTGAAGAGCTGATTTCAGCACAGACTCTCCAGATGAAGGCCCGCGCGTCGCCGGATGCGCGGACCTTTTGCTGGAGATCATCGAGACTGTGTCTGCGCTGTTGGCGAAGCGCCGACGACGACGCTGCCAATCTCCCCCCTCGAGGGGCCCGCGTGGGGGAGATGTCCGGCAGGACAGAGGGGGGCGCGAAGGATCGCTTCCTTCATCCTACTTGGTTTGCTCACGAAGGTGCGGCTCGGCAGGCCGAGACCCGGCGGGGACTTATTAACGGGCGCAAAGCCACGCTCGACATGCCGGCGGGACAGCGCCCCTCTCTGCCCTGCCGGGCATCTCCCCCAGGAGGGCCCCAGGAGGGGGGAGATTGGCTGTCGCGCCGGCTTTCGACAATCGCCGGCGTGTAGGCCCGACCTCCGGCTCTTCAAAGCAAAAACGCCGCGGCAAGGCCGCGGCGCTCGTTCGATCGGTGTTTCCAGACTAGCCCTGCGGCTGGGGCTCCATGCCGCCTTCGGGCTCGGGGCCCTTCTTGCGGCGGCCGCCGGTGCCGGCCTTCGGCACGGCCGAGCCGCGGCTGGGGGGCGTGTCGTCGCCGAGGTCGCGGGCGGGCTTGTGGCCGGCGATCAGTTGCTTGATCTCGTCGCCGGTCAGCGTCTCGTATTCGAGCAGCCCCTCGGCCAGAGCGATCCAGTCCTTCTTCTTCTTGGTCAGCACGGCCTTGGCGGTCGAGTAGGCATCGTCGATCAGCCGGCGCACTTCGGCGTCGATGATCTGCGCCGTCTCTTCCGAGATGTTCTGCGTGCGCGCCACGGAGTGGCCGAGGAAGACCTCTTCCTGGTTGTCGCCATAGGCGACATGGCCGAGCTTGTCGGAGAAGCCCCAGCGCGTGACCATGGCGCGCGCCAGCTTGGTCGCCTGCTCGATGTCGGAAGAGGCACCGGAGGTGATGTTCTCCTTGCCGAACTTGAATTCCTCGGCAACGCGGCCACCCATCATGATCGCCAGACGCGAGATCATGTATTTGTAGCTCATCGAATAGCGGTCGCCTTCCGGCAGCTGCATGACCATGCCGAGCGCGCGGCCGCGCGGAATGATGGTCGCCTTGTGCAGCGGGTCCGCCGTCGGCACGTTAAGGGCCAGGATGGCGTGGCCGGACTCGTGATAGGCGGTCAGTTCCTTCTCGGCCTGCGTCATCGCCGACGAACGACGCTCGGCGCCCATCATGATCTTGTCCTTGGCATCCTCGAACTCGGCCATGGTGACGAGCCGCTTGTTGCGGCGCGCCGCCATCAGCGCGGATTCGTTGACGAGGTTCATCAGGTCGGCGCCGGAGAAGCCGGGCGTGCCGCGCGCGATGACCTTGAGGTCGACATTGGGCGCCAGCGGCACATTGCGCACATGCACCTTGAGGATCTTCTCGCGGCCGACGATGTCGGGGTTCGGCACCACGACCTGGCGGTCGAAGCGGCCGGGCCTCAGCAGCGCCGGGTCGAGCACGTCGGGCCGGTTGGTGGCGGCGATCAGGATGATGCTCTCGTTCGACTCGAAGCCGTCCATCTCGACCAGCAGCTGGTTCAGCGTCTGCTCGCGCTCGTCATTGCCGCCGCCGAGGCCGGCGCCGCGATGACGGCCGACCGCGTCGATTTCATCGATGAAGATGATGCAGGGCGCGTTCTTCTTGGCCTGGTCGAACATGTCGCGCACGCGGCTGGCGCCGACGCCGACGAACATCTCGACGAAGTCCGAGCCGGAGATGGTGAAGAACGGCACATTGGCTTCGCCCGCGACCGAACGCGCGAGCAGCGTCTTGCCGGTTCCGGGCGGGCCGACCAGCAGCACGCCGCGCGGGATCTTGCCGCCGAGGCGCTGGAACTTCTGCGGGTCGCGCAGGAACTCGACGATCTCCTCGAGATCCTCCTTGGCCTCGTCGACGCCGGCAACGTCCTGGAAGGTGACGCGGCCGTGCGCTTCGGTGAGCAGCTTGGCCTTCGACTTGCCGAAGCCCATGGCGCGGCCGGAGCCGGACTGCATCTGGCGCATGAAGAAAATCCACACGCCCAGGATCAGGATCATCGGCAGCCACGAGATCAGATAGCCGAACAGCGAATTGGAGCCATCGGTTTCAGGCTTGGCGGTGATGGTGACGTTCTTGTCCTGCAGCCTGGAGACCAGCGACGGATCGCCGGGCGAATAGGTCTGGAAGCCGTTGGCGTTGTCCGTGTAGTTGCCGAAGATGCGGGCGCCGGCAATCGTCACGCTCTTGACCCGGCCGGAAGCGACGTCCTGCAGGAACTGCGAATAGGCGATATCGCTGGTAGCGCCCCGCGTCTGTGGCGTCTGGAAAAGGTTGAACAGGGCAATGAGCAGGACGGCTATGATCGCCCAGAGCGCGAGGTTGCGATAGTTCGGGTTCATCTATTGTCCTGTTGGCGTCCGCGCGGGGACCACGATGATGGAGGAAGCTTGAGCCTAACATAGGGAGAGCGCCTCTCCTTGCCAAGCAGAACAGCACGGGTCGGTTAAGCTTTCGACCATGGTCGGCCGCGATCATGGCCGCGAAAGGGCGAAGCCGGCGGCTGCGCTGCGCCGATCAGCCGGGCCACGGCGGCGGCGGGCAGCAAATCGAAGCACGGCAGGAAGCGTGCGAACGGCGACACCAATGGGGCCGCCGCGATTGGCGGCCGCAAGCCGCCGCCGCCAGCAGAATCAAGGCGTTCGTCATCGCGCCACAGCGCGGGTTCGCTGGCAAGCGCCTTGCGCACTATGCCGGCGGGCGCAGCTTCGTCGGCGCAAGCGCGTTTGGCGGCGGCCACTCCCAACGGGGCGATCACCAACCCGTCCGATTTGTCGCCCAATGTGATCCGCCGCCGACCGTCCCAGCAGTTGTGGTCCTCGGCCGGAGCGGGTGCCGGCAGATTTCGGCTCTCGCGGTGGAGAAAGATGCCGCTTCGACGCGCATCCACCACGCTCCGCGACAATGTGGCGCAAAGCGAACCGGAACGCAGTCTCTCGAACAGGCGACGCGAGCGCGCCTCGTCCGCGAGAAACGATGTGCCCCCCATCGTGGCGAGCAGGATGCGCAGCGCGTAGGTCGCGGCCTCGCCGTCCTCGCTGGCGGCAAAGGCGGGATCAAGGCGGACAAGTCCGGAAGCCGGCCGGCTGGCGAAGGCCCCGATCAGAATGGCGGCGCGGCTGCCGAGTTCTTCGCGCGCGGCGGCGGCCTGCCCGGCCTCTGCGATCGCCGCGGCGAAGCGAGCCTCGCCCTCGCCGCCCGAGAGCGCCGCCCGCATCCGCGGGCGCTCGAAACGCTGGTCGACATTGGTCGGATCCTCGATCCAGCCGATGTTTCGCCGCTTGAGAAACTGACGCAGCACCGCCCGCCGCGTGCCGAGCAGCGGCCTTCCGATCCAGGTCCGCCAGCCATAGAGCGTGGCAGGCGCCATGCCCGCCAGGCCGCGCCCGTCATCGTCTCCGTCGCGAGTTCCGGCGTCGCGCGCCTGTCGCATCAGCACGGTCTCGGCTTGGTCGTCGGCGGTATGGCCGGTCAGGATCAGGCCGATGCTTTCCCCTTCAGCCGCCTCGGCCAGCAGCCGGTAGCGGGCTTCGCGCGCCGCGGCGGGCAGGCCGGTCGCCGGCTTGGGTCCGGACCAGATCAGGGTGCGATGCGCGATGCCATGAGCGGCGCAGAGTTCCGCCACGGCGCGCGCTTCCGCTGCCGAATTCGGCCGCAGGGCATGATCGATGGTTACCGCCAGCAGCCTTGCCGCGGGCGCGTCTCGATCGAGGCGGTCTTTGAGGAGAAGAAGCAGGGCGGTCGAGTCGCTGCCGCCGGACACGGCTGCAACGGCGCCGCTGGAAAAATCGAAATCTGAAAAAAGGCGGCCCGAAAACTCAGGCTCAGTGCCGGGCATTACTGCATGTCGCGCGGAAACGGTCCCGCTTGTGGAGCAACCACATGCGAGAGAAAAGCTAGCACGACGCCAGCGCCTTCTCCTGCTTGATGCGTTCCTTGAGCGCGCCGGAAACATCGGGATAGCGCTTCCCGATCTCGCTGAAGGTGGCGCAGGCCACGTCGTTCTGCTTCAGGCCGACCAGCGCTACGCCGAGCTTGAGCAGCATGTCGGGAGCCTTCTTGGCCTTCGGATAATCCTTGCTGGCGCCAAGGAAGACCTCTGCCGCGTCGCGGTATTTCTGCTGGCCGAGCAGCGACTCGCCCAGCCAGTAATGCGCATCCGCAGCCTTGGCATCCTTGGGGAAGCGGGAGATATGGTCGCGAAAACCCTGCTCGGCGGTCGGATAGTCGCCCGACAGGATGAACTGGTAGGAGTTGCGGTAGAGTTCGTCCGGGTCGTTGGTCGAGGGCAGAGAAGCCATGACCGTGCCGCCCGACTTGGTCTTGCCGCTCTTGGCCGGCGTCTCGGCGGTCGGAGCGCTCGCCGTCGCCGCCGGAGCTCCCGCTGGCGCGCTGGCCTGCGGATCGGTCTCGGCATTGACGACATTGCCGTTCTTGTCGACCGTAATGGTGCCGAAGGTCTTCGGCGGCGCGCCGGTGATCACCTTGCCCGGATCGCCGGTCTGCGACTCCACGATGACCTCGCTGACGCTCTTGCCGCCGCTCTGCGTGCCGGCAGCGGCCGGAGCCTGCGTCGGCGGAGCATCGGCGACGTTGGTGTCGGCGCCGGCATCAGCCATGCCCGCATCGCCACCATTCGCATCGCCGTTCTGGGGCGCGGCCTCGGACTTCTTCTGGCCCGTCGGTTTAGCGCCTTGGGAGCCGCCCTCGAGCTGCTGGAAGCGGAACTCGTTGTCTTCCTGCTGCTTGCGCATCTGCTCCTGCATTTGGAGGATCTGGAAGTTGAGTTCCTCGATCTTGCCGTTCATCTGGCGAAGCTGATCTTCCAGCCCGGTCGCCCCGGCGCCGTCCTGCTGCGCGACCTGCGCCTGCTCTGGCTTCGTCTTGTCGCCGAAGATCCCGAGTGTCGGCAGATGGAAGGTGAATCCGCTGTCTGGCGATTGCGCGGTGCTGCCTGCCGGGGCGGCGACGCTTGAGATGCTTGATGCGAGCAGCAGCGCAAGCGTGCCGCTCAGGACCGTTCTGAAATGCATTTATGTCTCTCGCCGTGAAATCTGTTGGCCTGATGCGCCTTTCCAAATCGGAATGGGAGGAAGCGCCGTCGCGCTCATAGCAGGACGCGAGACTTCGGCCAAATTTTGTTTCAGCCTGTCGCATGCGAAAAAGGCGGCCCTGAGGCCGCCTTTCGTGAGGAGATGTTGTATTTTTGCCGCCGATGCGATGCGTCAGGAACCGGCGCCGGAAAGCGTGGTGACGGCGCGGCGGTTCTGCGACCAGCAGGAGATGTCGTCGCAGACCGCGACCGGACGCTCCTTACCGTAGGAGATCGTCTTGAGGCGGTTCGCGGCAACGCCCTTCGAGACCAGGAAGTCGCGGGTGGCGGCGGCGCGGCGGGCACCCAGGGCCAGGTTGTATTCGCGCGTGCCGCGCTCGTCGGCATGGCCTTCGATGACGATGGCATACTGCCTGTACTGGTTGAGCCACTGCGCCTGGCGCGACAGCGTGGTCTGCGCGTCGGCGCGGATCGACGAGGAGTCGGTGTCGAAGAAGATGCGGTCGCCGATGTTGACGGTGAAGTCCTGCGCCGAGCCGGGCGTGGCGGCGCCGGCGCCGTTCAGGCCGAGATCGGCCGCGCTGTTGGGCGTCTTCTTCGAGGCGCAACCGGTGATGGCAAGCGCTGCCACCAGCGCGATCATCGCCGGGTTTCTGGTAAGTGCTGCGATACGGCCCATGCCGCCTCTCCTTCGCATTCGAGTGATTTCGTTGATCACCCAGTAACCACGTTTGGGTTAACCGGCATTCAAGAAACACGGTTAATATTTGGTTTCAGGCCGCCGTCCTCGGCCATTCTCGCGAGGGCGCCACGATGCGCGCGGACCGTAGGCGGAAATGCGGCCAAAACATGAAAAAAGGGGGAATTGAAGAACTGAAGAATTGAGGAACTGAGGAACTGAGGAACTGAGGAACTGAGGGAAAAAATTACGTCAGCTTTTCCCTCAAGTTCACAAGCATCCCATGAACGAGGGCGTAAGACTGCCGCCACGCATCGAGTTGGTCCGGTGTGATGTACTCAAGGTCGAACGCGTAGGATATCCAGGTCTCCACTTCGCTGCACGAGCCGATCGCCATCGAAACGAAACGAGCAAATTCGGCTTTGGAGTGGCTCTGCTTGGCAAATCCCTCGGCCAGATTGGCGCAAATCGCTTTACTCGAGCGGCGCAATTGATCGGCCAGCGCGTATTGCTCAATTTTCGGAAAACCAAGGGTGGGGTGCATCTCGAGAGAAACTGCATAGGCGCGCTGGTAGACTCCCAGGTCTCTCGCGCGCTCAACGAAGCGCCCTGGCTTCTCCATTCCTCAGTTCCTCAGTTCCTCAGTTCCTCAGTTCTTCAGTTCCTACTCAAGCAACGGCGACCACGCCGGATCCGAGGCGAAGTTCGCCGTCGGTATCGGCTGCTCGTTGCGGCCGGTGAGATCGACCGAAACCAGTTTCGGACCGCCGGCGGAGTCGCGGAAGAACATCAACACGCGGCCGTTCGGCGCCCAGGTCGGGCCTTCCTGCTGGAAGCCGGAGGAAAGGATGCGCTCGCCCGAGCCGTCGGTGCGCATGACGCCGATCTGGAACTCGCCGCCGGTCTGCTTGGTGAAAGCGATGAGGTCGCCGCGCGGCGACCATACCGGCGTCGAATAGACGCCGTCACCGAAGGAAATGCGGGTCTGGCCCGAGCCGTCGGCGCCCATCACATAGATCTGCGCGCGGCCGCCGCGATCCGAGGTGAAGACGATCTTGCTGCCGTCGGGAGAATAGGACGGCGAGGTGTCGATGGCAGGCGAATTGGTGAGCCGCGTGGTCGAGCGGCTCCTCAAATCCATGGCGAAGATGTTGGAATTGCCATCGTCGCGCAGCAGGCTCATGATCACCTTCTGGCCGTCGGGCGAGAAGCGGGGCGCGAACGTCATGCCGGGGAAGTTGCCGACCAATTCGCGCTGCCCGGTCTCGATCTGCAGCAGATAGACCTTGGGCTGCCCGCTCTCATAGGACATGTAGGTGATTTCCTGCCGGTTCGGCGAGAAGCGCGGTGTCAGCACGATCGAGCGGCCGTCCGAGAGATAGCGCACATTGGCGCCGTCCTGGTCCATGATGGCGAGCCGCTTCTTGCGCGCGTTCTTGGCTCCGGACTCGTCAACGAAGACGACGCGCGTGTCGAAGTAACCCTTCTCCCCGGTCAGCCGCTCATAGATCGCATCGGCAATGATGTGGGCGACGCGCCTGGTGTTGGCGTCATTGGCGAAAAACTGCTCGCCCGCCATCTGCTGGCCGGCGAACGTGTCCCACAGCCGGTACTGGGCGCGGATGCGGCCGTCGGCTTCCTTGCCGACGCTGCCGGTGACCAGCGCCTGTGCGTTGATCACCTTCCAGTCCTCGAAGCGCGGCGTGGCGTCCGGGCCCGAGATCTTTTCGATGAAGGCGCTTTTGTCGATCGGGGCGAACAGGCCGGAGCGTTTCAGGTCGGCCGTCACGATCTGCGTGATCTGGGCGCCCAGCGCATCGTTGGACTGGAAGTCCGTGATCGCGATCGGCAGCGGCTCGACATTGCCCTTGTTGACGTTGAGCTCGACGAGGGCCCAGGCCGGCAGTGTGGCGCCTGCCGTCATGCCCAGCGCCATGGCTGCAATCGTCAGGAGCGGCTTGAGGAAAGATCTCATGTCTTCTCGCTTCTCTTCTTAGATGGTTTGGACGCCGGCCCTACAGGCCGAGCATCTCCCGTGGATCGAACGTGACCCGGATGTCGTTCCAGATGTCCTGCTTGCCGGCGGGAACCTGCAGGCCGGCCACGTCGCATTTCTGCACCGCGCGCACCGCGCTTTCGTCGAATTGCCGATTGCCGCTCGACTGCTCGACCGACGGGCGGCCGTCGAGCTTGCCGTTGGTGTCGAGATTGAACCGGACCACCACGACGAAATTCTCTGAACCTTCCAGCCCGACAGGCAAGGTCCAGCAGCCTCCAAGCTGATTTTCCAGCGCCCCCTGCTCAGACTTCGACAGCTTCTGGCCCTGGTCCTTTTCACCGCCGAGCGACGACTGCTGGGTCGAGCGCTTGGCGCCACCGCCTGACGGCTTCTGCTTGTCGAGCAGCGCCGAGATCTCATCGGCATTGAACTGCTTCTCATCCGACTTCGGCTTGGACGAGGCTTCCTTGACCGGCTTTTCGGCATCCTTGCGGTCCGGCGCCTTGGCGCTCGCGGCCGGAGCAGGCTGCGGCTTCGGCCGCGCCGCCGGCGCCGGCGCCGAATCCGGAAGCTTCGCCTCCTCGGTCGGCTGTTGCTTGGCGATCGCCTCGGCCACAGCGTCCGGCTTGACCTCTTCCTTCGGCTGGATGGCTGCGGTCGTGTCCTTTGTCGGCGCGGGCGTCGGCTCCTTGGCCGGCGCCGGCTTGGGATCCGTCTGCTTGACCGGCTCGGGCTTGACCTCTTCCTTCGGCGCAGGCGTCGGCGCCACTTCGGTGGCCGGCACCGGCTTCGGCTTTTCCTGCGGCTTCGGCACGTCCTCGGCAGCCTGCTTCTCTTTCGGCGTCGGCGCCGGCGGCGGCGCCGAAGTCTTCTCGACCGGCTTCGGCTTCGCCTCGTCCGTCACCGGCTTGTCGGTGTCGACGCTGTTCTCGCCGACCTTCTGGGCATCGGGAACGATATCCGGACGCTTCGTCGGCAGCGGCGCCGGCTTGTCATGCATGACCGCTTTCTTGTCGCCTTGCAGCGACTGCGCGACAGCTTCCATCGGCACGATGTCGACCGCCACCGACTCAACGTCGGCGGCGGGCATGGCCGGCGGCGTGGACAACGTGAACAGCCCGAAGGCGATCGCCGTCGCATGCAAGATGACCGATGTGGTGAGGCCGGTCCTCATCTTCGTGTCTACTGGTCCTGTTCCTGCAGAGAGACCAGGCCGATGTTCTTGTAGCCCGCGGCCGAAATGCGGGCCATGACCTTCATCGCCGTGCCGTAGTCGGTCATCTTATCGCCGCGGATGAAGATGCGCTCGTCATAGCCGGTCTTCGAGATCGCCTGCAGCTTGGCCACCAGTTCCTCGATCGGGATCTCGGTTTCCTGCAGATAGATCTGGCCGGCGGAGTTGATCGACACGGTGATCGGCTGGGTGTCGACATTCATCGCCTTTGCCTGCGTGTCAGGCAGGTCGATAGGCACGCCGACGGTGAGCAGCGGCGCCGCGACCATGAAGATGATCAACAGCACCAGCATCACGTCGACCATCGGCGTGACGTTGATTTCCGACATCAGGCCGTGATGGCGCCCACGCCGCCTATGGCCGCGTCCGCCTCGCCCCATGCCACCTGCGCCTGCAGCAGACATCCCCATGATCGATCCTCAGGCCTTCTGGGCTACTTTTTCATCGATTTGGCGCGAGAGTATGGCGGAGAACTCGTCCGAGAACCCTTCCATGCGCATGGCGAGTTTGTTCGCATCCGATGACAGCTTGTTGTAGGCGATGACGGCGGGGATGGCCGCGAGCAGGCCGATGGCCGTCGCCAGCAGCGCCTCGGCGATGCCGGGAGCGACGACCGAAAGGCTGGTGTTCTTCGACGCGGCGATCGCCTGGAACGAGGTCATGATGCCGATGACGGTGCCGAACAGGCCGATGAAGGGCGCGGCCGAGCCGGTGGTGGCGAGGAAGCCGAGCCGGCCCTCCAGCCTTTCCATCTCGCGCGTCAGCGCCAGGTCCATCGCCTTGTCGATGCGGGTCTGCAGCGCCAGCGGCGATTTGGCGCCTTTCTCGAAGCTCTTCTTCCATTCGCGCATTGCCGCGACGAAGATCGCGCCCATGCCCGTGGTCTTGCGGTCGGCCAGCGTGCGGTAAAGGTCTTCCAGCGACTGTCCCGACCAGAACACCTGCTCGAAGCGGTTCAGCGCCAGCCGCATCCGGCCATAGGCGACGAGCTTGTCGATGATGATGGCCCAGGTCCAGATCGAGGCACAGAGCAGGCCGATCATGACCAGCTTGACCACCCAGCTGGCCTGCATGAACAGGGCCCAAATCGATAAATGCGCGCCCGGTTCGGCGAGTGCGATGTTTTCCATGACTTAAGTCCTTAAGAATTTCCGGGCATCGCTGGCGTGGCCCATGGGCATCCCTTTGGTCCGATCGCGCGAAGCTTGAAGCTTGCGGGACAAGCCCCGAATGCACCGTTTCGCGGCCTTTTCGGGGCAAATCTTGGTGAAAGGAAGGCGCAGGAATTGCGCCAATCTTCGCCAATTCCTTCATGAACCGTTATGGTTAAGGATGGGTTAGGATCCAAAAGCGCGGCGCATTGCCGCGCCTGGCGCTGAACGCTTCGGCGCCACCGAGATCAAGTTGCGTTGAAATTCATGTCAGCCAGGGCTCACCTGAATGTCACCGTCCCTTGGGCATGAAGGCTGATATCCACTCTTTTGGAAAGCGCCTTGGTCTCCCGCCCTCGCCGACGATCGCCGCCTCGACCTTGGCTTCGACCAGCACCTCGGCGCCGCGCTTCAGTTGCTGCGCCATGAAGATGCGGGCGCCGGAAATATCTTCCGTGCGTGTTTCGACAGTGAGAATATCGTCCATGCGGGCCGGTGAGCGAAAGTCGATCACCATGCGGCGCACCACCCAGACGATGCGCTCGCCATGCTTGCCGTCGGCAAGCTCGGTGTGATGGACGCCGGCGAGCCGCAGATAGTCGGACCGGCCGCGCTCGAAGAACTCGAGGTAGCGCGCATGGTAGACGACGCCTGAGAAGTCGGTGTCGGCATAGTAGACCCGAGCCATCAGGCGATGGCCGAACTCGGTCAGCGCCCCGGAAAGCCCGGCGCTGAGCGTCGCCGATTCACCATGATCGTCCATCGCGCTTTCCTTTTCGGCCCCGAACGGGCACCTAACGCCCGGCGGGCTTTAGGCATTTTCCTTTTGCGTGTCGTTGTCCCAAAACCGCTGCGCACTTTTGGGCGACACGCACTGTTCCCGCGCGGGAACCGGATGGCACTGTTGGGCGGCATGATCAAGACCTTGATGGCGGCACTGCTGGCGCTCTTTGCGCTCGCTCAGCCAGTTGAAGCGGCGGCCTTCACCATGAAGCGCGGCCTCAACCTCGACCAGTGGGTCACCTGGCCGGCTGAAGACAAATGGGGCGATCGCGCGGCGATCCTGCCTTATCCGGAGTGGCGCAAGTTCCTCAAGGAAGATGACCTCAAGGCGCTCAAGGACGCCGGCTTCGACTTCCTGCGCATGCCGGTCGATCCCTCGCCTTTCCTGTCCGAGCGGACGCCGGCGCTGCGCGACGACCTCTATGCCAGCGTGCTGGACTCGGCGCGCCTGATCAACCGCGCCGGCCTCAAGGTCATCGTCGATCTGCATCTGATCCCGGCCGGCGGCAACCGCACGATCGGCATGGGCGAGGTGATGGGCGACCCCGCCACCTTCGACGCTTACCTCGAACTGGTGCGCAAAATGGCGCGCACGCTCGCCGCCGAAGAACCGGGCCAGGTCGCGCTCGAACTGATGAATGAACCGATCGTCGATTGCGACGGCAGCGCCACGAGCCTTTGGCCGGACCGCCAGAAGAAACTGTTCGCGGCCGCGCGATCTTCGGCGACCAGGCTGACGTTGATCCTCACCGGCGGCTGCTATTCGAATGCTGAATCTCTGGCCAGGATCGACCCGAAGGCGATCCCCGATGACAACGTCATCTGGACCTTCCATTCCTACGACCCGTTCCTCCTTACCCATCAGGGCGCGACCTGGGCCGGTGATTTCATTCAGTATGTCACCGGCCTGCCCTATCCGCTGACAGCCGTGTCACGTGCGCAGCTCGACGTGACGCTGGACACGATCCGCGACCGGATCAAAGCCGAGGCGCCATGGGCGCGGCAAAGCGGTCTGCTGGCCTATCTCGACGAACAGGTGGCTGGTCTCGACAGCCCCGAGAAGCTGCTCGCGGCCATGGACGCGCCGTTCAAGACAGTCGACGCCTGGGCGAAAGCCAACGGGATCAAGCCGGAAAACATCACGCTTGGCGAGTTCGGCATGATCCGCAAGGAGTATGGCAACGCCTATGCCATGCCGGCCGAATACCGCGCCGCTTACGTCGGCGACATGATCGCCCGCGCCGAAACGCATGGCTTTTCCTGGTCGGTCTGGAGCTACGGCGGCGCCTTCGGCATCGTCGACGGCTTCGATGGCGAGAAGGCGGAGCCGGAAGTGATGGATCTGATCAGGTCACTTCACTGATTGGTTTCAGCCCAGCTCGATATGCAAAATTTCCGGCCGCACGCCGAAACGCACCGGCATGATGCTGAAGCCGAGCCCACCGGAGACGATCAGGTGACGGTCGTTTTCCACCACATGGCCATAGGCGTAGCGGTTGCCGAACACGGACGGCACGACCGGCGAATAGCCGAACAGCCGCACCTGCCCGCCATGCGTGTGGCCGGACAGCGTCAGTGAAACCCGCCACGGCACTTCGGGAAAGATGTCGGGCTCATGCGCAAGCAGGATGATGGGCGCGTTGTCGCTCACCTTGGCGAGCGTGCCTTTGAGATCGTCCAGCCCCTTGAAGCTGGACCGGCCCCAGGCACGACCCGGACGCAGTGCAAGCTGGTCTGCGAGCCCGGCTATCCAGAAGCCTTGTCCATCCTTTTCCAGGCGCACGACATCGTTTTCCAGCACTGGAATGCCGACGCCTTCCAGTGCCTTGCGCGAAATCGTCGGCCCGGCCCCGGCCTCTTGCGCGGCAACATCGTGCCACCAGTCGTGATTGCCGAGGATCGACAGCACCCCGAGCGGCGCCTTCAGTCCGGACAGGGCCGAAGCCCATTCCGCCGCCGACACCTGCTCCGTGACCAGGCGCATACCGGCAACATAGTCGCCGAGCAGCACAATCAGATCCGGCTGCAGTGCGTTCGCCTCCTCGGCCAGCGAGGCGACGCGCTCCGGCGTCATCCAGGGCCGGCAGGCATGGATGTCTGCGAGCGCCACGATGCGGAGCTTGAGCCCGGCCGGCCAATGCGGCGGCGTCAGCGCGTAGCGCTTGACATGGGTGAGCAGCATCGGCTCGATGCCGACCGCATAGGCGCCGAGCGACACCAAGGAGAAGAACGAGCCGCCGACGAGCCGCAGGAAACCACGTCTGGTGATCATCGATAAGTCCCTGGCCCGGGCAACGGCAATTGCATCAATCCACCCCTGTCTTAGAGGCCGCAATTGCGCCTTCGGCTTGGCCGAGGCGAGGAGATTTTGCGCAGATAAGCCGTCACCCGGCAGCGGGCGACCAAATCACATTACTCTTCCTGGAACAGGCTGATCTGCTGCTGAGCAAGGTCCTTTGGCGCATCGAGACCGAGATGCCGCCAGGCATTGGCTGTCAGCACGCGGCCGCGCGGCGTGCGCTGGATGAAGCCCTGCTGGATCAAATAGGGCTCGATGATGTCTTCGATCGCGTCGCGCGGCTCGGAAAGCCCCGCCGCGATCGTTTCGATGCCGACCGGCCCGCCGCCGAAATTGCGCGCGATCATCGAAAGATATCGGCGGTCGAGCGCGTCGAGTCCGAGACCGTCCACCTCCAGCCTGGTCAGCGCCTCGTCGGCGATGCGTTTGTCGACATGGCCGTCTCCGGCGACGGAGGCGAAATCGCGCACCCGTCGCAACAGCCGGCCGGCGATGCGCGGTGTGCCGCGGGCGCGGCGCGCGATCTCCAGCGCGCCGTCGTCGCCGAGCGGCATCGAGAGGATGCGGGCGCCGCGGCGCACGATCTGCTCCAACTCCTCGACCGTATAGAAATTGAGCCTGACCGGAATGCCGAAACGGTCGCGCAGCGGATTGGTCAGCAGCCCGAGTCGCGTCGTTGCAGCAACCAGCGTGAAGCGGGCAAGGTCGATCTTGACCGAACGCGCCGCCGGCCCCTCGCCGATGATCAGGTCGAGCTGGAAATCCTCCATCGCCGGATAGAGGATTTCCTCCACCGCCGGATTGAGGCGGTGGATCTCGTCGATGAAGAGGACGTCGCGGTCCTCGAGATTGGTGAGAAGTGCTGCAAGGTCGCCGGCCTTGGCGATGACCGGCCCCGAGGTCGAGCGGAAATTGACCCCGAGCTCGCGTGCCATGATCTGCGCCAGCGTCGTCTTGCCGAGGCCTGGCGGCCCGACGAACAGCACATGGTCGAGCGCCTCGCCGCGGTTCTTGGCGGCGTCGACGAAAACCTTGAGGTTGGCCCTGACCGCCGCTTGGCCGACGAACTCGTCGAGCGACTGCGGGCGCAAGGTCTGGTCGGCATCCTCGCCGCGCTTGTCGGGAGCAATGAGGCGGGGCGAAAGGTTCATGCCGCCTTCCTTGCATACGCCAACAAACTGGACAAGCGCCGCGTCACCGCGCCAGTTCCTTCAATCCGAAGCGGATCAGCTTCGAGGCATCGGCACCCTCGCCGGCCGCCTTCAGCGCCGCCGCCACCGCATTGGCGGCGATGTCGCGCGAATAGCCGAGATTGACCAGCGCCGAGACCGCGTCGGTGATCGGTGCTGCCGCCACGCCCGCGCCGAGCTCCTGCTTGAGTCCGATCGTGCCGGTGGCAGCGCCCGCATAGGCGGGCGCCTTGGCCTTCAACTCGGTGACGATGCGCTCGGCCACTTTCTTGCCGACGCCGGGCGCTCGGCTGACCATGGCGATGTCGCGCAGCGCGATCGCATTGGCGAGATCGGCCGGGGCCAATGTCGACAGCACCGCCAGCGCCACCTTGGCGCCGACGCCCTGCACATTGTTCATCAGCAGGCGGAACCATTCGCGCTCGAGTGCTGTCTGGAAGCCGTAGAGCCGGATCATGTCCTCGCGCACATAGGTCTCGATGAACAGCACCACCGCCTCGCCGGGCCCCGGCAGGGAAGCCAGCGTGCGCGCCGAGCAATAGGCGACATAGCCGACGCCATGCACGTCGACGAGACAAGAATCCTCGTCGATCTCGTCCAGCGTGCCTTTCAGCTTGCCGATCATGGCATTCCTCTCATGCCAAAGCCGCCATCCGATAGGCGACGCTCTGGCGATGATGCGCATGGCAGATGGCGATGGCCAGCGCATCGGCGGCATCGTCCGTGTCGAAGATGGCCTTCGGCATCAGCACCTTCACCATCATGTGGATCTGCTTCTTCTCGCCGTGGCCGACGCCGATCACCGCCTTCTTGACGGCGTTGGGGGCGTATTCGGCAACGACCAATCCGGCGCGCGCCGGCACCAGCATGGCAATGCCGCGCGCCTGGCCGAGCTTCAGCGTCGCGGTCGCATCCTTGTTGACGAAGGTCTGCTCGACCGCTGCCTCGTGCGGCATGGCTTGGTGCAGCACCTCGGCCAGTCCGTCATGCAATTGGCAGAGTCTTGCTGCGAGCGGCGCCTTGTCGTCCGAGCGCACGGTACCGGAAGCGACGAAGCGCAGCGAATTGCCAAGGCTCTCGACGATGCCCCAGCCGGTGCGCCTCAGCCCCGGATCGATGCCGATGATGCGAATCGCTTCCCCCATGCGCCAACTTTACCCGTGGCGGCAAGCGATGCCAGCGAAATGTGAACAAACCAGAAACGATTCAAGGGGGAAACAGGCTGCTCGGATTTTGGCTAAGCAGCCGGATCAGCCGCGGGCGAAAGCCGTGTTCAGCAGGCTGATCTGGTCGGAGACCGGGTTGGCGCGGCGGCTGACGGCCGGCGTGTCGTAGATCGAGCCATAGATTTCCTCGTCCATGCGGCGCACCAGCGCCTGCAGGCGCAGCGACCGGCTCACGAGTTCCAGAAACTCCTTCGGCAGTTCGCTCCATCCGGCTGCTTCGTCATGCGCGGACGCCGTGTCGAGGCGCACCTTTGACTTCTCGGAGGCGACCTGGTCGCGCGTCATCTCGCCGGAATTCGCCGCGCGCTGCAGAAGCAGCCAGGACGCAACCTGCATCAGCCTTGTGGTCAGCCGCATCGATTCGGCCGCATAGAGCGTCGCCGCCGCGCGCGACAGCTTCTTCGCCTCGGCTCTGCCCTTGCCGTCGAGATATTCGGCGGCCTGTTCGACCAGTCCCATACCCTCCTGGTAGAGCGGCTTGAAGGATTGGGAAAAGACCCGGCGCTCCGCGAGCTTGATGGTTTTCGCGCTGCCTTTCGAAGGCTCGGTCATTGATACGCCCCTGCACTGCCGCAAGCCGATTCGGCATTCTTGCCGACGCGTCTGCACCCTAAACGACTGAGGCTTGAAAATGCGCTTAGGCGCCCATGAAGGCAAGCGCATGTTTAACAAACGGTTAACGCAAACCCTGCCACCGGCCGGCCTGCCGGGGACAAAAAAAGAGCCGCGGATAAGGCGGCTCTCAGGAGTTTAACAGGGAGGCGTCAAACAAAGTGGCTCCAACCACTCGGTAAGAATCCAGCAAAACTGGATGTGCATAGTAAACACCTGTAAAGCTTAACGAAGCCTTAACGCCGGGCGGATTTTTTGACCGATTGAGCTCTTCTGTGCCGGAACAGGACAGGCTGCATCGCGATCCCGATTTTCGGCGGCGGCTGACCTTCCCTCGCGATTCGCAGCGCCGAAACATACCGGCCGCCGGCGCGACATCGTTCCGATACAGCCCGCACGCTAAAGGCCCGCTTCTCTGAGGGGGCGGGCGCGAATTCGCGCCGCCGCGACATAAAAATGCATTCCAGGAGCAAAGCATGGACTGGTACTCGATCGTCAAATTCCTCCACGTCGTCTCGGCCATTCTGTGGGTCGGCGGTGGATTCGTCCTGTTCCTGCTCGGTGTGCTTGCCCAGCGCGCCGGCAACATCGAGGATAAGCTGCAGGCGATGCGCGCAAGCGGTCAGCTCGGCGGCAAGTACTTCGCCCCGATGTCGATGCTGACCCTGATCTTCGGGCTTATCATGTGCGGCTTCTGGGTCGGCTTCTCCGACCTGTGGATCATCATCGGCCTCGCCGGTTACGTCACCACCTTCTCGATTGGCATGCTCGTCTTCAAGCCGACCGGCGAGCGAATGGGCGCCATGATCGCCAAGGACGGCGTCACGCCCGCGGTTCTCGCCATCGGCCAGCGCATGATGAGTTGGGCACGCCTCGACTATGCCGTCATGCTGGTGATCATCGCCGACATGGTCCTGAAGCCGACTGTGCATGATGTCGGCATGCTCGCCGGCATGGCGCTGGTCGTGGTAGTGGGCGCGGCACTCGCCGTCGGCGGCGGCCGTCAGATGGTGCCGAGCGCTGCCTGACGGCAAGGGCGGCGGCAGGCCGCCCTCCTCCTTACATGAGGCCGGCGATACCGTCCCACAAAAGCTTGACCGCCACCACCGCGACGGTTGCGTATGTGAACGGATAGAACACCTCCGGCCGCATGCGCCGCACCAGCCACGCGCCTGCGATCGTGGCGAGCGGCGCCAGCGGCATCAGCACCGCCGAAGCGGTGAGGTTGGTGGTGTCGAACTGTCCGAGCGCGAAATAGGGAACGAGCTTCAGCGCATTGGTGGCGGCGAAGAAGATCGTCGCCGTTCCCGAAAGCACCTTCGGGTCGAGCCGTATCGGCAGTGCATAGACCTGGAAGGGCGGGCCGCCGACATGGGCGACGAAGCTGGTGAAGCCGGCAACCGTGCCCCAGAATGCGGCCGCCGTGCGGTTCGGCTCGGCCGCGTGGTCGGCACCATGACGCAATTGCAGATAGAGCCAGCGCAGCACGAAAATCAGCGCCACCGCGCCGACGATCAGCCGCACCATCTCCTCGGTCACCAGAGCCGCCGTCAGCCAGCCGAGGCCGATACCGACGATGGCGCCCGGCATCATCTCGACCAGCATCTTGCGGTCATAGATGCCCCACCAGGTCCATACCGAAACGATATCCATCAGGCACAGGATCGGCAGCAGGATGGCGGCGGCCTGCACCGGCGGGATGGTCAGCGCCATCAACGGCACGCCGACGAAGCCGACGGCACCGCCGAAGCCGCCTTTCGACAGGCCGACGAGGATGACCGCCGGAATGGCGGCGGCGTAGAACCACGGGTCGCTGGGCAGGCCTGACATTGAGAAGAGAGCGGCTGGGAGATGAGGTCGGCAGGAGGTCCTGCAATAGACCAGAATGCGAACTGTCGCGATAGCCAATGTGGCCGGACAACCGGACGGCACGATCAATTGTCCGTAACCCGGCCTTTGCGGTTTGCGGCAATCGCGCCGGCCATGCATAACTCCTCGACCCAGCAGAGGTTCTGACAATGAGCAAAATCGCGATCCGCCGCGCGACCGAAGCCGATCTCCCGACGATCGTCGCGATGCTCGCCGACGATGAGCTTGGCAGCGCCCGCGAGGATACGCGACTGCCTTTGGCGCGGGCCTATCTGGATGCCTTCGCCGCGGTCGACCGTGACCCGAACCAATTCCTTGCTGTCATGACTGACGGCGCCGACGTCGTCGGCACGCTGCAGATCAGCTTCCTTGCCGGCCTGTCGCTGCAGGGCGCCTGGCGCGGCCAGATCGAGGCCGTCCGCGTCGCGGCGGACCGGCGCGGCGAAAGGCTTGGACAGCGCATGTTCGAATGGGCGATCGAAAAGTGCCGCGAGCGGGGCTGCAGGGTGGTGCAGCTAACGACCAACAGAAGCCGCCTCGACGCGCACCGCTTCTACGAACGGCTCGGCTTCAAGGGAAGCCACCTCGGCTACAAGCTGGCGCTGTAAATGGAGGTGGCCCGACACCGCCTCCGTTCGGACCATCGATCCGCGCCGGCCGCATAGCCGGCTGTTCAAGCCGCCCGGTTTGCTCTATGCCGCAATGCAACCATCTTCGCCCGGCATAGGCGAAAACCGGGATCGAAGACCGATGAATGAAGCCACGCCGCCCAACCGCTGCCGCATCGTTTTGATTGCGCCGCCGCTTGCGACGGCTGAACATATCTGCGCGGCATTCGAGGGCGGCGACGTCGCCTCGCTGATCCTGCCTGAAAACGGCATGGACGATGCGGCTTTCCAGGCCTTCGCCGAGAAGATCGTGCCGATCGCCCAGGCCGCCGGCGTCGCTGTCGTCATCGCGGGCGACAGCCGCATTGCCGGTCGCGTTCACGCCGACGGCATCCATGTCGAGGCGGGCCGCAATGATCTCGCCGAGACGATCGAGCGCCTGCAAGGCAAGATGATGGTCGGCGCTGGCGGCGCCAAGACCCGCGACGACGCGCTGGACCTTGGCGAGGAGCGCCCGGACTATATTTTCTTCGGCCGCTTCGGCTACGACAACAAGTCTGAGCCGCATCCCCGCAACCTCTCGCTTGGCGAATGGTGGGCGCAGATGATCCAGATTCCCTGCGTCGTCATGGGCGGATCCGATCTCGGGTCGGTGGAAGCCGTCGCGGCGACAGGCGCCGAGTTCGTGGCGCTGTCCAGCGCGGTCTTCGCCGACGGGCTGGACCCGCGCGCGGCGGTCGCCGCGGCCAATGCGCTGCTCGACCAGACCGCGCCCCGCTTCGAGGACTGACGTGCGCCTGCCCCGGCTCCCCTTCGCGGCCCTGGCTGCCGCCCTTGCGATCCAGGCCGCGGCTGCAGCCGAACCCGTGCCGATGCCGCAGCCCAAGCCGGCTGCGAGCGCGCCGGATCCCAGCAAGCCCGCTGCCGGTGCGCATGAAAATCGGGTGCATGCCGACAAGGCGATCGACAAACCGCTGCCGCAGCCGGCCACGCTTGCGCCGCCCTCGGCCGACAGCATCAATCCCGACCGCTTTGGCGCGAGGCCTCCGGACGCCGCCTATGGCGCCTTCCAGCGCGGGCTCTACAAGACCGCCTACAACCTCGCGATGGTGCGGGCCAAGAATGGCGATCCGGCGGCCCAGACGCTGGTGGCCGAGATACTGTCGCGCGGGCTGGGCGTGCCGCTCAACGCCGCCGAGGCGGCGAAGTGGTATGGGCTTGCCGCCGAGCAGGGCGTTCCGGAAGCACAGTTCCAGTACGCCCTGATGCTGCTCGACGGGCGCTATGTGAAGAAGGACGAGAAGGCGGCTTTCGCGCTGATGCAGGCCGCCGCCGAGGCCGGCAATCGGCTGGCGCAGTTCAACTTCGCACAACTGCTCGTCCAGCAGGATCCGGGCGACGCCGGGCTTGCCAAGGCGGCGGCCTACTATGAACGCGCCGCCGCCACGGGCCTTGCGGATGCGCAATACGCATTGGCGCAGATCTACGCCAACGGCGTCGGCGGCAAGCCGCACGACGATGCCCGGGCGCGCATCCTGCTCGCGCAGGCCGCGCGTCAGAACTACGACACCGCGCAGATCGACCTTGCGGCCTGGATGATCGAGGGGCGCGGCGGCGCGCGCGACCTGAAGTCGGGCTTCGCCTGGATGAAACGGGCCGCCGAGGGCGGCAACGTCGCCGCCCAGAACCGGCTGGCCAAGCTTTACATGGGCGGCATCGGCACCGATCCGGACGTGATCCTCGCCGGCGCCTGGTACATTGTTGCCCGCCGCGCCGGACTGATCGATGCCGAGATGGATGATTTCCTGCAAGGGCTCGACGACGAACAGACCAGGCAGGCGCTGCAGAAGGCCAACCGCCTGCCCTGAAGGTCTCCCTTGCCCGCCCTCCCTTGCCACTGTGCGCGATTTGTGGTCTTGGAGGCGCCACACGCGCGGGCTGCGCCAAAAATCTCATTCCGGATCAGTTCATCATGGCCAAGATCAGTGGCAGCGAAATCCGTCCAGGCTATGTCATCGAGCACGACGGCGGCCTGTGGGTGGCGGTCAAGACCAACACCGTCAAGCCCGGCAAGGGCGGCGCCTACAACCAGGTCGAGCTGAAGAACCTGATCAACGGCACCAAGCTCAACGAGCGCTTCCGCTCGGCCGAAACGGTCGAGCAGATCAGGCTGGAAATGAAGGACTTTTCCTTCCTTTACGAACAGGGTGACGCGCTGGTGTTCATGGACACCGAAAGCTACGAGCAGCTCGAACTGCAGAAGGACTTCGTCGGCGACCGTGCCGCCTTCCTGCAGGACGGCATGATGGTGACGGTCCAGCTTTACGAGGAACGGCCGATCGGCATCTCGCTGCCCGACCAGGTGACGCTCACCATCACCGAGGCTGACCCGGTGGTGAAGGGCCAGACGGCCGCCTCCTCCTACAAGCCGGCGGTGCTGGAGAACGGCATCCGCGTGCTTGTGCCGCCCTTCATCGCGGCGGGCGAGCGCATCATCGTCGACACCAACGAAATCACATACGTGCGCCGCGCGGAATAGGCGGCGAGCAGCGGGAAGAAGGGCAGCAGGAAGAAGAAATGGCGCGTTCCGCGATCCTCAATGTCATGGTCCAGGCGGCGATGAAGGCCGGGCGCTCGCTGTCGCGCGATTTCGGCGAAGTGCAGAACCTGCAGGTGTCGATGAAGGGCCCCGGCGACTATGTCAGCCAGGCCGATCGCAAGGCGGAAGAAATCGTCTTTGCCGAGCTGTCCAAGGCGCGGCCGGGCTATGCCTTCCTGATGGAAGAGCGCGGCGCCGTCGAGGGCGACGACGACCAGCACCGCTGGATCGTCGATCCGCTCGACGGCACCACCAATTTCCTGCATGGCATCCCGCTGTTCGCTGTCTCGATCGCGCTCGAGCGGCAGGGCCAGATCGTCGCCGGCGTCGTCTACAATCCGGCGATGGACGAACTCTACACCGCCGAGCGCGGCGGCGGTGCCTTCATGAACGACCGCAGGCTGCGGGTCGCCGGTCGCGCCAAGCTGACCGATGCGGTGATCGGCTGCGGCGTGCCGCATCTCGGACGCGGCCAGCACGGCAACTTCCTGATCGAGCTCCGCAACGTCATGGCGGAAGTGTCGGGCGTTCGCCGCCTCGGCTCCGCCTCCCTCGACCTCGCCTACGTCGCCGCCGGCCGCATGGACGGGTTCTGGGAGATCGGGCTCTCCGCTTGGGATATCGCCGCCGGCCTATTGCTGATCCGGGAGGCGGGCGGCTTCGTCTCCGACTTCGAGGGCGGACAGGAAATGCTGGAGCGCGGCTCGGTCGTCGCCGGCAACGAGGTCATCCAGCGCGCGCTGCTCAAGACCGTCAGGAAGCCGCTCGCGTCCCGTTGATCGCAGGTCGCGCCGCAGGCACGACGCGCCAGAGCGTGCGCAAATGAAAATGCGGCAGCGTCCTTTGCGCGTCGAAAGGACGCGCTCGTGGTCGCAAAACCGCAACCGAAGCTTGAAATACTGGTTCGCAGCTGCCCAGATAAGGTCTGCAGGACCATTTATGAGCAAAGCCCGTCAAGAAACCCAGATCGAGATCCCGTTCATCGGGCGCTGGCATTACTCCCGCGCCGAGATGATCGCGGATGGCATCGTGCATGCCGTGGGCATCGTGCTGGCGATCGCCGCCGGTTCGGCCTTTCTGGCTTTAGCCGCCTTCCATTCAGGGCCCGGCGAATATTTCGCCGCGGTCTTCTACGTCATCTCGCTGCTCACCGTGCTTTCGGTGTCGCTGGCCTATAATCTGTGGCCGGTGGCGTGGCCGGCGAAATGGATATTGCGCCGTTTCGATCATGCCGCGATCTATCTGCTGATCGCGTCGACCTACACGCCTTTTCTCGCCCAGCTCCACAATTCGACGCTTGCCGTGCCCATGATCGTGGTGGTCTGGACCGCCGCCGCGCTGGGCATCGCGATCAAGATGCTCCTGCCAGGGCGCTATGACCGGTTGGCGATCGTCTTCTATCTCGCCATCGGCTGGAGCGGCGTCGTGCTGGCCGGGCCGCTGCTCGATACGCTGCCGACAGCCTCGATCGCCCTGCTCGTCGCCGGCGGCGTCGTCTATTCGCTGGGCGTGGTCTTCTTCGCCTGGAAGGGCATGCGCTTCCACAACGCCGTCTGGCATGGCTTCGTCGTCACCGGCGCCGGCTTGCACCTGGCGGCCATGGTCGACTGCCTGGTCGTAAGCCGCTTCTGATGGTTGTCGCCCGGAAGTGTGCAGCGCTTCAGGGACGATGGCATGCATCAAACAAAACACGCTGCCTGAATCCGTTTCAGCGCGATCCGCGTCGAGGCGACCGGCGCTGGCCATATTGCCAAGCGCCATTCAATTTGGTCACAATTCCGTTTAGAGTCGCGTGAATTCTGCGGCGGTGGCATCGGAAACGGGGCACGGATGGCTTTTCTCAGATCCTTCGGCAGGCGCTCGGATGTCCTGGTCTATGATCCGCACAAGCTATCGAGCCCGCAGGTCTTCCTGCTGACCATGGTGATCTTCCTGGTCATCGTCGCCTTCATCGCCGCCATCCTGACCCGCCAGATCTCGAGCGCCTTCGGCTCCAATCCCGGACTCAATGGACTGATCGTCGGTGTGCTCGGCATCGGCATCCTGCTTGCCTTCGTCCAGGTCGGCCGGCTCTTTCGCGAGGTGCGCTGGGTCAATTCCTTCCGTGCCGGCTCGGAGACCACCGAGCCCGTCCTGCTGGCCCCGATGAAGGCGATGATCGGCCGCTCGTCGTCGATGGCGTTTTCGACCTCGTCGATGCGCACCATGCTCGATTCGATCGCCACCCGCCTCGACGAGACCCGCGACACCTCGCGCTACCTGGTCGGCCTGCTGGTGTTCCTCGGCCTGCTCGGCACCTTTTGGGGCCTGCTCAACACCATCGCCTCGATCCGCGAGACCATCGAGGCGCTCGACCCCGGCACGGGAGACGCGGCCGCCGTGCTCGACGCGCTGAAGCAGGGCCTGTCGGCGCCGCTCGCCGGCATGGGCACCGCCTTCTCGTCCTCGCTGTTCGGTCTTTCGGGCTCGCTGGTGCTCGGTTTCCTCGACCTGCAGGCCGGCCGAGCCCAGACTCGCTTCTACACCGAGCTCGAAAACTGGCTGTCCTCGGTCACCGATCTTTCATCCGACATCGTCGTCTCCGACCATCCGGCCCGGACCGAGCCGTCCGAGGAAATTCGCGTGCTGTCGGAGCGGCTGCGCAGCCTGCAGGAAAATGGCGGCGGCTCCAACCCCCGCGTGGCCACCGCCATGGCCAATCTCGCCGACGGCATCTCCGGCCTGGTCAAGAACATGCGTTCCGAGCAGCAGATCATGCGCGACTGGGTCGAGGCCCAGTCCGACGAGCAGAAGGCCATGCGCAACACGCTGGAGAAGATCGCCGACGCGCTGAAGAAGCAAGGGGTCCACTGACGTGGCGCTGGCAAGGCGGCGCGCCGATCGCCGCATCGACTATTGGCCGGGTTTCGTCGACGCGCTGTCGACGCTGCTGCTCGCGATCATGTTCCTGCTCACCGTCTTCGTGCTGGCGCAGTTCCTGCTCAGCCGCGAGATTTCCGGCAAGGACGCGGTTCTCAACCGGCTGAATTCGCAAATCAACGAATTGACCCAACTGCTGGCGCTGGAGCGTTCGAACACGCAGGACAAGGAAGACTCGCTCGCCAACCTGCAAGCCTCGCTGTCGGCGGCCGAAGCTGAAAAGAGCCGTCTGCAGCAATTGCTGGCGCAGGGCGCCGGCGCCGGCGATGCCGCCAATCAGCGCGCGGAAGCTCTGTCCGGCGAACTCAGCAACCAGCGCCAGATCAGCCAGCAGGCGCTGAGCCAGGTCGAGATCCTGAACCAGCAGATCGCGGCACTGCGCAAGCAGATCGGCGCGCTCGAGGACGCGCTCAACGTCTCCGAACAGCGCGACCGCGACTCCAACACCAAGATCGCCGATCTCGGCCGCCGCCTGAACGTGGCGCTTGCGCAGCGCGTGCAGGAACTCAACCGCTACCGGTCGGACTTCTTCGGCCGCCTGCGCGAAATCCTCGCCGACCGTGAAAACATCCGCATCGTCGGCGACCGCTTCGTCTTCCAGTCCGAGGTGCTGTTCCCGACCGGTTCCGAGGTGATCAACGATGCCGGCAAGGTCGAGATGAAGAAGCTGGCCGACGCCATCATCGAATTGCAGAAAGAGATCCCGCCGGAGATCAACTGGGTGCTGCGCGTCGACGGCCACACCGACAACAAGCCGCTGTCGGGCACCGGCCGCTATCGCGACAATTGGGAATTGTCGACGGCGCGCGCGACCTCGGTGGTGAAGTTCCTGATCGAGAACGGCGTGCCGGCCAACCGGCTGGTCGCCGCCGGCTTCGGCGAGTTCCAGCCGCTCGATCCGGCCGACACGGACGAAGCGCGCAGCAAGAACCGGCGCATCGAACTGAAGCTCACCGAACGTTGATGTGAAGCATGTCTCGCGAAAGTGGGAACCGGCCTCGGGACAAAGACATGCGTGGAATCAAAACCCTAAGACGCATGCAGCGAATCTGAAGGATTGCGACACGCATCAACATCACGCGAGTTCACGCGAATTTGTTCGCCGGCGCAACTCTAGGGCGCAACAGGCTGCCGGCAAGGCCTGAAAACATTATCTTTTTTTAATTACACATCCTGCGCGGGCACTCCTAATTTGCCGTGCGGGCCGAGAACCGCCGGCGATGCCTCCCATCGCGACGCGACGGAACCGGACGGCCCAAACGGTCGGAAGGCGAAGCGGCAGGGCCGCTCACTTCCCAGCAAAAGGAGGCGCCGTCATGCGCACTTCAGCATCTCTCAAGACTGCAACCATCGCCGCGTTCCTTGTCGCCGCTCCGCTTGCCGGCGCCTATGCCGCTGGGCATCACAAGGGCGCGCTCGACGCGACCGAGCCGACCGACCTCACCGGGCCGCGTGTGACCAGCCTCATCGATCAGATTCAAGGCGTCGACCAGGGCATCAAGGAGGCACGGGAAGCCAACACCATCTCGGCCGCCGAGGCGCAGTCGCTGCGCATGCGTGCCAATCACATCAGCCTGGCAGCCGAGAAGGTCGCTGCTTCGGATCATGGCAGAATCCCTGCCGCGCAATATCACGACCTGTTGCGCCGGCTCGACAATGTCGACCAAAAGCTGATGCTCGATACCGGCAGCAGCTTCCTGATGGGCGATGGCGCCGACGGCGGTCACTACCCGAACGGCTGAGCAATTCCAGGAAAAGTGTGAAGCGGCCTTCCGTCCGGAACTGCCGCCAGAGCAAGAGCAACTCTTCGGAGGAACGGAAGGGACCACCTGACGCCCGAGGGACCTGGCCCCATGGGCGTCCTTTTTTGTCACCAACCCAGCCACAGGGCGACGATTGCGAGCACCGCCGGCACCGTCTGGATGAGGAGAATCTTCCGGCTGACGGTCGCCGCGCCGTAGAGGCCGGCGACGGCAACGCTAAGCAGGAAGAAGATCTCGATCTGGAACCCGGCGGCGCCGAGATAGAGTCCCCAGATCAGGCCGGCAGCGAGAAAGCCGTTATAGAGCCCCTGGTTGGCGGCGAGTACTTTTGAGGCGCTGGCGAAATCCGGCTTCAGCTTGAATGCCTTGTGGCCGCGCGGCGTGTCCCAAAGCACTATCTCCAGATAGACGATGCAGCAATGGATCAAAGCCACCAGCCCGACCAGGATACTGCCGATCATTGTCTCCTCCGCGCCTCCGGTTGAAGCATTGATCACGCATCGCCATGGCCAGGCAAGACGGCCTGATCCGAACCGCTGCGATCAGGGTTGCCAAGCTCTGTGCATTGGTATCTTTTCCCGCCAGCCAATTTCCAGTTGGGATCCATCATGTCTTTCCAGAAACTCGACGATCTCGGCCGCAAGCTCGAAGCGCTGGAGCACGCGCTTGCCATCCTCGGTGCCGACGAGGCGACCCACATGGCGGTCGGCGGCGGCGAGAAACGCGCCGAGGCCATGTCGGCGCTTGCCGGCATGCTGCACGCCCGCGCGACGGCGCCGGAGATCGCCGACTGGATCGCCGCTGCCGAGGCAGAGCCGCTGAACGAGGAACAGCAGGCGGCGGTCACGGAACTGCGCCGGCAATACACCAACCTGACCTGCCTGCCGGTCGAATTCGTCGAGCGGCAGACGACGGCGCGCATGCGCTCCGAGCAGCTCTGGCGCGATCTGCGCGCCAAGAACGACTGGGCCGGCTTCCTGCCGGCGCTGGAAGGCATTGTGGCGCTGGTCCGTGAAGAAGCGGCTCTGCGCGCCGACGTGCTTGGTCTGGACCCTTATGACTCGCTGATGGAACAATACGACCCCGGCAATCGCGCCGCCGACATCACGCCGGTGTTTGCCGAGCTGAAGGTATTCCTGAAGGATTTCCTGCCGCATGCGCTGGCCGTGCAGGACGCCCGGCTGGCGAAGCATCCGCTGAAGCCGCTCTCCGGCAGCTACGCAATCGACAGACAGCACGAGCTCGGCCTCGCGATGATGACGGCGGTCGGTTTCGACCTCACCCACGGCTCGCTGTCGGTGTCGCACCATCCATTCTGCGGCGGGGTGCCGAGCGATGTGCGCATCACCACCCGCTACAAGACCTCCGATTTCCTGTCCGCGCTGATGGGCGTGCTGCACGAAACCGGCCACGCGCTCTACGAGCAGAACCTTCCGAAAGCCTGGTCGCACTGGCCGCTCGGCAAGGCGCGCGGCATGGCCGTGCATGAGAGCCAGAGCCTGTTCGTCGAAAAGCAGATCGGCCGCAACCCCGGCTTCTGGCGCTGGGCTTTGCCGGCGGTCGAAAAGCATCTTGGCGAAGCCTGGTCGCTCGACGATATCCTGCCGCATGTCCACCATGTCGAGCGCGGGCTGATCCGGGTCGATGCCGACGAGGTCACCTATCCGCTGCATGTCATCCTGCGTTACGAGCTCGAGCAGGAACTGGTCTCCGGCCGGCTGGAGGCCGCCGACCTGCCCGAGGCTTGGGACGCCAGGATGCGCGACTATCTCGGCCTGTCGACCATCGACAACCCGGCCGATGGGCCGATGCAGGACGTGCACTGGCCCAGTGCCGCCTTCGGCTATTTTCCGTCCTACACGCTGGGCGCCATGATGGCGGCGCAGCAATGGGCCGCCCTGACCAGTCAGCACCCGTCGGCGGATGAGGATCTCGCGAAAGGCGATTTCAGCGCCATCAACGATTGGCGCCGCGACAAGATCTGGTCGCAGGGCTCGCGCTGGTCGACACCCGACCTGCTCGAACGCGCCACCGGCGAGAAGCTCAACGCCGCCTATTTCACCCAACATCTGCGCAGGCGCTACGGCGACTGAAGCGGCTTCGCGAACCACCAGGCCGACCGGCGCGAAAGATGCGTTATCGACCCTTTACTTTGGCGGGAAAGACTCTGACAAAGGGCGTTCCTTGCTTCAGTGGGCTTGAATGTTGGTGGGTGGCAGTTTTCGTCAGGTTGCGCCGTTCCGTTGCCTCGTTGTGATTTTGGCCGTACTGGCCGCTCCGATCCTTCCAGCCGGTGCTGATGAGATCGTGCTCAAAGGACCGGAGGCGGGCTGGATCAAGTCGGTCGATGTCCCGGTGGCCGATCCGGCGCGGGCCGATCAGATCAAGAACGGGATATCCTGGCTGCTAGCGGATGAGCAGATCATCCATCGCGACTATGGCTATGACGACTATTCGCGCACGGTCTACAGAATTGTCGACCGTCCCGGTCTTGAGCAGGGCGCGAGCATCGACCTCGAGTTCGATCCGTCGAGACACAAGGTCACGCTCAACCATCTGCGCATCATCCGCGACGGCGCCGTGCTGGACCGGCTCGATGACGTAAAGTTCGACATTTTCCGGCAGGAGAAGGACGCCGAGAAGGGCGTCTATGACGGCTGGCTGACCGCTCATGTCAACATTGACGACGTGCGTGTCGGCGACATAGTCGACTACGGCGAGACCTATGAGATCACACCGCTCGTCGGCAAAGGCCTGTTCTTCTACAGCTTCTCCACCGAGTGGGAAGACCCGGTGGGGCTGATCCGCACCAGCATCACCTGGCCGGCCTCGCAGCCGCTCGCGATCAAGCCGCGAGGCACCGAGATCAAGCCCACCATCTCCGCCTCGGGAACGGACTCCGTCTATCTTTGGCAGATTGCCAATCCGAAGCCTGTCAAGGTGGAGGAGAACGTGCCGACGGATTTCCCGGCCTGGGGATCGATCGACGTCTCGTCCACCGCCAGTTGGCAAAGCGTGATCGACGCCGTTCAGCCTTACTACAAACCGGCGACGGCCTTTCCGCCCGCCTTTGCCGCCAAGCTCGACGAGATCGCGGCCAGGCACCCTCTGCCAGAGGATCGGATGATCCAGGCGATGCGCCTCGTCCAGGACGAGATACGCTATGTCAGCCTCTCGATAGGCTCCGGGTCGTACATTCCGCGAGATCCGGCGATGGTCATCCAGAGCGGCTTCGGCGACTGCAAGGACAAGGCGCTGCTGCTGACCTCGGCGCTCGCGCGGCTGGGTGTTTCGGCCCAGGTCGCGCTGGCCGACCTTGACCACGGGCGGGCGCTGGACCAGCACCTGCCGGCGTTGCGCAACTTCGACCATGCCATCGTCAAGACGACGATCGGGGCCAAGACGTACTGGCTCGACGCCACCAATTACCTGCAGGGCGGCGACGCCAGCAATTTCCCACAGCCGGACTACGGTTTCGCCTTGCCGGTCTTTGGCACTGGCGAGTTGGAGAAGATGCCCAGTCGGGAGCTTAAAAGCCCAAGTATCAAGGTTGCCGAGGAGTTTTCCTTTCCCGACAAGCCTGGTGGCCAGTTGACGCTGTCGGTGCTGTCGACCCATGAGGGCGCCGACGCCGACTACATGCGCAGCAAGCTCGCCAGCCGGTCGGTCAGCGAACTGTCCGACGCCTACCTGAAATACTACACCAAGCGCTACCCCGGCATCGAAAGCGCGGCAAAGCTGGAAATCTTCGACAATCGTGACGGCGACATCATCAACATACGGGAGAGCTATCGGCTGCCGGCTGAAGCGCTCGCGGCCAACGATCTCGCCAAGAACTTCTCGCTCAAGGCGGCCGACCTCGGCACCGACCTGCCGACCCCGACCGTGGTGGATCGCGCCGGACCCGTGTCGCTGGGATCGCCGGTCTATCGCAGGCACAGCGTGACGGTGAGCAATCTGAGGGCGAGGTTTTCCGGCGGGGAGATGAAGAGTGTCGTCACGCCCTATCTCTCGCTGAAGTCGTCATGGAGCAATACACCGACAACTTTCGAGGTGCAGTGGGATTTCCGGACGTTGGCGACGCAGGTGCCGGCCAAGGAAATCACCGACTACCTGAGGTCGGTCAAGGACGTCGGCGACAACATCGACTGGACATACGACTTCACCTACCAGGATGCGCCCGCAGATCCGCTAAGCAGCGATCCTGACAGGTCGCAACAACAGGTCATAACCGGGGTGCTGCTGGTCTCGATCTTCATAGGCGTGCCGCTTTTCATGGCCTTCCGGCGCAGATAGCCGCACGGCAGCTCCTGCCGAGAAGGCTGGTGCTATTCCGCCGCGCCCTGGAAGGCGTTTGCACCGGTCTCGAACTGCAGCTTGGCGAGCCGCGCATAGATGCCGCCCTTGGCGACGAGGCTTTGGTGGGTGCCTTCCTCGACGATGCGCCCGCCTTCCATCACGAGAATGCGGTCGGCCTTGAGCACCGTCGCCAGCCGGTGAGCGATGACGATGGTGGTGCGGCCGCGCATCAGCCGTTCGAGCGCCGTCTGCACCAGCGTCTCGCTTTCGGCATCGAGCGCCGACGTCGCCTCGTCGAGCAGCAGGATCGGTGCGTCGCGCAGGATGGCGCGGGCGATGGCCACGCGCTGGCGCTGGCCACCGGAGAGCGTCACGCCCCGTTCGCCGACCTGGCTGTCGTACCCTCTGTCGAGCTTGCGAATGAACTCGTCGGCGAGCGCTGCCTTGGCGGCCGCCTCGATCTCGGCATCGCCGGCGCCCGGCCGGCCGAAACCGATATTGTCGCGGACGCTGGCGGCGAAGACGGTGACGTCCTGCGGCACGATCGCGATGCGTTCGCGAACCGCGGCGGGGTCCGCCCCGCGCACATCGACGCCATCGATGACGATGCGGCCGCTCTCGGGATCGTAGAAGCGCAGGATCAGTGAAAAGACGGTGCTTTTTCCCGCACCCGAAGGCCCGACGATCGCCACGGTCTCGCCGGGCTTCACCTGGAAACTCAGGCCATGCACGGCAGCCCTGTCCGGACGCGCCGGATAGGAGAAAGAGACGTCCTCGAAGCCGATTGCGCCTCTGGCGACGGCCGGCAGCGGCTGGGGATCGACCGGCGACTGGATCGCCGGGCGCTCGGCGAGAATCTCGGTCAGCCGTTCGGCGGCGCCCGCCGCCTGCGACAGCTCGCTCCAGACCTCCGACAGCGCGCCGAGCGCGCCGGCCGCGAACACCGAATAGAGCAGGAACTGGCCAAGCGTGCCGGCCGACATCGTGCCGACAAGCACGTCGCGCGAGCCGAACCAGAGCACCGCCACCACCGAGGAGAAGATCATGAAGATGGCAAAGAAGGTGAGGAAGGAACGGGCGAAGACGGAGGTGCGCGCCGCGTCGAAGGCAGCTTCGACCGCCGCCGAGAAGCGGTCGGTGACCAGCTTCTCGTTGGTGAAGGCCTGCAGCGTGCGCACCGCGCCGATCTGCTCGCTGGCATAGGCGGTCGCCTCCGCCAGCGTATCCTGCGCCTGGCGCGACTTGCGGCGCACCGACCGACCGAAAGCGACGAGCGGCAGCACGATCAGCGGGATGGCGGCCAGCACCAGGCCGGAAAGTTTCGGGCTGGTGAAAACCATCATGCCGACGGCGCCGAGCCCGAGAATGAGATTGCGCAGCGCCACCGAGGCGGTGGCGCCGACCGCCGATTTCACCTGCGTGGTGTCGGCGGCAAGCCGCGACACGATTTCGCCCGACTGCGCGCGGTCGAAAAAGGCCGGCGAAAGGGTCGTGACATGGGCGAAAACGTCGCGACGAATATCGGCGACGACCCGCTCGCCGAGCGTGATGACGAAATAGTAGCGGCTGGCGGACGCCGCAGCGAGCAGGGCCGCCATCACCACGAGCGCCGCGAAATACTCGGCGATGAAGCTGGAGCTCGCCGCCTGGAAGCCGTGATCGATCATGCGCCGCACGGCCATCGGCAAGGCCAGCGTCGTCGCTGCCGCCACGCTCAGCGAGATCAGGGCGCCGACCGCCAGTTTCCGGTAGCGCGTGACATAGGGAAAGAGGCTTCTCAGCGGCCGGATCGATCGCCTGCGCGCGTCTGCACTGCCGTCGATATCCGCCATGGGCGCTTCCTCCGGCCGCTTGCTGGTTTTGCGCTTCAATATGCGCTTACCGCGGCCTTGTGATTCAATTCCGGCTGATGTATAGGCTCGCCGACCGTTTTAGAAGCCGTGGCTTTCCAATAGCTGCGGCTTCGAGTTTTAAAAAGGGGCGCATCGACGCAGGCCATTGGCCCGTCACCGGCGCCGGCAAGCCAGGAACACGACAATGAAGGCCGATATTCATCCCGACTACCACACCATCAAGGTCGTCATGACCGACGGCACCGAGTACACCACCCGCTCCACCTGGGGCAAGGAAGGCGATACGATGAACCTCGACATCGACCCGACCACGCACCCGGCCTGGACCGGCGGCCAGCAGACCCTGCTCGACCGCGGCGGCCGCCTGTCCAAGTTCAAGAAGCGCTTCGAAGGTTTCGGCCTTTAAGACTTTCTCTGCTTTGTCGCAGATCAAAAACCCGCCTTCGAGGCGGGTTTTTTGTTGCAGGTCTCAAACCATAGCCAGCGACTGCTCAAGCCCTAGCCTCGGCCGCCGATCCGTGGACTAAGGTGAAGAATTCGCCTCAGGCAGAGCCTTCTTTCGTCTGCTCTTTTGACGTGTGGCCCTTGCGGTCGGCATGGCCGAGATCGCGATCCGGGTCGATGACATCGCGGACCAGCTGCTTCAGCTTCGCCGCATCCGGAAAGCCGCCGTCGCGCTTGCGATCCCAGATAAGCACCTCATTGCAGGAAATGGTGAAGATGCCCCCGGTGCCCGGCACCAGTGTCACTTCGCCGAGATCGGCGCCGAAGGTCGAGAGCAGTTCCTGCGCCATCCAGCCGGCACGCAGCAGCCACTGGCATTGCGTGCAGTAGGTTATGACGATCCGAGGCTTTTCCAATGGGGTCATGCGTTAGTCTCGCTGATGCGGACGGTCGTGTCGGCTAGTCTATCGTGTATCGGGTCGTTACCCGAGGCAATCGATAGCCCAATCCACACCGGCCAGATCAACGCTAAAGCAAATGCGGCGAACGCGCATACAATTTCCACCTTGGAATAGCTCGGCGCAGGTCCAGGAATGCTCCCCCAGGTCTGGAAAGCAAACCACGCCCCAGTCAGGGTGACGGGGACGACGCCCAGAAACTTTATCACTTGTCGACGAACCGCTTTTCGCACGGACAGGCCGGTTCTATGCCAATCGTATTCATCATGCACGACAAGCGACAAAGCACGCTTGCCGACCGACTGGCCGGCGGCCATCTCCATGGCAAGAAGGTAGAGCGCCAGGATGGGCAATTCGAGGAAGCCCAGATCCAATGCGGCAGGTCGAAAATTGCCTTTCGAATCAAGATCGAGTGAAACGGCCTCAGCCGCGCTCGATTGGGTATCTATGGGCGTGCCAACTGCCCATTCGGTAACCGGGAAACCGAAGATAGATGTTCTGCAGACCTGCCAATTGTAAGCTTCAAGCGATGGATTTCCGTGCACCGTCGCGGAGCTACATATTCTCCAGTTGAGCCAGAAGTGGCCATTCACCCCACCGTCGGTCAGCAGAAAAAAACTTGCTACCACCGAATAAACAGGTATCAGAACGACAAGATAATCGATTAGAGACGCGAAACACCGTCGCCAGAAACCACCTCGGCGAGGCCAATCCAACGCATCGGCAAATTGAACCCCTTCGCCAATCATCACCCCTCCCAACGATAACACACGAACTTATACGTTGGGCGGAGAGTTCTTGGCTATGGCATTTGAATATATTTCCGCGTGACAGTCTGAGACTCAAGCCGCGCTGAGCTTGGCCATCGTCTCTTCGTCGACCTCGAAATTGGCATAGACGCTCTGCACGTCGTCATCGTCCTCAAGCGTGGCGACCAGCTTCATCAGCGATTGCGCCCGCTCTTCGTCGACCGGCACGTTGTTCTGCGGCCGCCAGATCGGCTTCACCGATTCCGCCTCGCCGAGCGACGCTTCGAGCGACTTCGACACTTCGCCGAGATTCTCGAAGCTGCAGTAGATGGTATGGCCTTCCTCGTCGGACTCGACATCGTCGGCGCCGGCTTCGATCGCCGCTTCCATGACCTTGTCGGCACTGCCGGCCGCGACCGGATAATAGATCTCGCCGATGCGATCCCACATGAAGGAGACCGAGCCGGTCTCGCCGAGCGCACCGCCGGCCTTGGTGAAGGCGGCGCGCACGTTGGAGGCGGAGCGGTTGCGGTTGTCGGTCAGCACCTCGACGATCAGCGCCACGCCGCCCGGGCCGTAGCCTTCGTAGCGCACGGCCTCGTAGTTTTCGGCATCGCCGGCGGAAGCCTTGTTGATGGCGCGCTGGATGTTGTCCTTCGGCATCGACACCGCTTTGGCGTTTTGCACGGCAAGGCGCAACCGTGGATTCATCGCCGGATCCGGGGTGCCGGTCTTGGCGGCTACGGTGATTTCGCGCGCCAGCTTTGAAAACATTTTCGACCGCACCGCGTCCTGGCGGCCCTTGCGGTGCATGATGTTCTTGAACTGTGAATGGCCAGCCATGGCACCCCTGTCGCGTTCGGCTAGAGCATTCGCATGCGAGGTGCCATCACCTCGTCATCCGCGACATGCTCGAATTCAATTTTCAGAACGCCCGGGCCATGCCTTTGAAGGCGCGCGGCGCTCTCTGTCGGAATGGCCGGCTTATAGATAAATCGGCTCAATTCGTCCAGCCGCGCCGTTTCGCCGCCGCGACGCTCAAGCCATCAGCCTTCCAGATCCGACTTGAGCCGGTCGAGGATGCTGATCGCGTGGCCGGCATACTGGCTGATCCAGCGATCATGGATCTGCTTGATCGGCAGAGCGTTGAGATGGTTCCAGCGCTCGCGTCCCTCACGCCGCGCCACGACCAGGTCAGCCTGCTCCAGCACCTTGAGATGCATCATCACCGTGCAGCGGTCCATATCGGGGAACGCCTCGCAGAGCGCGCCGGTGGTCTGCGGTTGATCCTTCAGGCGATCGAGCAGCTCGCGCCGGCGCGGATGCGCCAAGGCCTTGAAAACATGATCATCTCCGGCGCGGGTTGACATGTTATCTTTTTATAACATATCGTGGGGGCAAGCAAGAAAGGGAGCTGTGGATATGTCTCTTGGATTCAAGATTTCCGGGCGTATCGGCAAACCGGTCGCCGAAGTCTTCGACGCGGTCGTCAATCCGACCAAGCTCAGCGGATATTTTACGACCCTCGGCGGCGCAAGCGCCCCGCTCGTTGCCGGCACCACGGTGACATGGTGGAAGACGGTGCCGGTCGAGGTCGAGGAAGTGGTTCCCAACAAGCGCATCGTGTTGCGTTGGGATGGCAGCGGCCCCGGCGTCGTGCCGGCCTACAAGACCAGCATCGAGATGAGCTTCGAAGCTCTGGATGACGGCGGCACTTTCGTTACCATCGCCGAAAGCGGATGGCGCGACGATGAGGCTGGCCGCAAATCATCCTACGGCAATTGCGAAGGCTGGTCGCAAATGCTGTCTTGCATGAAGGCCTACCTCGAATACGGCATCAACCTGCGTGAAGGGTTCTACCCCAGCGAGATGCGCGGTGAGTTGCCGACGTCGGAAAGCAGATGAACCCGGGCCAGCAGGGATAGCCACTCGGCTGGCGGCCAGGTTGGCTTAGTCAATGCTCGCCGCCGGCCTTCTGCCTCCTGCGTCGCCTTGCCAGCATATTGAGCCCCTCGACCAGCGCCGAGAACCCCATGGCGGCATAGATGTAGCCCTTGGGCACGTGGTAGCCCATGCCGTCGGCGATCAGCGTCATGCCGATCATCAGCAGGAAGCCCAGCGCCAGCATCACGATGCTTGGGTTCCTGGCAATGAAATTGGCAAGCGGTCCGGCCGCCAGCATCATCACGCTTACCGCCACGATCACCGCGATATACATGATGCCGATCTCGTCGGTCATGCCGACGGCAGTGATGATCGAATCGATCGAGAAGACCAGGTCGAGCAGCAGGATCTGGAAGATCGCGCCGGCCAGGCTCATGTGCAGCGTCTCGCCCATCATCGTGTCCTGATGGTCCTGCGGGTCGACCGTGTGATGGATTTCCTTGGTCGCCTTCCAGACCAGGAACAGCCCGCCGGCGATCAGGATCAGGTCGCGCCAGGAAAAGCCGTGCCCGAACGCGGTGAACACCGGCGTCGTCAGTTGCACGATGATCGAGATGGTGGCGAGCAGCACCAGCCGCATGATCAGCGCCGCCGAGATGCCAAGCCTGCGGGCGCGGGCGCGCTGCGCTTCCGGAAGCTTGTTGGTCAGGATCGAAATGAAGATCAGATTGTCGATGCCGAGCACGACCTCCAGCACCACCAGCGTCAGCAGCGCGATCCATGCGGTCGGGTCGGAGACAAAGGCAAGGTGCGGCGCCAGAAACTCGATCAGCTGCATGAAGTCGTCCCCTCTTAAGATCTAGAGCAATTGCAGTCGCGGTTTCCCGTCCGGAATTGCGTAGAAACAAAATTTTGTGGAGCAGTTTTCGCGGGTTTCGTCGCCAGTTAGGTATTGCTGGCGCCCATATCAATATTACGACCAGAAAGATGGGGCAGTTTCTTCCAGCCGCGGCCCGCGACGAAACGGCGCGATCTTCTCCGCAAGCCCCGTGCGGTCGGAAAGGTCGACCCCGACGCCGCACAGCGTCGCCGGCCCGCTCGCCGCCTCGAATCGGCCCTTCGGCACTTTCGACAGGAACCGGTTGAGCGGCTCCTCCTTGTCCATGCCGAGCGAGGAATCGTAATCCCCGCACATGCCCGCGTCCGAAATATAGGCGGTGCCGCCATTGAGGATCTGATGATCGGCGGTGGGCTGGTGCGTGTGGGTGCCGACCACCAGGCTGGCGCGGCCGTCCACGAAATGCGCGAAGCACATTTTTTCCGAGGTCGCCTCGGCATGGAAGTCGATGACAACCGCATCGGCCTGCTCGCCGAGCGGACAGGCGGCAAGCTCGCGCTCGCCGGCCTGGAACGGATCGTCGAGCTCGGGATGCATGAAGACGCGCCCCATGATATTGGCGACCAGCACCCGCGCGCCGTTGCGGGCGATATAGACGCCCGAGCCACGCCCCGGCGTTCCCTTGGGAAAATTCGACGGGCGCAGGAAGCGCTCCTCGCGCGGCGCGAAGACCAGCGCGTCGCGCTGATCCCAGACATGGTTGCCGGTGGTGACGACGTCTGCGCCGGCGGCGATCGTCTCGCGAAAGATCGCTTCGGTGATGCCGAAGCCGCCAGCGGCGTTCTCGCCGTTGACGATGACGAAGTCGAGTTTGAAGTCCGATATCAGCCCCGGCAGTTGTTCCCACACCGCCGTGCGTCCCGTCTTGCCAACCATGTCGCCGAGGAAAAGAAGTCTCATGCCCACTTCTATCTAGAGCCATGGACGCTAGGCAAGCGGCACCGCGATTGGTTTTAACGCGGGCCGAAGCGACGCGCTGCCCTCATAAACAGCCCCTAGTGCGCACGCCGGGCTCGCAGCCAGAATAACCAGACGTAGAAGGCGACGAAACCGGCGGTACTGGCAAGCAGCAACAACCCGCCGCGCCAGCCCTTCATTGCGGCAGTATCGAGGTTCGACGGATCGGCAGGGTCGTAGTACAATTCAACCTTGTCGCCTGGGTTCACGCTATAAAGACCGATAATCTTTCCCTTTCCGGACCAAGTCATCGGCGTGTCGCCAACGAGATAGGCAACGGCAACATTGATGCCGTCGGTGGTGAAGCCTTTTTTGTGCACTTCAGTGTACGGAACGACCTCTGTCACGGTAGCGACCGTCTGAATCCAGAAGGCTTGGTGATAGAAGCCTGTCCCGAAAATGTGCAGTCCCATGATAAACAGTACTGCCGCGATCAAAGCGAACGGCATCAGGAGGAACCGCATTAAACGCATAGCCGCCATCGACTTGGATTGTCACAGCGAAACATTATCTGGGCATGTCTTAGAATGACGTTAAGCGGCTGGGATATTTATTGGTCGCCGAACCTTCGCAACCCGCTCTCGGTCAGTATTTCCGAGATGATGACATCGTGGTTCTCTTCCGGAACCATCGCCACTTCCTGGCAGTCGAAAGCAATGCCGATGAGCCTCGGTGTCATTCCCTTGTCGGCCAGCTTGGCGATGGCGCGATCGTAGTAGCCGGCGCCGTAGCCGATGCGGTGGCCGCGCGCGTCGAAAGCGGCAAGCGGCACCAGCATCAGCGATGGATCGAGCACTTCGGCCTCTGCATGCGGCCCGACCGTGCCGAAGCCCATGTCGACCATCGGCGCCCCGCGCACCAGCTCGCGAAAGACAATCGTGGTCTTGTCGAGGATCGCCGGCAGGCAGAGCCTGGCGCCCTTTTCACGCAACGCGAACATCAGCGGCCGCACGTCGACCTCGGAGCGCATCGGCCAAAAGCCGGAGACGACTTGTCCGGGCTCGACGGCGATTTGGTCGCGCGCCGTCTCGGCCATTTCCAGCGCGATTTCCACCCGCCAGAATTCGTCGAGCGCATCCCGGCGCGCCAACGCCTCCTTGCGAAGCTGCTTTTTCAATTCCTTGGATGAGGTCATGCGGAACTCGTTTGCGGCGCCGCAGGAAAATCCCAACTTCGGACGCAGGTCAAGGAAAACCGGTCCAGGGCCTGGAGTTGACGTCGCGGTCAATCAGAGGAGCACCGGAACCGCTTGAATCTTTCGGGAGGTGACGATCCACACAACCGGTGGAGAGGTCGATCCCGGGTGCCTACAAAGTAGGTGGGCGCCGTGTGAGAAAACCCACGGGTCTTCCCAGGGACAGCTCCCTAAGGATCGATAAGGCCCCGGGGATAAGTTTCTCCTGCCGGGAAGCGCAGACCGCCAATGCCAATATAGGCCCATGCTTGCCCCAGCGCCAGAGAAACGGAGCGACCGTTAAGCCTTGCGCGCATGCGCATCGCTCCTTACGGTCCCGCCGCACGGACAGGAGACAGAATGCGTTTCGAAGGCACTGCGGCCTATGTCGCCGACAAGGATCTGATGGTTGCGGTGAACGCCGCGATCGCGCTGGAGCGGCCCCTGCTGGTCAAGGGCGAGCCCGGCACCGGCAAGACCGAACTTGCCCGCCAGGTCGCGGCCGCGCTCGAACTGGACTTCATCGAATGGAACGTCAAGTCCACCACCAAGGCGCAGCAGGGCCTCTACGAATACGACGCCGTCTCGCGGCTCCGCGACAGCCAATTGGGAGACGACCGCTTCAACGACATCGCCAATTACATCAAGCGCGGCAAGCTGTGGGACGCCTTCGCTGCCCAGAAGAAAGTCGTGCTGCTGATCGACGAAATCGACAAGGCCGACATCGAATTCCCCAACGATCTCCTGCAGGAGCTCGATCGGATGGAATTCTTCGTCTATGAGACAGGCGAGACGATCCGCGCCGCTTTCAGGCCGATCGTCATCATCACCTCCAACAACGAGAAGGAGCTGCCGGACGCCTTCCTGCGCCGCTGCTTCTTCCATTACATCCGCTTCCCCGACGTCGAGACGCTGCATCGCATCGTCGATGTGCACTATCCCGGCATCAAGCAGAACCTGGTGCGGGCCGCACTGACACAGTTCTACGAAATCCGCGAAGTGCCGGGGCTGAAGAAGAAGCCGTCGACCTCGGAAGCGCTCGACTGGATTCGCCTGCTCGTCGCCGACGACATCGCGCCGGAGGACCTGCGCGCCGACCCAAAGAACATGCTGCCGAAGCTGCACGGCGCGCTGCTGAAGAACGAGCAGGACGTGCATTTGTTCGAGCGCCTGGCCTTCATGGCCAGACGCCAGCAATAGGCCCGCAGCAACAGCACTTTCCCGAGCTGTGGACCGTTGCCGACAATCGGCCGAGGCCGCAGCTTCGGAAGCAAAGCATCGAGGGAGAAGAAATGTCCGAGATCGCCATCCGTCCGCTCGCCCAGTCCGACCACGCCGACTGGCGGCGGCTTTGGACCGCCTATCTCACCTTCTACGAGACCAGGCTGCCGGACGAAGTCTACGACCAGACCTGGAAACGGCTGTTCACGGCAGGCGAATTCGAGCCGAAGGGGTTCATTGCCACGCTCGGTGGCAAGGCCGTGGGCATCACCCATTATCTCTATCACCGCTCCTGCTGGTCGCAGCTCAACAACTGCTATCTGCAGGACCTGTTCGCCGACCCGCAAGTGCGCGGCAAGGGCGTCGGCGCCGCCCTGATCAAAGCGGTGCAGGACGAGGCCGGCAAGATCGGCGTCAAGAACGTCTACTGGATGACGCACGAAACCAACGCCACCGCGCGCCGGCTCTACGACCATGTCGCGCGTCGCACGGGCTTCATCGAGTACGATCTGCTATAAACAACCATGTTCATTCCCTTCTTCCTCGAGCTGAAGGCTGCGCGGATTCCCGTTTCGCTGCGGGAATATCTGACGCTGCTGGAAGGCCTGGAAGCAGGGCTCGTCGATTATGATGTCGAGGGTTTCTACTACCTTGCCCGCTCGGTCCTGGTGAAGGACGAGCGCCATATCGACCGATTCGATCAGGTCTTTGCGCATGTCTTCAAGGGTGTCGAGGCGCTTTCCGGCCCGGATGCCGTCGATGTCGCCAACATCCCCGAGGAATGGCTGCGCCGGCTGGCCGAAAAGCACCTGACCGACGAGGAGAAGAAACTGGTCGAGGCATTGGGCGGCTTCGACAAGCTGATGGAGACGCTGAAGAAGCGGCTCGAGGAACAGAAAGGGCGCCATCAAGGCGGCTCGAAATGGATCGGCACCGGCGGCACCTCGCCCTTCGGCGCCTATGGCTACAACCCGGAAGGCGTGCGCGTCGGCCAGCATGAGAGCCGGCATCGCCGCGCGGTGAAAGTCTGGGACAAGCGCGAGTTCAGGAACTTCGACGACACGGTCGAACTCGGCACGCGCAACATCAAGGTGGCGTTGAAGCGGCTGCGCCGCTGGGTGCGCGAAGGCGCCGAGGAAGAATTCGATCTGCCCGGCACCATCCACGCCACTGCCGAGCATGGCTATCTCGACGTCAAGACACGGCCGGAACGGCGCAACGCGGTAAAGCTTCTGATGTTCTTCGATGTCGGCGGCTCGATGGACGACCATGTCCGCGGCGTCGAGGAGCTGTTCTCGGCCGCACGCGCCGAATTTCGGCAGCTCGAATATTTCTACTTCCACAACTGCCTCTATGAGCGCGTCTGGAAGGACAATCGCCGCCGGCTTGCCGAGACGATCCCAACCTTCGACCTGCTTCACAAATATGGGCCGGACTACAAGGTCATCATCGTCGGCGACGCTTCGATGAGCCCCTACGAGATCGTTCATCCCGGCGGCTCGGTCGAGCACTGGAATCCGGAGGCCGGCAGCGTCTGGCTGGCACGACTGTTGCAGCAGTGGCCTAACGCGGTGTGGCTCAACCCGGAAGGCGAGAAGAACTGGCGCTACACCCACTCGATCCAGTTGATCGGCGACATCTTCGGCGGCCGCATGTTCCCGCTGACGCTGGCCGGGCTTGAGGCGGCGACGAAGCAGCTGTCGCGCAGGCACTGACCGCTTTCCCTGGCAGCGCCTGTAACAAAGGCCTATCTTCCGACGAATACGGGCTGCAACCGACAACGAGCCGCCAAGGCCGAGGAGATCTCATGGACACCCACGCCTATCCCGTTACCCGCAGCGACGCCGAGTGGCGCGCCCGGCTGACGCCGGAGCAATATGCCGTCATGCGCAATCACGGCACCGAGCGTCCGGGCAGTTGCGCCCTGCTTTACGAGAAGCGCGCCGGCACCTTCTACTGCGTCGGCTGCGATCAGCCGCTGTTCGAATCCAAGCTGAAGTTCGAGAGCGGCACCGGCTGGCCAAGCTTCAATGATCCTGTCCCGGGTTCGATCGAGACGACCGTCGACCGCAGCTACGGCATGGTTCGGACCGAATGCCATTGCTCGCGCTGCGGCAGCCATCTCGGCCATGTCTTCGAAGACGGCCCGCCGCCGACCGGCCTGCGCTACTGCATCAACGGCGTAGCGCTGCGATTCGAGCCGGCGGCCTGAAGGCGTCGCTTCGATCGTCAGCCAGAGGGCGGCTTCGGCCGCCCTTTTTTGTTTGCGCGGCACCGGGCGCCGGTCAGACAACCACCGTCGCGATCAGCCAGAGCGCCGAGCCCAGCATCGTCAGCGATGCTTTGGCGCCGGCTGTCTTCTCTGCCATCCGCCAGACGGCAAGAGCGAGAAAGATGTTGTACGGCACGGGGAGGAAATGCACCGAGAGCACCAGCCACAGCGGCAGCTTCGATCCGAGCAGGACGAGCGCGACCGCGGACGACACGATGTTGATTACGGTGCCGACCAGCAACATGTCGCGCCAGAACAGCCGGTCGAGCGGCACTTTGCCTTGCCAGCGCGAGCGAAAGAAATCCGCCAGCATCGGCCTATCCCTGCCTCAGAACTTCAGTGACGGCGCGCTCGAAGCGAGAGCATTCCGTAACCAGCCAATCGGTCATGGCCGGCCAGTTGTCCTCGGCAAAGCAATTGACCCGCCACTGCGAATTGATGCCGAGATTCTGTGCGCTCTGCTCCGGCCTGAGCTTCAGCCGCGCCTCGATCGCTGGCTGGACCGGCTTCAGCCGCGTCCAGACTTCCGTCGCGCCAAGCTTTTCGTTGCGCCCGAAGAAGACGCCGACGACGTTCTCGCTGGGCGCGACATACATGGAAAGCACCAAGCCGAATTCAGGCAGCCCGCGCTGCCAGAACCAGGGACCGCGCCTAGCCAGCCGAGCGCGCTCCTCTGGGTGCCGTTCCGAAAACAGCCCCCAGAAACCGCGGTGCCGGAACTCCGAGGCGCGGCGGCCGCCGAAGTCGAACTCGCTCATGGCCGGCCTCGGCCGCGAGCCTTAGACCATGCCGAGCGCGGCCTTGTACAGGTCGAGGATGGACTCCTCCTCCTGGCGCTCGGCCTGGTCCTTCTTGCGCAGCCGGATGATGGTGCGGATCGCCTTGGTGTCGAAACCGGTGCCCTTGGCCTCGCCATAGACGTCCTTGATGTCGTCGGAAATCGTCTTCTTCTCTTCCTCGAGCCGCTCGATGCGCTCGATGATGGCGCGCAGCTGGCCGGCGGCTACAGTCTGGCTGGTCTCGGTAATTTCGTCGGCCATTTTTCTCTCCGCGTCGTTTCAGCGCCGCGACTCTGGCGGCAAATTGGAGCGGGTTCGATGCCCGAGCGGGCGCTGCGGGTCAAGCCGTTATTGGTGCGGCATGAAACGCCAATTTCTTGCGAGGGCGGTGCTGACATCGACTATGCCCCCGGCCGAACCCACTCGTCGCGGCCAAGCGATTTCGTTGGGCAGCCTGCCCTGAAACAGCTTGTCTCAGGCAAACGCGATCAGCAGGTCCTTGGCATCGATCTGGTCGCCGGCCTTGACCAGCACCTCGGCGACCACGCCGTCGCGCTCGGCGTGGAGCGCGGTTTCCATCTTCATCGCCTCGATCGAGAGCAGCACGTCGCCCGCCTTCACCGGCTGGCCGGCAGCAACGGCAAGCGCCGAGACCACGCCCGGCATCGGTGCGCCGACATGCGCCTCGTTGCCTGGCTCCGCCTTGCGCCGCGCCTTGGCGGCAGAGGCGCCATGCGCGCGGTCCGGCACCTTCACGCGGCGCGGCTGGCCGTTGAGCTCGAAGAAGACGGTGACCATGCCCTTTTCGTCGACATCGCCGAACGCCTGGCAACGCACGACCAGCGTCTTGCCCTTCTCGATGTCGACGAAAATCTCGTCTTCCGACTTCATGCCGTAGAAATAGGTCGGCGTCGGCAGCACGCTGACCGGGCCGTAGGTCTCCTGCGCGGCGGCGAAGTCGGTGAACACTTTCGGGTACATCAGCCAGGAGGCGAATTCGAATTCGCTGAGCTTGCGCTCGAGCTTCTCTTCGATCTCCTTGCGGCTGGCCTTGAGGTCGGCTGCCTTCAGCAGCGAGCCCGGCCGCACGGTGATTGGCTTTTCGCCCTTAAGCGCCTTCTTCTGCAAGGGCGCCGGCCAGCCGCCCGGCGACTGGCCGAGATCGCCGCGCAGCATCGAGACGACCGAATCCGGAAAGGCGATGTCCTTTGCGGGATTCTCGACATCGGCGACCGCGAGATCCTGGCTGACCATCATCAGCGCCATGTCGCCCACCACCTTGGACGACGGCGTCACCTTGACGATGTCGCCGAACATCAGGTTGACGTCGTGATAGGCCTGCGCCACCTCGTGCCAGCGTGTTTCCAGTCCCAGGGAGCGCGCCTGCTCCTTGAGATTTGTGAACTGGCCGCCGGGCATCTCATGCAGATAGACTTCCGAGGCCGGCCCCTTGAGGTCGCTCTCGAAGGCGGCATACTGGTTGCGCACCGCTTCCCAGTAGAACGAGATGTGGCGGATCCATTGCGGATCGAGGCCGGGATCGCGCTCGGTGCCCTTCAGCGCCTCGACGATCGAGCCGAGACAGGGCTGCGAGGTGTTGCCTGAAAAGGAGTCCATCGCTGCGTCGATGGCGTCGACGCCTGTCTCGACCGCCGCCAGCACAGTCGCCGCCGAGAGGCCGGACGTGTCATGCGTGTGGAAATGGATCGGCAGGTCGGTGGATTCGCGCAGCGCCTTGAACAGCACGCGCGCCGCCGACGGCTTCAACAGCCCCGCCATGTCCTTGACGGCGATGATGTGGGCGCCGGCGGCCTCGAGTTCCTTCGCCAGCCCGACGTAATATTTGAGGTCGTATTTGGCGCGCGCCGGATCGAGTATGTCGCCGGTGTAGCACATCGCCGCTTCGATCAGCTTGCCTTCGGCGCCCACCGCGTCCATGGCGAAGCGCATGTTCTCGACCCAGTTCAGGCAGTCGAAGACGCGGAACAGGTCGACGCCGCCGGCCGCCGCTTGGCGGACGAAATGCTGCACCACGTTGTCGGGGTAGTTGGTGTAGCCGACGCCGTTGGCGCCGCGCAGAAGCATCTGCAGGAGCAGATTGGGCGCGGCTTCGCGCACCCGCGACAGACGCTCCCACGGATCCTCGGTGAGGAAGCGCATGGCGACGTCGAAGGTGGCGCCGCCCCAGCATTCCAGCGACAGCAGCTGCGGCAACGCCCGCGCATATGTGCCGGCGATGCCGGCAATGTCATAGGTGCGCATGCGCGTGGCGAGCAGCGACTGATGTCCGTCGCGCATCGTCGTGTCGGTGACCAGCACCTGGGTCTGATCGCGCATCCAGGCGGCGAACTTCTGCGGCCCGAGCGCGTCGAGCCTCTGCTTGCTGCCGTCGGGAATGTTGCCGTTGAGATAGGGCACGACCGGGGCCGCCGCATCGACCTTGGGCATCGGCCGCCCGCGTGTCTCGGGATGCCCGTTGACGCTGACGTCGGCCAGATAATTGAGCAGCTTGGTGGCGCGGTCCTGCCGCTTCACCTGCTCGAACAGCTCCGGCGTCGTGTCGATGAACTTGGTCGTGTAGGAATTGTCGGCGAAGCTCTGGTGGTTGATGATCGCCTCGAGGAAGGTGAGGTTGGTCGCCACGCCGCGGATGCGGAATTCGCGCAGGGCCCGGTTCATGCGCGCGATCGTCTCGGCCGGCGTCGGCGCCCACGCCGTCACCTTTTCCAGCAGCGGATCGTAGAAGCGGGTGATGACCGCGCCCGAATAGGCGGTGCCGCCGTCGAGGCGGATGCCGAACCCGGTCGCGCCGCGGTAGGCGGTGATGCGGCCGTAATCCGGAATGAAATTCTGCTCCGGATCCTCGGTGGTGATGCGGCACTGCAGCGCGTGGCCGTTGAGCCTGATGTCCTTCTGCGCCGGCACGCCCGATTCCGGCGTGCCGATGGCAAAGCCGTCGAGGATGTGGATCTGCGCTTTGACGATGTCGATCCCGGTCACCATCTCGGTGACCGTATGCTCGACCTGGATGCGCGGGTTGACTTCGATGAAATAGAACTTGCCGGTGTCGGCGTCCTGCAGGAACTCGACCGTGCCGGCGCCGATATAGCTGGTCTCGCGTGCGATCTTCAGCGCATAGCCGCAGAGTTCCTGGCGCAGTTCCTCGCTGAGATAGGGAGCCGGGGCGCGCTCCACGACCTTCTGGTTGCGACGCTGGATCGAGCAGTCGCGTTCGAACAGATGCACGGCGTTGCCATGCGTGTCGCCAAGCACCTGCACCTCGACATGGCGGGCGCGCTCGATCAGCTTCTCGAGATAGACTTCGTCCTTGCCGAAGGCCGCCTTCGCTTCGCGCTTGCCTTCCATCACCTCGCGCGCCAGGTCGGCTTCCGCGCGGATGGCGCGCATGCCGCGTCCGCCGCCGCCCCACGAGGCCTTCAGCATCACCGGGTAGCCGATCTCGGCGGCAAGCTTCTTGACCGTGTCCATGTCGTCCGGCAGCGGCTCGGTGGCGGGCACCACCGGCACGTCCACCTCGATCGCCAGATTGCGCGCGGCGACCTTGTTGCCGAGCCGGCGCATCGTCTCCGGCTTCGGCCCGATGAAAGTGATGCCGGCGCCAGCGCAAGCCTCGGCGAATTCCGGGCTTTCCGACAACAGGCCGTAGCCCGGATGGATGGCATCAGCGCCCGATAATTTGGCGACGCGGATTACCTCGTCGATCGACAGGTAGCTTTCGATCGGCCCCATGTCCTTGGCAAGATGCGGTCCGCGTCCGACCTGATAACTCTCGTCGGCCTTGAAGCGATGCAGCGAATATTTGTCTTCCTCGGCCCAGATCGCCACGGTTTTGAGCCCGAGTTCGTTTGCCGCGCGAAAGACGCGGATGGCGATTTCGGACCGGTTGGCGACGAGGATCTTCGTGATGGCCAAGGACTGGGCTCCAGCAGCGGAAGGTTGGGTGGACCGGCGCATGATTAACGTGAAAATGCTGCAGCGCAAACAAAATCGCGCGACACCTAAAACGATTTAAATCCTCTGTTTGCGCCAAAACAAAAATGCCCGGCGCGACGCACCGGGCATTTCTGGTCTCCGGCCTATTGCCGGGCTTATTGCTCGAAGTAGGAGTACTTGCCGTCGTCGCCCTTCTTCCAGGTGTACATGACGTAGTCCGGACGAGTGATGTCGCCCTTGGCGTCATAGCCGATGTCGCCGATGGCGGTCTTCCACGGCCCGCCGGACTTGATGGTGTCGGCGACCTTCTGGGCATCATCGGCGGAGCCGGTCTTGGTGATAGCCGCTGCGATGATCTGTATCGCGGCGTAGGAGTAGAGCGTGTAGGCTTCCGGCTCGAAGCCGGCGGCGCGGAACTTCTCGACAAGCTCCTTGGCGTTCGGGTTCTTGCGCGGATCGGGAGCGAAGGTCATCAGCGTGCCCTGGACGGCGTCGCCAGCGATCGAAGCCAGTTCGTTCGAGACGATGCCGTCGCCGGACATGAACTGGGCCTTGAGGCCCTGGTCGGCGAGCTGGCGAATGATCAGGCCGGCCTCGGTGTGCAGGCCGCCATAGTAGACGACGGTGACGCCGGCTTCCTTCATCTTGGCGATGAGCGCCGAGAAGTCCTTGTCGCCGACATTGATGCCTTCATACATGGCTTCCTTGACGCCATTGCCGTTGAGCGCCTTCTTGGTTTCGTCGGCGAGGCCCTGGCCATAAGGTGTCTTGTCGTGGATGAGCGCGATCTTGGCGTCCTTGAAGTTCTTGGCGACATAGTCGCCCGCAACCTTGCCCTGCTGGTCGTCGCGTCCGCAGGTGCGGAATGTGTTCCACATGCCGCGTTCGGTGAACTTCGGATTGGTCGCGGCAGGCGTGATCTCGAGGATGCCATTCTCGGCATAGACTTCCGACGCAGGAATTGAGACGCCGGAATTGAAGTGGCCATCGACGTACTTGATGCCGTCGGCGACAAACTTGTTGGCGACCGAGATACCCTGCTTCGGATCCGACACGTCGTCACCGACGCTCAGCTTGAGCTGCTGGCCGAGGACTCCGCCGGCCGCGTTGATGTCAGCGACGGCCTGCTCTGCGCCCTTCTGCAACTGCGCGCCGAAGGCGGCGTTCGGGCCGGTGATCGGACCGGCAACGCCGATCAGGATGTCGGCCCACGCGCTGCCGGTGAACGCGACGAGCGCGGTCAGGGCCACGGCGGACAAGAGAGATTTTTTCATTTAGTACGCTCCCATTTACGGAGTGGGCGTGGATGACACTTTCATGCGATGCCCACCCTTATCGCAGAAAGCACAGTTTGCCGATTTTCAGGCACTTGTCACGCCGAATTCATCCCTGAAGCGGCGCTAATCGTGAACATCAACCTTTCGGTTTCCAGCTCAAGAGGGAAGCTCTTTCGTAGAGCCAATTATACTGTGTCACCATCTGATTGGTGCGCGTGTATTGGTAGCCGAGGAAACCCAGTATGGTCAGCACAATCGTGTCGACGATATAGTAATGCAGCGAGAACATCGTGCCGTCGAACAGCGCGTGGTGGATGAACCTTATGCCGATGCCGAGCCCGAGCATGTAAAGGAACAGCTGAAAGAAGCTGCGCCAGGTTTGCGCGCTCGCCTTGCCGGTCATCCATGCCGCCCAGCCGCCGAGCAGGCAGGTGACGAACAGGAACTGCCAGATCGAGGCTTCCTCGTAGAGAATGCCCTGCATGATGAGTCTCCTGAACTCAGTGGTGGCCGCCCTCGAGATAGGCGGCGCGCACTTCCGGATTGGCGAGCAGCTCTTTGCCGGAGCCGCTCATCGTCACATTGCCGTTGACCATGACATAGCCGCGATTGGCGAGCTTCAGCGCGCCGAAGGCGTTCTGCTCGACCAGGAATACGGTCAGCCCTTGCGTCCTGTTCAGCTCGCGGATGGCATCGAAGATCTGCTTGACGATCAGTGGCGCCAGACCCAGCGACGGCTCGTCGAGCAGCAGCAGCTTCGGCCGTGCCATCAGCGCTCGGCCGATCGACAGCATCTGCTGCTCGCCGCCCGACAGCGTGCCGCCGCGCTGGCCGATGCGCTCTTTCAGCCGCGGGAACAGCGAAAAGACCTTCTCGACGTCCTCGTCGTAATGCTTGAGGTTGTCGAGGCTGGCGCCCATCTGCAGGTTTTCCATCACCGTCATGCGCGGGAAGATGCGCCGTCCCTCCGGCGACTGGGCGATGCGCATCCGTGCGATCTCGTGCGTCGGCAACTGCGTGATGTCGGTGCCGGCGAAGGTGATGGTGCCGGTGCGCGCACGCGGGGCGCCGAAGATCGTCATCATCAACGTCGACTTGCCGGCGCCGTTGGCGCCGATCAGCGCCACCACCTCGCCCTCGTTGACGCTGACATTGACGCCGTTCAGCGCCCGGATGTTGCCGTAATAGGTTTCGACGCCCTTGATGTCGAGCAGCGCTGTCCCGGCCATTATTTGCGCCCTCCGCGCGGCTTGGCTGTCGAGGATTTCGTCGCCGGCTTGGCCGGCGAGGTGGACTTGGTGGCCGAGGTCTTCGCCTTCGCAGCGGGCTTCCCGGCCTGCGCGGCCGGTTTGGTCCTTGCCGAACTTGCGCGTGCATCGACCTGAGCCGCTTTCGAGGCGCCTTTCGATACCGTGACCCGTTCGCCTTCGTCCGCGTGTTCGACGGTATCGGAAACCGGTCCCGCCATCATCGAGGCGGAACTGCCGGGCCCGTGCGCCGCATCCGGCCCGGTATCCAGCTGCTCGATGACGTCCTCGTCGCCGACCTCGGTCAGCACCGTCTCGACCTCTTCGTCGTCGACGCCGAGATAGGCGGCAATCACGCGCGGGTCCGTCCTGACCGACTGCGGATTGCCGTCGGATATCTTGCGGCCGTATTCCAGCACCACGACGTGGTCGGAGATCTGCATGACCACCGACATGTCGTGCTCGATGAGCAGGATCGAGGTGCCGGTGTTGTCCTTGATGTCCATCAGGAGTTCGTTGAGCGAGGCCGACTCCTTCGGATTGAGGCCGGCGGCCGGCTCGTCGAGGCACAGAAGCTCGGGGCCGGTGCACATGGCGCGTGCGATCTCGAGCCGCCGCTGCGCGCCATAAGGCAGGTCGCCGGCCGGGTCGTCGGCGCGGTCGACGAGATTGGCTTTCTCCAGCCAGTGCTTGGCGAGATCGATCGATTCGGCCGAGGCCTGCCGGTAACTGGAAAAGCCGAACAGGCCAAGGAAGGTGTAGCCGGAAGCCTTCATGAGCTTGTTGTGCTGGGCGACCAGGAGGTTCTCCAGCACAGTCATGCCCGAGAACAGGCGGATGTTCTGGAAGGTGCGCGCCACCTTGGCGCGCGCCGGGATCTCGTGATTGGGCAGGCGCTCGAGCAGGTAGCTCGACCCGTCGCGCCGGCTGAGCGTGATCATGCCTTCCGACGGCTTGTAGAAGCCGGTGATGCAGTTGAACACCGTGGTCTTGCCGGCGCCGTTCGGCCCGATGAGCGCGGTGATCTCGCCGCGCTTGGCCTGGAACGACAGGTCGCCGATGGCGATCAGGCCGCCGAACTTCATCGACAGATGCTCGACCTGCAGGATGACGTCGCTGATGGAAGGTTGCGCGTTCATCAGCCGTGGCCCTCCTTGGTGAAGGAGCCTGAGACGGCTCTTCGCTCCTTGAGGAAGGCTGTCGGCTCACGGCTGCCGACGAAGCCGCGCGGCTTCCACAGCATGACGACGACCATGGCGATGCCGAACAGCAGCATGCGGTAGAGTTCCGGCGTGAAGTCCGGACCGAACAGCACCTTGAGGAAGCCCAGCTCGCGCAGGATCTCGGTGCCGCCGATCATCACCAGTGCCGCCACCGCGATACCGCCCAGCGAGCCCATGCCGCCGAGCACGACGATGGCGAGGATGATCGCCGATTCCAGGAAGACGAAGGATTCCGGACTGACGAAGCCCTGGCGCGCGGCGAAGAAAGAGCCGGCGAAGCCGCCGAACATGGCGCCGGTGGCGAACGCCGTCAGCTTGGTGGTGGTGGTGTTGATGCCGAGCGATCGGCAGGCGATCTCGTCCTCGCGCAAGGCTTCCCAGGCGCGGCCCACCGGCAGGCGGCGCAGCCTGATGGTGACGAACGCGGTGAGGAAGCAGAGTCCCAGGATGAGATAGTAGAGGAAGATCTTGTAGTAGGCGCCCGACTGGGCGATGCCGAGAACCTTGGCGATGTAGTTCGGGTCCGAGACGTTGAACGACATCAGTCCGAAAAAGGAGACTTTCGGGATGCCGGAGATGCCTGCCGAGCCGTTGGTCACCTCACGCCAGTTGATCAGCACCAGACGGATGATCTCGCCGAAGGCGAGCGTGACGATCGCCAGATAGTCGCCGCGTAGCCTCAGCACCGGGAAGCCGAGCATGACGCCCCAGAAGGCCGCCATGCAGCCGGCGGCGGGCAGCAGGATCCAGAACGACAGGCCGAAATGCGTGCCGAGCAGCGCATAGGCATAGGCGCCGACGGCGTAGAAGGCGACGTAGCCGAGGTCGAGCAGGCCAGCCAAACCGATGACGATGTTGAGTCCCCAGGCCAGCATCACGTAGATCAGGATCTGAATGCCGAAATTGTCGACCCATTTCAGCGAGCCCTGGAAGCCGAACAGAAGCACCATGGCGACCGGATAGATCAGCAGCACGACGACGCCGATCTTGTTGAAGTTGCGCCGCACGAAGCCGGGCTCGACGGTGACCGCGGGCGCCTTGGCCTTCTCGACCTTGGCCCGCTCCATCGCCGGCTGAGCGAATCCGACATAGAGGAAGCGTCCGGCCGCGGTGAGGATCACCACCAGCGCGAGCAGACCCCAGCGCTGCACCAGGATCAGTTCGTTGTTGATGTTCTGGTCGGTCCTCAGACCGATGAACAGCACGAACAGCCCGAGCGCGATCGCGCCGGCATAGAGCGCTTCGCGAAATGCGCGCTGGATGGGAGTTGCGACGCTGTCGCTCGCCGGAGACACGGTAACGGCCATGGCTCAGACCTTTTCGACTTCAGGCCGGCCGAGAATGCCGGAGGGCAGGAAGATCAGCACGATCGCCAGGATCGAGAAGGCGGCGACGTCCTTGTAGTCGATCGAGAAATAAGCCGACCACATGCTTTCGATGAAGCCGATCAGAAGCCCGCCGAGCACAGCGCCGGGCAGCGAGCCGATGCCGCCGAGCACGGCCGCCGTAAACGCCTTCACGCCCGGCACGAAGCCGTCGGAAAACACCACCACGCCATAATACATCAGGAACAGCGTGCCGGCGACCGCCGCGAGCGCCGCGCCCATGATGAAGGTGATGGAAATGGTACGATCGACGTCGATGCCGAGCAGGGCCGCCATCTTGCGGTCCTGTTCGCAGGCGCGCTGCGCGCGGCCAAGCGCCGTTCGGTTGACCAGGTACCAGAAGATCGCCAGCAGCACGATCGTCACCAGCACGATGATGATCTGCTTCAGCGAGACGCTGATTCCGTCGAAGGAATAGACCTGGCTGACCAGCGGCGGAATCGGCTTGTTGCGCGGACCTTGCGTGACCTGCACGAAGTTGGACAGAGCGATCGACATGCCGATGGCTGTGATCAGCGGCGCCAGCCGGAACGAGCCGCGCAACGGCCTGTAGGCCACTTTCTCGATCGTCCAGTTGTAAAGACTGGTGAGCAGCATGGCCACGATCATCATGATCAGAAGCGCGACCACGACCGGGACGGAATAGAAAATCGCGCCGAGGATGAGGAAGACGATGAGGGCCGCGAAGGCCCCAACCATGAAGATGTCGCCATGCGCGAAATTGATCATGCCGATGATGCCGTAGACCATCGTGTAGCCGATCGCGATCAGCCCATAGATCGATCCCAGCGTCAGCCCGTTGATAAGCTGCTGGACGAAATACTGCATATTTATGCGGCTCCCCTGGAACGTCGCCCTTAAGGGCGCGTCCCTTTTCGTATTTCCCCTAGTCGTAAAGTTTCGAGCCCGGATTGCAACGTGATTTTTCGATCACGCGACATGTTTCCGACGCCCGCCTTACGATCGTTCGTTTTCTTGCACCCGACCCCCTGGACTATGGCGGACCCTAGCATTGGCACAACGCAATGTCTTTGACGATTCAGGCGCATCATGCGCCGCCTTTCGAAGAAATCGCCGTCAAAAGTAGGTGATGAGGCGATTCCTTGCGCCCCTGACAGGGTTCCGTTGCCCGCCCCGACTGCTTCCGCAAGGGCAGGATTCTGCCATGTGGCGGCCAGGCAAGCAGGGGCATCGCCTGGCCGTGAGTGGCCGCGACACCGGCTGCCGAGCACCGGCCAGTCCATCGGGACGTCAAGCGACGATAAACCCGTGCGCGAACGGATCGCGCTCGTCGATGAAAATGGTGTTCAAACCCGTCATGCGCGCCCAGCCGCCGATCGAAGGGATGATCGCCGGCTTGCCGGCCACGCTGACCTCCTTTTCCACCCTGCCCTTGAACAGCGAGCCGATGATCGATTCATGGACGAAGCTGTCGCCTTCCTTGAGCTTGCCCTTGGCGTGCAGTTGCGCCATGCGCGCCGAAGTGCCGGTGCCGCAAGGCGAGCGGTCGATCGCCTTGTCGCCATAGAAGACGGCGTTGCGCGCATCGGCCTCGGCATGTTTCGGCCGGCCGGTCCACAGCATGTGTGACAGCCGGTTGATGCCGGGATTCTCCGGATGGACGAAGGAATATTTCTCGTTGAGGCGCTGGCGCACCACAGGGCTCCAGGCGATGAGGTCGCCGGCCGAGTAGTCGGCCATGTCACGGTAGTTCTTCTGCGGCTCCACGATGGCGTAGAAATTGCCGCCATAGGCGACGTCGACGCTGATCTGGCCAAGCACCGGGCATTCGACCGTCAGCCCTTCGGCATAGAGGAACGACGGCACGTTGGTGATGCGCACTTCCTCGACGTAGTCGCCGACCTGTTTGTATTCGGCGACGACGAGGCCGGCCGGCGTGTCCAGCCTGAGCACACCAGGCGTCTTCGGCTTCACCAGCCCGTGCTCGATCGCCATCGTCACCGTGCCGATCGTTCCGTGTCCGCACATCGGCAGACAGCCGGATGTCTCGATGAAGAGGATGGCGATGTCGCAGTCCCCGCGCGTCGGCGGATAGAGGATCGAGCCCGACATCACGTCGTGGCCGCGCGGCTCGAACATCAGCCCGGTGCGGATCCAGTCATACTCGGCCAGAAAATGCGCCCGCCGCTCCATCATTGTGGCGCCCAGCAGCGGCGGCCCGCCGCCGGCGACCAGCCTGACCGGATTGCCGCAAGTGTGGCCGTCGATGCAGAAGAAGGTTTGCTTGGCCATGATGATTTCCTAACTTTCAGAACCGCTGCGGGCGGAATGGTGTGAGATCGAGCGCCGGCGTCTGCCCGAGAACGAGATCGCGGATCAAGCGCCCGGTCGCGGCCGACTGGGTCAGGCCGAGGTGGCCGTGGCCGAATGCGTAGAAGACATTCGGCGCCCCGGCCATGCCGATGACCGGCAGCGAATCCGGCAGCGACGGGCGAAAACCCATCCATTCCCGGCCGCCGCTTGGATCGAGCCCCGGCAGGAATTTTTTCGCTTTTTCGAGCATCGCCCTCGAGCGGGCGAAATTCGGCGGCCGCTCGATGCCGCCGAGCTCGACGGCACCGCCGATGCGCAAGCCGGTCTCCAGCGGCGTGATGACGAAACCATGCCCGGAAAAGATCAGCTGCCGCTTCACATCGAAGGCTGAGACCGGCAGTGTCGTGTTGTAGCCGCGCTCGGTCTCCAACGGGATTCGGTCGCCGAGGTTTCTGGCTAGCAGGTGCGACCATGCACCTGCGGCGATGACGAGATGCCTTGCCCGCCGCGTCGTTCCGTCGGCCAGCGAAATCGTTGGGCCTTCGGATCCTGTTTCGACCCGCTGGACCTGCCCCTTTTCGTAGCGGGCGCCCAGCCGCTCGGCGTAGGCCCAGACCGCCTTGCCGAACAGCTTGGGGTCGGTGACCGTTTTCCAGCTCGGAACGAAGGAGCCCTTGACGAATCGCGGGGCAAGCCCCGGCTGCAGGGCGGCAAGCTCCTCCCTTTCGACGTGACGGAAGGCGATGCCGAAACGTCCGCGCGCCGCCCAGCCGGGCAGTGAAGCACGGAATTCCGCTTCGCTCTCATAGAGTTCCAATGAGCCGTCCTCGCGCAGCATCGACCTCGTGCCGGAGCGATCGAGCAGACCCATCCATTCGGCCTCGGCAAGCTTCATCATGCCCGCTTGCGCCGCGAGGCTTGCCTCGTAGCGGCCGCTTCGCCCGGCACGCCAGAAGCGGATCAGCCAGGGCAGGAGCTTCGGCAGATAGGTGGGGGAATGCTGAGGGGCCCGAGCGGGTCTGCAAGCCACTTCGGCAGCTGCCTGATCATGCCCTTGTGCGCGAGCGGCAGCACATCGGAGAAGGCGAATGCCGAGGCATTGCCGGAACTCGTTTCCTCGCAGATGCCGGTGCGGTCGAAGACGGTGACGCGGCGCCCCGCCTCCGCTAGGTAGGTTGCCGCGCAGATGCCGATGATGCCGCCGCCGATGATGGCGATATCTTCTGCTTCTCCCGGCTCGCGAGATGAAGCTGCACGCGGGGCGGCTGAGGAGTGCCGCCTCTCTTGTGTCTCTTTGGAGTCTTCTTGCACGTCGGCACTGCCCTTCATCCGGCTGCCTTACCTTCTCTCCGGCGCGGGGAGAAGGCTGCAAGCCGGAGCCAAGTTTAGAACGCCGGCAGTTTCGGCCGCACGGCGAGCGCATCCCGCACGATCTTCTCGACAGCCTTGCGGCGTTCGCCCGACAGCGGCTGCCGCGGCATGCGCACGCGGTCATTGGTATCAATCGCCAGCACTTCAGCAAGCTTGATGTTCTGTACCAGATAGGTCGAGACGTCGAGATCGAGCAGAGTCCGGAACCAGCGGTAGATTGCCAGCGCCTCCTCGCGGCGGCCCTGCTTCATCAGTTGGTAGATGGCGACCGTTTCGCGCGGGAAGGCCGTCACCAGGCCGGCCACCCAGCCGACGGCGCCGACCGATAGCGCCTCGAAGGCGAGATTGTCGACGCCGGTGAAGAGGTCGTAGCGGTCGCCGAGGCGGTTGATGATCTCGGTCGACCGGCGGATATCGTCGGACGATTCCTTGATGGCGACGAAGCGCTCGTCGGAAGCAAGCTCCTCCATCAGGTCGACCGTGACGTCGACGCGATAGGCGAGCCGGTTGGAATAGATCATCACCGGCAGGTCGCCCGCTTGCGCGACGGCGCGTAGCGCTGCCACCGTCTCTTGCCGGTCGGTGTGGTAGATCGGGCTTGGCACCACCATCAGGCCATTGGCGCCCTCCCTGGCGGCGCGGCGCGCAATGTTCGCCGCCTCGCGGGTGCCGGGCTCGTTGACGGTCAGGAGCACCGGCTTGCGGCCGGCGACCTTCTGCGCCGTCTTCAGCACCTCGATCTTCTCGTCATGCGACAGCATCGGACCTTCTCCGAGCGAGCCACAGACGATGATGCCGTCGCAGCCAGCCTCCATCTGCAGCCCATAGCAGCGCTCCATCTCGGCGTGGTCGAGGCGGTCGTCGGTCGTGAATTTGGTCGTGACGGCGGGGAAAACTCCGGTCCACATGGCAGCACCTCCATCTGATATATCAGGCATATATCTATTAAGAAATGGCCCGTCAACGCGGAATCGATTATGATATATGAAAAATATATCAGGAGCCTGCCTTTGATATCCCTCGAGACAAGGACGGCGTTCGAGCCGGCGGCGACGCGAGCCTACCGGGCCCTCGAGCACATGATCGTCACCCTGGAGCTGCCTCCGGCTAGCTTTGTCACCGAGGGCGCGCTGATCGATCGGCTGGGGTTGGGCCGGACCCCGGTGCGCGAGGCAATCCAGCGGCTGGCGTGGGAAGGCCTGCTCGATGTGCGCCCGCGCGCCGGCGTCGCGGTCGCGCCGCTTCACCCCGGCGACTGGCTGCGGGTGCTCGACGCAAGGCGCGGCATCGAGCTGGTGCTGGCCCGCTCAGCGGCCCGCTTCGTCACCCGCGAGGCGGCGGACCTTTTCCACGAGGCCGCCCTAGCCATGCAGAAGGCGGTGATCTCCGGCAACGTGCTTTCTTTCATCCAGGCCGACAAGGCCCTCGACGAGGCCCTTGCGATGGCGGCCGACAATCCGTTCGCGGCACGCGTGGCGGCTCCCTTGCAGACCCACAGCCGCCGCTTCTGGTACCGCTACAAGGCCGATACCGGCTTGGCCGAATCGGCCGAACATCACGTCGCGCTGATCCGCTCCATCCTCGACGGCGATGAGGAGGCGGCCGCCAAGGATGCTGACAAGCTGATGGCGCTGCTGCGCGGCCATGCCGAGGTCGCGGCGACGCGCTGACCGGCGCGTCGCGCGTCACCCGCCCGGCTGCCCGACCGCGGTGGCCGGAGTCTCTTCCCAACCCTCACCGGCCGCAAGGATGCAGCTTTGGCCGTTGACGTCCGTCACGACGATGGTCCAGGTGCCGCTTGCCGAGGCGAACACCTCAAAGATGGCGACATCTCCGGCTACACCATAGCCGAGCCGCTTCTCCTCGAACGTCGCCGCCAGTCCGGTGACCAAAACGTCATGGGCGTCGCAAATGACCTGCGCCGATGCGGGGAATGCCAGCAACGCCATCGTCGACCCGACCGCCGCCGGCTTGATCCATTGAAACGAAAATATGCGTGCCATCGGGCACCTCCTTCGCCGTCGCATTTCGGCAAGGGAGGCACATTTGGCCGCCTCAGCGTGCCGGAATGCTCCAGGCCGGATCGGACGTTCCCATCACGTCATTCCTTCTGGTTTCCGGTCTGTCGGGAGCTGTCACTTCCTGGATTCGATATGGTGAACCTGCGCCCCGCAAACAAGCTGACCGAGCGCAAGCAACCTGCTTTCTCCGCTTCGGGCTGTAAACCTGGCGAGGCGCTCAGGCGCCTTGCATCTCGACGTTCAAGCGCCCGGCAGGGCGGCGGCGATCGTCGGGCTATCCCAGCCTTCGCCGACCGAAAGCACGCAGCTCTGACCCTTGGTATCGGAGGCAAGGACCGTCCAACTGCCCTGCTCGGAAACAAAAATCTCGAGCACCACGTTCGGATTGATCAGTCCGCGGCCGGCCTCGCTTTCATGGAACTTGTCGCCGAGCGCTTTGATCACCTCGGAACGTGGAGCACATTGCCCGGCCGCGTTTGCCTGGGCGATGCCGCCGGATACCGCAACCGCAAGGCTCATCGTCGCCATAAGAAATCGTGTCACCTGACACCTCCTCGCGCCAGACGAGTACCCCGGCTGCTACCGGCGCTGTTTGATTGGCCTGCACGCGGCAGGAATGTAATTTAAGGCAGATATTGCCTGTTGGTTCCATGGTCGTGACATTCGCTTGATTCCGCTTTGAAAAGGAGAGGCCCAGCGCGAGCGCCGGGCCTCTCATTCAATCACGATCGGATGCCGCGCGCCCGCAGCCGCAACGCGGCGAGGACGCGCAACCAAAAGCGTCCGGTCAGTTCATCGTCGGGATGACGAACTCGGCGCCGTCTTTGATACCGGACGGCCAGCGCGAGGTGACCGTCTTGGTCTTGGTGTAGAAGCGGAACGCGTCCGGACCATGCTGGTTGAGGTCACCGAAGGAGGAGGCCTTCCAACCGCCGAACGTGTAGTAGGCGATCGGCACCGGGATCGGCACGTTGACCCCGACCATGCCGACCTGGACGCGCGAGGCAAAGTCGCGCGCGGCGTCGCCGTCGCGGGTGAAGATGGCGACGCCATTGCCCATTTCGTGGTCGTTGGCGAGGTGGATGGCGTTCTCATAGGTCGGCGCGCGCACCACCGACAGCACCGGTCCGAAGATCTCTTCCTTGTAGATGCGCATGTCGGCGGTCACATTGTCGAACAGGCAGCCGCCCATATAGTAGCCGTTCTCATAACCTTGCATCTTGAAGCCACGGCCGTCGACGACGAGCTTGGCGCCTTCCTTGACGCCCAGGTCGACATAGCCCTTGACGCGCTCCAGCGCTTGGCGCGTCACTAGCGGGCCGAAATCGGCGGAAGAGTCGGTCGACGGGCCGACCTTCAGGCTTTCGACGCGCGGCACCAGCTTTTCCATCAGCCGGTTGGCGGTGTCGTTGCCGACCGGCACGGCGACGGAGATCGCCATGCAGCGCTCGCCGGCCGAGCCGTAGCCCGCGCCGATCAGCGCATCGACCGTCTGGTCCATGTCGGCGTCGGGCATGATGATCATATGGTTCTTGGCGCCGCCGAAGCACTGCACGCGCTTGCCGGCCGCGCAGCCGCGCGAATAGATGTATTGGGCGATCGGCGTCGAGCCGACGAAACCGATGGCCTTGATGTCCGGATCGTCGAGGATGGCGTCGACCACTTCCTTGTCGCCGTTGACGACGTTGAGGATGCCGGCAGGCAGGCTGGCCTCGATGAACAGTTCGGCGATGCGCAGCGGCACGCCCGGATCGCGCTCGGATGGCTTCAGGATGAAGGCATTGCCGCAGGCGATCGCCGGCGCGATCTTCCAAAGCGGGATCATCGCCGGGAAGTTGAACGGCGTGATGCCGGCGACCACGCCGAGCGGCTGGCGCATCGAATAGACATCGATGCCGGGGCCGGCGCCGTCGGTGAATTCGCCCTTCATCATGTGCGGGGCGCCGATGCAGACTTCGACCACTTCGAGGCCGCGCTGGATGTCGCCGCGCGCATCGGCAAGGGTCTTGCCGTGCTCGCGCGCCAGTATGTCGGCGAGCTCTTCATAGTCGCGCTGGACCAGCTCGAGAAACTTCATCAGCACGCGCACGCGGCGCTGCGGGTTGGTGGCGGCCCACTTGGGCTGCGCGGCCTTGGCGTTCTCGACCGCGGAGCGCAGCTCCGCCTGCGAGGCCAGCGCCACCGTGCCGCGCACGGAGCCGTCCATCGGCTGCATCACATCCTGCTTGCGCCCGCTCGTGCCGGCGACACGCTCGCCGCCGATGAAATGACCGTATTCGATCATGGTTTCTCTCCCTGTTTTCGATGATGAGGCATTGTCCGCCTTTGCGAGGGCGAAGGCAACGCGAGCCAGAACGCAACCGTTGTGCGAAAAATAGACAACAGGAGCCGGACGTGCATTAATTGCCGCAAATAGCCAGAGCCTGTCGCCAAGGATTTCTCAAGTTGAGCTTTGTCACGCCCCCCTCCGTCCTGCCGGACACCTCACCCTCTAGAGGGGAGATGTCCGGCAGGACGGAGGGGGGCGCGAGGGATCGCGGCCTTGACCGTTGCCACCGAGGTCATCCCCATGAACTGGGATGACGTCCGCATCTTCCTCGCCGTGGCGCGCGCCGGCCAGATCCTGGGCGCGGCCAAGCGCCTGGAGCTCAACCACGCCACCGTGTCGCGCCGCATCGCCGCGCTCGAGGAGGCATTGCGCACAAAACTCTTTCGTCGCCTGACCACCGGCAGCGAGCTGACGCCGGCCGGTGAGCGCTTGCTCGACATTGCCGAGCGCATGGAGAGCGACATGATCGCCGCGCGCTCGACCATTGCCGGCGAGGGCGACGACGTTTCCGGCACGGTGCGCATCGGCGCGCCCGACGGCTTTGGCGTCGCCTTCCTGGCCAAGCGGCTCGGCGGTCTGACGGCGCTCCACCGCGAACTCACCATCCAGTTGGTGCCCGTGCCGCGCTCCTTCTCGCTGTCGCGGCGCGAGGCCGATATCGCGATCACGGTCGAGCGGCCGACCGAGGGCCGGCTGATCGCGGGAAAGCTGGTCGACTACACGCTTGGCCTGTTTGCCTCCCGCGCTTACGTGGATTCCAACGGGCTGCCGAAGTCGGCGGCCGAGCTCGGTCAGCACACGCTGATCGGCTACGTGCCCGACCTCATCGTCAGCCCCTCGCTCGACTACGCCGCCGAGTTCAGCCCCGACTGGCGCTCGACCTTCGCCATCTCCTCGGCCCTCGGCCAGGCGGAAGCCGTGCGCTCCGGCGCCGGCATCGGCATCCTCCACACCTTCGTGGCGCGCTCGATGCCGGAGCTCGTCCCGGTCGACATCGTGGCGCCCATCCGCCGGGCCTACTGGCTGGTCTATCATGAATCGGTGAGGCCGCTGCGGCGCGTGCAGATCGTCGCCAACTTCATCACCAAGGCGGTCGAGCGGGAGCGCGCGTTGTTCATGTGAGCAGGCCGCCTTGCGCTTGCCACAAAGTCGGCGAGTGTGGCACCGGCGATCGTCACGGACGACCGTGGACTGTTCTTCGTAACGTCGGCGGAAACATGCGTGCCTCTCTTGCCATCCTGCCGCTGTTTTGCCTCGCCGCCTGCGCCAATCCCTGGACCAAACGTCCGGAGGCGGAACTTCCGAAACCGATCCGCTATGCAATGGCTCGCCCCTCGCCGTTCGTCTTCGGCAACTATTGTGGGCCCGGGACCCGAACCGGGGACCTGTCGTCCAAGCCGGTCGATCGTCTTGATGCCGCCTGCCAGGTCCACGACGCCTGCTACATCGCCCAGCGCAATCATTGCGACTGCGACGGCGCGCTGATCGCCTCGGCGAGGGCGATCCGCGACGACCGCAGCGCACCGAGGAAGATGCGTGGCGAGGCGGAGCTTCTGCTCGCCACCTTTGCGCTTCCCGTCTGCAGGATGTTCCCGCATGGCTTCATGCCGCCGCGCGATCCTGCCCAGCTCAAGGCCATGAACGGGGCCATCGGGTGAGCTTGAGGTCCGTTGGAGCAAGCTCGTTGGCGGGTTTGGCGCTGACGGTGCTGGCCAGTTGCGCGGGCATGCCGGGCCGTTCCGCCTGCGCCTATTTTCCAGGTGATGGTGCCTGCGCCCGCCCCCCAATATCGGCCGACACCAGCGGCGCCGAGACCGCGACCGCCCGCATCTTCGCGGATGACGGCGACTTTGCCTACGAGAAGCGGTTCCAGGCATTGCTCGCCCAGAGCCGGATCGACGCCCTCGACCGCTCAAACGGCACCGGCCGCTTCGGCCGCAACTGGCGCGACGTCCATAACGATAGCTTCCAAAGGACCTATCGAGCGCTGCAGCGGTTGGCAAATCCGCTCGACAGGACAGAGCTGCCGCCGGCATCGGGCAAGCCGGGCGAAAGCCATTTCACCGGCCGCTGGCGCATGTCGCGGCAGACGCTTTATCTCGATGCCACCGCGCGGCCCTCTGACCCCAAGACCTTCAGCTTTTCAGGACTTCAGGCGCGCTCCGTCGAGATCGTGCTGCGACAGGCCGGCAACACGCCCCTCGACATTGACGGCAGTTGCGATGGCCCGCTCGCCCTTCGCTCGTCGGCGCGATCGGGCACCGTCGCCGCGGGCTCGCAATTCCATCTCAGCCTGCCCGCAGCCGGCACTCCGGTCAGCCTCTTTCCCAGCGAGGCGCTCGGCCGCTGCGACCTGCGCGTCAGCTCCAGAGAGGCCCCGGCCGGAGCCCCGCTGACCATTCTGCGCGAGGAGACCGCCGATCCCTGGATCACGGCGCTCGACAGCCGCTATGACCGCTGCCCGGTACCCGATGCGAAAAGCCTCGAAGCGCTCGACCGCGCTTTCTATGCCGGCCGCTGGCTGTCGCAGACCTGCGCTCTGCCGCTCGGAAATCCCACGCTCCTGCGCAAGTCGCGCGACGGCTTCAACGCCAAGGTCGAGGCCCTGCTCGGCAAGACGCTGCCCGACAGTGCCTTCGACAAAGCCGATCCGGAACTGCCGCTCGATTTTTCCGACGCTCCAAAGCTCAGGCTGATCTATCTGTCGTCGCTGGAGTTCAAGGCGGACTTTTCCGGCCGCATCATCGAGCGGCTGATAAGGTATCATGCCGCGCGGGGCGCCAAGGTGCGCATCCTGATCACCGACGTGCTGGAACGCGAGAAGGACGACGCCATGCTGCACCGCCTGGCCGCCGAATTCCCCAATGTCCAGCTGCAGGAATATCGCTGGCGGGCCTACCGCGGCGCGCCGATCGACGAGCAGATCTCACAGCTGCACAAGACCCACCACATCAAGATGCTGGCGACGCTGGCGGATCAGCCTGGCCGGTCCCGCGTCATCATCGGCGGACGCAACATCCATGATGGCTTCCTTTTTCACCGGCCGGTCGACCTGACGCGTTATCCGAACCTGCAGCAATACGGCAAGACGGACGGGTTCTCGCTGAACTACTATTCCAACTGGAGCGATTTCGACGTCGAGGTCGCGGACGAGGCGACGGTCGCGACGCTTGCGGCGCACCTCTCCACAGTCTGGCTGCGCGATGCCGACACCAACCTGTCACGTCCGTTTTCAATCCCGGTTCCTTCAGCCGGTCGCAGCTCGCCAGGCGTGGCGCGGCACTTCATCTCGGTGCCCTACGAGGATGGGCATGCGCTGGAGAACTACTTTGTCGAGCTTATCAACGCCGCCAGGCGCCATATCCAAATCGTCAACCCTTATCTCAACCCGACGCCCGACCTTGTTCGCGCCCTCGACCGGGCGCTCGCCCGAGGCGTGAAGATCGACATCGTCGGCCGCATCGACCTCAAGGGCGACATCGGCGGCAGCTTTCTCACCGCGCTCAACAGGCTGTTCGTCGAGAAATATGGCGACCATATCGACATCCGCGAGTTCAAGGCCCCGGATGTCGTGTTACACTCCAAGATCATGATGATCGACGAGCGGCTGGTCACCATCTCCTCGGTCAATCTCAACAACCGCAGCTTCTTTCACGACAGCGAGAACGGCATGGTGGTGCTCGATCCCGCCTTCTACCGCCGCATGAAGCCGGTCTATGACGACTATCTCGCCCATTCCCGGCCGGTCGCCGCCAATGTGAGCATCGGCTGGGCCTACAGGCTGCTGTTCAGCGGGGCATGGGTGAGGCAGGCCTTTTGATCAGCGTGGCCTTCACTAGAGATACCGGTCCGGGCTGAGATCGCGCGCGTTGATCTCCGGGACCCTGTTGGAAAGGATGTCGGAGAGCACCCTGGCCGACCCGCAGGCCATGGTCCAGCCGAGCGTGCCGTGGCCGGTGTTGAGATAGAGATTGGACAATTCGCTTTGTCCGATCAGCGGCGGTCCGTCCGGCGTCATCGGCCTGAGCCCGCACCAGAACGTCGCCGCCTTGAGGTCGCCGGCGCCCGGAAAGAGGTCGCCGACTGAATGCTCGAGCGTGCGGCGGCGGGATTCGTGCAGCCTCATATCGAAGCCGGAGATCTCCGCCGTCCCGCCGACGCGGATGCGGTCGCCGAGCCGGGTGGTCGCCACCTTGTAGGTCTCGTCCATGATCGTCGACACCGGTGCCGCCTCGGCGTTCTTGATCGGCACCGTGATCGAGTAGCCCTTGACCGGATAGACCGGAATCGGCCGCTTCATCTTGTGCATGAAAAGCGCGGAATAGCTGCCAAGCGCCAGCACATAGGCATCCGCCATGCGCCAGCCCTTGTCGGTGATGACATGGCCGACGCGGTTGCGGCTCCTGACGATACGCCGGATGGTGGTGCCATATTCGAAGCTGACGCCGCGCGCCGCGCAAAGCTCGGCCAGCCGATCGGTGAACATCTTGCAGTCGCCGGTCTCGTCGCCGGGCAGCCTCAGGCCACCGACGAACTTCTCGCGAACGGCGGCCAGCCCCGGTTCGGCACCGATGCAGCCGTCGCGATCGAGGAGCTCGTAGGGAACGCCGTATTTCTTCAGCACCTCGACATCGCCGCCCGTGCCGTCGAGCTGCTTCTGCTGGCGAAAGAGCTGCAGCGTGCCTTTTGCGCGCTCGTCATAGGCAATGCCGGTCGCCGCGCGCAGCGCCTTCAGCGTGTCGCGGCTGTATTCGGCAAGCGGCACCATGCGCGACTTGTTGAGCGCATAGCGTTCCGCCGTGCAATTGCGCAGCATCTTGAGCAGCCACGTCCACATTTGCGGATCGAAGGCAGGCCGCACCACCAGTGGGCCGTGCTTCATCAGCAGCCACTTGATCGCCTTGATCGGCACCCCCGGCCCGGCCCAGGGCGAGGCATAGCCGGGCGAGATCTCGCCGGCATTGGCGAAGCTGGTCTCCAGCCCCGGCCCCTTCTGGCGGTCGATCACCGTGACCTCATGGCCGGCCTCTGCGAGGAAGTAGGCGCTTGTGACACCGATCACGCCGCCGCCCAACACCAGGATCTTCATCGCATGCTCCCCTCAAGACCGACCCGCCGTGCGGGGGCGAGATCGCTCCCGCCTGTCTGCCGGATTCTGAGGCGCGCGCCAAGGGCTTGCGTGCTACAGGCCGACATAGCGGCGATGAAAGCGGGGACCAAGGCTGGTCAGAATCTCATAGCCGATGGTGCCGGCCTGGCCGGCGGCGGCGTCGACGCTTTGCGAGGGGCCGAGGAGCTCGACGAGATCGCCTTCGCCGAGCCGTCCGGCCGGCAGCGCGGAAATGTCGAGGATGATCGAGTCCATCGACACGCGGCCGGCAAACGGCAGCCGCACCCCCTCGAACCAGGCTGCCGAGGCTGCGCGCCGGTGCCAGCCATCGGCGTAACCCAGCGAAATCGTCGCCAGCCGAAGCGGCCCCTCCGCGTGGAAGCTGTGGCCATAGCCGACGCCCGCGCCTTTTTCGACGCCGCGCGTCTGCGCCACCTTGGCCTCCAGCCGCACCACGGGCAGCATCGGGTTGGGTTCGCCAGGTGTCGGATTGATGCCGTAGAGCGCCGCACCCGGGCGGGCGAGATCGTAGCGGTACAGCGGCCCCAGGAATATGCCGGACGAATTGGCGAGCGAAGCGGGTGCCTCCGGCAGCATTTTCCGCAGCCGTTCGAACGCCAGCCACTGCTCTTCGTTGGCCGGATGCCTCGGATCGTCGGCGCAGGCGAGATGGCTCATGACGAGGCGCAGATCGATGCCCTGGAAGGCACTGTCATCCTTCGCGAGCGCCTCGACTTCGGCCGGCGACATGCCGAGCCGCGACATGCCGCTGTCGACCTGGATCGCGCCCGCCAGGCTTTGACCGGTCTGGCGGCCTGCCTGACGCCATGCTTCCAACTGCGCGGTGCTGTTGATGACGGGATAGAGCGCAGCCGCAACCGCTTCCGCTTCTGAACCCGGCGGCAGCCCGTTGAGCACATAGATCTGGGGCACCGGCCCCAGCGCCTTGCGCAGTGCAATGCCCTCGGCCAGCAGCGCCACGAAGAATGTCTCGCAGCCTTCTTTCGCCAGCGCCCCTGCCACCTGTGCGGCACCGAGACCATAGCCGTCGGCCTTGAGCACGCCGGCGCAACGCACACCGCCGAGCCTTGCCTTGAGCCGCCGGTAGTTCTCGCCTATCGCGCCGAGATCGATCGTCAGGATCGCGCCGGCCGCCGCTTCGCTGACCAGCGCGCCGGGAGCTGATTTCGGAAAAGGCCCTCTGGCGTCGTCGTTCATGGCGCCCCTTTTGCGTCAGCCCATCAATAGTGCGGTCGTGCCACCGGGGCAACCGCCGTGGAGACGACCGCCGCCTATGCATGTGGCTCGCAAGTGGCAGCGGGTCTGAGCTAGCGACATGCATCAAACAAAAACCTGGACCGCGTCGCCTGGATCCCTTCAGCGCGAGGCGCTTTGCGGAGCGAGATGCCGGAATGCCTGCACCACCTGTTGGTAGACCTTGCGCTTGAACGGCACGATCAGGTCGGGCAATTCCTGCATCGGCCGCCATGCCCATTGGTCGAATTCGGCCTTGTGATCGCCTGGCGGCGGATTGATCTGGATTTCGCTCTCGTCGCCCTCGAAGCGGTAGGCGAACCATTTCTGCGTCTGGCCGCGGTAGCGTCCCTTGAAGGCGACGCCCACTAGATGCGGCGGCAGGTCGTAATGGATCCACTGCGGCGCCTCGGCGAGGAACGACACGCTGCGCATGCCGGTCTCCTCATAAAGCTCCCGCCCGGCCGCCTGCAGCGGCTCCTCGCCCTTGTCGATGCCGCCCTGCGGCATTTGCCAGAGCTGTGTCGTGCCTGAAAATTCGCTGTCCGGTTCGGCGATGCGGTGCCCGACCCAGACCAGGCCGGCGGGGTTGAGGATCATCAGGCCGACGCAGGGGCGGTAAGGCAGCGTCTCGGGATCGATCATTTTCTTGGACATTCTGGATACCAGCATCAACGGAAGGCCGAGGGCTAACCTTTCTGAGGGTCTATGGCCACAGCCGAAATCGGCACGATCTCGATGCCGCGCTTCTTGGCCTCGGCGATCCAGGACGTCACCGCATCGACGGTGACGTCGAAGGCCGAGCCGATACCGACGGCCGTGCCCTTGGCCCGCGCAGTCGCCTCCAGGCTGTCGAGTTTCTTGAGGATCTCGCCCCGTTCCTGCACGGCATCGATCGACATGTCGCCGGCCACGAAAGGCACGCCGTCCTTCAGCGCCAGGTCGGATGCCAGGCTGCGCGCCGACGACCCGTCATCGACATAGGCCAGCCCCCGCTTGCCGAGTTCGGCGATGAATGGACCCATCGCGGCGGCGTCGGCCGAAAATCGCGCGCCCATGTAGTTCATGATGCCGGTGTAGTTGGTCGTCCTGGACAGCGCCCAGTGCAGGCTCTTCAGGTTCTCGGCCGGGCTTGCGGTGACAGTCAGCGTGTTGCGGCCGGGATTGACGTTCGGATAGTCGAACGGCTCCAACGGGATCTGCATGACGATCTCGTGCCCGCCCTGCCGTGCCGCCTGCATCCAGCGGCCGATGCTGTTGCCCTGCGGCGCGAAAGCCAGCGTCACTTCGGCCGGCAATTTGGCGATCGCCGCCTGCGTCCCGGTCTGCGAGACGGCGAGCCCGCCGATGACGATCGCCACGCGCGCCCCGCGCGCCCCGGACCATGGCCGCGCATAGACGTCGAACGGCCGCCTGCCGTCGGCCGCCCGGATCGGCAGCGGACCGGTATCGCTGGCCTCGATCAACGCCCGGTCGGGAATATGCGCTACCTTCAGATCCTGGCCGAGCGTGGAGGGATCGCGGATGACGATCCCTGCCTTGGGCGCGCCGTCACCCTCTGCGGGCTGGACATGGATGATCTGCGGACCACCGCTCTTCATCGATGTGCCCGCATTGGGGCTCGTCGCGGCGACCTCGGCCGGTGCCGGCGGCGGCGCCGGTGCGGGGGGCGCGGGAGCTGGCGCCACTGCCTCTTTCGGCGTCGAAACGGCTATCTCCTGCGGCTTGCGAAAGGGCCTGTCGCGCAGCGCGATAGCGGCGGAAACGCCCATCACGGCGAGGACGGCGATCGTTGCGACAAGCGTGCCTGTGCTGATGCCGCGCGCGGCGGAGCGTTGGGCGCGGAGCGTCTGTCCGAGCGGACGTTCGATGTCCTTGCCGATGTCAGCCAAGCCGCATCCCCAAGCCCGTGATCCAGCTCGCCAGGTCGTCAGCGGTCACGTGCGCATTCCTCTTCGGCGCGTCGCGGCGCCAACTCCCCGAATCAAACTGCCGGAACCTCGCGGTCCCGGCAGCATCGCATTGCTTCGATCGGGCGGCCAGAGTCTTCTCTAGCCATCCCAGGTTTACTGGTTCATCACAGCCTTGTCCGGGTTCGGCGGGAAGGCCGGATCGGTCTTTTGGCCGCGCAGCAGCTGCTCGGCATAGATCAGCTGCAGATCGTCCTTCGGTTCCGGCGGCACATAGGCGGCCGACCCGGAGCCGGTGGAGCTCTCGTCGGCGCCCTTGATATGGCCCTTGAGGTCCGATTCGCCACGGGTCAGGTCGCGGCCCTGCAGGTCCGGCGGCAGCGGCTGCTCGACCTTGATGTCGGGCGTGATGCCCTTGCCCTGAATCGACTTGCCCGACGGGGTGTAATAGAGCGCCGTGGTGAGCCGGAGCGCGCCATTCTCGCCGAGCGGGATGATGGTCTGCACCGAGCCCTTGCCGAAGGACTGCGTGCCGACCACGGTGGCGCGGCGCAGATCCTGCAGCGCGCCGGCGACGATTTCGGACGCGCTCGCCGAACCGCCATTGACCAGTACGATGAGCGGCTTGCCGTTGATGTCGTCGTTCTGCTTCGGCTTGGCGTCGAAGCGGGTGACGTCCTTGGGGTCGCGGCCGCGGGTCGACACGATCTCGCCGCGCTTCAGGAAGGCATCCGACACGCTCACCGCCTGGTCGAGCAGACCGCCGGGATTGAGCCTGAGGTCGAGCACGTAGCCTTTCAGCTTGTCGTTCGGCACCTGCTTCTTGATGTTCTCGATGGCGTTCTCGAGATCGTCATAGGTCTTTTCGGTGAAGGAGGTGATCTTCATGTAGCCGACGTCGTTCTCGACCCGGTACTTCACCGCCTTGACCTTGATGATGTCGCGCACCACGGTCAGCTCGATCGGCTTGTCGGCGCCCTGGCGCAGGATGGTCAGCTTGATCGGCGTGTTGACCGGACCGCGCATCTTCTCGACCGCGTCGTTGAGGGTCAGGCCGCGGACCTCCTCGCCGTCGATCTTGGCGATGTAGTCGCCGGCAAGCACGCCCGCCTTGGCGGCCGGCGTATCGTCGATCGGCGTGATCACCTTGACCAGGTCGTTCTCCATCGTGACCTCGATGCCGAGGCCGCCGAACTCGCCCTTGGTCTGCACGCGCATGTCCTGCGCCTGCTCGGCATTCATGTAGGAGGAGTGCGGGTCGAGCGAGGCCAGCATGCCGTTGATGGCATTCTCGACCAGCGACTTGTCGTCCGGCGGCGTCACATACTGCGCCCGCACCCGCTCGAAGATGTCCCCGAAGATCGCCAGCTGCTTGTAGGTTTCGGAACCCGCAGCGTTCGCCGCCGAGCCCGGTGCGCCGTAGACCAGGCTCATTGCCGATGCGCCCATCAGCGCGCCGGCAAACAGAAGCGACAATTTCCGCATCATTTCACGTCCTTCCAGAAAATCGGTCCGCCCACCAGGGATTCGGATCGACGGGTTTTCCATCCTTGCGGAACTCAACATAGAGTTCCGGCACCGCATTTCCATTCTGCGAGGCCGAAGTGCTTGCCACTCGGGCCTCTCCCATCGCGCCGACCGGCTCTCCTGCGAGCACCGACTGTCCGGTCGTGACGCTGATTCTGCTCATCCCAGCCAGGACGACATGATATCCGTCGCCGGCATCGAGGATCAAGAGTTGACCATAGGAGCGAAACGGGCCGGCATAAAGCACATTTCCGTCCGCCGGAGCGGTTACGATGGCGCCCGATTGTGTCGCAACCATGTCCCCCTGCATCGGGGCGCCGTTGCCGTCGTCGCTGCCGAAACGGCGCTTGATCTTGCCGGTGACCGGCGGCGCCACCTGTCCCAGCAGCGCCGAGAACGGCGCCGACGAGGCCAGACGGTTGGCCTCGGGGACAGGCAGCGCGGCAAGCTCCGTCGTCGATGCCGTCTGGTCGCCGTCGGCCGATTTCTGCTCGGCCGCCTTGGCCTGGTCGGCGGCCTTGCGCGCCTTGTCGGCCTCGAGCGAGGCGATGAGGTCTTTCAGGCTGCTGGCCTTGGCCGCCAGCTCCTGCGAATGCTGCCGTTCGGCGGCCAGCGCCGTTTCGGTGTCGGTCTGCAGCCTCCGCTTGGCCTCCAGCAGCATGGTTAGGCGCTTCTTCTCCGCTGCCTGCTCGGTCACAGCCGCGCTGAGGCGGCCCCGTTCGGCCTCGATCGACGCCGTCACCCGGGTCTGTTCCTTGAGATCGGCAACCAGCCTGTCGGTCTGCTGGCGCAGTTCCGGCACCACCGCCCCGAGCAGGATGGCGCTGCGCACCGACGACAGCGCGTCCTCCGGCTTGACAAGGATCGCCGGCGGCGGGTTGAGCCCCATGCGCTGCAACGCGCCGAGCACTTCCGCCAGCACGTCACGGCGCGCCGCCAGCGAGGCGCGCAGCTTCTCTTGCTCCGTCTTCAAACCCTCGAGCTTGGCGCCGATGTCCTCGATGTCCTGGCTGAGCTTCTGCTCGGTCATCGCCGATTGGATAAGCGCCGCGCTGATCGATGCGTGGTCCTTCTTGACCGCGGCGATATCGGCCGCCAGCTTGGCCAGCTTCTCCGCGGACAGCGTGATTTCCTTCGAGACCTGCTCGTATTCGGCGCGGCTCCGGTCCGGATCCGGCGCGCCATCCAGCGTGTTCTCCGCTCGCGCATGGCCCAAAGCCAACAGCACGGCGGCTACGGCCAAGCCGCAGCGGCCGCGCCAGGCGCGCTTCCTCGAATTCCAGCCTTCAGACATCAGGCTTCGACTCTATCCGCCGCTTCGTTAACGAACCATCAACCATGTTGGACGAACACCAGCCATTGGGATGATGTGGCATTGGGCTGATGTGGCCTGCCATTGGGGCGGAAATCCGGGCAAACGGGCCTCATCCCCAGCTTTCGATCGATGGTTTTCAGGATCGGTGGTAGGGATGGCCGGCGAGAATGGTCGCGACGCGGTAAAGCTGCTCGCCCAGCATGACCCGCACCAGCTGGTGCGGCCAGGTCAGCGCCCCGAACGAAAGAACGAGATCGGCCTGATCGCGCAGGGATTTGTCATGGCCGTCGGCGCCGCCGATGGCGATGACCAGCGCCTTGCGGCCACCGTCGCGCAACTGGCCGATGCGGGTGGCGAGGTTCTCCGAGGACAGCGCCTTGCCGCGCTCGTCGAGCAGGAACAGCACGGCTCCCGTCGCCAACTGGCTCTGCAATCTCTGGCCTTCTTCCCGGCGGCGCTCGTCGGCACTCTGTCCACGGCTCTCGGGAGTCTCGGCTATGCCGCCAAATTCCAGCCCGACCGCTGGCCCAGCCTTGGCGAAACGCTCGAAATAGCGGTCGGCGAGTTCTCTCTCGGGGCCGGTTTTCATTCGGCCCACGGCATGAACGGTGATCTTCATCCTCGCCCCCGCGAGATTCTCGATGCATGCCGCCGAAAATTCACGGCATGCCGATCAAGGCTCAGTGCAAGGTCTCTTCCTCGAGATCCGGCGCCTGCCACATCTTTTCGAGATTGTAGAATTCGCGGACTTCGGGGCGGAAGACATGGACGATGATGTCGCCCGAATCGATCAGGACCCAGTCTGCGCTGGCCAGCCCCTCGACGCGCGCCATGCCGAGACCGGCATCCTTGAGCGCCTTGAGGAGATGATCGGCGACAGCCGAGACATGACGGTGCGATCGACCCGAGGCGACGACCATATAGTCGCCCAAGCTCGATTTTCCCTGGATGTCGATTGAGACGATGTTTTCGGCCTTGGAGTCTTCCAGACTGGCAAGGACTGTCTTGATGGCGAGGGACGCAGCATCGTTCTCGCTGATCCCGGCCGGCGAAGGCACGATATCGGCCTTCTTCCGCAGTGCTGTTCTCAGTGTGTTTCCTTTCCCAACAAGAACAACCAAATCACCCATCAAATCAGGTGACACCACTTAGATAGGCAGAGTTCCGTTGCAGTTTCAAGACGCCGGCGCTCGCCGAGGCCAACGCGCCGCCAGCTTGGCGGTTCCACGACAGTCGGAAAATGTCGGAACCCTTTGCGCGCCGCAGGGGTTAACGGCCCGCCCACCAACCGGATTCCCGCCATGCCCATCGATCCCCAAAGTGCTTTCCTCACCGTGCAGGCTGGGCTCGCGCAGCTCAGCACATTGATCGTTTCCTATTCCTTCTCAGCCATCGGCGCCGTCATTCTCCTGATCGTCGGCTACATCGTCGCCGGTCTTGCCGAGCGGTCGATCTATGCCGGGCTCGGCCACATTCATGGCTTCGACGAGACCCTTCGCCATTTCTTCTCGCAGGTGGTGCGCTACGGCATCCTGATCCTGGTGGTGATCATGGTGCTCGGCCAGTTCGGCGTGCAGACCGCTTCGATCATCGCCACCATCGGTGCCGCCGGCCTGGCCATCGGGCTGGCGCTGCAGGGCACGCTGCAGAACATCGCAGCCGGCATCATGCTGCTGGCGCTGAGGCCGTTCCGCATTGGCGAATATGTGGAGGTCGGCTCGATCGCCGGCACGATCGAGGAAATCGGCCTGTTCGCCACCACGCTCCGCACTGCGGAAGGCGTGTACATCCTGGCGCCCAACTCGACGCTGTGGAACCAGCCGGTGCGCAACTTCACCCGCAACGGCGTGCGCCGCTGCGACGTCACGCTCAGCATCGGTTCCTGGAACGACATCGACCGCGGGCAGAAGACGCTGCTTGCCATCGCCAATGCCGAGAAGCGCATCCGGCGCGAACCGGCGCCGATCGCCTTCGTGGCGAGCCTGGGCGAAACCACGGTCACGCTGACCTTGCGCTACTGGACATCGGCAGCCGATTACTTCGCCACCCAGATCGGCATGACCAAGCGCGCCAAGCAGGCCTTCGACAATGAAGGCATCTCCATCCCGCTGCCGCCGCCCGAGGTGCCGCTGCCGGAGGCGCGCAAGCAATAAACCAATCCCTTTGACGATTCAGCGCTCGGGCCGATCTGTCGAATCGTCCGGCGCGAAGGCGAGTTCCACCGGCAACGGCGTCTGCGCGCACATCGGCGCGAAGCCGCCAGTCGCCGGGGCGGAGGCCCGCCGCGCCGCCATCACGCGCCACAGCACGAACACGCAGAACATTGAAGCGATGACAATGCCCACATAGATGAAGGTCGCGGTGCCGAAGACAGCCGAAAGCGCCGTCACGATGCCCGGCACGATGAAGCCGGACAGCGACCAGGCAAACAAAAGCGAACTCGACAGGGCAAGCAGTTCGTCCTTGCTTGCGCGGTCGGCAGCGTGCGCGCTGGACAGCGAATAGATCGACTCCGCCGCACCGTCCCAGACGAGGTAGATCACCACCAGGGCCATCAGCGCGCCGCCGTCGAAGCCGATCGCCAGCAGGCTGGCGACGACCGCCAGCGCCGCGGTGCCCGCCAGCACGTAGCGCCGGTCGGTGCGGTCGGAGAGCCAGCCGAGCGGGATCTGCAGGATCAGGGTGCCGACCGGCATGGCCGAGAGGAGCAGCGCGACATCCGCCTGGCTGTAGCCCTTGGCGGTGGCGTGGATCGGTGCGAAACCGGAAATGATCATCGACAGCCCGCCAACCGCCAGCATGCCGGCGACGCCGACCGGCGAGATCCGCCAGGCCTTGCCGAGCGCCACCGAAGCCGCCTGCGGCGCCGGCGGCTGCGCAAGCCGCGTCATACCAACCGGCAGGATGGACAAGGCGGTGAACGCGATGCCGATCAGCGGCGCGGCGGCGGTTTGGATGTCGATTGCCGCGAGCGTGCCATAGCCGAGGCCCAGTCCGCCAATGTAGGCGACATAGAACACCGCCATCACGCGGCCGCGTATGGCATTCGGCAAGGCATCGTTGAGCCAGCTTTGCGCGACGATGAACAGGCCGCAAATGGCAAAGCCGTAAAGCGCCCGGGCCGCGATCCAGACGAGCGGGATCGGACCGGCGCCGATCGCCGCATTGGAGAGCGCGATCAGTGCCGAGAGCACCATGAACGCGCGGGCGTGGCCAACCCTCCTGACGAGAGGTCCGGTCAGGATGCAGCCGGCGAGGCCGCCGGCCGAAAGACCGGTGACGATGAGCCCGGCCCAGGTCGGGTCGAAACCCCCGGCACCGAGCCGCACCGGTATGTAAGCGAACATCAGCCCGTTGCCGATCGCAATCAGCGCCATCGACACGATGACGCTGGCGATGGCGATCAGCGGCGCCGGCTTGCTGCCCTGGTTATTGTCGATCGTGGTGCGCTTCTTCGCCGGCATGATGTTGCGCAGCATCGCTTACCCAGGGACGAAAGACCGCCGTAAAAGCGACATGGCCGGCTTTTCCCCTTCTCCCCTTGTGTGGGAGAAGGGGGCGCCCGCGCTCAGCCCTTCGCCGCCTTGCGCAGCGCGGTAGAAGACAGTGACGAGCGCGGGCCGTGGATGAAGGTCCAGGCCGGCGCCTGCGTGCGGGCGAGCCGCGGCGCGTCGCCCTCGTCGACGCGGGCATAGTCGAAGGTCTTGGCGACGACCGACGACAGGAAGGAGAGCGTGGCGCCCGGACGGTCGATGACCGCGATCGGGAAGGTGAGCACGATCTCGCGCCAGCGCTGCCAGCGATGGAAGTCGCGCAGCGAATCCGCGCCCATGATCCAGACGAAGTCGACGCCCGGATTGCGCGCCTTGACCAGCGCCAGCGTGTCGGCTGTGTAGCGGACATGCTGCGCCGCCTCGAAGGCAGTGACCTTGATCTTAGGGTTGCGGGCAATTTTCTCGGACAACGCGATCCGCTCGGCGAGCGGCGCGAGTTCGCGTGCGCTTTTCAGCGGGTTGCCGGGCGTCACGATCCACCACAGCTGATCGAGCGCTAGCCTGCGCAGCGCGATCTCGGCGACCAGCGCATGACCGGCATGCGGCGGATTGAACGAGCCGCCGAACAGGCCGACGGCCAGTCCTCTGCCGGCATGCGGCATGTGGAGATAGGGTGCCGGAACAGGTGGCTCGGGCTGGGAAAGCATGGTGCCTCAGGCCCTTTGGCCAACCAGCTTCAAGGCCGCACCTGTCCCGACCCGCGCACGCGGTATTTGAACGAAGTCAGCTGCTCGACGCCGACCGGACCCCGCGCATGCATCTTGCCGGTGGCGATGCCGATCTCGGCGCCCATGCCGAACTCGCCGCCATCGGCGAACTGCGTCGAGGCGTTGTGCAAAAGGATGGCCGAGTCGATCTCATTGAAGAATCTTTCGACCGCCTTCGCGTCCTCGGCCACGATCGCCTCGGTGTGGTGCGAGGAGAAGGTCTCGATATGCTCGATCGCGCCGGCGACGCCGTCGACCAGCTTCACCGCGATGACGGCGTCGAGATACTCCGTCACCCAGTCCGCATCGGTCGCCGGGCTGGCATCGGAATAGGCCAGCAGCACCTCGGCGTCGGCATGGATCTCGCAGCCGGCGGCGTGCAGCGCCTCCAGGATCGGCACCAGATGCGTCGAGGCGACGGCTTGGTCGACCAGCAGCGTCTCGGCGGCCCCGCAGATGCCGGTGCGCCGCATCTTGGCGTTGACGGCGATCGCCACCGCCATGTCGAGCTTCGCGGACCGGTCGACATAGAGGTGGCAGATGCCTTCGAGATGCGCAAAGACCGGCACCCGGGCTTCGGTCTGCACGCGCCCGACAAGGCTTTTGCCACCGCGCGGGATGATGACGTCCAGATTGCCGCCCAGACCCTTCAACATCTCGCCGACGGCGGCGCGGTCCGTGGTCGGCACCAGCTGGATAGCGTCTTCCGGTAGGCCGGCGGCCTTCAGCCCCTCGGCCATGCAGGCATGGATAGCGGAGGAGGAATTGAGCGAATCCGAGCCGCCGCGCAGGATCACCGGATTGCCAGCTTTAAGGCAGAGCGCGCCGGCGTCCGCCGTAACGTTCGGGCGACTCTCATAGATCACCCCGACGACGCCGAGCGGCGTGCGCACGCGTTCGATATGGAGGCCGTTCGGCCGGTCCCATTCGGCAATCACGTCGCCGACCGGGTCCTTGAGCGCGGCGATCTCGCGGATGCCGTCGGCCATGGCCTTGATGCGCGCCGGATTAAGCTTCAGCCGGTCCATGAGCGAGGCGGAGAATCCGGCCTCTTCGCCGTTCGCCATGTCGATGGCATTGGCCTTAAGGATCGCCTGCTCGTTGCGCAGGATGGCGTCGGCCATCGCGGATAGGGCGCTGTTCTTGGCTTCTGTCGATGCGACGGCCAGCGGTCGGGCGGCAGCGCGGGCGCGACGGCCGATATCGGTCATCATCGCCACCGTGTCTTCCCCGGATTTTTCATGCAGCTTGAGCATGGTCATCCTCCACTGGGCTACTCGTCGGCCAATACGTGGTCGCCGGCAATGCTCACCACAAGGTCGTCGCGGTGGATCATCGCCGAACGCGCCTCATAGCCGAGCACGGTTTCGATCTCGGCGGTCTTCAGGCCTGCGATCCTTACGGCATCGGCGGCGTCGTAGGCAACCAGCCCGCGCGCGATCTCGCGCCCCTCGGGCGACAGGATCGCCACCGTGTCGCCGCGCGAGAAGTTGCCGCTGACCAGCCTGACGCCGGCCGGCAGCAGCGACTTGCCCGACTTCAGCGCGCCGACGGCGCCGGCATCGACGGTGAGCCGGCCCGCCGGCTCCAGCTGCCCAGCGATCCAGGTCTTGTAGCCCTTCACCGGATTGGCGCTCGGTCTGAAGAAGGTGGCGCGTTCGCCGCGCTCGATCGCCATCAGCGGCGACAGCCTTGTGCCTGAAGTGATGATCATGGCGGTGCCGGCGGCGTTGGCGATCTTGCCGGCATCGAGCTTTGTCCGCATGCCGCCGCGCGACAGCTCCGAGGCCGCGGCGCCCGCCATCGCCTCGATGTCGGGGGTGATGCGGTCGACCACCGGGATGAACTTCGCCGTCGGATCTTTCGCCGGCGGCGCCGTGTAGAGCCCATCGATGTCGGAAAGCAGCACCAGCAGGTCGGCGCCCATCATGGTCGCCACCCGTGCGGCCAGCCGGTCGTTGTCGCCATAGCGGATTTCCGAGGTCGCCACCGTGTCGTTCTCGTTGATGACCGGCACCGCCTTCATCTTGATCAGCGTCGAGATCGTCGCGCGCGCGTTGAGGTAGCGACGGCGCTCCTCGGTGTCGCCCAGGGTCAACAGAATCTGGCCCGACTTCAGCCCGTCCTTGCCGAGCGCGTCCGACCAGGCGCCGGCGAGCGCGATCTGGCCCACCGCGGCGGCAGCCTGGCTTTCCTCGAGCTTCAGCGCGCGCTTGCCGAGGCCGAGGATGGTGCGGCCGAGCGCGATCGCGCCGGAAGAAACGACGAGCACCTCGGCGCCGGCATTGGCGAGCGCCGCAATGTCGGCTGCGAGCGAGTTCAGCCAGTCGCGCTTCAAGCCCGTCGAGCGGTCGACGAGCAGCGCCGAGCCGATCTTCACGGTAATGCGCCGGTATGATTTCAGCGATTTCATGAGGCTTACCGCCAGCGCGTGTCGACAGGGGCGGGAACAGCGTCGCGCGCCTCAGTGACGACCGCCATCAGCGCGCGCTGAACAGCCTCGACACCTTCGCCGGTGACCGCCGACAACAGCATCGGCGCACGCCCGGCCGCGCGCTTCAGCGATGCCGCCTTCTTCTTGCGGGCATCGGCGTCGAGGACGTCGATCTGGCTCAGCGCGACAATCTCGACCTTGTCGGTGAGCCCCTGGCCATACGCTTCGAGCTCGGCGCGCACGGTTTTGTAGGCCTTGCCCGGATTCTCCTCCAGCGCCGAGACGAGATGGAGCAGCACGCGCGTGCGCTCGACATGGCCGAGGAAACGGTCGCCGATGCCGACGCCCTCATGCGCGCCCTCGATCAGTCCGGGAATGTCGGCCAGCACGAATTCGCGGCCGTCTATGCGGGCGACGCCGAGGCCGGGATGGAGCGTGGTGAACGGATAGTCGGCGATCTTCGGCTTGGCGGCCGTGACGGCGGCGAGGAAGGTCGACTTGCCGGCATTGGGCAGGCCGACAAGGCCGGCATCCGCGATCAGCTTCAGCCGCAGCCAGATGCTCAGCTCCTCGCCCGGCTGGCCGGGATTGGCGCGGCGCGGCGCCTGGTTGGTCGAGGTCTTGAAATGCTGGTTGCCGAAGCCGCCATTGCCGCCCTTGGCGAGCAGGAAGCGCTGGCCGACCTCGGTCAGGTCGCAGATCAGCGTCTCGTTGTCCTCGGCGAATATCTGCGTGCCGGCCGGCACTTTCAGCGTCACGTCGGCGCCCTTGCCGCCGGTCATGTTGCGGCCCATGCCGTGCATGCCGGTCTTGGCCTTGAAATGCTGCTGGTAGCGATAGTCGATCAGCGTGTTCAGCCCGTCGACCGCTTCCGCCCAGACATCGCCGCCGCGGCCGCCGTCGCCGCCGTCCGGGCCGCCGAACTCGATGAACTTCTCGCGGCGGAACGAAACCGAACCGGCGCCGCCGTCGCCGGAGCGGATATAAACCTTGGCTTGGTCGAGGAATTTCATGGATTACAGGTTTCTGTGATGGTCTTGCGCGACTGCTTAAACCAAGGCGAAGCTTAGGGCGAGGCTGTTTTGTGACGAAAGCGCTGGCACACGCTTTTGCGCGCGCCGCAGAAGCGGTAGCACTGTCAGGCCGCGAGCGATCGCGCGCGACGGTCCGTTGTGCTGTTCGCGGTTCCGCGTCGGCGTTGGAGCACCGGAATGAAGCTCGTCACCTACAACATCCAGTATGGCATCGGTCTCGACGATCGCTACGACGTCGGCCGCATCGCGGAAGCGGTGCGCGGCGCCGACGTGATCGCGCTGCAGGAGGTCACCCGCAACAACCCGCGCAACGGCGACCGCGACATGGTGGCCGAGATCGGCGAGGCGCTGCCCGACTATTTCGCCGCCTATGGCTGCAATTTCGAGGTCAATGTCGGCTCGCGCCTGGAGGCCGGCCGCGCCGTCACCCGGACTTTCCAGCTCGGCAACATGGTGCTGTCGAAGTCGCCCATTCATCTGTCGCGCAATCTCCTTTTGCCGCGCAGCCGCAGCCTCGAGGCGATGAACTTCCAGCGCGGCGCGCTCGAGGCGCTCATCGAGACGCCGCTCGGCTTCGTGCGCTTCTACTCCACCCATCTCGACCACCGCAGTCCGGTCGAACGCCAGGCCCAGATCCGGTTCCTGCGCCAGCGCCTGCTGAACTACGCGCTGGAAGGCGGCGGCCTGTCCGGCATTCCCGAGATCGGCCTGCCGGATTTGCCCTATCCGGAAGCCTTCATCGTCATGGGCGACTTCAACATGCTGCCGGGCTCGCCCGAATATGTCGAACTCGCCGGCCGTCCGGACCATCAGTTCGGCATGCCGCTGACCGCCGATCTGGCGGTCGACGCCGCCCAGCGCCTCGGCGCTTCTGATCTCGTCACCTGTGTCGATCCCGACCGACCCGACGACGCCAGCCGTCACAAATGCATCGATTACGTCTTCACCAGCGCTTCGCTGGCCAAATCGCTGCAGCGCCTGTGGGCCGACAGCAAAGCGGTCGGTTCCGACCACCTGCCGGTCTGGGTCGAGCTCGGCTGAGCCCCCCAGCACGATCAAGCGCACCCAGATGGGTCGAGATTGAGGTCAGGCCGCGCCGAGAGCGGCGGCTTCCGAGAACCGGAGCGGAGCGTGCTTGAGGCACGTGAGCACCGGAAGCGGAGGAAGTAGCCACTCGCAGGCCGGCATCACCTGAATATCGGCCCATCTCAGAAGTGGACCCAGTTGCGCAGGCTGCTCCACGTCTTTTTGTCCAGGCGGTAGCGCTCGACCGGCACCTGGCCGGCGACGATCGAGTTCAGCATGCCCTGGCCGGCATACTGGAAGCCGCACTTGTGGATGACGCGCCGCGAGGCAGGATTGATGACCCGGGTCGAGACGTGCAGCACCTGGATCGAGGTCTTCTGGAAGGCGAGGTCGACCAGCGCGTGCGCCGCCTCTGTCGCATAGCCGCGCTTCCAGTAAGGCTCGCCGATCCAGTAGCCGAGCTCCAGCCCGCGATCGGTGGTGTTGAGCCCCGCGCAGCCGACGAAGGTGCCGGTGCCGGCGAGCGTCAGCGCATAGACGATGCCGGCGCGCTGAGAGGAGGCCATGGCGAGAAAGGCCCGGCCTTCGGCCTCGCCATAGGGATGCGGCATGCGGGCCAGCATCTCGGCGACGTGACGGTTGTCGGCCAGCGCCACCAGTTGCCCGAGATCGCTCTCGCGCGGGGCGCGCATGACCAGACGCTCGGTCGCGAGCACCGGGCAATCGATCGCATAACTTTCGTCTTCGCTGTCTTCCGCTTCGGCAACCATTTTAGTCCTCCAGGCAAAAAGAAAATGAAAAAAGGAGAGATGGAAGCCCATCTCTCCTGATCCTTTTCCTGGACTGGCCAGACACCGGTTCCCGAGATGGGCGCCGGTGTTATGGTGCGGAACCGGCTACTCCGCTGCTTTGGTAATCGGGTTCACCGAAACGTAGGTTCGGCCGTTGGCTTTTTTGTTGAAGGCGACTGCGCCGGCTTCGAGCGCAAAGAGGGTGTGGTCCGTGCCCATGCCTACGTTGGTGCCCGGATGCCATTGCGTGCCGCGCTGACGAATGATGATGTTGCCGGCAACCACGGCTTCGCCGCCGAACTTCTTCACGCCGAGCCGCTTGGAATGCGAGTCGCGACCGTTGCGCGACGAACCGCCAGCTTTCTTGTGTGCCATCTAACTAACTCCGATGCGCCCTGGGGGCGCTTGAATTGTCTTATGAACGCGTTCGCGTTCCGTTTCAAGTCCGTACCGGCGGCAGCCGCCGGCCCGTCTTACTTATTCGTGCGCCTTACTTCTTCTTCGCCAGTTCCTTGGCCTGCTCGCGCCAGTCCTTGATCTGGTCGGTGCTGAACGGCATGTGCTCGTCGATCTTGGCGACATCCTTGTCGGTCAGCTTGGCGAGCTGCGCGAAGGTGATGATGCCCTGCTCGTTGAGGTCCTTCGCAGCGACGGGGCCGATGCCCTTGATCACGGTCAGGTCGTCCGGCTCGCCCTTCGGCGCCTTGAACAGCGGCGCGGCAGCGGTCTCGGCAGTGGCGTCGTCCTTCGCAGCCGCCTCTGTCTTCTTGGCCTTGGCTTCCTTCGGAGCGGCTTCGGCCTTCGCCTCGGCAGCGACTTCAGCCTTGGCTTCGGCCTTCGCAGCAGCCTTCTTCGCCGGCTTGGCGCCACCCAGCAGGATCTCGGAAATCCGCACGGTGGTCAGCAGCTGGCGGTGGCCGATCTTGCGGCGCGAATTCTGGCGGCGGCGCTTCTTGAAAGCGATGACGGTGCGGTTCTTGCCCTGCTCGACAACTTCCGCCGTGACCATGGCGCCATCGACGAAGGGTGCGCCGAAGGTGACGTTCTCGCCCTCGCCATGCGCGAGCACATTGCCGATCTCGACGATATCGCCGACCTTGGCTTCGACTTTCTCGATCTTGAGCAGATCGTTGGCGGCGACGCGATACTGCTTGCCGCCCGTTTTGATGACTGCGAACATTTTTTGCCTTTCGCTGTTCGGTCGGCCTCGATGAACCGCCTCAAGCGGTTCGGCCGTCTTTTTGTCAGTCTGCGGGTTCAAAAAACAAGCGGCGCGGAAGAGCCTCCACGCCGATTGCGGGCTGTCCCTAACCGATGGTTGCGCGGAAGTCAAGGCAATGAGCCTTTCCGGGAGCCAGCACCGGCGCAGCGTCCGGCGCTGGTGGTAGCTTGCAGCCTGTGCCAACCGCCCCACGGTCAGCCGACCCTCAAGGGGCAACACGGCGAGGACGCGCTGAAACCTCGCTTGCGGCGAAGACCGAAGCAGCGTGCCCTGCCGACTTTCGAAGAAGCTGGAAATCCGCCAAGAGGGCCTTGTAACTGCTGCAGTCAGCCGTTATCTAGTGCGCCGCGCCGGCAACGGCCGACCATGACCTCGCGGAGAGGTGGCAGAGTGGTCGAATGCACCGCACTCGAAATGCGGCATACTCGCAAGGGTATCGGGGGTTCGAATCCCTCCCTCTCCGCCATTTAGCTTCCATAATAATCGTTTCCTTTCAAAAGCTTCCTTGTTGCGCTTGACCAGCGCGAAGCGAAACTTATCTTAGACTGTGTAACAAACTGTGTAACATTAGAGAAAGATAATGCGACGTTCCGCAGCGCCAAAGCCGCATAAACGTGAAGGCATCTGGTATCTCGTCCGCAGGGTGCCGAAGGAATTCGCGGCGTTTGATCGCCGCTGCCTAGTACGCATTTCCACGGGCGTCGCCGTGGCTGACGATCCCCGCGGTGTACGGGCGCGAGATGCAGTGCAAAGCCTCGGCGCGGGGCTGGAGGCGTATTGGCGTAGACTGCGGGAAGGCCAATCCGCCGAGGCGGGGCTGCGTTTCGAAGCCGCGAGGAAGCGCGCGCGGTCATTTGGATTGGCCTATCGCTCTAACGAGGAACTAGCAGCGGGGCCGCTCGACGAACTCATGGCCCGTATCAAGCTGCTCCTCGACAAAAAATCGATCGAGGACGCGCAGGACGTCTCGGCCGTCATGGGTGGGGAGAAGCGGCCAGCGGTCCGCCTGAGCGGTCTTATCAAGGAATTCGAGACGATCGAGCAACAGAACTTGCTGACCATGTCGCCTAACCAAATCAAGAAATGGCGTAACCCCAAAAAGCGCGCAGTTGCCAATCTGGTTGGAGTCATTGGCGACAAGGAGATCGCAAGCCTCACTCGGGACGACGCAATCGCGTTCCGCGAGTGGTGGCAAAAGCGGATCGTTGAGGATGGACTTGATATCGGTACGGCCAACAAGGACATCGGCCATGTTTCGAAAATGCTGCGCGTCGTCGATCTGACTCACCAGCTCAAGCTGGAGCCGGTTTTTCGAAACCTGCGTCTTTCCGGCGCCGTCCCCGGGCAACGCGCTGCGTTCACAGCGGAGTTCATTCAGGAGAAGATACTCGCTGAAGGCGCGCTCGACGGACTCAATGACGAAGCCCGCCATCTAATCTATGTGATTGCCGATACCGGACTCAGGCTTTCTGAAGCGGCAAACCTCACCACCGAAACAATCCACCTCGATCAAGAAATCCCGCATGTGCGGGTGCGCCCCAATGGCCGTCGCTTGAAGACCGGTCATTCAGCCCGTGACATTCCCTTGGTTGGCGGCGCACTTGCAGCCATCAAGCTCCATCCGGACGGCTTTCCTCGTTATCGCGACAAGGCCGCGTCACTTTCAGCGCTCGTCAACAAGGTGCTCGCCAGCAAGGAACTTCTGCCGACTTCCGAGCATAGTCTTTATAGCCTGCGACACACTTTCGAGGACCGGCTGACGGCAGTTGAGGCGCCGGAGAAGGTAATTGCTTCTCTGATGGGCCACAAATGGATCCGGCCCAAATACGGCGCGGGACCTTCGTTAGCGCAAAAGCGCGAGTGGCTTCAAAAAATCGCTTTTACCCCGCCCGGGCGAATGTGATTGCGGCGCCATCCAGGCCTTGAGAACCAACCTCACGGCTCCAGCTGTCCGAGCCATTTAGGTTGAGCGTGGCCAGCACGCGCTGCGCTCGCTCGCGATTTCCGAGCTTCCGCCGCATTTGTTCGACCTCGTATTCCAGCCTTTCGAAGGTCGGTATATAGGCATCTCCATGCCGGATGACCAAGTAGGCGGCAACAGCTAGACAGCATTCTAGCTCCGTGGCCGATGGATCGGAAAAAGGGGCGACGCCATACCAAGACGAGCAACGCCTCTCGAGGGCTTCCGAACTAGGCAAACGGCCAGCATGTGGCATGGGATACAAACCTATGCCTGATCGACGAACCTAAAGTGCTCACGAAGCTTGACCGGTACGCGGGCCATCGGAGGGTTCTGCCTAAAACCGCCAAAAATTTTGAAACACCCATTCATCCGGCTCGAATTCAAAGGGATCGGCGATTTTTGGGTTATGGCTTGCAAGCATAGTTCAGCCCAGACAAGAACGCCTGATATCTTGTCGTTCACTGTCACCCTGCCAAATATGGTGCCGGTGACAACGGCAGTTTGGCGAGCAGAAGAATTCCCGAGACTGAGACGTTCTACGGCTTGGCCCATGTTCGCGCTCCTCCTCGATTGGAGACAGGATGGGCCATATGGAAGCGAATAAAAGGAGGTTGGTGACGAGTCTCGGTAGTGGAGTAGAAACGGGTGGAAAAGCTTGCGCTATTCGCCGTCGGCGCCGCTAAGCGCATTTGAGAGAAGGGGCAACGATCGCCAAGAGATGACGTCCGATCGCAAGCCGGCTAGAAATGCGACAGTGACGCGCCTTTTTTGGCACGACCTTAGCACCCGATCGGGCCTCAGCTGGTCGTCGTTGCGCAGCCGATCGGGTGCGATTTTTATAAAGCTCTCTTGGCTTTAGCTTTGAGAGCCCGTCATCGAGACAAATGCAAGGGAACGGTCCCGCCCCCTGGGGACATTCGACATGCCGTGGCAGCTTCCTATGGTGAGCCAGCGCATTCCGATACACGTTTTCCGCGCTCTACCGTTGCTCCAGCACCTGTGCTGAGGCTGAGCGCTTGATCAGGACCCGACCGCTGCTGTTGCGGGATGGTGACTGGGTTGAGGTCGCGAAAACCTTGACCGCGGGTACGTTGTTCATCCAGATGAGCGCTGAGCCGAGAAGCAGCCAAGAACGCTTCCCGTAATCGAATCCTACGGGAACCGCGAAACCAGCGTCCAAGGGACGCAATTCTCCGACGTCGTTCACTCAAGCTCATCTCGCAACTTGAACGCTTGTATGAAGCCGCTGCATGTGCGCCGGTGGACCGGATTGCTGCTATCCAAACCACGTGCTCAGTTTCGCCCCCGTAATAACTCTACCGTCCGAAACGGCTTTCGCGCGTCAGGTCCACCCCACATGAAAGTTCCGCGAGCAGCACGGACGGAGAGGCCGGTCACAACTCCTTCGCGTGCTCTTTTACTACCGAATCAAGTGCCAAATGGAGAGGCACTGCCTTAGAGAACAGGAAGCCCTGCGCGGTTCTGCAGCCAAGCTTGTACAGAGTTTGCCGATCTGCCTCTGTTTCAACGCCCTCGGCCATGACCTCGATCCCGAGCGTCCTACCAAGGTCAATCACCGCTTTGACAAGCAGCCGATTCTCCCGGGACTTGGCTAAGCCGCGAATGAAGCCCTGATCTATTTTCACTTTCCTGATCCGACTGTCCTTGAGCGATGCCAACGTCGAAAAACCGGTGCCGAAGTCCTCGAGCGCGATAGAAATGCCAGCATGTGAAAGCTGGCCGAGCTTTTCATCCACTCTGTCCGGATCCACTGGGGCTTCTTCGGTAATCTCGATGTCGAACATCGTTGCAGGGAGGTCTTTTGCCGCCAGACCATTAAGAATCATCTCGTCAATATCGCCAGCTTCCAACTCGCGCGGTGAAACATTCATCGCCACACGAACATCACGACGGTCAGCTTTGACCAAGCCCTCGATAAGAGCGCAACAGTCGGCGAATACCGTTTGAGTTAGCAGCTGAAGCATTCCAGTTTCGCGTGCCGCTGTCATGATCTCGGGCGGAGAAATGGGACCGTGAAGCGGGTGAGACCATCTTAGCAAGGCTTCAAAACCGACGACGCTTCAGTTTCGAGTCTTACGATTGGCTGAAACCAAGCGACCAAGCTTCTCATCGTTATCGCCGAATGAAGATCGCGTTCGATTGACTGGCGGCGTTGCAGTTCCCGGGCTAGCTCGGCACCGAACAGACAAAATTCATTCCTGCCGCGGCGCTTAGCTGTGTAAAGGGCGATGTCGGCCCGCAACAACATTTCCGTCAGTCCGGGGTTTTCAGCCAAGTAGATTCCTATAGACGCTCCAATGCGGACGGATGCGATCCCAGGATAGGGGCGAGCAAGCTTGGCTATGAGATTGGACGCGAGATTGGTGGGAGAAGGAGAATTCTTTCGCGAAGAAAAAACCAGCACGAATTCATCCCCACCGATGCGGGCGAGCGTTGAGCCCTCCGGTGCTTCTTCCTCTATTCGGCGGGCGATCCTGGCAAGCAGCTCGTCACCCGTTCTGTGACCGTAGGTACCGTTGACAGATTTGAACCCGTCCAGATCAATCAGCATGGCCACAAAGGGTCCATCGGTGTTCTCAAACTGATCGATTGCATGTTCGAGGCCCCGCCTGTTGAGGAGCGCGGTAAGATGGTCCTCCCTGGAATTGCGCTCCATTTCCGCGGCAAGCCGCTCGGCTTGATGTCTCAGGCGGCTCGCGTCACGGAAGCGCGCTTGTCCAACGAACGAGGATCGAACCAGGCCGCCCTCGAAAAGCAGGACGGCAAAAGCCAGAATGTAGTTTTCCGGGGCTCCCTTCGTCAGCAAACATGCGGCGGCAATGAGGAGTGGCGGTGTGATGAAGCATATCGCTGCCGCAGCATATGAGCTGCCGTACGTGACCGCGCCAGCTGAAATGCCCGCCAGAATTATTAGATGCAGCGATGCTTGAGACGTCGTGTATCCAGCCGTTAGGATGGCAAGGAATGACCAGGTGAATCCCGCCAGAAGAGCAAGCCTGCCAAACCAGCGAAGCCGCAGCCAAACCCGTGTCAGATCATCCTGGACTCCGGGTTCCTTCAGCTGATGACGGGCGAGTGCAAGGCGGGCGGCATTTATCGCATTAACGACCGAAAACCAGGCCGCGCCAGCAAGACCGTTCCCGGAAAGGGCCTGCACGGTCAAAATCAGCCCGGACAGCACAATGCTTATCGGCATTGAGACGAAAAGGCCTGCCCTCAGATCAGCGAGCTGGTCCTGAAGGATTCTCGCCTCCAGCGGATCTTCTTTTCCAAGGCTGGACGGGTCAGCTTGCTTACTCCTGCTTGTCCGCAGCCTATGCAGCCCCCCTGAAGGACGGGTTAATTCTTCAATCGGAGATCAGCGTCGGGGAGCAGGATTACTCCGGTGCATCATGCACTCTCTCCCATCGCTCGCCCAGCACGCGCAAAAATGCGACTGCTGGTGCAGTATCACCGCTGGAGCTCCGCCGATATCCCATGCCGGACAAGGGGAACATGTTGGGCAAAGCGAAGCCCCAGATGCCTTGCAAGCCGTGCCGCCAGGTGGTCTCTGGAGTAGAGTCCAATCAATATGTTCGTTGCATGGTAGAGCGGCGCCGCCGACAGGCGCAGCCGCCTTTCGTATATATGCAGCATGTCGGGGTCGCCAACATTGCGGCCGTCGCGGCACGCAGTCATGATTCCACGGGCGAGTTGCTTCTGGCTGCTGAGACCGATGTTGAATCCGTGAGCGGTCACCGGGTGCATGCCGATGGCAGCGTCGCCGATGAGTGCGGCGCTCGGCGCCCGGAATTTGTGCGCCCAGGTCGTGACCAGCGGATAGGTGTGGCGCTTGCTTGCCAAGGTCATTTTTCCAAGGCGCCCTCGACACCGTTTCGTCAACTCCGACAGGAACAAATCATCATCGAAGGCAAGCAGTCTATAGGCCTCGTTTGAGCGCAATGTGAGCAGCAGCGACGACATGCCCTCCGCGAGGGGCAACATCGCTATCGTCTGATGGTGATCGAACCATTCGATGGCGATCTGGTGGTGGGCGCGCTCGTGCCTCACTCGGCAAATCAGCATCGAGTGGCCAAGCCGGTTGATATCGGCGCCGATGCCTAGCAGATCACGCGTGGCGGACAAACGCGAATCCGCGGCAACAACCAGCCGAGCAGTTAAACGCGCGCCATTAGAGAGCGTTACGACTGCTCCTTCTTGGCTGTTTGTTGCATCGACGACCGAGTGGCCGCACAACAGCCGGGCGCGATCCTGCAAGCGGACGATTTTGAACAGCGCCTCGCGGATCCGGCAATTTGGAACCAAAACCCCCAGCGGTTCTCCAGAGTTGCTGGGAGGATCGAAACGAAGAGCGAATGCGCTCGAGCCGTTGAGCACGCGCGCGCCTTGAAGTGCTGATTTGTCCGAAGCCGGGATGACATCCCAGGCGCCGAGCTCGCGAAGGGTTCTGATCGAAGCGTTGGTCAGCGCGATTTCGCGACCATCGAAAGCCGGATTCGCCAGACTATCGAATGTGTTCTGTTCAACAACTGCCACCTTGAGTTCGCTTTGGGCAAGCGACGCAGCGAACGAAAGGCCGACCGGGCCGGCTCCAACGACAACGATGTCAAAATTATCGTCAGAGCCCATCAGCGTGCCGCCATCCGGTCGCCTATCCTCGTGTAACGGTGGAACTGAGCCGAGTGACATGAGCTCCGTGGCCGCCGCATTGCCTAAAGGCGCTGGGCCGGGAGATTCGCATCGATCGGCAACGAAGCACTCAAAGCGCTCAGAGGTGGATGCGGCTAACCGATCCCGCCCTTTGGCCGCGCAGCCGCGCAGATCGCCGCCAGCAAGCGAGACACTCGCGACGCTGGTCAGCCACGGCCGCGCCGCATCGATCGCCACATTCCACCTGGAACCCTTGCGCATACTACTCACGCTCCACGACGTCGAAGCGGGCTCTCTTGCGAGGGTATCGAACGTAGCGCTCTCTCTCGTCATCCCAGCCAAGGTAGCGGAAACTTTTATCCACGACCGCGCATATCTCATCAAGAACCTGCTGCATGGCTTCGATGTCGATGTCCTTGCAATTCAGTCGCCGATAGAGCAAAGCCCACGCGGCGACATAGTCGTCGAAATAGCGCGCGTCACTCGAACCAATGATCAACTTCGGACGGTTGATCGATCTCGAAAACGCACGTCCCAACCCCGATGATGCTCCGCAGCACGTTGACATCACGAGGATCTTCGGCGCTGGATGCGAGCCCTGGAACATTTCTACGAAGTCAGCCCAAAGAAGGCCACTTTCGACGCACACAACCCATCAAAGGCGAAAGCTGTTGATCGGCCCCCGTGTCCGCGCAGCCACGCGGATGGTCAGCCAGCAAGCGAGATACACACGACGCCGGTCAGCTAATGGCTGCGCCGTAAGCACAAGGCATGGCCGACCACACGACAGAAAACCCAGAACCGTGAAGGTGCTGATAATGACGACCAATCTTTCCGTAAGTCATGCATTTCTCCGTCGAAGACTGGTCAATAGAACACACCGATGAGTATGACCCTGATCTGGATCAGCCAGACATGACCAATCGGCACTGGCGGTTCACGGTCAGGTGATCGACCGTGACGTTCCACTTTGGAACCCGTGCGCACATGGCCAAGCTCTCGTCCGGCCACGCGAGGTACTCTCGTGGCATCAGCCGCCTCATACTGGGTGCAATGGGAGGCAGTCCTTCGCACGACAGAGGCTTTTCACAAATGTAGTGTGCAGCTTAGGTCAAGATGGTCATGGAGCATGGAGCATGGAGCATGGACAGCTTGTTCCCGACCGAGCCGGCTCGACTGACGAGCGCGATCCGCGCATCTTATGCACAGCGGATTGAAATCAGCGTTCCGGTTTGTCGTCCCGATCAATTAGTATCCGCTCGGCGGCTCCGTCGAGATCTTCGTATTGACCGCTTCGCAATGCCCAGACGAAGCCGGACACACCCAGTGCACCCAGAAAAAGGGCCACTGGTATGAGATAGAGCAACGTCGTCACGAGGATTATGCCGAATAGCTGACTGCGGAGCGTCCGACTTTTTGAATAACTTGCAGCGTCGCATTCGCCCCGAAGCCGTGCAAGCGCAATGCGTTTCCAATAACAAGCACCGATGAGGCAGACATGGCAATCGCCGCTAACAAAGGCGTGGCGTGCCCGAGGATGGCGATTGGTACTGCCACCGCATTGTAGACGATCGCAATCGCGATGTTCTGGCGGATCAGGTGTCCCGCCTTGCGCGAGACGTCCAGCGCGAGAGGCACTGCCAGAAGGCTTTCGCGCAGGAATACGAAGTCGGCGGCATTGCGGCCAATGTCGGCGGCGGTAGCTGGAGCGATCGAGACATGCGCCGCGCTGAGCGCCGGCGTGTCGTTGAGGCCGTCGCCAACCATCAGAACCTTGTGTCCGTCTTTCGCCAGGGTCTCGATGCGCTCGACCTTGCCGGATGGCAGCAGGCACGGAACGAAGTCCTTGACACCCAGCATTTCTGCGACTTCACCGCAGGCACCCGCAGTATCGCCCGACAGCATTTCCACTGACACCCCGGCATGGCTCAATTGCCCGATCGCCGCCTTGGCGTCTGCGCGCAGCGCGTCCTCAAAATCGAAGGTCGCGACAATGAACCCGTCTTTTGTCAGCACGGTTCCGCCATGTTTGCCTTCACCACCGGTCCGGGCTCTCCATCCAGCCCATCCGCGTCGGCCTAGCCGCCAGGTGCTTCCGGCTCCAGTGGCTTCGATTCCAAACCCTGGATGCTCGGTGACGGCATCAAATTTGTACTGCCCGCCGGGATGGGCAAAACCGGCTATGGCCTTTGAAAAAGGATGGCGGGAATGCGTAGCCATGTCTCCCGCGACTGCCAGCATGGCCGGATCGATCGACGATGCATTGACCAGCCGGGGCTGGCCGAGCGTGAGCGTTCCGGTCTTGTCGAACACCGCTGTATCAATCGTCGCCAGGCGCTCCATGGCAGAACCGTCCTTTACCATGATGCCGTTCTCAAACAGGCGCCGCGCGGCGACCACCTGAACGATCGGTACGGCGAGGCCGAGCGCGCACGGGCAGGTGATGATCAGAACGGCAATGGCGATGGTTATCGCCCGGTGCCAGTCGCCGGTCACCGCCATCCAGCCAAGGAACGTCGCGAAGGCTGTGAGATGAACCACCGGGGCATAGAGCGCTGAAACGCGATCGGCGATCCGGCGATAATGCGCGCGGCCGCCCTCTGCGGCTTCCATAAGACGAACCATTTCCGCCAGAAACGAATCCTTCGCGGCGGCTGTCGCCTCAATCGTCAGCGGGCCGGTAAGATTGAGCACGCCGGCCTGAACTGCTTCGCCCGGCGCCACGTTTTTCGGCGTGCTTTCGCCTGAGGCCAGCGAGCAGTCGAGATCCGACGTTCCCTGGATGATCTTGCCGTCGACGGGGATCCTCTCACCGGCTGCGATCAACAACCGCATGCCTGGTTCGATCTCGCCGACCGGCAAATAGTCGCGCGCGCCGTCGCTGCGCAGCACCATGGCGCCATGTGCGGCCAACTGGGACAGGCCTTTCACAGCGGTCCGGGCACGTTCGCGCATCACGTGATCCAACGTGCGGCCGATCAACAGGAAGAACAGCAGCGATACCGACGCGTCAAAATAGGCGTGATCGCCATGGTTGATCGTCTCGTAGAGGCTCATGGCGTAGGCGAGCGAAACACCGACCGCGATCGGCACGTCCATATTCATGCGGCCATGGCGCAAAGCATTCCAGGCCGAACGGAAGAAGATGCCGCCGGCGAAGGCGAGGGCAGGAATGGCGATCAGCGCCGAGACCCAGTGAAACAGGTCGCGGGTAGCACCTTCGGCGCCGGACCAGACCGAGACCGAAAGCAGCATGATGTTGCCCGCCGCAAAGCCGGCAACCGCGACCGCGCGGATCAAATCCGATAACGTCCTGTCCTTGTCGCCGACCTCGGAAGGGAAGAGATGCGCCTGGTAGCCTAGCCGCCCAAGCGCGACGACGAACGGTGGGACCTCGTCACCACGCCACCGGACAGAGACCCGTTTCGTCGACAGGTTGACGCGGGCGCTCTCGACGCGATCGAGCTTTCCCAGCGCCGTCTCGATCGTCTGGATGCAGCCTGCGCAATGAACCGTCGGTACTGAAAGATCGGTCTGGTGAAGATCATCGCCAAGCGATCGGCTCGCCAGCCTGATCTCCTGGCTGGACGGCAGGACCGATCCGGTGTTGACCAGATCAAGCGCCATTTCGGCGCCCGGTGCACAACAACTCATTGCAGCGCTCCATTGGAAATCATGATCCGGCGGACGTCGCGATACGGTTTGTCCAGACCGGCGTCGGCGTCGACTTCGACAATCCAGACGCCGTCCTTCGGCATGTGCTGGGCTGCGAATTCCTGGCCCGAGGCGGGTGCGAGGGTGACCGACTTGTCCTCCTTCTCGTACGCGGGATGGCGAAACAGCACCTTGACGCCGTGCAAGGGAACCGGCTTGCCGGCGACGTCGGCGAGGCCATAGCGAACTTCGCCCCATGCGATGGTCAGCTTGCCGGTCCAGCCAAGTGCTGCCTGCGCCCGTCCTTCCTCGGCCTTCTTGTTGAATTGCTGGCTCGCCACATAGGTGTTTTCGACGACGAGGCCAGTCCAGCTTGTGCTGGCGAGCGTTGCCATGGTCAGATTGACTGCGATGACCACGCCGAAAAAGGCCAGGATGATGACCAGCATGTGCCTGCCGGTGAATTCACGAGGCTTTTGTACATTGGCAGTCATCTGAGGGGCTCCGGCGCGTTGAAGGTGGCGGTGTACTCGTTCGACTCAAAGCTGGCTCTGTCCTCGACGCGGAACTTGAAGGTCTGTGCCGGAGCGCGGATCTGGTCCGCCGGCTGGCGAACGAAGACCCTCAGCATTTTCAGGCGGTCGGGTTCGACCGGAATGGCGAAGGAACGGCCTGCGGGGATGTCGTCGCCGACGACGACCATGTCAGCGCCTTCAAGGCCCTGCATGGTTACGACGATCGTCCTCGGCTCGGGGATCATGTTGAGCAGCTTGACGGTATAGCCATTGCGGATGGATCCGTCGGTCAGCGTGACGAACTGGGGATTGCGATCATGCAATACGTTCAGTTCGAGCCGATCGCGCGTCAGCAGCGAATAGAGCAGGCCGAGGCCGATCAGCGACCACAAGCCCATGTAGACGTAGGTGCGCGGCCGAAAGATCTTGCGGATGTGAAAATGCGCCACCTTGTCGGAGAACAGGCCATCAGCGGTCCTGATCAGCGATGGATTGACTGAGCTGGACCCGCCTGCAGTCGCCAGCATCATGTTGGCGTTGTAGTCGGAGAGCGTCGCATAGGCGATCAGCCCACGCTCCTTGCCGAGCTTGTCCATGACGCCGTCACAGGCGTCGATGCAGAGCGCGCAAGTGATGCATTCGAGCTGCTGGCCGTCGCGAATGTCTATCCCCATCGGGCAGACCGCGACACAGGCATTGCAGTCGACGCAGTCGCCCACGGGCTGGCCTGCGGCCAGCACCTTCTTGGCGTGGCGCGAACGCGGTTCGCCGCGCCAGTCATTGTAGGTGACAGTGAGGGAATTTTCATCGAGCATGGCCGCCTGGATGCGGGGCCACGGGCACATATAGGTGCAGACCTGTTCGCGCATCAGACCGCCGAACGTGTAGGTGGTAGCCGTCAGGACGGCGACAGTGATGTAGGCGACGGGCGCCGCAGTGCCGGTGAAGAGCTCGCCGAGCAGCGTCGGTGCATCGGCAAAGTAGAAGATCCAGGCGCCGCCAGTCGCCGCCCCTATGACCAGCCAGATGGTGTGCTTGGACACACGCAGCATGAGCTTGCGCGCGGTCCAGGGACCTGCGTCAAGTTTCATGCGGGCGTTGCGGTCCCCCTCGATCGCACGTTCGACGACGAGGAACAGATCGACCCACACCGTCTGAGGGCATGCATAGCCGCACCAGGCACGGCCGACAGTCGAGGTGATCAGGAAAAGACCGACGCCCGCCATGACCAGGAGGCCGGCCACATAGAAGAATTCCTGGGGCCATATCTCGATGAAGAAGAAGTAGAAGCGCCGGTTCGCGAGATCGAGCAGGACTGCCTGGTCCGGGGCAAATGGACCGCGAGCCCAAGGCAGCCACGCAGCCAGGTAGTAGATGCCAAGTGTGATCGTCATCACCAGCCATTTGAAGCGACGAAAGTTGCCCGAGGCGCGCTTCGGAAAGATCTTTTGACGCGCGGCATAAAGCGGCTTGCGGGTTTTGGCGGAATTGACAGTTTCTGTTTCGAGCCGTGTCAACTGCGTCTTATCACGCATGTGCAACTCCACTTTCCCAGCCAATGTCAGGGGCACCTGTCGTAAAGCCTCGCGGTAGGATAGCCTTGCCGGGTTGTGCAGATCGCATTAGGGATGGTGTCGAGGCCCGGCTCACGCCGGGCCTCGTCCGCTTGGCAGGGGGGACCGAAGAATAGGACTTCCATTCCTATTCTCCGCCGCCAAGCGAATGGACATAAACTGCAAGTTCCTTGACCTTGATCTCGCCGAGACGGCCAACCCAGGCCGGCATGACGCCCTGTTTTGGCGCACGGACCTGTGCGGCGATGGCTGTCTCACCGGATCCATAGAGCCAGATCGCATCGGTCAGGTCGGGGGCGCCGAATTCCCTGTTGCCTTTTGCATTGTCGCCGTGACAGGCGACGCAGTTCTCGGCAAAGACCTTGGCGCCGGGTTGGATCAGACTTGCATCGCGGACCTTGCCGGAAAGGCTGGCCACGTAGGCGCTGACTTGTGCGATCTGGTCGGCGGTAATGATGTCGCCGAAGGCCGGCATTTCCGACAGGCGCGTGTCCGGATCGGATGCGAAGCGGATGCCGTGCGTAATCGTCTGCTGGATCTGCTCGGCCTTGCCGCCCCATAGCCAGTCGTCGTCGTTGAGATTGGGAAAGCCCTTGGAACCTTGGGCGCCGGAGCCGTGACATTGTACGCAATTGACCTTGAAAGCGGCGCCACCGGCGGCGATTGCGAATTCGCGCAGGCCGTCGTCCGCGGAGATCTCCGAGACGCTCTTGGACTCCACCGCCGAGATATATTTGCCCTTGGCGGCCTCAGCCGCAGTCAGCTCGTTCCTGACCTCGTTGCGGCTGGAATAGCCGAGCACACCCTTCGTCGCCGAGTGCAACAGAGGCCATGCTGGATAGGCGATGGTGTAGCCTATCGCCCAGACAATGGTGACGTAAAAGGTGATAACCCACCATCTGGGAAGCGGGTTGTTCAGCTCCCGGATGCCATCCCATTCGTGGCCGGTGGTCGAGACGCCAGAGATTTCATCGATATGCTCGTCGCTCATGATCACTCGTCCTCGAGCGGAATGCGGGCCGCTTCGTCGGCCAGCCTTCGGCTGCCGGGGCGTAGGGCAAAGGCGATGCACCCCACGAAGAACAGCGCCATCGCAACCAGGCCCCAGCTGTCGGCAAACGCCCGCATCAAATTGTAGGTCATCAGCGTTCTCCTCAGCGGTAGCCGGCGGCTTCGTCGTAATTTTTGAAGTCGACCAGTGTGCCAAGCATCTGCAGGTAGGCGAGCAGGGCATCCATTTCGGTGACCTGTTGCGGGTTGCCGTCGAAGTCGCCGATCTTGGCTTTTGGGTAACGCGCCTCAAGGCCTGATGTGTCGGCATTGGGATCGGCCTGCGCCGCCAGATCCGCATTGGCGTGGACGATCATGTCATCGGTGTAAGGGACGGCTACAAGCCTGTTGGCGACCAGATGCGTTGAGAAATCCTTCACGTCGATCGGCGTGTCTTTCAGGAACCCATAGCTCGGCATGATCGATTCCGGCACCACCGAGCGCGGGTCGGTAAGATGCGCGACATGCCATGCATTCGAGTAGCGGTCGCCAACTCTGGCGAGATCCGGCCCGGTGCGCTTCGATCCCCACTGGAAGGGGTGATCGTACATGGACTCGGCAGCTAGGCTGTAGTGGCCATAGCGCTCAACTTCGTCGCGGAACGGCCTGATCATCTGGCTATGACAGAGGTAGCAGCCCTCGCGCATATAGATGTTGCGCCCGACAAGTTCGAGCGGCGAATAGGGGCGCATGCCTTCCACCTTCTCGATCGTATTGTCGAGATAGAAGAGAGGCGCGATCTCGACGATGCCGCCGACCGTCACCACGAGCAGCGAGCCAACGAGAAGAAGCGTGGCGTTCTTCTCGATGATTGCGTGTTTGTCCATCAAGCCCATTACCTGGCTCCTGATCGCGCAGGTCGGATGGCGACGGGGCTCGGCATCGGCTCCTCCTCGCGCTGGTGGCCGAGGATGGTCCTGGTGATGTTCCAGGCCATGATCAGCGCGCCGGAGAGGTACATGGCCCCACCGATGGCGCGCATGACATAGTAGGGGTGCATGGCGGCGACGGTCTCGGCGAAGGAGTAGACCAGGAAGCCCTGCTCGTCGTATTCGCGCCACATCAGGCCCTGCATGACGCCGGATACCCACATCACCGCGGCGTAGACAACGATACCAAGTGTCGCCAGCCAGAAATGCCAGGTGACCAGCCGCAACGAGTAGAGCCGTTGCCGGTTCCAGAGCTTCGGCACCATGTAGTAGATTGCGCCGAACGAGATCATGCCAACCCAGCCGAGCGCGCCCGAATGGACGTGGCCGATCGTCCAGTCGGTATAATGCGACAGCGAATTGACCGCCCGGATCGCCATGATGGGGCCTTCGAAGGTCGACATGCCATAGAAGGCGACGGCCATCACCATCATGCGTATGATCGGATCGGTGCGCAGCTTGTCCCAGGCGCCGGACAGCGTCATCAGGCCGTTGATCATGCCGCCCCAGGACGGCATCCACAGCATGATCGAGAACACCATGCCGAGCGTCTGCGCCCAATCGGGCAAGGCGGTGTAGTGCAGGTGATGCGGCCCGGCCCAGATGTAGAGAAAGATGATCGCCCAGAAATGGACGATCGACAGCCGGTACGAATAGACTGGCCGGTTCGCCTGCTTGGGCACGAAATAATACATCATGCCGAGGAAGCCGGCGGTGAGAAAGAAGCCGACCGCGTTGTGGCCGTACCACCATTGCGTCAAGGCGTCCTGGACCCCTGAAAAGGCGGAGTAGCTCTTGGAGCCCAGGAACGAGACTGGTATGGACAGGTTGTTGACCACATGCAGCATCGCGATGGTGACGATGAACGACAGGTAGAACCAGTTGGCCACGTAGATATGCGGTTCCTTGCGCTTCAGGATCGTGCCAAGGAACAGAATGAGGTAGGCGACCCAGACGATGGTCAGCCAGACATCCACATACCATTCGGGTTCGGCGTACTCGCGGCCCTCGGTGATGCCGAGCAGGTAGCCGGTCGCGGCCATGACGATGAACAGCTGGTAGCCCCAGAAGACGAACCAGGCCAGATCACGGCCGAAGAGGCGGGCGCGGCAGGTGCGCTGCACGACATACAGAGACGTGCAAAGCAGCGCGTTGCCGCCGAAGGCGAAGACGACACCGGATGTGTGCAACGGCCGCAAACGACCGAAATTGAACCAGGGCTGGATGTTGAGATCGGGGTAGGCGAGCTGCAGCGCGATCACCACGCCGACCAGCATGCCGACGACACCCCAGAACACGGTGGCGATCGCGCCGTAGCGGATCGGACCATCCATGTAAGCGGATGGGTCAATCGGAGCTGCTGGCTTGAACTCCGTGTTGCGCAACAGGATCGCAGTGAAACCAGCCACTGCGAAGAACAACACCCACATGTGTCGGCGGAAAGGTTCATCCACGCCGAAGCCGGCGGCCACCAGGGCCGCAAAAGCGAACACGCTTAGAAGGACGATCTCTGTGCCGAATTTCATTGCAGATCCCGATCTCGAATCTGGTGGATGCCAAATCCGCAGCGCACTAATCGCGCAGCCGCCGCCCCCTCGCCCTGATCTATGTCAGGCCGCAAGATTTTGTGTCGGCGGCGCAATCAGCAGGTGGCGAATGAACGAGGAACGCAGCGCGGGCTCACCCCCCTCATGGAAGGCGTTCCCTGGGTTGGGCGGGCGCAGACGCGATCGCTGAGGCGAAAGCTGAGGCCCTGCGCGCGTTGGATGCTATTGCCGATGCCCTGCCAAACGTTGTTCGGATCCCATTGGAAACGAACGCGATCGTTCCGCCGAGCCGTGGCAGATTAAGGACCATGCTTCGCCGGTATGTGCCGAAACACACCTGGCGATTGGTCACGTTCCTATCAAAGCCCGAAAGCTGTTTGTCTCGACCGTGACGCCGCTTCGTCGAAGGCGCGGCAACATCGCATTAAAAGGCAAACACGGCCCGCCCCGGAGTCATGCGACATGGCCTCGCCGCTTAGGGCCGCTCGCGTCCGCCGCCACAGCGCTTCTCCAGACGGCTTATGCTGTCCACCGTCACATGGCGTGCGTTCTCAATCCGAATCACCCCGTCAGCCCGCAATCGCGTCAGTTGGCGGCTCACGGTCTCGTTGGTGATTCCAAGGAAATCAGACATTTCGACACGCGTCAGCGGCAGATCGAAGGACGCCGACCCGGAAGCCGCATCGAGACTGGAATCGATATTCCGGGCCATCATGAGGAGAAAAGTCGCTACCTTTTCCGGAGCTGTCTTGCGCCCCAGCGTCACCATCCACTCGCGCGCCTCATCGAGTTCATTCAGCGTCTGTTTGAGCAGGCGATGCTCGAATTCCCGTGACGCCTTCATCATCCGTTCGACGGCCGCTCGCGGAAACGAACACAGCGTGACTGCTGTTGCCGCTTCCGCATTGATCGAGCTTTCCACCTTGAAAGGACGTCCCAGAAAATCCGGTGCAAACTGGAGACCGACGATCTGCTGGCGCCCATCCGACAGGCTCTTTGATAGCTTTACAACGCCTGAAAGCACGTTGGAGTAGCTGTCGACGTTCTGTGCCTCGCCGGTCAACTCCATTCCTGACTCGATCCGGCGACGCGAGCAAGTCTTGGCGAGCCCAACCAAATTGTCTGGATCGAGCGCACCGCAGACACCGCGACGCCGTGCCTCGCAAGGGAAGCAAAGAACAGGAATGCCGGAACTATGAATGTCTTGCCGAAAGGTCATGCGTTCGCCTTACCCGATCCTAACTGCCGGCAGGATACCCATCCAGGGTAGAGAAATCCTGCGGCGGTTTGTCCATGAGCGCGGCTGATCGAGATCAGGGTCTGCTTCAGCGATGCGTGCAGTGTTCCGGCGGGCAACACGGTGAACGCGAGATGCAATCGGAAATAGCTGTCAAACTCAGCGAGAACGTCCCACGCTACACCAGCTATCCGACGGCGCCGCATTTCCATTCGGGGATCGATGCTGCCATTTACCGTGGCTGGTTGGAGACGCTGGAAAGCGGCGACGAAATCTCGCTGTACCTGCACATTCCTTACTGCGACAAGCTCTGCTGGTTCTGCGCCTGCCACACCAAGCAGACGCACCAATATGAGCCGGTGGCCGCTTATCTGCGCTCGCTGAATGCCGAAATCGTCACGATTGCCGGTCTGCTGAGCGGCAAGGCACATGTCCGTGCAATCCACTTCGGTGGCGGTTCGCCAACTATTCTGAGGCCCGATGATATGGTTGCTCTTGGAGCGGCCTTGCGGGACAGCTTCGACTTTCTCCCGGATGCTACGGTCAGCATCGAAATCGAAACCAACGACATGGACAAGGCGCGCCTTGATGCACTTGCTCAAATCGGCGTAACCCGGGCGAGCCTCGGCGTGCAGGATTTCGATCCGCAAGTGCAAAAAGCAATTAATCGTGAGCAGAGTTTTTTGCAGACCAAGGCAGTCGTCGACGGGGTTCGTTCGCGGGGCGTCGAATCGGTCAATCTGGACCTGCTCTACGGGCTCCCGAATCAGACACGCGAGACGATCTGTTCCACGGTGGCGCAGGCACTGACCTTGGAGCCAGACCGGATGGCCCTGTTCGGCTACGCACATGTGCCCTGGTTCAAGAAGCATCAGACGATGATCGACGAGGCATGGCTGCCGAGTCCCACTGAGCGTTTCGCCCAATCTCAACTCGCGGCGCGGGCAATTGTCGCCAAGGGATATGAGGCAATAGGACTCGATCATTTCGCGAAGCCCGACGATGCGCTGGCCATAGCGGCCCGCGCAGGGGTTTTGCATCGCAATTTTCAGGGCTACACTGAGGATCGCTGCCCGACACTGATCGGACTTGGCCCTTCGTCCATCGGTCGTTTTCGCCAAGGCTACGTGCAAAACATGGCTTCGACTGCCGGGTACGGGCGCATGGTTGCGGATGGCGGGTTGGCTGCCGTCCGCGGCGTTGCCCTTTCCGACGACGATCGCGTCCGTGGCTGGATCATCGAGCGGCTGATGTGTGATTTTGCCTTCTCGGCAGTCGATCTGGTGGAGCGGTTCGGCAAAGCCGGCGAGCAGCTCCTTCATCGCTCGAGGTCCATCGCACTCCACGATCCTGCCCGAGCGCTTGAATTCGATGGTGACAGTTTCCTCGTACGGACTGAAAGTCGCCCCTTCATTCGAACCATCGCGGCCAAGTTCGATACATATTTCAAAGGGGGAACGGCGAGGCACTCGGTGGCGGTCTGAGCAAAGCACAGTGCGCTCGCCGTTTGGTCGATCGGCGAACCAGCTGCGTTCGTTTTGACCGCTCATAGGCGACTACCGCATCAAATCGAAAATGCAAACTTAGGCTGTTGCGCGGTATCTCCTTCCACATCCTCTCTTGCGCATACCTACATTCCAAGGGGTTTGATCCTATGCTTCGCGAGGAGCAGGTAGGTCGCGACAGCTAGGCAATGTTCCAGCTGCCCTAGCGGAGGAGTCACGATTTTCCGGCAAGCTCCGTCGGCAGACGTTCTTTTCTGGCCCTGGCAAAGGCTCGGTCGCCTTCCAGAAACGCCGCCAGCATGAAAGGGATGAGTTCTGCCACGGTTTCAGACTGACCATAGGTCTGACGGTAAAGTGCAGCATACTCCTTGAGTGTTTGGCTCAGCTCCGCGCTGACGGTAATGGTGATCTTCGAAGCTGTTCGGTCCGGAAGTTTTCCAAGTTTCAGGTCAGCCATGATAACTCCTGCTCAACTGGCGTATGGCCGCAGCACGATGTCCTTGTGCACGATGACGCGCAGTGGCCAACCTGGGCGGACGACGATGGTGGGCTGGATATTGAGGTTTTTTTCGGTGATGCGCTGGCCGGCTCGACTGGCGTTCTGCTGGGCTGATTCCCGGATCGCCTTGACCAGATCGCTCTCGTTTTCGCCGAGGCTGAATTCTGTGCCGACACCGAGCAATGTGGCAAGCGCCACTCCCTTGATCATCTGCCAAGTGTGGAAATCGACTTTGTCTTCCAGCCCTGCGTAGCCGGCGGTGTCGCTCGCGGGCAGATTGTCGATTTCGGCCGACGAGCCGTCGGGCAGCAGAATGCGCTGCCAGACCAGCAGCGCTCGCTTTTGCCCGAACGCGACGACGCTGTCGTAGACGCCGATAAGACGTGAGCCCTGCGGAATCAGCAATATGTTGCCCGTGACCGTGTCGTGCACATTTTCGGTGACTTGCGCGACGACAAGGCCCGGCAAATCGGAATTGATGCCGGTGATCAGGCTGGCGGCAATCACGCTGCCAGCCATCAGTTGATATGGCGAGATCGGCGTCTGAAGCGCATGCGGATTGTAGATCCCGCCAGTGCTCCGCTGGCTGAGAAAATCAAGCTTTCGCTGCTGATTGTTCTGGTCGCCTTCCGCCGCCGCCACCGAGGCTGACGCGCGTCCTGCTTCGGATTGGGGAAGCGCCTCAAATGGATGCTGAGCAGTTTGCACGCTCTCTCCGACATCTGTCTGTTGAGCTCGATTTTCGACGCGGAAAAGCACCCGCGATTCACGCGCTTCGATCGCCTGCTGCGCTAGACGCTGCTCCTCGGCCGAGATGTCTTGGCCCGGCACGATGCCGAGCTGGCGCTGCCGCTCGAGGATGGGGCGGCCGAGGTCGCCCGGCAAAGGTAGCCCAAGGACGGGAGGCTTTGGCTTCATGCCGGAATAGTCATGGGGAAGCGTATCGAGTCCCTCGGCGGTTGGTTTGCGCTCAGTGTTGTAGAGATCTTCCGCCTGATCCCTGATGCGAAGGGCCGGCCCCTGGAGGGCGATCATGGTAACGCCGAAGACAGCGCCGGATCCGAGCGCTGCGATAGCGATGATCACACCGCGCCTGAACCGCACCACGCGGCGGGGAGAGGCCCGAAGCTGCAGTTCCTCGGGATCCAGTTTCGGCGGGATGCCAGAGCGGGAATTTTCGATCATGAGCCCTCACCTCGCCGGCTGCCGCGAAAGAGCGAGATCCGCCGTTGCGGTTGCCTGCCGTCAATCCTGCTGATGCGGATCACCTGCTGCCGCTTGGTGCCGAGGCGAAGTTCGGCCGCGGCGAAGAGCCGATCGACGATGTAATAGTTGCCGCGCACGCGATAGTTGACGAGCTCGCTGCTCCCATCTGCGCCGACGATGAAGAGTGGTGGCGCCTCGCCCTGATCTATGCGACGAGGGAACTCAATATAGACCTTGCTGCCGTCGTCGAAGGCTCGCGTCGGTCTCCAGGGCGGTGTGTCGCCACTGATTGAGTAGCGAAAGCGAAGGTTTTCGAGCGCGATGTTCGACGCGACCGGTGTAACTGCCTCGGCTTGAGCATTGCGCTGGCGAAGCGCGATGATCTGGTCTTGGCTGTAGGTCCAGGAGATTGCCGCCATTGCGGTCTTCTCGGTGCTTTGAAGCTGCAAATGATAGGTCCGCCGGTCCGTCGTAATGACGACATTGGTGGCAAGACCCGGCGCGAAGGGTTTTACCAGAACATGGGTGCGCTGATTGTCACCGGTGCCGCTTGCGGTATCGCCAATGACCCAGCGCACGGTGTCGCCAGCCGACACGGCGGTTAGTTTCTCGCCCGGCTGCAGAGCGATGTCGGTCACGCGCTCCGGCGCGGCATAGAGTTGATAAAGCGCGCCATCGGTGAAGGGGTAGACTTGCACTGCATTAACATACCCGTACTTGGTGGGTTGCTGGGTCGCGGCTTTGTTGGCATCAGCGACGCGTTCTTCAGGAGGGCGCTTGTCCTCGGCCTTGCCGGGCTCGGGCTGCATTTGGCCAGGCAGCGGCAGTGGTTTTGGCACCTCGACAATTCTAATCGGCCTCTCCGGCGCTTTTTCGATCGCGGCCGGTTTGAAGTCGGCAGCGTCATAGGAAATCTCAGGCGGCGGCACCTTCTTCGATGCACAAGCGGAAACGACCGCTGCCGACACCGATAGGATCAGCACGGCACGAATCGGTGACATTTTACCTTTCATTGGTGGACTCCGTCGGAGAAAGGGGGGCTGGGACGGCGCTGTCGAGCTCGCGTGACCAGTCAATGGCATTGATGAAGACGCCGAGCGGATTCTTGCGCAGCTGATCCGTATTGCTTGGCGAGCGGATCACGATCGTGAGGATCGCAGTCCAGCGCATCGTGCTGGCAAGGCTTCCGCGCTCAAACACCTGCTCGGTCCATTTGACCTGGAATGAACTTTCGGAGGCTCTGACCACGCTGGTGACCTGTACCGAAACACTGCGCGTTCCGATCTGACCGAAGGGGTCGTTCGCCTTGGCGTATTCGTTGAGGAAGAGCGCTGCGCGATCGCTAGCAAAGTCGTACGCTGCCAACCAGTTCTGCCGAACCAAAACCGGATCGGTGGAAACGGAACGGACATTCTGGATGAAGCGGCCGAGATGCCAGGCGATCTGAGCATCCGAGGGCTCATAATTCCGGACCGCCGGCGCGACGGCGCGCGTCTCGCCGAAGCCATCGACCTCGACGACATAAGGCACGACACGGCTTTGCATCGACTGCCATACGAGTCCGCCGGAAAGCCCGGTCGCCAAGGCCAGGCAGCCAAGGGCCATGATCCGCCAGTTCCTGGCCTGCAGTCGAGATGAGCCGATGCGCTCGTCCCACAGTTGGGCGGCTTTTTGATACGGCGTGACCGGTTCGGGTGTTTTGCCGTAACGGTGCACGGGTCGCTTGAAGAGCATCTAGTCATCCTTGTCGTTGAGAGAGGGGTTGGCGCTGCCTCCCGGCCGGTCTCCGTCTCGGACAGCTTGCATGGCAGCGTGGCGATTTGCCCGGGCGGTCTGTTCAGAACGTAGGCGCCTTGCCCACGTCGGCGCCGAAACAGTGGCCGAACCGGCAGAGCGTTCGGTCATTGACGCTGTCGGCGCGCCGCCGGTCGCGGTCCACGCGGCATCGCGCCCGGCATCGGCGTTGCGCCCAACACTTGCAGTGGCGGATCGCGCTATGCGTATAGCGGCGCCGCCAGCTGCACTGGTTACACCATGCATTCCAGCAGCCACACCGGAGAGGCCAGCGTCGGGCGAGGTTGCGCGCCCGATCTGCCATGACGTGGAAGCAGCCGATCCCATTGTTGTGCCGGCTCGGATGGCGGCGAGACCGCCGCTGGTTGCCATACGCGCGCCAGCAAATGCTGTGCCTCCAGCAACGAGTGATACACCCGCTGCCGCCGCGGTCGTGCCGAGGGCGGCGCCCGCCCCAAGCTGCGGTGCGCCTGAGACAAGACCCGACGCGATCCCCGGCCCAAAAATGCCAAGGCCAAGCAGTGCCAGTGCGCCCAGTACCTGGGACATGGCACCGGCAAGATCCGGCTCCTTGCCTTGCAATGCGGAAGCGAACTCCCCGAAGAGCGTGGAGCCGATACCGACAATGACGGCGAGCACCATCACCTTGATGCCTGACGAGATAACATGGCCGAGCACGCGTTCGGCCAGGAACGCTGAACGGTTCCAAAGTGCGAATGGAACCAAAACAAAACCTGCCAGCGTGGTGAGCTTGAACTCTAGGATGGTGATGAAAAGCTGGATGGAAAGGATGAAGAAGGCGATGATAACCAGGAACCAGGCCATCAGCAGCACGAAGATGGTCAGTGCGTTGCCGAAGATTTCCGGGAAGCCCAGGAGCTGACTGGCTTGGTCAAGCATTGGCCAAGCACCTTCGAAACCGGTCGCGGCAATGCGGCCCGGGCGCAAGAGATTGTCTGCCGACAGATTGCCGGCCGACGCCTTAATCCCGAGACCGGCAAAAGAACGATAAACGATATCGGCGAGGTTCTTGAAATTGTTCAGAATGAAGGCGAAGACGCCAACATAGAGCACCTTGCGGACAAGCCGGCCGAGAACGCTGGTTTCGTCGCCGAGCGCCCACGCCAGGCCGGCAAGTGTGATGTCAATGCCGATCAGAATGGTAGTGAGGAAGGCGAGGTCGCCCGATAGCAGACCGAACCCGCTGTCGATGTAGCGGATGAAGGTCTCCATGAAGCGATCGATGACGCCAAGGTCGTTCATGCCGCTGCCTTTCTCGTCGTGATGAACTCGTGATTAATTGCCGGGATAAGCCGAGCCGGTACCCAAGAACCGCTTCGTCATCTCGCGGGCGGCTTCGTCTGACTGGGCCTTGCGGGCGGCATCCTCGGCCTCAGCTCGAAACTGCGTTGCGAGCAGCGTCTGGATCTGCATCTGCTGTTTTGTCGAAAGCGCCATCAGCTGGTTGGTGGCCTGGCTTGCCTGAAGCGCACCGGCCGCCCCTTGGCTGCGGTTGACGAGATCGGCGAGCAGATCGCCGTCGGCGCGGACGTTCTCGACGATTTGCGACTGGACACCCATGGTCTGGCGGAACGCCTGCATGGCGGTTTGCCAACGCTCCCGCGCAGCACTCGCCACATCGCTGACTTTGATCGTGGCGTCGTAGCTTTCCGGATATTGGCTGCGCCACTGGTCTTGAAGCTTGCCCAGATCAAAGCTGAGGCCACTCGCCTGGTCCATCAAGCCGTCGATGCGATGGAGCGAACCGGTGAGTTGGCCAACGGAAGAGAAATCCAGACGCTGAAGATTGCGCGCCATGTTCTGCAGCATGGTCGCCTGATTCTGCAGCGACTGGATTTGGTTGTTGATCTGCTCCAATGCGCGCGCGGCCGTCAGCACGTTCTGCGCATAATTGGACGGATCGAACACGATAAGGGCGTACGCGGGCTGCACATAGTCGGCCATAGGCTTGGCGATCAGGGAAACGGTGATCAGGCCGGAGAGAAGGCGTCGCCGCATCATGAGAATTGCTCCTTGTCTGGTTGAGGGAATTGCTTGAGAAGTTCGCCGGCCCAATCGAGGCCGCGCGCGATCAGGAACTGCGAGGCAAAGCTGCCTTGCCCGTCTTCGGACATGATCCTGTCGATCAGAGTCTGCGTGGCCGGATCGGAAGCACCGCAAAGCGCAAGAGCGATGGGGCCAAGCTCGAGCTCGAACAGACGGTTGCCGCGGCGCGATTGCAGATAATACTGACGCTTCGGCGTGGCGCGGGCGATCAATTCGATCTGCCGCTCGCTTAAACCGAAGCGCTCGTAGGCTGTGCGCGCCTGGGGTTCCACGGCACGATCATTGGGAAGGAAAATGCGCTGCGGGCAGCTTTCGATGATTGCCGGCGCTATGCCAGAGCCCGCGATATCAGCCAGCGACTGCGTAGCGAAGACAACCGACACGTTCTTCTTTCGCAGCACCTTCAGCCATTCGCGGATGCGGGCGGCGAACAGCGGATTGTCGAGATAGACCCACGCCTCGTCGAGCATGATCAGCGTGGGCCGTCCGTCGAACCGTTCCTCAAGTCGCTGGAACAGATAGGTAAGCACCGGCAGCAAAGCGCCTTGGCTGTGCATTAACTCCTCGGTCTCGAAACACTGCACATCCGACAAGGCCAGCCCATCATGATCGGCATCGAGCAGGCGGCCGAAGGGACCGTCGAGCGTGTAGGGCATCAATGCGGTCTTCAGCGCATTGGATTGAAGCAGGACCGAAAGACCGGTCAGTGTGCGTTCCTGCGCCGGCGCGGTGGCAAGGCTGGCCAGCGCTGACCAAATAGCCTCCTTCACCTCCGGCGTGACGGTGACGTTCTCGTGGGCAACAAGGCTGGCGATCCATTCGGCCGCCCAGCTTCGGCTAGCCTGGTCGTTGATGCTGCGCAGTGGCTGAAAGGCAAGGGAACCGTCCGCTCCTAGCGCGTGGTGTTCTCCACCCATGGCAAGTGTTGCAGCACGGGCCGAATTGCCTTTGTCGAAGACATAAACCTGGGCGCCGGCATAGCGCCTGAACTGCAGAGCAATCAGAGCAAGCAGAACCGACTTGCCGGCGCCGGTCGGACCAACAACCAGCATGTGGCCGACATCTTCGACGTGGGTGGAAAGCCGAAACGGTGTCGACCCACTGGTCTCGGCAACGAAAAGCGGTGGCGCTTCGGTTTGGGTGACTTTCGCGAGATGCTCGTTTGTCGCAGGACCGGCCCAAACCGACGACAGCGGCATGAGATGGGCAAGGTTCAATGTATGAACGAGCGGTTGGCGAACGTTAGCGTAGACATGGCCAGGCAATGAGCCGAGCCAAGCCTCGACCGCATTGACGCCTTCTCGGATCGTGGTGAAGCCGAGCCCATTGATGATGCGCTCGACCGCGCGAAGCTTCTCTGCAGCGGCTTGGCGATCCTCGCCCCACACCGTCACGGTGGTGGTGAGATAGCCGAAACTCACATGATCACCGCCCAATGCCTGAAGGGCTTCGTCGGCATCGAGCGCCTTGTTGTCGGCATCGTTATCGACAAGCGGGACCGGCTCGTTGGTAATGACCTCGCGTAGGATTGCCACGATCGATTTGCGCTTGGCAAACCACTGCCGGCGCAATCGCGTCAGCGTCTTCGTGGCTTCCGTTTTCTCGAGCGGAATGAAGCGCGTCATCCAGCGATAGGCGAAATCCTGATGATTGAGGGTATCGAGGATTCCGGGCCGGGTGAGGTTCGGAAAGCCGAGGATGGTCAGTGTGCGAAGATGCTGCTCACCCAGCATCGGCTCCAGGCCACCGGTAAGCGGCGCATCGACCAGGATTGCATCCAGATATATCGGCGTTTCCGGGGCCATGATAGGATGGCGACGAGGCGAAATCGTGCCGTGGAGGTAGGTCAACGTCTGAGCATCATCGAGGACGCGTACTTCGGACATGAAACCCGAGAAGAGATCGAGCACGCGGTTGGTCTCGTCACGGAACCTCGCCAGATCCTGGCGCCAGTCTCTTTCTCCTCGGGAATAATGAGAGTCGACGAGCGCGCTTTCTGCGCGCGCCTGGGCGTCCGGCGGTGGCATAAACACCAAGGTCAGATGATAGCGGCTCTCGTAGTGCGCTACCTTCCCCTCGAAAGCAGCGCGGCGTTCTTCGTCGACCAGCCACGACGCGGCGTCAGGAAAATGCGAGTTCGGATAGCCCAGCGCTTCTGTGCGCTCGGCCTCAAAGAACAATGCCCAGCCAGAGCCAAGGCGTCTGAGAGCATTGTTCGCCCGGGCGCAAATGCCGACGAGTTCAGCCTCCGTCGCACTTTCGAGATCCGGGCCGCGGAACCGCAACGTCCGCTGAAAGCTGCCGTCCTTGTTGAGCACGATGCCGGGCGCCACCAAGGCAGCCCAGGGTAGATGGTCGGCAAGCCGGTCGGCTTTGCTTCGATATTCCGAAAGGTTCAGCATGCAAGCCACCCCTTCAGACGTAGGTGGCGCACAAGCACGCTGGCGAAGTCCGGATCGCGTCTTGCGGCAAACACCGCTAACGAGTGGCCTGCGATCCAAAGCACCAGACCAGCAATCCATTGCTGCAAGCCGAAGCCAATGGCCGCGGCCACTGTACCGTTGAGGATCGCCACCGCGCGCGGAGCCCCGCCGAGCAGGATCGGCTCGGTCAGCGCCCGGTGGACCGGTACTGCGAAGCCCTCGATATGCTGCTCCCCGGCGGCCATCAGACGAGCGCCCCACCACCGAAGGAGAAGAAGGAGAGGAAGAAGCTCGATGCCGCGAAGGCGATTGACAGACCGAAGACGATCTGAATCAGGCGCCGAAAACCACCGGCGGTGTCGCCGAAGGCAAGCGTCAGGCCGGTGGTGATAATGATGATCACCGCAACGATCTTGGCGACCGGTCCCTGCACGGACTCCAGGATCTGCTGCAGCGGCTGCTCCCACGGCATGCCGGAGCCGGCGGCATAAACCGGGGCCGTGTTAAGAAACGCGAGCGCTGTGGACGAAAGAAAGCGAAGCTTCTTGCGCATGAGGAAGGCCTTTCAAAGCTGCTGGAGTTGCGAAAGCGTGAGCGGGGCAACGGCGTAATCGCCGCTGCCGTCGAGACCGGTGACCTCGGCGATTGCGTCGATGTGGCGCGACGAGCCGCGTCCCGCTATGAAGACGATCAGATCTATCGCCTCAGCGATGAGCCGGCGGGGAACGGTGACCACCGCTTCCTGGGCGAGTTGCTCAATGCGATAGAGAGCCGAGCGCGCGGAATTGGCGTGTACGGTAGCGATGCCGCCTGGGTGCCCGGTGTTCCATGCCTTCAGCATGTCGAGCGCTTCCGCGCCCCTCACCTCGCCCACGATGATGCGGTCCGGCCTGAGCCTCAGCGTCGAGCGCACGAGATCGGCAAGGGTGACCGAGCCCCGCCTTGTTCTCAGGGCAACGCAGTCCCTGGCCGCGCACTGCAGTTCGCGTGTGTCCTCGATCAGGATCACCCGATCGTCGCATTCGGCGACTTCAGCCAGCAGAGCGTTGGCGAGTGTTGTCTTCCCCGAGGAAGTGCCGCCGGCGATCAGCATGTTGCGCCGCTCGCGGACGGCCTTTTTCAGCGCATCGGCCTGCAGCGGCAGCATGATGCGTTCGGCAACATAGTCGGCCAGGGTGTAGACTTTCGCGGCGGGCTTGCGGATGGCAAAACATGGCGCCAACACCACAGGTGGCAGCAGGCCTTCGAAGCGTTCGCCAGACGGCAATTCGGCACTGACGATCGGGTTGTCGGCGTGCGCCTCGGCGCGCACGTGCGAAGCAACCAGGCGGATGATACGTTCTGCCTCGGACGGGTGCATGTGAACGTCGGTATCGACCCGACCTTCGCCTAACCGGTCGAGTCGCAGCGCGCCGTCGGGATTGACCATCACCTCGATGACGGACGGATCGGCCAGGGCTTCGGTGATTGCCGGACCCATGGCGGTGCGCAGCATGACACGCCGCCGGTGGTCGGCCTCGGGATGAGAGCTCATCCTTCCCCTCCCCCACCATTGTCTTTGCTAAGCGACTTTTTGCCGGAAGCGATCTGGCGGCCGACCTTCTCAACGAATTTCTCGAAACGCTCTTGGGCAATAGCCTGCGTTGCCCGATCCGGGACCGGCGTGTGGGCGTGAAGGGTGATCGAAAAGCGGATGAAGAGCGCCAGGCTCTCCAGGATCACCTCGGAATCGCGCCTGACGTGGGCAAGATCGCGGGAGAGCCGGTCAAGCCTTACGCCGTAGCGCCGATCGAACTCGCTCTCGCCACGCCGCTCGATGAACGCCTCGATCGCCTTCGCCACGATCGCTGATTTGGTCGTTGACGGATCGCGACTGAGGTTGTCCAGTTTCTCGCTGAGCTCCGGCTCAAGCAGAAACTGATGGCGAATGCGGTGCGGCTTCATGCGGCTCGTTCCGACGGCCCGGCGTTGCGCCGGCGACGGGAGAAGCATCGGCCAGACGCTCAAAATTGCTTATGGCCGTTATCTACGCTGAGGTGCGCTCTGCAACTCAGCGGACTTCAGAAGCCGGGAATGACATCGTCGCCCCTGCCCTCGTTGATACCGTAGGCGCGGGCCGCAGTGGAAATCCGATCCATGACACGCTTGTCCGCGAGCGCTTCGCTGTCATCGTCTGCGGGCTTGTACAGATCGGCCTGATCGGGCTCTTGAGAGACAACAACGTCTTCTTCGGGCAGGCTTGGATGGCGTTGCTGCTGAACGCCTCCCTCGTCTTCAACTGGCGCGTCGGCGCTTTCCTCGTCCGCAGCAAGTCGGCTATCGACGCTGCACACTTGTCCAGTCCAGCCGTCCGGGCGTGATGCAGGGCAGTCCGCATAGGGTCCGTCGTGCAGCACCGGCGCAGGCAGCACCCGATCTGTGAAATTCTGATCCTGATAATAGCGCAGCTTCTTGGCGCGGATCGGCGGCAACCCAGAAACCAGGACCAATTCGTCTGACGGCGGCAATTGCATCACCTCGCCTGGCGTCAGGAGCGGGCGCGCGGTTTCCTGGCGGCTCACCATGACATGTGAAAGCCAGGGCGCAAGCCGATGGCCCGCATAGTTGCGCATCGACCTAAGTTCGGTTGCGGTGCCGAGGGCATCCGAGATGCGCTTGGCCGTGCGTTCGTCATTGGAGGAAAAGGCAATTCGCACGTGGCAATTGTCGAGAATAGCATTGTTCTCGCCATAGGCCTTTGAAACCTGGTTCAAAGATTGTGCGATCAGATAGGAGCGAATGCCATAACCTGCCATGAAGGCGAGCGCCGTTTCGAAGAAGTCGAGGCGACCGAGCGCCGGAAACTCGTCCAGCATCATGAGCAGCTGATGCTTACGGCTCTTCTTCGGGTCCCCCTCCAGACGCTCCGTCAACCGCCTGCCGATCTGGTTCAAGATCAGTCGCACCAAAGGCTTGGTGCGCGAGATATCCGAAGGCGGCACGACCAGATAGAGCGACAGCGGTCGCTCTCCATCCACTAGGTCAGCGATGCGCCAGTCGCAGGACGAAGTGGCCGCCGCGACCGTTGGATCACGATAAAGCCCAAGAAAGGACATGGCGGTCGAGAGGACGCCTGAGCGCTCGTTTTCCGACTTGTTCAGGAGTTCGCGAGCCGCCGAGGCCACTACGGGATGGACCTGAGGGTTATGCCCCGTCCCGAGATGGTTTGTCGTCATCATCCGCCGTAGCGTTGCGGCAAACGAGCGTTGCGGGTCCGACAGGAAGGTGGCGACGCGGGCTAGCGTCTTGTCCTCTTCAGCGTAGAGCACGTGCAAAATGGCGCCAACTAGGAGTGAATGGCTGGTCTTCTCCCAGTGATTCCGTCGCTCCAGCGCGCCCTCGGGATCGACGAGGATGTCGGCGATGTTTTGAACGTCCCGGATCTCATCTGGGCCTTTGCGCACCTCCAGCAGCGGGTTGTAGCGTGCCGATCTCGGGTCGGTCGGATTGAACAGAAGGCAGTACGAGAATTTCGACCGCCAGCCGGAGGTCAACTGCCAATTTTCGCCTTTTATATCATGAATGATGGCAGACCCGGTCCAGGAAAGTAGCGTTGGAACAACCAGCCCCACGCCCTTGCCCGAACGCGTCGGCGCAAATGCCATGACGTGCTCCGGGCCGTCATGGCGCAGATAGCGATCGTTCAGCCTACCGAGGAAAACGCCCGCCGGCCGTAACAACCCTGCCGTCTCGACCTCATGAGTCGTGGCCCACCGTGAAGACCCATAGGTCGTAACCGACCCGCGCTGTCGCGCGCGCAAAAGCGAGCCTGCGATTGCGGCGGCACAGCCCAGGAATCCGCTGGCGCCTGCAAGCGTACCGGCTTTGTCGAAGACCTCCGGCGCATAAGCATCGAAGTGGAACCACCATTCAAACAGCTTCCACGGCTTGTAGATTGGCCAGCCGGCGAAGAGAAACCATGGTGCGCCGAGAGGCGTCTGGTAGGTCAGCATTTGAGCGCACCATTGGGTTGCCGTCCATACGCCGATAATGACAATTGCGCACACAACGGCGATCTGCCCGATCAGTAGCTTCGTAGGTGTCATCGGCTTGGCCCGCTGAACAACGCGACCTAGCATCGCGCGGTGCAGCCGGGACAGGAATGTTCCTCACATACGATTTGGGAGCAATGAACGACTTCCTACTATGCAGGTCGGTCAGCACGCGTGTTGCGCCTTCACGCGACACCATCCTCTCCATTCACCCTGAGGCCCGGCGCCGCCGACAGTTGCGTGACCGCTCCTCCGCAAAGTTATCTTCTGCGTTCAGGGAGCCAGGGCGCCTGGGCTGGCTGATGAACACCGTCCGCTCGCGCATGTGGGGTCGAATTGATTTGTGCCCAAGTGGAGGCAGGCTCATCATTCAACAGTTGCCGCAGTTCCCCTGGCTCGAACGCCATCATTGGTGGGGAGGCAGGCTCGTCTTCCAACAGTTGCCGCAGTTCCCCTGGCTCGAACGCCATCATCGGTGGGGAAGCGGGTTCATCCTCCAACAGCTGCCGCAGTTCCCCTGGCTCGAACGCCATCATCGGTGGGGAAGCGGGTTCATCCTCCAACAGCTGCCGCAGTTCCCCTGGCTCGAACGCCATCATTGGTGGGGAGGCAGGCTCGTCCTCCAACAGTTGCCGCAGTTCCCCTGACTCGAACGCCATCATTGGTGGGGAGGCAGGCTCGTCTTCCAACAGTTGCCGCAGTTCCCCTGACTCGAACGCCATCATTGGTGGGGAGTCAGGCTCGTCTTCCAACAGTTGCCGCAGTTCCCCTGGCTCGAATGCCATCATCGGTGGGGAGGCGGGTTCATCCTCCAGCAGCTGCCGCGGCTCTTCCTCGTGCGGCAAGCGCCTCCTTAGCCGGTCTTGCAGCGCCTGCCGATCGGCAACGAGGTTGTCGAGGGGCAGCGGCTCGTGGTCTGGCCGCTGCCCTTTCACCAATCGTTCAACCAGCGCCCACGTGCCCTCCAGGACAAATACGCCGCAATCATAATGGTTCGTCTGTCTGGCCATGGGGGCTGGCGCCAAGGTAGCATTCAGCAGTCCTGCGAGCTGTTTTGCAGGCACGTCGTTATATCCCTCTCGCTGGAGGGAGTCGTAGTGATAGGCGAACCGCCTTTCGGGGTCGCGGCGATCAACGAGCAGCAGCGACCAATGGGTGCCGGGGCTAGTAGCCGTGCCATTATTCACTGGCAAGAACAGGAAGTCGGCTGTGGCGTTGTTTTGATTATAGATGGACTGCAATATGCCTCGAGCGTCTTGCGGCGACGTGTGTCGCAGTAGATGGGATACGGAAGGATCCACCAGCCGAGTCCGGGCAGCGAGCGCCGGATTGATCCCCTGCAGTTGCCGCTCCAGCAAATTGTAATCTCTCTGGACATGGGCGTCGCTCAGCCATTCGGCGGCGCCGAGCACCCGCCCCGTTGCAACGTTGGACGGGGCTGTCGGATCGAGCGCCCCGATCTGAGCCCCAGAGGAACTGGTCGTCAGTGTGGTCACATCAACCAGTGGAAGGCCGCGGTAGGTGCCTGGCAGCTTAGCGGTTGCTGGCGAGGCGGGTTGGGGAGCTCTTGCCGGTGCCGCTGGCCCAGCTTCAGCAGCGGCCCCAACGCGCCTGGTGACTGCGTCTGCCGGATGAGCAGCAAGGACAGTTTCGCGCCCGAGCACAATGCGCGGCAGGATATCCCGGAGGTGAGCCAATGCAGAACCGATACTTAGTCTATTACCATAGGAGACAGCCTTGAAGCTCTCAACATCTTTATCCAGCGATTTGTCGTGAATCCGAGCGGCAATCCCAGGCTTGTTATTTTGACGCAGATACTGGCTAAAATGTCTAAGAAAATTTGTATAGCCGCCCACGGTATCTGGATTCCGTCCGGTCGCAGGCGCTGCCAGGTACTCCTTGGTCGAAGCGGCTCTGTAATCTCTAATGAGCTCGGCATCGTCAGGATAGGGGATCACGAGAGGGCGACCCATAATCGGGGCTCCGCTTGTCGACTTCTTGAGGTAACGCAGTGCGCCAGCCACGGTGGAGGAACCACCCGTACTCTCGTACTCCTTGAGATCCTGATCCAGCGACGAATGGTAAAGCCGAGCAGCAAACCCTGGCTTGTTGTTTTGAAGGAGCCACCGACTAAAGCCGAAAAGAGAATTTACATTGAAAGTGACCGTGTTCGCGCTGGCCTTACCCGCGTGGAATGCTGCCCTCAGCCCTTCGATAGCGGTCGCATCGTTGGAATAGACAGGACGCTTGTCGGAACCGTTGGGGACTACAATTGGACGATCCGGCTGCACTGTCGAGGACATCGAACCACCACCTCCGGGATGCGGTGCTGGGGTGGATTCGTGTTCATCCCTCTGCCTGACGAGCTGCGCCTCAGATTCCGGTGTAGCCACCTTATGAGGATCCTGCATCGGTTCGATCCCCTCCATCTCCTGCTGCAACCAAGCCAAAGCTTGGCGAGCGGCGGCTTCATCAACCGCGGAGGATGTCTCCACACCTCTGGCGGACGCCGGCAGAGCCTGCTCCGCCCGCCGTCGAAAGAGCTCTGGCGAGGCGGATTTCTCCGCCCACAATCTGGGCTGCGTAGCGAGTCCCCGTCCAGATTTATGTGGCACCGCCTCGCTTGGCAGCGGGCTGCTCCTGTCCCGTGCAGCTACCAGCCCCTCCGGGGCGCCCTGGTCGCCGTGGCGCCAGTTCAAGTGAGGGACGGCCTCTCCAAAGTCGGGTGCTTGGTGTTGGTGCGCGGTTGGGGCGAGAGACAATGGTAGATCGGTGCCCTCCTTATAACCTACCGGCAGGAGCTCCTCTGGCCAATCGAATCCCTGCTGTGGTGCGGTATGCTGAGCAGCGTCGCCACGGGGACGAGCCTCCATGCTGACCGCGTTTTCCAGATGACTCCCGAGTATAACGCGCGGCGGGTGCTTGCGGATATAAACCAGTGCAGATTCGATCGGAGCTCCACGAGTAGAGGAGGCGGCCTTGTAGCTCTCAACATCTTTATCCAGCGATTCATCGTAAATCCGGCCCGCAATCCCGAGCTTGTCATTTTGACGTAGGTAATGACTGAAATGGTTAAGAGCAGTTGCGTAGCCGCTCGCGGATCTGAAATGTCTAGTGAGCGCGGCGTCGTCAGGATGGGGGTTCAGGACAGCGCGACCCACAATCGGGGCGGCTCCGCCTATCGGCTTCATCAGTTGACGCAGTGCGCCAGCCACTGTGGAGGAACCACCCCTACTCTCGTACTCCTCGAGATCCTGGCTCAGCGACGGATGGTAAAGCCGAGCAGCAAACCCTGGCTTTTTGTTTTGAAAGAGCCAACGACTAAAGCCGAAAAGAGAATTTGCGCTGCGAGTGACCGTGTCCGGCCTGGCTTTACCCGCAAGGAGTGCAGACTTCAGCCCTTCGATGGCGGTGGCATCGTTGGAATAAACAGGACGCTTGTCGGCACCGTCGGGGGCCACAATTGGACGATCCGGCTGCACTGTCGAGGGCATCGACCCATCGAGATGCGGCGCTGGGGTGTATTCGTGCTCATCCCCCTGCATCGCGAGCTGCGCCTCCCGTTCCGATGTACCCACCTGATGGGCAGGGAGTTGCATCATCGCGCGAGCGCCTGAGTCACCAACCTGACCTGGTTGCCGCTCAGTGACAGCATGCTGCAGATTGCTTTGGATCCTCTGCCTCTTCGTTGGTCTCAACTCACCTTTGCCATGCGAGCCATTGACGAGGACATCCTCGCCTGGTGCACTCATCAACTCATCCGCCGCCTGCAATTCGCCCAAGTGCTGCTCAAAACCGGCTTGGCCGGCTTGTCCGCTTGCTCGTGCGGTACGGCGTGCTGCACCTGCAGCCAAGCTGCTACGATGAATGTCCAGTTTGTACGGGTGCACGCTAGCCTCACTTCCACAGATCACATGAGCAACCTACTCAGGCAAGCTTTCGAAAGGCTGACGAGGTCCGCCGCCGCGGAAGGCGAAGGCTGGTTTTCTGCTCAGCGGTTGACGGCCTAGCGTGTTGCGGCCGCGCCGGGTATCACGCCAATCAATCTGAATAGTCGATGCGTCAAACGAACCAGGATAGGATTTTCGTAGCGGGGCTGCTCTACTCACTCTTGTCCTGAGGTAGAATTCAACCATATCGCCGAGCAACTGGATGCCGATTGGATACCCGATCCGGAAAGCTTCAGCTCATATGTGACGCGAGGATGAGAATCGTGGCAGCTCCAGACCGACGGGCTGCCACCCACAGCGGCGATGACCGACGAGGGTCTTCTATTGCCAAGGTAATCGTCCGTTCGGGGACCTATGTGTTCCTATGCTCGTCGAGCGGATCGGGTGGGCCGCACCGCCGTAGCGTTACGGCGAGCGGAAGCGGCGTTGGGTGCGGCTTTTCCCCTGAACGCTTCACACCAGGCTGATAGGGGATCTTGCAATCGCACACACGCGGTCTGCAGGCGTGCCTATCAAGCAGTTTGCTCAGACCAACGTCGCGGCGAGCCTATCCTCAATACGCAGCGCAAGTCCTAGACTCCACGATCGTCCTTCGGTGCAGATTTGCTCGCGCCTCGCCCTGATTACAGCCGATAAGGCGAGCTAACAATTGCAAGAGCCACAAGCTACTCCAGCTCGATCGGTTTGCTGTTCCAGTCGGGCGGGGTCTGACCGAGAATGTTGCGAACGAAGAAGTCTAGGAGTTTGCGCTCGGTGTAGGTGCCTAGAGTATGGTGATTGGCACCAGGAACGTAGACAATGTCAAAATCTTTTCCTGCCTTGATGAGTCGATCGGCAAGCTGGAACGAGCAAAACGGATCGACATTATCATCCATTTCGCCGACCGCGATCATCAGCTTGCCCTGCAGCCTGTGAGCATTGTCAACGGCGGAGGATTGCGAATATTCAATGCCGACCGGCCACCCCATCCACAGTTCATTCCACCAGGTCTTGTCTATCCTGTTGTCGAAGCAGCCGTTTTTGGCGACGGCGACCTTGTAGAAATCGGGGTGAAAGAGCAGCGCGCTGACTGCACTCTGGCCGCCGGCGGATGCGCCAAAAATGCCGACGTTGGATATGTCGTACCATGGATATTGCGCGGCCGCCGCCTTGTGCCACAGAATGCGATCGGGAAATCCTGCGTCCTTCAGATTCTTCCAAGCAACATCATGGAAGGCGCGGGAGCGGTTGTTGGTGCCCATGCCGTCGATCTGAGCAACGACGAAGCCCAGCTGCGTGAGCGGCTCTGTCCACCGCGAGAAGGATTTTGGGACGAAGGAGCCGTGGGGTCCAGCATAGATATTCTCCACAACCGGGTATTTCTTCGTCGGGTCGAAGTTGGCTGGCAGGTGGAGCACACCCCAGATGTCAGTTTTGCCGTCGCGCCCCTTGGAATGGAAACTGAGCGGCGGCTGCCAGCCTGCGGCGACGAGCTCGGAAATGTCGGCCGTCTCGATCTGCTGGAGCTTGGCATTGTCGCTGGCGCGGTAGAGTGCCATGCGCGGGGGCAGATCGATGCGTGACCAGAGATCGACATAATAGCGCCTGTCAGGCGAGAACTCGATATGGTGGTTGGCCGGTTCGGGCGTCAGTGCAGTCAGTCCCTTGCCGTCAAAGCCGATGCGGTAAGCATGGACCCAATAGGGGTCCTCCTGCGAGTTCATCCCGCTCGCCTCGAACCAGATCTGACGCTTCACCGGATCGACATGGTTGACCCTCCGGACGACCCACTCACCTCGGGTGATCTGGTTTTCGAGCGCGCCTGTCCGGCCGTTGAAAAGATACAAATGCTCATACCCGTCGCGCTCTGATGCCCAGATGATCTCCTTCCCGTCATCGACATCGTAACGGAAGATTTTTCCGGCATCCTCCTGGCCATGCCCCAGCGGCAAATAATCCACGAATGTCTCGCTGGTCTCATCGATCAGGGAGCGCCCGCGGCCCGAGGCGGCGTCTACCTCGACCAAGCGATAGAGCTGATGCCCGCGCTGGTTATATTCGAAAGTGAAGCCGCGGCTGTCCGCCCACCACCGGAGAGGGGAAAGTTCGAAGACGTTCGAGAAGAGGGCACCGTCAATCACGATCTGGCGCCGGCCGGCAATGTCGAACAGGACTGGTTGGGGCAGCGGAAGGACATCGCCCGGCCTGGGATAGAATATTGTTGAATATTCCCGCTCCAACTGGTCCGTCGATGAATTGAGGTAGCGGACCTCTCGCCTATAGCCGGGGCGAACAAGGTAAGCGGCGAGGTGGCGCGAGTCCGGCGACCAGCTCAGCGTCGAAAAGACGTAGCAATTGCCTTCGGCTCCGTCCCGGCTCAGAGGAACATCCTGCAATCCGTCCTCGCTGCGCAGGAAAACGTTGCAGTTCTTGATATAGGCGATCCATTTGCCGTCGGGCGACGCGTTGCTCTTGTCGGGGTTGTTCTCCGCTGGCGGCGTGTAGCGGTGGCTGAGCTCCCTACGGTCCCCTTTCCTTGCATCGAATGTGGTGCTGGTACAGTCATAGCTTGCAAGGTCGCAGCTCCACCGGGTGTCTTCAATCTGGAAGTCGAGCCTGCGACCATCCTCACTCAGTTCGAAACGGTCGAACGGAAGATTGCCGGCTTGATAGCTCTCATGGCTCACCTTGTTTAGCGCTGCCGCCAGACGCGCCTGATCGAAAGCGGGCCGCTTGAAACCCGTGGCAGCATCGACCTGCATGAACTGCTGCTCGCCGTGGCTAGTCCGGCGGTAGACGAAGGCTTCACCCCCGGTCAGCCAGAAAGGCATTTTGGGGACATTGACAGTGAGCCCGCCATATCGATCGTTGATCGTAAGTGCGCGCTTGAAATCGGCCGGCGCTAGCGTCGGGTGTAAACTTTTCGAACCCTTGGCCAGCGTCTGAGTTGCCGATCGCCATGCCGCGCGCGTCAAAGCGCCGATCCTGGACATACCTGTTCACTTCTTTCGGTTTTCGGAATGCTAATTTTGAAGTTGGGTTCTCGTCGCCGGTCTGCAGCAGCGCCGAGCGTCGCCTTGGAGGAGAGCCAGCACGCGGGTGCAGCCAGGCACGCGCAACAGGGGCGCTCCTTGGACATCCAGGCACTGGTTCGGGTGCCGATTGAAGAGTTGGCGTCCGTCGCCGAAACAACCAGGAAAGAGCGTCCATGCAGCCCTGACGCGACTATTTCCCCGCGAGTATGGCCGCTTGCTTTTCTGCATCATCTGAAAGGTCCTGCTCTAGTCGGGCCGGATGTCACCCCGGCAGATTGTGCTATTTCGACAATCTCCGAGCGATTGCCGCCGGCCCATGACGAGGTTTACCGATAGGGCGCAATATGCGTGCCAAAGGAAAAGCGGTTTAATACACGGCAATCCGCCTATGTCGCATCCCCAACATCGTCGCACACCGGACAATGCCGGACGATATTGTCCCGGGGCGTCAAATTGGTTTGATGGTGACCCAACAACTGGCGGATGACGATCTCGAAATGCGCGACAACGGCCTCGGTGGACACTGTCGCCGCGCCCAGCACGCTGGCCGCCTGCCCGGCGATGTCCGCGCCCAGGCGGATGGCCTTGGCCACGTCGACGCCATCGCGGATCCCGCCCGACGCGATCAGCTTCACCGTTGGCAGCGCCCGACGCACCGCCTGCACGCTGGTCAGGGTGGGAATCCCCCAATTGGCGAATGACATCGCCACTGCACGGTCGGCGGCATTGCGGGCGCGCTCGCCCTCCACTGCGGCCCAACTGGTGCCGCCGGCGCCGGCGACATCGATTACCGCCACGCCCGCCTCGACGAGCGCACAGGCCACCGAGGCGGACAGGCCGCCCCCACTTCCTTGGCCACGATCGGCACGCCCACGATGCGCGCGGCGCCAGCGATCAGCGCCAGGACGCCGCGCCAGTCGCGGTCGCCCTCCCGGCTGTACCGCTTCCTGCAGCGGATTGAGATGGACGATGAGCCCATCGGCCTCCAGCGCGTCCACCGCGCGACGCGCCAGGTCCAGGCCGTCGGCCTCCCGCAGTTGCGCGGCGCCGATATTGGCCAGCAAGGGAATGTCTGGCGCCAGGCGGCGCAGCGCGCGCGTTAGCCCCTGGGAGTTACGGGATTGCAGGCTCACACGCTGCGAACCGCACATGGCGATCCGCAAGGCTTGCGCTGCCTCGCTCAAATGCCGGTTGATGGCCTCGGCCCGTGGCATGCCGCCGGCCATAGAGCTGATCAGCAGCGGCGCGCGCATAGCCTTGCCCAGCAGCGAGGCGCGCAGGTCGATCTGCGTCAGGTCCAACTCGGGCAGTGCGCAGTGTTCGAAATGGATGTACTCCCAGCCAGCGGCCACCGTGGCCGGCGCCGTTCGCCGATCCAGCACCAGCGAAGCGCGCAGCTGAGCGCAGCCCTCGAATCCGGAGAGAACGCACGGTACGCCGTGCCCCAGCGCCTGCTCCACGGCGGCGAGCTGCTCCGGCGCGATCAGGCCAACGTCGTTGCAATCGTCTAGCCAGAACAGCAGCGCCAGTTCGCGATAGAACGCCACGATCAGCGTTTCGTTCTGCGGATCACGGCCGGTGCGGGCGCTGGTGTCGCGCAGGCTCGGGTGAATGCGTTGCAGGATTGGGGGACGCGTGACGCAGTCAAAGCTCCCCTTGCCAAGCACGGAGCAGGCGAGTGAGAGAGCAGATGAATAGGCGTGTCGCCAATATTTTCGCATTGCTATAATCGATTATAGTTGTGAGGAGCAATTTGAGACCATTTACTTGCGGCTCAAGTCACCCATAAAAGAAGGCAAGCACCGATTCGGTAGCTTATCCCCTGTCTTTCGCGTACTCGCGGCCGTGGCGCCGGGTGAACGATTGAAGACCGCCGGTCTCACTCGCAGGTGGGCGCCAGGGCGTGGGACGGTTGGCAAGCCACAGGAGTAGGACAATGTCGAAGGATTCGGGTAAGGGCGATAATCACGGCGGCGGGCCGGGCAAGATCGAGATCACGATGGTGGTGAACGGCCAGCCCACGCAGGTCGAAGCCAATCCCAACCAGCCGCTTCACGTCATTCGTACCAAAGCCCTTGAGAACACGCAGAATGTCGCCCAACCAGCCGAGAATTGGGAATTGAAGGATGAGGCCGGCAACTTGCTCGACGTCGACAAGAAGCTTGGCGATTTCGGTTTCCCGAATACTGTGACCCTGTTCCTCAGCCTGAAGGCGGGCGTCGCAGGTGCCTAAACCCCAAAGTGTGGATCCGGAGGTCTCCCGAGCGAAGTTTGATCGGGAGATCGGCCGGTTCCGGCCATATGCTGATGTCTATCGGGCTCAGGGCTGCTTCTTGATCGAGGCGACCTTTCCGCGCGCTTTCTTCATTTTCGCAAGCCTCAAGTTAAAACCACGGGTGATCAGCGCAGCGAGCGAGGTCGACTTCACCGACTACGACTTAAGACCACCGTCCGTGGTCTTCGTCGATCCGTTTACGCGTCATCCGATTGCCCGGAAAGATCTATACCTGAAAATGCTTAGACGTCCGCCGCTGCCCGGAACGCCGCCGGAGATGATAGGAGCTCTCATCCAGCAGAACGCCGTGCCGCTGACGGACTTCATCCAGGCCAACAGTCCCGAGGACGAACCATTCCTGTGCATGGCGGGCGTCCGGGAATACCACGACAATCCAGCCCATTCAGGTGATCCATGGCTACTTCATCGGGGTTCTGGCGAAGGCTGTTTGGCCTTCATCCTGGACAAGATCATCAAGTACGGAATCATTCCTATAGAGCAGTTGCAGATTCAACTCCCACCGGCAATCGTAGGAATGGTGGTATCCCCTCAGGCGATACAAGAATGACTGGTTTGAGAGATGTAACGATCGTGACTCTCCCGCGCGGCTGCATCTCGACCACGCATGGGCATCTGCGCTCAGTTGGTCGCGAAGGCAATGAGGGGATGGCGCTCTGGGTCGGCGTTCAGCAAGACCGGCACTTTGCCGTAACAGAGACGGTTATCCCGGCGCAGCGTCACATTCGGACAAACGATGGCGTTTGCGTGATCGTTGCGGCCGAAGAACTGCACCGGCTCAATGTCTGGCTCTACAAAAGCGGCCTGAAACTCTTGGCCCAGATTCACAGCCATCCGGGCCGCGCCTACCATTCGACGACGGACGACGCTTATGCGGTTGCTACCACGGTTGGGTGTCTGTCGCTGGTAGTGCCGAATTTCGCCCGCGAGCCTTTCGATTTTGCTCGGGTCGCCGCCTATCGGCTTGACGAAAAGGCCAAATGGAATGCGCTCCCTCCCGCGGCACTGTCGCGAATGATCATGATATCGAGTTGAACAATGGCATTCGCTAACTTCATCGATCGTGCCGCCACGGCGGCATCTCAGGTCCTGGCCGATTTTCATCTGGGAGACTTCAAAGCAGCTCTTGAAAAGCAGGTCGTGGCAGTCGCCTTCGACCATCAGGCCGCTTCCTGCGCCGAAGGCCAGGCGACACTAGATCTTGCGGTGAGATTGCTCGCTAGGCTCTACCCGGTTCTGGCGATACTCCCGCTGGACAGCGCGGCGAGCTCTCAAGCCCAAGCGCTGGAGCGCTTGGCAAAGTCGATCAATCCAAAAGTCGGCATCCGGCGTTCCGGCAAGTCTGCCACCGTCTGCGTCGTTGCAGGGGTAACGCGCCCATCACTCCGGTGCCCGATCTTTTTCGTGGGATCGGACGGTTGGGCGGCAAAGCTGTCGCGTACGGACCCGGTGGGCTCTGGCCCAAGTCTGCTGCCTTTTGGAGCTGGCGCCGCCAGTTGCTTCGGCGCCGCCAACGTCTTTCGAACTATCTTCGCCGCCCAGTTGACCGGCGCCGAGTTGGACGAAACCATCGACCTCTCGCTATGCAGCTACGACAAGACCAAAGCCGGGGAGGCTGGCCCGATCGACTTCCCAGTCGACCTTGGCGAAACCCACCTCGTTGGGCTCGGTGCGATAGGCCATGGCTCGCTTTGGGCGCTAGCGAGACAACCCGATCTCAAGGGTCGTCTGCATGTAATCGATCACGAAGCGATCGAACTCTCAAACCTGCAGCGCTACGCATTGGCCGGCCAGGCGGAGATTGGTATGTCCAAGGCGGTTCTTGCAGCCACCGCCCTTAGATCGACTGGCCTTGAGGTCGAGGCGCACCCTCTGACGTGGGCAGAATATGTTGCGCGCCGGGGCAATTGGGTCTTAGACCAAGTGGGTGTGGCGCTTGACACCGCCGCCGACCGTCTGGCTGTCCAAGGTGCACTGCCGCGATGGATCGCAAACGCTTGGATGCAGGAGCACGATCTCGGTATCTCCCGGCATGGTTTCGATGACGGCCAGGCTTGCCTTTGTTGCATGTACCTGCCATCCGGAAAATCCAAGGACGAGCACCAGCTGATTGCCGAGGAACTCGGAATACCGGAAGCACACGAGCAGGTGAAAACGCTCCTGCAGACAAATGCCGGAGTTCCCAACGACTTTGTAGTTCGCGTGGCTACAGCGATGGCTGTGCCGTTTGAACCGCTAGCCCCGTTTGTCGGCCAGCCCCTGCGCTCCTTTTATCAGCAGGCTATCTGCGGCGGTCTGGTGTTCCAGCTTAGCGAAGGAAGTCGCCGCGTTCGAACTGTGGTTCCGATGGCCTTTCAGTCGGTGCTTGCCGGGATTATGCTTGCCGCGGATTTGGTCAAGCATAGTGCGGGGTTTCCCATGAGCCCGACGACGAGCACTCGGGTGAATCTTCTGCGCCCCCTTGGCTCTCACTTGCACGATCCGAAGGCCAAGGACTCCAGCGGCCGCTGCATCTGTAGCGACGACGATTTCATTGCCGCTTACAGGCGCAAATACGGAGCGCGTTGATCAGGTAAGCGATGTCTCGGCCGCCTAAGCAGACGCGCACCTCTCCGTAGACGCAGGGGGCGCGGCTTGTGGGCGTGACCATGGGCGCCATTATGACACGCTTGGCCCGCTCCTTTGCCGGCCTATCGTCCTCCGCGCATGATCCCGTGCCGACGTGATGATCCAGCACCAGCCGCCATGGCACCAGAGGCTGGTCAAACCTCCGTTGTTGGCCGGTTTGGACAGTGCTGCATCAGGTCTCGACCGACGTCTCGACAGTCAGGGCTGCTTCGACGGGTGTGAAGATGTCAACATCGACCCCAGGCGCCCGAATCGTCACAATCAGGGCGTACCGAGCCAGAGCGTCGACGCGTTCCAGGTAAGGCTTCTCCTTCCACCAGCCCCCGACCGGGAACACGCCGATCGCGTCACGCTCGGCGAGATCGGCGGCGCTGCCCGACCAGAAATCGGCGTGCAACGAGCCGCGATCGCGGAAGGTGCCGAGCAGCCACTCTTCTCCGCCTCCAGCAGGCGCCCCTTCCTCCTCGTCCCGAGCGGCCTGATTGATGCGGGCTCGGAATTCGTCGACTGTCTCGGTCGCTGACTTTACTCTGAACCGAAGACCATGGGACGCGTAACGATGCCGGCGGGTCCATCCGCGTTCACCGGGGTTGGGTTCGATGAAATAGGACAGCGTGACGCGGAGCTGGGCAGCGCCGAGCGCCGCGAGCTGCTCCTTCGGCCAAGGCAGGCGATGCAGCTTCATGTCACGCGTTTTGGCAGCCGCGCCGCCCTCGCGCTGGAAAGGCTGAAGCTCATCTTCAACGATAAGCGTGAGGTCGTTCACCGTTGACAGAAGCGCGCGCCCAAGATCTGGCACGCCGTAACCATAGCGCCGCACGAGCGCCTGGATCTCGCCCTTCGCTCCGTTGCACGCATCGATGCGTGCGCGCATCGCCGGAGTCCATTCGGCCGAGTGGACGATCAGGGCGCGAACCGATTCAGGCCACAGCTCGGGGCGCGCTGATAGAATTAGTCCCGCCATCCGTGCGGCATGGGCCGTTGCCGCGCTCGTATCTCCGAGGGTGGTGAAGTGGCGCAGTTCGGGTCGACAGAAAGTGGTCAATATCTGCAGATCGTCGATCGGCTCGCCGGGCAACACACCGTCATGGGCGAGATTGCCGCCTTCGAAGACGACCTCGGGCTTCACCGGCCACTGCCTGTCCCAAACGACCGAAGTGCGACTGCGCGGCGAGAGCTCGCCGACCGGCGCGATCGGAGCGTAGCCCGAAAAGTCGGTGTCAATGATATCGACCTTTTCTGTGAAAGCGCCGACCGTCAGCGCATTCCAGGCCTGAGAAGGATCATCGACTGCTTCCAGATCGTTGCGCGTCAAATGCTCGGCCGGCATGAGGTCATCGCCGATGTTGCCGGCAGAGAGAACGATCAAGCGTCGCTGTTCCTCTTCGAAACAGAGTTGGTCGATAGCGGCAGACCACGATGTGGGCCTTCCACGCGCCGGACTGGCGCTTGTCACAGCCATTGCGATCGCGCGGCGGCGCTCCGGCGCCTGCACCTCGGCGCGGGCGATCGCTTCCGCGGTGATCGCGCCATAGAGTTCTGGATCGTTTGCCTCGTCTTCTGGCGGAAGGATACGAACACTCTCCAGCCGAAAGGGCAATGGAACTGGATCGCCTCCGACCAGGAGCGGGACCAGATCACCGTACAGGCCGACACCTGCCATTCGCGTCCCGTGGCCGCTCCACGCAGGTGTGTCGTCGCTGCCCCATGCCGGTTTGACGGTGTGCCAGTCTTAAACGGCAAGTGCGGGTTCGATCAACGGGTGGGTGCGACGCACGCCGCTGTCGAGAATGCAGACCGCAATATCGGATTGAGGCGGTCTGACGCGCCCGAGAAGCTCGTCGCTCCAGTCCCTTTGCTCCGCGCCGCCAAGGCCCAGGAAGAAGGACGGCGTATCCTTCGCGCGCCGCAGCTCGGCGACGACATCGCTGTGCGCAATCATGCGGTCGAGCATTGCCGTGCTGGCGAGGGCCAGCATGACCACCCGCTCCGGAAACCTAACCGCATGCGTGCGCAAAGTGATGTTCAGGGCTTCGGCAATGTGCTCGAAGTTCTCGCGGCGACCGTCGCGCAGCCAGACTTCCCACCACACCTGCTCGTCAGCGGCCTGGGGGAAGAGGTCGTCGTGGTCGGTAAACAACGATCGTGCAGTCGCCAGCCTGACTGTCTCCATGCGGGAGACGAGCGGCTCGTTGCGCGGTCTGCCGCGGTCAGTATCAACGTCTCGATACGCCTCGACTTTCCGCAAATAATAGGCTTGCGCGCTTTGCGGCAGGAACACCGACGCTGTGATGGGAGCACCGGGTTGAGTTGGCTCATGGACGGCGACCAGCTCCATGTGCTGGCGACGATCGGCCAACTGGTCGAGGGCCGCCCGTCCGGACATGGGCAGATCGATCGCGAGGTAAAAGCCAGGCGTGCCGACCGACAGCTGGGGGTCACGCGCCGCAATCTGCTGGCGTGCACTTTCGACCGCTTGTTCGATGGATTGCGTCAAGGCCGCAGCATGCGACGCCCGATCACGCGCCGGCAGCGGCGGTGCATGTATAAGTTGGTTGGGCCGCCGATAGGCTTCCCGAATGCCGTTGTTGCGAAGGTGGATATGGGCGCGGTCGCGCGGAAAATCGTCTGCCATTATGATCTGTGCTGTCGCTACTCAAACAGCGACGCCTGCCGGCGTTCCTTCAGAGCGTCGATGAGCGCTTCCGAGGTGATCCGCTTCCCCCCCCGCAATATGATGGTTTTTGCAGCGTCGTCGGCCGCGCGCGTGATCTCGGCCTGCGACAGTCTCTCTGCCTGAGAGATCGCCTCGTTCCAGGCAAGCCCTCTGGTGTCGAAGCGGTCGAGTCGAGCCCGAAGCAGCGCCTCTATAATCGGCCGATCGGGCACGGCGTATTCGATGACATCGTCGAAACGGCGGAACAAAGCTCTGTCGAGCAGCTCGGGATGATTTGTTGCCGCAATAATCAGGCTGTGGCTGTCGTCTTGCTCGAGAAACTGCAGAAACGAATTCAGCACGCGCCGAATCTCGCCAACATCCTGGCGTTCGCCTCGACGCGCGCCGATGGCATCGAATTCGTCAAAGAAGTAGACGCCCCGCGTCGCCTGCATTGCATCAAAAACAAGCCGCAGCTTTCCGGCAGTCTCTCCCATGAACTTGGTGATCAAACCATCGAGGACGATCGTGAAAAGGGGCAGATGAAGCTCCCCGGCCAATGCCGATGCGGTCATCGTCTTGCCTGATCCTGGCGGGCCGACCAGAAGCAGTTTGCGACGGGGAACAAGCCCGTGCTCGCGCAAGCTTGCTTGTTGGCGCTGCTCTCCCAGCACGCGGTGCAGGCGCGAGCGCAGACTGTCCGGCAAAATCATGTCGGTCAGTCGCAGGTCCGGATAGCGCACATGCAGGAGCCCTGCGAGCTCGCCCTTTGGCTGAAAAAGGGGAACCGGCCGACTGCTCTTGACAATCCGGGCGTCCCTGCTCTTGGCTGCGTCGACCAGATCCTTGAGCTCCTGAGCAAGCTTACCATGGCCTTGACGTGCCTCATGCGCAGCAAGCTGCATCGCGATAGAGAGGAAACGATCCTCGTCGCCGGCAATGTGGCTTTTAAGCAGCGTCACGATATGGCGGGCCGTGGTCATGGCTCTCTTCTGGGGTATCCGTTTACTTGGCGAAGCGCATGCAACCTAAACGCTTTCAACGGCGATTTGTATCGCGCAATGGTGTTTTTTCTCTTGTCGATGTTCGCCCGTGGCAACTTCAGCGGTGAACTGTTGCGCCGCGGTCATAGGCCAGCCGGAATAACGCCGGCCAGCAGACAACAGTCCGCATCTTCGAGCGCTCGAAGTCTGGCCACTCACGCAGCGTGTCGGGTCCGAACGCTCCAAAGCCGCCCCGCCTGGCAGGTCCATGCGACCGATTGCGGGCGTGCGGCCATAAGGTCTACGCGGGCTCGCATGGCTGCCCGCGCCGCTGGCTAAAAAGCTGTACACCATCTCACGAAACACCAGGTCCGCTCCTTTGCCGGCCGACGGTCCATGAAATCCCCTCCCCACTTACGACACCGGAGACCTCCTTGCCCACATGGCGCTCAAGCACCGGCCGCCATGGCACCAGCGTGAACTCGCGCGACTTTTCAACGACGGCATATTTTCCGCTGGCAAGCTCGACGGAGCGGCGGAGCGTACCCTCTACTCGTCCTCCGGATCGCGCTTCGGCATAGGGCAGGCCAAGTTCCTCCGACAGTTGGCCAGCAACACGGTTCAGTTCTCGCTGGCGCAGGATCGAAAGCATGTTGGCTCGATAGACGATCCCATCCTGTTCTTTATGCGCGAGGCCTTGCGCGATCAGCCACTGCCGCCGGCGAGCTTGCGCCTCTCTCACGTCGCGGCCGAAGCCGGATCCGTGCAAAGGCTCGGGTCTATCGGCAACCAGCTCCCGGTCGAGCCAGGTGGCGCCGTTGAAGCTGACCTGTCGCTCCAGCGCCATTGAGGAGAGCTTGTCGGCAACGACAGGCTCGGCCCTGGCCCGCTGGCCCTCATAATTCGCGACGCGATCGAGATGGTCCGGCGCGATGAGCCAGGTGCCGTTCGGCTCTCGCTCGACGCCGCCGGTCGCGCGGCGGATCGCCTCCAGCCGCCGCACATGCGTTCGCGCAAAGCTCTCGGTGGCGGATGGGTCATGCTTCAGGTGCATATCGACGTCGTAACGGCCGCCATGCGCGGCGGCGATTTCGGCGATGGTACGATCGACCTGCCTCGGCTCGGTGTTCCTTGGCGCGACACGCACGATGCAGCCATTAGGCATCGTTTCCATCGCCTCGCCTCTACCGATGTTGATCCAATGGCTCTTACCGTCGACGGCGTCGACGATCATGTAATGGCGGTCATTGATCTCGTCGGCCAGTCCACGCGCGACAACGCGACCGACGAGAGACTGGACGGGCTCGCCGGATCGATCGTGGATCACCCAGTCGGCGGCCCTGCGGGCAAGCCCCTTGCCGGTCAGTTCGCGGTGCATGGTCTTGATGATGTCGCCGCGTTCGCCGGTGCGGCGCAGCGTGGCTTCGAGCTCATCGTCGAGGCGCCAGGAGCCAGCGCCGACCTCCGCGGCCAGACCCATCCGCTCGAGCTTGCGCAGCCGTCCCTGGTGCAGCGTCTGGCGAATGGCGTCGGGACCGCCCGGCGAGACCAGGCCGTCATCATCACGCATGCTGAGCAGCCGACGGTCGATGCTGGTGAAGCGTTCCTGCTCCATTTCCCGGCGCAGGCGAAGCTCAATCTCGCGGTCGGTTCGCGGACCGAGATCGAGGCTGACCAGCTCGGCCGCCCGCTCGCGGATGCCAGATGAGATATATTCGCGCGCGATGACCAGGTTCTCGCCACGGTCGTCCCTGCCACGGACGATGATGTGGCTGTGCGGGTGGCCGGTGTTGAAATGATCGACCGCGACCCAGTCGAGCTTCGTGCCGAGGTCTTCCTGCATCTGCGCCATGAGCCGCCGCGTCAGCGCCTTGAGGTCGTCGTACTCGATGCCGTCTTCGGCAGCGACGATGAAGCGGAACTGATGGCGGTCGCCGTCCGCGCGATCGATGAACGCCTTGCCGTCGACGCGGCCGCTGTCGGCGCCGTAGAGCTCGCCAGGTTCACCTTCGCGGGTGACCCCGTCGCGCTGAAGATAGCGTAGATGGGCACGCGCCCCGTCCGCGCCCTTGCCGGCGAGCTTGACGACCCGCGCCTTGACGATCACCCGGCGCTGGCGGAAGGCGGCATACCGGTCGCGCGATTTCAGCAGTGCGGCGGCCGCCCCGCCGCGCCCTGTCCGGCTTCCTGTGAAGCGACCACCGCGTTGCGGCCGGCCGCCAGCCCGGTTGATCGCCGCACGAACCTGGCCGGCATAGCGTTTGCCGGCCTTCGAGCCGCGCGACCCGATTTTGCCGAGCTTCGGCCTGAACTCGTCATCCTTAATGCGAGCCTCCCAGACATATCAAGCAAAATCAGACACTTACACGTCAAACCCTCTTGGCACCGGCGGCAGCCTCCCGGAAAAACGATGTGCAGACAAAGATTTAACCGCCTCCTGGAGGCGGTACCTTTATCTTGCCTTCCGCGCCCAGCCCCGCCAGACGCGCCCCCGTCCGCCATGGCTAACGCACCGGCTCCTTCGGCTGCGCGCCGTCCTTGCCGAGCGGCACGAAGAGATCGCCGTTTCGCACGCCTGAGTGAACACCGTCATGAATGAAGAACAGCGACCGTCCGAGAGGAGCGATTTGCGCCTTTGGAGCGACAGATTGGCTTTCGAACGCCTCGATGTCGGCCGCCGAAACTCCGGCCGCCTTGAGTTGGTCGAGGTACTCGACGGTCTCTTCTGGCAGCGGTTTGCCACGCTTCAAATGCTCGTCGTAGCGCTCGGGACCGGCATTGTAGGCGCCAAACAGGCCAGGAAATCCGAAGCGGTCATACATGGCACTGAGATAGGCCGTGCCGGCCAGGATATTGTCGCGCGGATCGTGGGGGTTAGGCCCAAGGCCGTGTTCGACCCGCATCTCTTCATAGGTGCCGGGCATCACCTGCATGAGGCCCATGGCGCCAGCGGGGGAGGTGATGGGGCGGCCGCCGCGCATTGTCTTGCCGCCGCTTTCGGCAGCCATGACGGCATAGATCCAGGCTTGGGGAATATGGAAGCGCCGGCTTGCTTCCGATACCAACGTCTGCCACTTTCGCAGCTGCGGACTTTGGGAGATGGCGACCGGCTCAGCGCCGGTCGAGGCGGAACAGGCGCATGGCGCAATGGCGATCATGCCCAACAAGAGGAGGGTCACTCGGTCCATAGTGGTACGAGCCTCCCGATGACATTTTGAGTGGGAACAGGCCCGAAATAGCGGCTGTCGAAGGAGCGGTTTTTGTCGCTGCCGAGCAGGAAAACCTCGTTATCCCCGAGCGCTCGGCAGCCGTTCCACCATGGCAAAGGTCGGCCTTCGGCGTCGATTTTGAGCCGGCGCGCGACGATGTCGCCGCCGATGATGATGGCGTCATTGAAGGCGCAGACATTATCGTCCGGCAGCGCTGCAAGACGTTTTGCCAGCGGCACATTGCGAGGCAGATAGCTGCGCTCGGCGGCGAGATACGCCGCGTATTCAGGCGGGCGCACGAGCACGAGATCGCCACGCGCCAGCGCTCCCGCAGCGATGCGGTAAAGGCCGATCGGCGCGCTGGCCGAGGCGTTCCAGACCAGCCAAGGGGCGGGCTTTCCCAGCGCCGTGAAGCCCAAAAGACCGAGACCGGCCGCGGCCAAGGCGACCGTCTTACGGGCTCGAACACGCCTCAGGCGGCTGCCGATCAGATGGATGGAAGGGCGCCGCCTCATGAACGGCCTCCCGTGCCGCCCTGGCCGGAACCGGCCTTGCCATCGCCGGCGATGGAGTGCTGCGGGTGTCCTTTCGACCAATGGTCGAGTTCGTCGATGTGATAGCGGACATAGCGGCCGTGCTTGCGGAATTTCGGGCCGCCGCCCTTGAGCCGCATCTTTTCGAGCGTGCGCTGGGAGAGCCCGATATAGAAGGCGGCTTGGGCTGTGCTGAGAAACGGGCTGCCCTTTTTCGCGCGGGCCGCGCGTTCGTTTTCGTCGTCCATGATGATCCTCGTTTCGCTTCGGACAAGCGAGGGCGAGGATGGGCGAGGGAGATCGTCTCGGGGACGGGCGAAGAGTCGGGGGAGAGTTTTCGCCGCCCTTTAGGGCGGACGGGGTTTGGGTGGAACTCCTGGGAATGAGCCCCGCGCCGGGGCTGCGGCGCGAGGCTCTTATCTCGGCCGGTCAGTCGGCCGGGTTCCAGATGATGGCGTAGGTGTCGTGATCGTCCTGGCCGGCGGCTCGGCCGAGATTGGCGTAGAGCTTGCGCGGTCCGAACTCCGGCGCTGCAATCGACAGGCTCACATAATCCTTGCCGGAAGTCTCGCCGGTGCGGATCCAGCCAGCGCCGACTTCGACCCCTTGCGTAAGCACCCGGAAGTCGGGATGGTTATCGGCGCTCTTGGCCTGGTTGGGGACGATATCGATGTCGGCGCGGACGCTGAGCGTCTTGAACTGGCCCTTGTAGGCGCCGTTTTCCTGCTTGTTGACGTAACCGATCGCGGTCATTTCGAAGTCTCCTTTTGTGGTTTCGCCGGGGACCATCCCCTGCGATGGCGCACCGTAATGGGCGCGTCAGGACCGCCTGAATCCGACAGGGCCGCAGCGACAGTGAAGGACCCGAGCGGGCAGCTTTTTTGTGAGCGAAGCGGCGCGAGGAAGCCGCCGCAGGCGGCGGGGAAAAAAGCTGATGGCGCGAGGGTTTCGGGCGGCCGGACCCGCCCATAGGTCGACAAGCCAGCCGCAGGGATGGTCCTTGGAGAGAGCATGGAGACCGCTCGCCAAGTGCGGTCTGTCAGCCAAGCAGGACGCCGGGATGAAACGGCCTGCAAAGATGCTGCGCCCTTATGCCGGATCGAGATCGTGCCAGCGGGTCGGGCGCCAGAGCAGACATCCGGCATGGTGCGATCTATGAAAGCAGGGCTCGCCAGCGGGAATTTGATACGCGAGGGGGCCAAAGTAAGGCTGGATGAGAAGCCGGTGCTACCTGCAGGTCCAGTGTCATGTGGCGGCGCTCGGGAAACCGCTACGCAATGTAACGCGCTCTTATGAGGCGAACAGACCGGCCCCAAAACCGATCGACCGGTGGTCGGCGCGAAACGCGTCATGCCTGTCCGAAAGCTGACAGTGGCAGAAGACGCATGTCGGGTTCCGCACAATTGACCATGCTGGATTTGTGAGGTTTTCAGGGAGAGCCATGCGTTCACTTCCCAGTGAGCTTTGGCACGGCATTTGCTCTTGATGTGGCAACACGGATCGAAGGTTGACTGCATGCACAAGCGCGAGATGAGCAATGCTCTCCTTTCCTGGAGGCTTGGCAGCAGATTCGATTTGACGTTGCGAGGAGCTTCAGCCGCTCGCGGCGGAAGTGATCTCAAATCTGAAGGCACCGTTGGGGCCGCAGCCATCAAACACATCTTTCTCTTTTTCGCAGCTCGTCTTCAACGCGATGCGGACTTCTTCGCGTCGACGGCGGCCGAAGGTGGAGAAGGGGCTCGACTTGCAAAAAGGAGTTGTCAATGACGTCTTACGTTCGCACCAACAGCCCGGCGCAGGTGCGCTCACTGTCCACCTTTGGCAAGCATCTGCAAAGGAGCGTGCTGACGGCGACGCTGCTTGCCGCGGCTTCGACGGGAAGTGAAGCGCAGCCCTATGTTCGTGCTGACGGCAGCACGACTGACGACTTGGAAGCGGCGCGAGCAAGTTGGCGTCATGACGCCGAATTCAATGGAAATGTGGGGCTCGCAGCCATCAACGCGGATGCCGCGTATGCGTTGGGTTCCACCGGGGAGGGGGCCAGAGCTCCTCGCCTGCCCTCGTCCGTCTTGACGAGTGCCCGCTTACAGCCTACCTCACTATCGCGTTAGCACTCGTCCATCGCGAGTGCTAACAAAAACCCCTCAACAGCGCACCAGGGAAAAATCCGAAAATGGCAAAGTCGAAGTTCCGCCCGCTGCATGACCGCGTGGTCGTTCGCCGGGTCGAATCCGAATCCAAGACCGCTGGCGGGATCATCATCCCCGACACGGCAAAGGAAAAGCCGCAGGAAGGCGAGATCATCGCTGTCGGCTTCGGCGCTCGTGACGAAGCTGGCAAGCTGGTCCCGCTGGACGTCAAGGCCGGCGACCGCATCCTGTTCAGCAAGTGGTCGGGCACGGAAGTCAAGCTCAATGGCGAAGACCTTCTGATCATGAAGGAATCCGACATCATGGGCATCATCGGCTCATATCAGGCCCTTTCGTCAACTGAATTCCCGGGCTCGATTGAAGCCCCTGCCAGGAGCTAAAAATGGCTGCCAAAGACGTAAAATTCTCCCGCGATGCCCGCGAGCGCATGCTGCGCGGTGTCAACATCCTCGCTGACGCGGTGAAGGTCACGCTCGGCCCCAAGGGCCGCAACGTGGTCATCGACAAGTCGTTCGGCGCCCCGCGCATCACCAAGGACGGCGTCACCGTCGCCAAGGAAATCGAGCTTGAGGACAAGTTCGAAAACATGGGCGCGCAGATGGTCCGCGAAGTTGCTTCGAAGACCAACGACATCGCTGGCGACGGCACCACGACCGCGACCGTTCTGGCGCAGTCGATCGTCCAGGAAGGCCACAAGGCCGTTGCCGCCGGCATGAACCCGATGGACCTGAAGCGCGGCATCGACCTCGCGGTAACCGACGTCGTTGCGACCCTGATCAAGAACGCCAAGAAGATCAAGACCTCCGAAGAGGTTGCCCAGGTCGGCACCATCGCCGGCAACGGCGATGCTTCGGTCGGCAAGATGATCGCCGAAGCGATGCAGAAGGTCGGCAACGAAGGCGTCATCACGGTTGAGGAAGCCAAGACCGCCGAGACCGAACTCGAAGTCGTCGAAGGCATGCAGTTCGACCGCGGCTACCTCTCGCCCTACTTCGTCACCAACGCCGACAAGATGGTTGCCGAGCTCGAGGACGTCTACATCCTCCTGCACGAGAAGAAGCTGTCCAACCTCCAGGCCATGCTGCCGGTTCTCGAAGCCGTCGTGCAGACCTCGAAGCCGCTGCTCATCATCTCGGAAGACGTCGAAGGCGAGGCTCTGGCCACGCTGGTCGTCAACAAGCTGCGTGGCGGCCTGAAGATCGCCGCCGTCAAGGCGCCGGGCTTCGGTGATCGCCGCAAGGCCATGCTGGAAGACATCGCCATCCTCACCGGTGGCCAGGTCATCTCGGAAGACCTCGGCATCAAGCTCGAGAACGTCGGCCTCAACATGCTCGGCCGCGCCAAGAAGGTGTCGATCTCCAAGGAGAACACCACCATCGTCGACGGCGCCGGCAAGAAGGCCGAGATCCAGGGCCGCGTTGCCCAGATCAAGCAGCAGATCGAAGAGACCACTTCGGACTACGACAAGGAGAAGCTGCAGGAACGTCTGGCGAAGCTCGCCGGCGGCGTTGCGGTGATCCGCGTCGGCGGTGCGACGGAAGTCGAAGTCAAGGAAAAGAAGGACCGCGTCGATGACGCCCTCAACGCGACCCGCGCGGCCGTCGAAGAAGGCATCGTTGCTGGTGGTGGCGTCGCGCTGCTGCGCGCTTCGGCCAACATCAAGGCCACCGGCGTCAATGCCGACCAGGCCGCCGGCATCAACATCGTGCGTCGTGCGCTTCAGGCTCCGGCCCGCCAGATCGCGGCCAACGCCGGTGCGGAAGCATCGATCGTTGCCGGCAAGATCCTTGAGAACAAGGGCGCGACCTTCGGCTACAACGCCCAGACCGGCGAGTATGGCGACATGATCGCCATGGGTATCGTCGATCCGGTCAAGGTTGTCCGTACGGCTCTTCAGGACGCGGCCTCGGTCGCCGGCCTGCTGGTCACCACCGAAGCCATGATCGCGGAGGCTCCGAAGAAGGAGTCGGCTGGCGGCGGCATGCCTGGCGGCATGGGCGGCGGCGGCATGGGCGGCATGGGCGGCATGGATTTCTAATCCAGCTCTGGCAGCTTTCGCAACGAGAGGGCGGCATCAATGCCGCCCTCTTTTTTTGCGAACCTCGGTCCGATGAACGATCGACGCCAACGCCGGCCATCGGCGTTAGGGCAACCTCAAAAGAACTGTCGAGTTGGTTGCGCGCGGCTTTGCGTCATCAGAGGCGCAAGGCGGTCGCGTGTGAGGATTGCGCGCTCCCATAGGCGGTTTCGGCATGTGCCTCGCCTTCGACATCGACATTGCGGCCAAGCAGGAAATCGGCGGCTTTCGAGGCATGGCTTGCGGCGCGGAAGATGGCGCGGTTGTCCTCGCGCAAAACCGTCAGCCATGAGCCGATGTAGTCGGCATGGCGCACGCTCGGCTCGATGCCGAGACTGCTGCAGATGAAGGCTGATGCGATTTCGGCGACCAGTTCCTCGCGCGCATAGGTGTTGGACCCGAAGGAGCCGGACAGGTCGCGCGCGAGTCGCCTCGGGTGGCCGGTCCAGTGTCCAAGCTCGTGAAAGCAGGTCCGGTAATAGTCGATCTGGTGGAAGAAAGCCGGCTGCGGCGGCACCTGTATGGTGTCGCTGCCGGGCATGTAGAAGGCGCGCTCGCCGCCGATGCGAAAATCAGCGCCGGTTGCATGAATGAGCGCCTCGGCCTGCGGGACCATCTCGCGCTCAGGCAGAGGCTCGCCGGCGGCGTAAAGATGTTCGGGCAGATTATCGCACTGCGCGACATCGAAGACGGTGAAGCGCTTCAGGAAGGGCACCGCCTGCGGTTCGTCGCCATCGGTGTCGGCGCGTTGCTTTTCGTTCTTGGGAACAAAGCGGTCAGCGTGAACGATGGTGGTGCCGTGCTCGCCCTTCCTGACATTGCCGCCAAGCGAAAGCGCCTGCCGGAAGGTGAGCCAGTTCTGGCTGGGGAAACCGCGCTCGATGACCGCGCCCCACAGGATCAGGATATTGATGCCGGAATATCGGCGCTGGGTGGCCGCATTCCGCGGCAGGCCGAGGCCTGTCCTTGCCCTGCCCCACGGCTTGACCCATGGCACGGTGCCGCGCTCCAGTTCGGCAATGATGCGGTCGGTGATTTCCTGATAAAGGCTGGCGCCGGTGCGCCCGCCACTGTCTGCGCCAGCCTGTCGGCTGCCGCAACGTTTGTTGTTTGCACGCATCGTGATGTCCTCCGCTCTACAATCGCGCGCCCTCCCCGGAAGCGGGGTGGGCGGCAAAAGCGACCGGAAAGGCCCGCCGTCGGAGGCGGACTGCATCAGCAGGACCGGAACGGAGTGGAGGACCCGAAAGCGACAAGCGAAGGGTTGCGGGACGCCGCGGCGGGCCTAGAAGGGAGTGCTGCCCACCCTGCGCCAGGGGGAAGGCCACAATAGAAAGACGCCGGCCGACAGGCCGGCGACCGTCAGCAGCCGAAGGCTGCCCCGCGCCAGGGGGCGATGCCGCAGGGCCAAGACCGCCTGAGCTTGCCGAAGAAAAGCGGGCTCGGTTCACGAGCACCCGGCCAGCGACTTCAGGCGCGGGCGCTCAGGATTGTTGTTGGCGCCCACGGCAGCTGGATGACCGCAACAAGATTACGAGGAGCGACAGCAAAGCCAGCTGCCACAAACGGCACGCTCCGGCAACAACAGCGTGGCCGGTCTACAGATGCTGCCCCGCACGAGAGCCAGCACGCTTTGAGCGCGCATCGGCGATGCAAGCGTTGCAAGCTGGCCATGTCCACAAGGTCGGCGACCACTATATCGCCGACCACCAACGCGGGCGTACCGTCTAAGTGCAGACCTTTCGCGAGTGCGCGGACCGCGCATTTCATCTGCGATGGCCGGATCTTGCATTCCCGCTTGAGCTGCTCAACGTCAAGGCCTACACGCGCTGCGATCTTGAGAGTGACCCTTCAACTGGGGGAAATCATAAGGGCGCGGTGGAATTCGTCGAACTTTCCCTGTTTTCTCGAGGCGAGTGCGGCGAAGGCTGGGAATTGGGAATCCGGTCCCAGGACCGGGAACTGTTTGATCACAAGCTTCAGATTGGGTTCATGCTTGAAGGCTTTTTGGTAGTTGATATCAGCCAGTCTGCAATGCGGACAGTTGTGGTAGTCATTGAATATGACCAGAACGGCATCGCCTTGCGGGTTGCCGGCGATTGGCGAAGGAGATCGTTGTCGAATGCGCCGCTCCACTTTTGCCTGTCGGTCGACCACGCCTGCCGGTGCAGGTTCGCGCTATATTGGCTCGCCAGCAAGGCGAGGAGTAAAAGAAGAGCTGCGACAGTGATGGCAGTCGGCTTAGACATGAGTCTCCAATCCATGGACGGCGTGGCAGCAACGGCCGCCTTTTTGGTGTAAAATGGGTCAGTTTTGATCGTGCCCCGCAGTTGCTACAGGCGCACAGGTGCCGGTGCGATCTGGCGGTTTCTCAAATACGGCTTTGCGCCATCGGGTCCACCCCAATAGCTGAGCGTCGTTCGCACGGGGAATTGTGTTCACCACGCCGGGCGACTTGACCGTCCACCGCCGGAGCGCTGAACGGTCCGCTAGTGAGGCGCTCCCCGAATCGTCGTTTATCCCGCTCGCCCCGGACCGGGTGACAGCCAGCGTTGCCGCTACGCTGCGGAGAAAAACCGTCAGCGCGTGGCATTCGGACATAAGCTGATCGACGCCAAGAATAAGCCCCACGGAGGTGACCGGTGCGGCCGGAACAAGAAAGAGCGTTGCAGCCATTGTGACGAGGCCTGCACCGGTAATGCGGGTTGTTCCGTTCGAAGGGAACAATGCGACAAACAGCATGAGGATCCGGCAGCCGATCGGGAGATCAGTTTTCGTCGCTTGGGCGATGAAAAGGGCGGCGAGCATCATATTCGTGCCGTCCAGATTGAATGGAATGAGACCCACGACCGAATGCGTGGCGCCGGCCCTTTCCATCTTCTCCATGAGCGAGGCCAGCGCGGCCTCTGAGGAGGACATTGCGAGCAGCAGCTCGTCCTTGATGTATCGGACGAGAGAGAAGAGCGAGCGGCCGTTGTAGCGGCAGACCGCGCCGAACAGGACCGAGAGGAACAAGACTTGCAGGATGTCGCCTTCCGCGAAGGCATTGGCAATCGTTGACGGGATGATGTTCATCAGGAAGCTGGTCACGGACTGCTCGTGAGCCGTGGCCACATAGCCCTTAACGGCTTGGACATCGAGCGAGGCCGGATCGATGTTGAGGCCGGCGCCAGGCTGAACGATATTCGCGACAATCAGCCCGACAACAAAAGCGAGCGTCGAAAAGGTGAGAAAATAGACCATCGCCTTGGCGGCAACTCGGCCGACCTTCTGCAGATCGCTCATGCCGGCAATGCCGGTCGCCATTGTCAGGAAGATGACAGGTACGGTGATTATCTTGACGACATCGACGAAGGCATCGCCGAGCGGCTTCAGGCTGTGGCCGGTCTCCAAATGGAAATAGCCGATTGCGGCACCCAGGATTATGGCGGCAAGTACCTGCACGTAGGTCCGGGCAAAATGGCGCTTGCGGGGCGCTGCGATCGCGCGGGGAACTCTTGGAACCAACACCGTCTCTCTCCTTGACCGGATCGGGGTGGGGCTCCTCCCTCTCCCATGCAGTGCTCCGGTCGAACGCTGCGCCCACTTCGGCGCAAACGATGTGCCAAATAGCAAAGAGGGGAAAACGCGCAGGACCTCACGCAATGCTTGCGATTCGCTCTCCCACACTCGTGCAGTGGTTGCCTGTCGCAACTATGGAAGGGTCGATTCTTGGGAACTCCAAAGGCCGCTCTTTGCGTCGAGCAGCTTGGCTGCCTGGAAGGTTCCCTCTTTGCCTTGCGGTCTGCGAGCTGAGTCCAGATCGTCATCATTTGGCTGCGCGCCGCACGGGGCTCGAAAGATTCAATCGAGGACGGGTCCTCTTGGAAAACGGGGGCAGCGTTGGTCAAGCCCTTCCACCCTGCTGTCCCAATGGTGTTCAGAAGCTCAGTTCACGATCAAGCGATGGATCAGCGTCATCTGGCGTTTGCGCCATCGCGGCGGCGTTGCAACGGGTCTGCCAAAGATGAGAAGGCCGCGAGGCAGGGTCCGAGACCTAGACTCCAACCTCATAGCGCGCTCGGCTCGCGTTCGGAAGGTTCGAACCGCAGCACGATCAGGTGGCGACACCGTTGGTCGGAACCGGAACCCGACGAATGATCGTTCGTGACCGACATCTGTGAACAAGCAGTATGTGTCATTGCAATCACCACCCGTTGCGCGGAAATGCCCATATGGCCGTGAATGAACTGGATTTGGTGATTTTCCAGATGGCGGTGGAAAGCGTCCGCTTGCTCTCTTCAAGCTTTGATGAGAAGGCGGCTGAGATAGCCACGAGGAGCCGTGGTAGCCTTCTTTTTGACGTGCGGGTGGACGGTGACCTGGAGGTCCAGCGAGTCGCAGCCATTGGATATCCAGGCGACAAGATCGGTGTGGTGGCATTGGACCGAGAGGGCCTTGTTAGCTGTTGTTGCCTAGTCAATGGCACCTTCTCACCTTTCATTGCACCGTTGGAGAACTGGACCAGCATGCCCCTTTCGATGCAGGCCCAGATCGATGTCACAGGCTATGCGAGGCTCCTTCTGGCCGCCTTGCGAAATGCTGGACATATGCTGGACAGGTAGCATCGCGATGATGTCTGTGATGAGATGGTGCAAACGGCTGGATGAGGCGATCGCTTGCTGGCAGCTTTGGCAACAAAGCGATCGGTGAGTTCGCAATGCTGGAACACGTCCTTTAGACTCTGCAGTTAAGTTAGCGGACTACCATCTGACGAATGCCCTCTGACAGTCTGCATGGCGCGGCATGCCCTCTTAGGAATGCAGCCGTGGTTCTACACCATCGGCTGTTTTTGTGTCGAAGGCGACGGGCACGCCATGAACGAAGGAAGCGGCCGCCAACAGTTCCTCCAACTCGCGGTCGGTGGCCTTGCATGCCGGCATTAGTGTTCGGATGGCGCGGATCGCCTGCGCCATGGAGAGAAAGCGGACCCTTCCCCTGGAAAGGACATAGGCTTCTGCGGCTTTTTCGACGGTGACGGTGTGAAACGAATTGGTCATGACGAATTCCTCCCTGAACCCTGACCAACCCGACTTATGGCACGAATTCGACCGCCTTCAAGCCTATGTCCGATTGCGGACAATAGCTGCGATTCGTTCAAAACCGCTGATGCTTTTGGGCGACCTGGTGAGGGGCAAGGAGACGTCGGCTGAACCCGTTTCAACCGACATGCTTCAGGCAGCGGCCAGGCCGAAATAACGCTGCTCCTCCTTGTCATAAGCGCCATGTGTGAGCTTTATCAATCCGGCACGGTCGATGATCGTGATCTCGCCGCGCTTGGCGTGCACCAGTCCTCGATACTCAAGCATTTGCAGGGCCGTGGTGACCCCGGGCGGTGGGCGCGAGCATGGTCGCCAGAAATTCATGCGTCGGGAGGATCTTATCTCCTTCCGCACGGTCGTGGACCATCAGCTGCCAGCGGGCCAGCCGTTCTTCGATCTTGGAGTGGCCATTGACCAGTGCCGTCCGGCATGATTGGACGAGGAACGCGTGGGCATAATCCAGCACTGAGGTGCGAAGCGACGGGCTAATCGCAGGGCGAAGGTTTTCAACCGGCAGGCGCCAGGTAGTGCTTTCCTTTCCGAGAATGACGGCAATTCCTTTCATCCCGTCATAGCCGACAATGCCGACTTCACCTTGCCGCCCGCCGGTCATGGTGGCGACCACCGACGCGATGCCCCTCTCGGGAAAATATACGTTCTTGATCGGCTGATGCGCGACCTCCAACTGGTCCTTGATGCCCGGTTCGACGTGATGCAGCGATGGTCGCAAAAGCGCGAAGTCCTGCGGGGTGAGGGCTTCAGCACCTGGTCGCGAAAGAGGGATCGGGCAAGGCTCTCTTCCAACGGGGCAAGAGCGCGTACGTCTTACTGTCGGCTGCACCGAAGTAAATGCCGGCCGATGCCAAAGCATAGGCTTCGAAACGCGCGATTGCAAAGCCCTGTCGGGGCAGTGCAGTCATGCTAGAAGTCGCGCCGCCTACGATAGGCAGCGGATGACATGATTCCCTTCTGCGGCGGCCACCAAGAACGGCTCGGGCACGCTTTAATCGTTCATACACAAGCTCGCAGGAATGTAAGCAGCGGAACAATCGGGTGATTCGTACCGCCCTGCCCTTTCAGAGATCAAGTCATTGGACGTCAATTCGGCTGGAACGCCTCGTCGAACGGCCCAGGAAAATGCAGCCGGATGAGCAATGGTGGTTCACCTTATGTGCGGTCCCGGATATGCGGTCCGGCGGCTCATCTCCCAATAGCTTGTCGATGGGGAAGTGGAACTCGTCATGTCGCCGCGAACCGTCACCGCGCTAGCGGGGCTCTTTTGAAGACGCCGGTGTTTTTCTTTGTGGAACTGAATCTGTGAGGTGATTGATGCATGAATCAAACATTTGCGTATTTCCGCTGCATCGGCGACGTATATTGGTCGAAAGTATCGCCCAGGCCCTCGAGACCAAGAACGGCGAGGCGGCGAGTGCGTTCTGGCGCTGTGCTGCCAAGAAAATGCTCATTCAATTGTCCGATGTAGGAATTGCGCCAGAGCTCGCTGCGCAGGAGGTTGGAAGCCTTCTTCATGCGGTCTTGGACGACATGGCCAACCGAACGGTAATGCACAAAGCATAGGCTCGGGCGCTGTTGGACCGCGCGTCAGCTCGGGTCCTTATCAGGGGACTGCTCCGACTGGCCGACGGTCCGGCCAAACCGGCATACCGGCAAAGGTTTGAGGTTGCGATCGCTCACGGCGGCCGGTCCAATATTCTAAGACGACCTCAGAAGCCACGTTGGCTTCTTTGGACGAAGCGGAGGGGCGCCATTTTGGCGTGCTCACGCTGGACTGCGGGTTGCGCCTACGGAAATCCAAAGTCCGGCCGCGCGAGCCAATCGACCGGAACAGTCGAAAGCTCGTGGGGGCGGGTCCGCTCACCCTCACGGCGGCGGTGGCGGCCGTGAGCAGACTTAACTCAAGTCACGGCTGAGCATCCGCAGGCGCTATGCCGATTGGATGAGAACTGGTTGCCACAACACCGGCCCGTTGAGGCGTCCCCTCCAGCGGATGCGCAAGAGACTGGCGTAGGAAATATCGAGGAAGCCGGCGACTGCCTCGGTGTTGCCGACCTGCTTGGGCTGTCCGATACGTGACAACGGCCAGGTGGCGAGACGAAGGATCCTTTCGATGCGCGTATCTGTCACCGTTACGATCCCGGAGAGATTGTTGGCCAAGCCGAATTCGATGATCCCCGCGAAGAGCTCGTAGGTTGCTTGGGCCAGGCCGCCAGCTGCCTTCGGCGCTGTCGCAGGGAGATCGAGCGCGAAACGACTACTCTCCCAGATATCGGCACTCGCAGGGACCACCATCTCATCCAGCAGCGTCGGAAACGTATCGCGCAACATTGTCGGTCCGGTGGTCGGCAAAAGGCGGACGCAGCCGCAAGTTCGCCAATCGGACCCCTTGAGAAGCAGGTAGACGGGGTTCAGGCTGTCAAACGGGTCCGTTTCCATTTCGCCTTCGGTCTGCACTTCCCAATCGAGCCGCTTCTTGAAAACCCGATACCTAAGTCCGTGCATTTCCTTGAGTTCGCTCGCAAACTCGGCGTAGCAGTCGGGTGTTATCAGCTGCATCATTGTCGTCTCCGTGCGGGATGTGTCCACGCAATCGAAGGGCAAAGCCGTCATGAATGCAGCCTGTAGACCTTTACAGCTAGACTTGGAGAGGATCAGGATCTCGCCCGAGCAGCCATCCGCACTACGGCCTGGTTGATGGTTCGCACGCCAAGCTTCGCCTTGGCGTTTTCCTGATGGAAGGTCACGGTGCGTTTCGAGACACCGAGAATCTGGCTGATATCCCAGGCCGACTTGCCGCACGCCGCCCATTTCAGGCACTCGAACTCCCGCCGGGTGAGCGTTATGCCATCTACCACGCAATCTTCGGCGAGCCTGCGCCGGGCATGGATATGAACGTTGATCGCAACCAGTTGCATTGCTTTTTCGTAGCGCGTCAGCGACCTCAGAAATGGCGGATGCGCCTCGTTGGAGGCGAAGGTCAGTGCGGCGAACCGGCCGCGATGATCATGCATCGACATGGTCAGTCCGCCGCGAATGCCGAACTCAGCTGCTTTTTCCAGGACTTCCTGCTGAGAGGTCGGCAAATAACGGTGATCGCGGTCCACACCCCAGTCGAAGGTATCCCAGCCCCGCAGTCCCCGCAGGATCACGGGATCCACGCTGTGGTAGCGCTGTTGCAGGTAATGTGATGTCCATGATGATGGATAATTCGAGATCAATCGCGGCCTGTCGCCGGAAGCGGATGGGTAGGTGAAATAAGCGAAGAGCGGAAAGTCGAACCCGGCTGCGGCGGACGCCATTGCCTCATGGAGATCGACGGCATCGACGCTTGCAGAGAGTTGCTCGACCAAGGTTTCAAATACGCGATGCATCTGCGCTTAGCGTACCTCGCGGAGGTTGCTGGAAGCCGACGGAGACGTGGTTCTAAATGATGGCCTGTCCCTGCAGGGCATACGACGCGCCGCCGTCATCACCGCAATTGCTGTGCTGCTTCCGATTGGAGAGAGCTCCGCCCACCTGACCAACTACCGATGGGTGATATTGCGACGTTATCGATGAGCCGCGTGTCGCCAAGCCAAGCCGCAGCAAGCAAGCGTGCCGGTCGGTCAAGGCTTGCTAACGATTGCAGGTCTGTTTCTCCGCGCAGCTCCAGGTATTCGAGCTCGCGATAGCCGGCAGCCAGAATTGCTGCACGCGCTTCATCAAGCGTAGGCAGGATGGGGGAGCCGCGTGCAAGCCGCTCGGCCGTATCGAGCAGGACCGATGCTAGTTTTGGGGCAATGGCGCGTTGGGCTGGGGAGAGCCGCACGTTACGCGACGATAGCGCAAGACCATCGGCTTCGCGGACTGTCGGACAGGGCACAATAGTGATCGGAATGTCGAGATCCCGGACCAAGCGCCTGACAAGCTGAAGTTGCTGAAAATCCTTTTCGCCAAAAAAGGCGAAGTCAGCGCCGGCCTGCAGGAAGAGCTTGGCCACGACCGTCGCCACGCCATTGAAATGGCCGGGCCGGAATGCGCCGCAAAGGCATTCGCTGATGCCGGACACTGAAACGGCCGTGGCGAAGCCCACCTGGTACATTTCCTCTGTGTCCGGCACATAGAGCAGATGCGTGCCCAGCAGAGCGAGCTTGGCAGCATCGTCGCTTTCCGTCCGAGGGTAGGCAATCAGGTCGGCGGGGCTGTTGAACTGCTTGGGGTTTACGAACAGCGTCACGATCACCCGCTCGGCCCTTTCGAGCGCCTTCCGCACGAGGCTCAGATGCCCGTCGTGCAAGGCTCCCATGGTCGGCACAATACCGATCGTGGCACCCGAGCGACGCCATTGCGCAACGACGCCGCGCAGCTCGCTCACGGTTCGAGCGATCGGCACGCTCATGTGAAGTCACCGGCCTTCAAGGCGTTGACATAGAGATGTTCGACCGCCGGAAAGTGCCGGTTCCGCACATCGGTGGCGTAAGCGGCGATTGCCGCCTCAGCCTGCTCACCGAGCTCGGCATAGCGTTTGACGAACTTCGGCCGAAATGAGGTGAAGAGCCCGAGCATATCGTGGCTCACCAGAATCTGGCCGTCGCAAGCTGGCGAGGCACCGATGCCGATTGTGGGTATGTCGATATCGGCGGTTATCTGCCGTGCAAGCTGCTCCGGTATCTTTTCCAGCACCAAGGAGAAGGCGCCCGCTTCGGTTACCGCCCTGGCGTCGCGCCTGATCCGCTCTGCATCGGCTCCCCGGCCCTGCACACGATAGCCTCCAAACGTGTTTACCGCCTGCGGCGTCAGGCCCACATGGGCCATGACAGGTACGCCGCGCGCGGTAAGGAAGCGGATGGTTTCCGAGATGGTCTCGCCGCCCTCGATCTTTACCGCTGAACAACCGGTCTCACCCATCACGCGCGCAGCGTTGCCGAAAGCGTGCTCTGGGCTTTCCTCGTAGGAACCGAAGGGCAGGTCGACGACCATCAGCGCGTGTTCAAGGCCGCGGCGAACGGCCTGTCCGTGCATGATCATCATGTCGAGCGTGACCCCCAGCGTCGACGACAGGCCGTGCAGCACCATGCCGACGCTGTCGCCGACAAGAACGATGTCGCAGTGGCGATCGAGCAGCCTCGCGACCGGCGTGGTGTAGGCCGTCAAGCATACAAGTGGCGTCTGGCCTTTTCGCGATCGAATATCTGGAGGAGTCATCCCTTTTATCTCACCAGCCGCGCTCAACCGAGGCCCCTTCCCTTACGTTACCAACAGCGGGTGTCGCGTTTGGCATATTTTTGTGCGACTGCGAAGAGCTAAAAACAGCGCTTGAGTACTCTGGTGTTGACGTGCTGGCTTCCAAGGTTACATTCAATCGATTAAGGCGCTCCGTTGGGCCAACCCGCTTTCGCAAACATGGATCCTCAGACAAGAAGAACCAAGAAAGGCAAAGCCGCCGTCAAAGCTGACGAAGCCAAAGTGGACCTGACTGCCGTCGTGGTCGCCGTAAACGACAGTGAGCCCTGTGTCCTCACAGTCGGTCATGCGGACACCCTCCCTTCTGGACCTTTTGCCCTTGAGCATCGATCACTGCAGTCGGGTTTGAGGGGGTGGGTGGAGCAGCAGACCGGCCATGCACTTGGATACATCGAGCAACTCTACACCTTCGCCGATCGCGATCGCATCGGCACTGAGCGCCACCAGCGCGTCATCTCAATCAGCTATCTCGCATTGACCAGGAAGGAACAGGCAACGAACTCGGCCGCGTGCGGCTGGCAAAGTTGGTACGAATATTTTCCCTGGGAGGACCACCGCTTCGGCACGCCGCCTGTGCTGCTCGATAGATTGCGGCCCCGCCTGATTGAGTGGGCCGGCGGCGCCAGCGAGCCGACCACTCAACGCGAGCGCCGGCAGCGCGCTGCGATAGCCTTCGGCTTCGACGACCGCCATTGGAACGAGGAACTCACGCTCCAACGCTACGAGTTGCTCTATGAAGCTGGTCTGATTGAGGAGGCCGGTGGCGGCAGGGACGCGATTGCGGCCGCGGCTGGCAAACCAATGGTCGCTGACCACCGTCGTATTCTGGCAACCGGGATCGCGCGGCTGCGTTCGAAGATCAAATACCGGCCGGTCGTGTTCGAGCTTATGCGGCCTTCCTTCACGCTGCTGCAACTGCAGCGAACCGTGGAAGCTTTGGCTGGCAGGCTGATCAACAAGCCGAACTTCCGGAGATTGGTCGAGCAGCAGGAACTTGTTGAGGAGACCGGGGAGACCTCCCTCGACACGGGCGGCCGACCGGCGAAGCTTTATCGCTTCCGGCATGCCGTCCTCGACGACAGGGCTATCGCCGGGACAAAATTACCGCTGGCGCGGGCTTGACATACTTATAGTCAAGGTAGATATATTCCCTTATTGTCAAACCGAATATAATCGAGGCGCCAATGACTGGGGCGTTACCTATGGCTGCGTCCCTGTATGAGCGTGTCCGGCGGGTGATCCCACCCGTTGAATGGCTCGCGTTCGCCGGCGATATTGAAGCCATCTTAGCGCTGAAGCGTGAGCGCAATGCGGTGGTGCTGGCGCACAATTACCAGACGCCCGAAATTTTTCATTGCGTGGCAGACATCGTCGGCGACAGCCTGGCGTTGGCCCACAAGGCGGTGACGGTCGACGCCGACATCATCGTGGTTGCCGGCGTTCATTTCATGGCCGAGACGGCAAAACTGCTCAATCCGAACAAGACCGTGCTCATCCCGGATCTCCGCGCCGGCTGCTCGCTGGCCGAATCGATCACGGCAAACGACGTGCGGCTAATGCGGCTGCGGTATCCGGGGGTCCCCGTTGTTACTTACGTCAACACTTCCGCCGCCGTAAAAGCGGAGTCCGACATCTGCTGCACGTCCGGCAACGCCAAGGCGGTGGTGGAATCGCTTGGCGTGGCGCGTGTGCTGATGCTCCCGGACGAATATCTGGCGAGGAACGTGGCAGCCGATACAGACGTCGAGATCATCGCCTGGAAAGGCCATTGCGAGGTGCATGAGCGCTTCACCGCAGCAGACATCCGGGAACTGCGCGATGCCCATCCAGGCGTCATCGTGCTGGCCCATCCAGAATGCCCACCAGACGTTGTCGCGGAGGCGGAGTTCTCCGGCTCGACCGCGGCGATGTCGGATTATGTCGAGCGTGAGAAACCGACGCGTGTCGTCCTTCTGACCGAATGTTCGATGAGCGACAACGTCGCGGTCGCGCATCCCGACGTCGAGTTCGTTCGCCCATGCAATCTGTGCCCGCACATGAAGCGCATCAACCTGGCCAACATTCGCGCCGCACTCGAGCAGAACCGGCATGAGGTCCGGATTGATCCCGAAATTGCCGGCCCCGCCCGCCGCGCGGTCGAGCGCATGCTTTCCCTATGAGTCTGGAGGTTCGCGACATCGCCGGGGCGCCGGTCGTCATCGGCGGCGGCATTGCCGGCCTGATGACGGCGCTTCATCTGGCGCCGGAACCGGTCGTGCTTTTGACCAACGCGCCGCTTGGAACCGGAGCCTGCAGTGAACTTGCCCAGGGCGGTCTTGCGGCAAGTCTCGGGGGCGACGACGGCCCAGATTTTCACCTTTGCGACACGATAGCTGCCGGCGACGGACTCTGCGATGAGGCCACGGTGCGGCGAGTGGTACGAGCTGCACCCGAAGCGATTAGGACGATCCAAAGGTTCGGCGTCGACTTCGACCAGCACCCTGACCGCGCGTTGCGACTTGGGCTCGAGGCGGCACACTCGCGACGGCGAATTGTGCATGCAGCCGGCGACGCCACCGGTCGCGAGTTGGTGCGCGCGCTCGTCGCCGCGGTTCGGCGTACAGCCTCGATCACCATTATCGAAAATGTGGAGGTCCGCCGGCTGGTCGTGCAGGACGGGTCGGTCATCGCCGTGGTCGCAGCAGGACGAGCCGGCGCGCTCGCTCTGCCCACGCGTCGCGCGGTGCTGGCGACCGGCGGCGTCGGCGGGCTGTTTTGCGACACGACAAACCCCGCTGGCTCATGGGGTCACGGGCTGGCGCTCGCCGCATGGGCGGGGGCGGAACTCGCCGACTTGGAATTCATACAGTTCCATCCAACTGCGCTCGACGGTCCGCGCCGGCCGATGCCGCTGGTGAGCGAAGCCGTGCGTGGCGAAGGCGCGGTGCTCATCGATGAGCGAGGAGAGCGCTTCCTCGCCGACACACCTGGCGGTGAACTTGCGCCTCGCGACGTCGTAGCGCGCGCCATTTGGCACCAGCTTGCCGTTGGACGCCGCGTATTCCTGGACGCACGGCAAAGTCTCGGCCCGAGATTTGGCAAGCGTTTTCCAGGCATCGCCGAATTGTGCCGGAGCGCAGGAATCGACCCCGCGACCGACCTGATCCCGGTGCGCCCGGCGGCACATTATCACATGGGCGGCGTCGCCGTAGACAGCGCCGGCCGCAGCTCCATCGAGGGATTGTGGGCCTGCGGTGAGGTGGCCTGTACCGGCCTGCACGGCGCCAACCGCCTGGCCAGCAACTCGCTCACCGAAGCGGCGGTCACCGCGAGCTGGGTTGCCGAAAGCGTTGCCGGCACGTCGTATACCCGGCGACCGCGCAGATGCTCCACATTCGTCCCTCCACGACCAGACGCTTCCGTGGTCCGCCCGATTGTCTCCGCCGCCCTGGGTATCATCCGCGACGGCGAGGCAATGCGCGAAGCGGTGGCGACCCTGCTGCCGATCGCAGCCAATAGTGTCGCTGCCTCTGGTCCGGCTTTGGTCTCACTGATGATCGCCGCGGCGGCCCTGAGGCGGGAAGAGAGTCGAGGCGCGCACTGTCGGTCCGATTTCCCGCTCCACGATGCCAACGTGCGCCCATCACGGCTGACACTGCACAGCGCAATGCGGGCCGCGGCCGCACTCGATTGCCGGGCTACCATACGGAGCACTTGATATGACTTCATTCTCCCCCCTCCCCGCGACCCTGATCGAACCGATTGTGCGCGTTGCGCTCCTCGAAGACCTGGGCAGATCCGGCGACCTGACCACCGATGCGGTTATCCCGTATGATTGCACTGCCACGTTGGTGCTCAAAGCGAGGCAGGCGGGCGTCGTTGCCGGGCTCGATCTGGTCTCGTATGCCTTCCTTCTCGTGGAACCGGCGATCAACATCCAGATCTGGCGCCCTGATGGCAGCGAGGTTGGGGCCGGGGAAACCATTGCAAGATTGTCCGGACCCGCACGAGGCCTGCTCACGGCCGAACGCACGGCCCTCAATTTCTTATGCCGGCTGAGCGGCATTGCCACTGCCACAGCGGCCATGGTTGAGGCCGTGCGCGGTCACAAGGCGAGGATTGTATCGACGCGAAAGACGACGCCCGGGCTGCGGGCATTGGAGAAATACGCCGTGCGCGTCGGCGGCGGTGCCAATCACCGGTTCGGCCTCGATGACGGCGTGCTCATAAAGGACAACCACATCGCGATCGCCGGCGATATCCGCACAGCAATAGAGCGGGCGCGCGCCGCAGCAGGGCATATGGTGAAGGTCGAGGTCGAGGTCGACACGCTGAAGCAGCTCGATGCAGCGCTCGCGATTGGTGTTGACGCGGTGCTGCTCGACAATATGTCGGTCGAGGATCTTGCCCGCGCGGTTTCTATAGTGGATGGCCGTACGATCACCGAGGCGTCCGGTCGGGTGATGCCGAAAACGGCGGCGGCGATTGCGGCGACCGGTGTCGATCTCATCTCCATGGGTTGGCTGACGCACAGCGCCCCGATCCTCGACATCGGCCTGGACATGCCGGACCACCAGAACATCTGCAAGCACTTGAACTGAGGATTACGGCGTGAGGAGCAACATCAGCTCGGCAGGCGTAGGAGGTGCTGGAAAGACGTGCCGCAGCTCGCCTTTAGCGAGTGCGCCCCAAAGCCAAGAAGGCGTACCGGACTAGCAAACAAAGGTTTGACGATGACGATTGGAATGAACTCGGAGTTCGACGTGAACCAGACCATGCAATCGGTCGATGGAACGCCTCCGCGATGGAACCGCAAAGAGGCCGAGGCCATCTACGGCATGCCATTCAACGATCTGCTGTTCCTAGCTCAGACGATCCACCGCCAGAACTTCGATCGAAACCGAGTGCAGCTGTCGCGGCTCCTTAGCATCAAGACCGGCGGGTGCCCCGAAGATTGCGGCTATTGCAGCCAGTCTGCGCATTACGAAACCGGTGTGAAGGCGTCGAAGCTGGTGGACGTCAAGCATGTCATCGACGAAGCGGCCATGGCGCGTGATGGCGGCGCAACGCGCTATTGCATGGGCGCGGCGTGGCGAAGTCCCAAGGAGCGCGACATGGAGGTTGTGGTCGCCATGATTGAGGGCGTCAAGGCCCTCGGCATGGAGACCTGCATGACGCTCGGCATGCTCGATCTTGAGCAAGCTGCTCGCCTGAAGCAGGCCGGTCTCGACTACTATAACCACAACATCGATACCTCTGAGCGCTACTATGGCGAGGTTATTTCAACCAGGACTTTTGCCGACCGGCTGGAAACGCTTGGGCACGTGCGCGCGGTTGGGATGAAAGTCTGCTGCGGCGGCATTGTCGGGATGGGAGAAGAAAAGACCGATCGCATCGACATGCTGGTCACGCTCGCGAACCTGCCCGAGCCGCCGGAAAGCGTGCCGATCAACATGCTTATTCCCATCGAAGGCACGCCGCTTGCCGCGGCCGACGCCATCGATCCGATCGATTTCGTCCGCATCGTTGCGCTCGCGCGGGTGATGATGCCGAAATCCTATGTAAGGCTGTCCGCCGGCAGGACGGCGATGAGCGACGAAACGCAGGCGCTGTGCTTCTTTGCCGGGGCCAATTCGATCTTTGTCGGCGACACGCTGCTGACGGCGGGAAATCCCGGCGAGGACAAGGATACCCTTCTGTTCCGGCGCCTCGGCATTGAGCCTATGGAACTCGCCACGCAATGAAGGAGGCAATTCTTGCCCGCTATGACGCAACCTTGCGGGGACTGGGGCGCAAGGACCGGTTGCGGACGCTCGCACCGCGCGCCGGGCTCGACTTCTCGTCGAACGACTATATCGGACTTGCCGCCTCCAAAAGACTGGGCGATGCGGTTTCGACGGCGATTGCGCGGGGCACGCCAGTGGGCGCCACCGGATCGCGGCTGTTGCGCGGCAATGCACCGGAACATGAGCAACTGGAGGCGGACGCAGCGGCATTTTTCGGAGCCGAGCGTGCACTGTTCTTCGGCAGCGGCTATATCGCCAACTTCGCTCTGCTGACGGCCCTGCCGCAGAAAGGCGACCTGCTGGTCCTCGACGAGCTCGCTCATGCCAGCATGCATGAGGGTGCCCAGGCCGGGCGCGCTGAGTTCAAGCTGGCCGCGCACAACGACGTCGACGCTGTCGAGGACGCAATCACCCGCTGGCGCGCCGAAGGCGGCATGGGGCGGGTGTGGATCGCCTTCGAAAGCCTTTACAGCATGGATGGCGACCGTGCGCCGATGGAGAGCCTGGTCGCGCTGGCTGATCGGTACCAGGCATTCATCGTCGTCGATGAAGCGCATGCCACCGGCGTCTGGGGACCGGACGGCCGGGGACTGGCCGCCGCGTATGAAGGCCGCGACAACATCGTCACGCTCCACACATGCGGCAAGGCGCTTGGCGCATCCGGCGCGCTCGTTACCGGACCGCGAACACTGTGCGACTATCTTATCAACCGGTGCCGGCCATTCATCTATGCGACCGCACCATCGCCGCTGATGGCAGTCGCGGCACGTGAGGCGCTGACTATTCTGTCTGACGAGCCTATGCGTCGTGCTCAGTTGCACGAGCGTGTCGCTTTCGCGAGCCGGCAATTGGCCGAACGCTGCGGCGTGATGCCCAGCGGTTCGCAGATCCAGCCGCTTGTGATCGGCGATAACAGCCGCACCATGGCGGTGGCGGCAGGACTGCAGGCACGCGGCTTCGACATACGCGGCATTCGCCCGCCGACAGTGCCTGAGGGTACGTCGCGCCTGCGCATTTCGCTGACTCTCAACGTCGACGAAGCCGACATTTCCGCCATGGTCGAGGCTCTCGTCGGAGTGTTGGCCACAGCATGACCAAACGCATCGTCGTCACCGGAACAGACACTGGAATTGGCAAGACAGTGTTTTCGGCCGGACTTGCCGGGCTGCTCGACGGCTTCTACTGGAAGCCGGTGCAATCGGGCCTCAACGAGGAGACCGACAGCGAGGTCGTCGCCCGGCTTTCCGGCTTGCCCGACGGACGCGTGCTGCCCGAAGTCTATCGACTGACGATGCCGCTGTCGCCGCATCGATCAGCCGAAATCGACGGCGTCGCGATCGAGGCCGACGATCTTTCATTTCCGGTCCTGCCGACACCGCTCGTCATCGAAGGCGCCGGCGGGCTGATGGTGCCGCTCAATCGACAGACAAGGTTCATTGACATATTCGAACAATGGCGGCTGCCGGTCATACTGTGCGCCCGCACCGCGCTTGGCACCATCAATCATACGCTGTTGTCGATCGAGGCCCTGAGAGCCCGCTCCATCCCGCTCATCGGCATTGCCTTCATTGGCGAAGAGGTGGCCGATACACAAAGGACAATCGTGGAATTCGGCGGCGTGCCGCAGCTGGGCAGGCTGCCGCACCTCGGTCCGCTGACGGGTGAAACGTTGAGAGATGCAATGATTTCCGGCTTCGACCTGGCCATGATTGCCGGAGGCGACTGATGGCGGAGTCTCGAGTCTGGCATCCGTTCACGCAGCACGCGCTAGAGCCCTCGGTCCCTGAAATCGTGCTGACTGAAGGCGCCTATCTCCACAAGGCCGACGGCTTCCGCATCCTCGATGCGATTTCTTCCTGGTGGGTCGTCACCCATGGCCATCGCCACCCCCGCATCATGAAGGCCATCGAGACGACCGCGTCGAGCCTCGACCAGATCATCTTCGCGGGCTTCACCCACGAGCCGGCCGAACGGCTGGCCGAGGCGCTTATCGGCATCGCACCCGCCGGCCTCGACCGGGTGTTCTATTCCGACAGTGGCTCCACCTCAGTCGAAGTCGCGCTGAAGATGGCGCTCGGCTATTTCCGCAACATCGGCGCGCCGCGTTCGCGCATCGCCGTCATGGAGCACAGCTATCATGGCGACACGATCGGGGCGATGAGCGTCGGCGCCCGCGGCGTCTTCAACGCCGCCTATGATCCTTTGCTGTTCGAGGTCGACGCCATCCCCTTCCCGGCCGCCGGGCGCGAGCAGGAAACGCTGGATCGGTTCGAGGCCGTTAGCCGCGACCGGCGCGCAGCCGCGCTGATCGTCGAGCCGCTGGTGCTTGGCGCCGGCGGCATGCTGATGTATCCGGCCTGGGTTCTTGCCGAATTGAAGAGGATCGCCGAAGCCTCCGGCACGCTGCTGATCGCCGATGAAGTGATGACCGGCTGGGGGCGCACCGGAACCATGTTTGCCTGCGAACAGGCGTCCGTCTCGCCCGACATCTTGTGCACCTCGAAAGGTCTGACCGGTGGTACCATCCCGCTGGCCGCCACGATCGCCACCGATGCCATCTTCCACGCTCACTTTTCGGAGGATCGCAAGAAGACGTTTTTCCATTCGAGCTCCTACACCGCCAATCCGATCGCCTGCGCGGCAGCACTTGCCAATGTCGAGATCTGGCGTGACGAGCCGGTGGCCGAGCGGATCGCGGTCTTGAGCGCGAGGCAGGCCGCCGGGCTGCAACGCTTCCGGGTCAATCCATATTTCACCGACTGCCGGACAACCGGCACCATCGCGGCACTCGACCTACGCACCGGCTCAGCCGGTTATCTGGCCGAGATCGGGCCAAAACTGCGCGCTTTTTTCCTTGAGCGGGGGCTACTTGTGCGCCCGCTCGGCAATGTCCTCTATCTTCTACCGCCCTATTGCATCACCAGCGACGAATTGGGCGGGCTCTATGACGCGATAGAGGAGGCCGGCGAACGCTTCGGCTCGCGGCCATGAACCTATCGTCGCGCGTTCTCGGCTTCGGCCATCATGCGCCGGCGCGCAAGGTCGAGAACCCGGAAATCGAAGACCGGCTCGGGCTTGAGCCCGGCTGGATCGAGCGGCGCACCGGAATTCGCTCGCGCTTCTGGGCAACAGACGAAGACACGCTGTCGGGCCTTGCCGCCTCTGCCGGCGACATGGCGCTGACCAATGCCGGTATCGACCGCGGCGACGTCGGTCTACTCTTGCTCGCCACGTCGACGCCCGATCACCTTCTGCCGCCAAGCGCGCCGCTGGTCGCACATCGGCTGGGGCTAGGCCGCGCCGGAGCGATCGACCTGACCGGCGCCTGCGCCGGCTTCATCTATGCGCTGATGTTCGCCGACGGGTTCACCCGCCTGCACGGCAAAGCGAGCCTTGTCATCGCCGCCAACATCCTCAGCCACCGCATCAATTTGGCCGAGCGCGCCAGCGCCGTGCTGTTTGCCGATGCCGCCGGCGCCATGGTGATCAGTCCTTGCGATGACCCGGATCGAGGCATTCTCGGCGCTTCGGTGGATTCCGACGGCTCGCGCTACGGGCTAATCCAGATTCCCGCCGGGGGAAGCAACACTCCGTTCCATGCCGACCTCGACCTCGCGCAGACACGGATGACGATCACTGACGGCCGTGAAGTATTCAGCAAGGCCGTGGAGATGATGACCGCCTGCTCGAGAGATGCGCTCACTGCTGCCCGACTGAGGCCGCAAGACCTCGATCGTTTCGTGCCGCATCAGGCCAATGCGCGCATTTTCGACGCGGTCGGCAGGAACCTCGGCATCGCTGATCACTCGATCGTCAAGACGATCGCCGAATATGGCAACTCTTCCGCCGCGACGATCCCGCTCTCATTGTCGCTGGCCCATCGGGCGCAGCCGTTTCGGCCTGGCGAGAAAGTCCTCTTGGCGGCAGCGGGTGCGGGTCTCAGCGGCGGCGCGCTTGTGGTGGGAATTTAGCAAAGCAATGCTTGCGCACAGGACTGCTCATGAATGAGACTATGAGAATGGCTCAATACGTAAATAGTCGCCGGCAAGCTCCATAGAGCTGGGTTCCGTGCGGTGCTCCGCGATGTCTAAGTATCGACCCGCTTGCTCAAATCGCAGCGCTCATCGAAGGCCAGCAATACCTCATGCAGAGCGAAAATCCTCAACCGCCCGTTTCAAAGACGCTCGCCCCATTTCGAAACAAGGTGTTTCGCTCAATTTGGGCGGCCACCCAGATTTCCAGCCTCGGTTGGCTAGTGCAAACGGTCGCCATCAGTTGGCTTATGGCAACGATTTCAGCGTCCGACCTCATGGTGGCACTCGTCCAGGCCGCATCCACATTGCCGGTGTTCTTCCTCTCAGTTTTCGCCGGAGCCATTGCCGACAACTTCAGCCGCCGGTGGGTGATGTTTGCGGGACACTGCCTGATAGCATCGGCGTCGACGACGCTGATGATTTCTGTGGGTCTGGGATTTGTCAGTCCTTGGCTGATTCTCGGGTTAGGTTTCCTGGCCGGCTGCGGCTTTGCCTTGAATGATCCGGCTTGGCACGCTTCGGTCGGCGATATCCTTCACAAACGCGACATTCCGGCCGCAGTGACGCTTATGTCCGTCGGATACAACATTGTGCGCAGCGTTGGTCCGGCCTTGGGGGGCGTGATCCTGGCCGTCTTTGGGCCGCTGGCCGCTTTCGCCTTGGCTGCGGTGAGTGATCTGGCGCCCATAAGCGCGATATGGCGCACCAAATGGGAGGTCCGCTCTTCGCCTCTCCCTCGTGAGAGAATGACGACGGCAATTCATGACGGAGTGCGCTTTACTGCGATGTCTTTGGAGATCAGGGCAGCGACCGCCCGAGCCGCTCTTTTCGGATTGGCAAGCATCTCCATTCTGGCGTTGCTCCCCCTCGTCGTCCGGGATCAGTTGAAGAGTGGGCCAATTGTCTACGGTATCTTATTGGCCGGCTTCGGCATGGGTGCTTTCATCGCGGGCATGGGCAACGGCTTCTTGAGGAAGGTCACGTCTCAAAACAGGCTGGTGGCCTTCGCCTCTGTGGCTTGTGCAGTCTGTTGCCTCTCCCTTGCCCTTACATCGTCGATTCCTGTGGCGGCCATTTCGCTGGCGCTCGGCGGAGCGGGTTGGCTTATCACCTGGACGGGCATTGACGTGTCGGTGCAGTTGGCAAGCCCAAGGTGGGTTGTAGGCCGCACGCTCTCCATTTACTACGCCTTGAGCGCAGGCGGTATGGCTGCTGGCAGCTGGATCTGGGGTTCTGTCGCGCAAAACTATTCCTTGACCTTAGCATTGGAGGGCGCCGCAGGCGCTCTGTTGCTGGTTGCAGCAGCGGGGATCGTGTTGCCGGTCCGTCCCTGGGAAGAAACCGATCAAGAAAGTTCAGTTTTTCATCCGCCGGACGTGGCTCTCGATCTGAAACCCAGAAGTGGCCCTATCGTGGCCAAGGTCGAGTATTTGATATCGGAGGAAAATATCGAGGCCTTTCTGGGCTCCATGCGCACGCGGCGACACGTCCAGAGCCGTGCCGGTGCACGAAACTGGACGCTCCAGCGAAATCTGCAAACACCGTCACTTTGGACGGAGACATTCCGCACCCCCACCTGGATGGACTTTCTCCGCCTAAATCATCGACTCACCGCAGCAGATAAGGAAGTCGCCCAGCATCTCCTGTCACTGCATGAAGGAGAGGTGCCTCCGCAGACAGTGCTTTCGATTGAACGGACGACCGAGGCAATTCGTACCCGTACCTCGACAATCTTTTCTCGTCCTCCAAGATGACGCCATCAAGCTGCTGTCCAGGGACAGGGTGGATCACCGGTGCTTTGCAGAGCACAGCCTCACACCGAGAGCAGCGTGCTCCGGGTTGTGCGCTTTCGCGCGCACCCAGGCGAGATGATGGTGAACGCGGCGTCAAGTGGAAGTCCCCTGCATACGCTTGCGGAGTCTTCTGCGAGAGCCCATGCCGACGAGCGCCAAACAAGGTTTGATGCCTTTCGGCGTCGTGGCCTCAACTCATCGATTCGCGAGAAAAGCATCGAATGCAGCAGCAACGGCGCGAACAACAAAGCGGTGCTCCGGCCGCACGCGGATGAAGCCGTTTTCGACGTCCAGGATCCCCTCCTCAGCCAGCGTCACCAAACTCTCAACTGAATCGAGAAAACGAGCTGGTTCGATTTCGTGGGCGGCACAGATGGTCGGCACGTCGGCCTCCAAATCGCACATCAGTCGCTCGATGATCGCTGCGCGCACCCGGTCATCGTCGGTCAGACGGTGACCCTTTGATGTCGCCAGACGTCCACTTGCGATGTGCCGGGCGTAAGAATCCCGTGTTACTTCGTTCTGAACATACCCCTCGCGGACTCGGCCAATAGCCGACGCGCCTAAGCCGATCACGTTTTGCAAGTATCGGCCGAGTATCCCAGCGAATTACGCCGTAGGCGCGCCCGGTCTTCTGCGCTAGCGCGAGTTCGTCGTCCGGCGGAGCGAAATGATCGAGCCCGATCTCCCGGTAGCCAGCGCCAACCAGTGTCTCGGCGACAGCTGCAGCCTGTTCGGCGCGAAGATCGCCGTCCGGTAGACCTGCCTGCTCGATAGGCGCTGGTTCTTTATCACGGAAGGAATATGCGCGTATCCGAACACCGCAAGCCGGTTGGGGCGCATGGCGACCGCAGCCATCGCGGTCTGGATGCAGGACTGCACAGTCTGTTTCGGTAGACCGAAGATGAGGTCGAAGTTGATATGGCCAACGCCATGCCGGCGGAGATTTTGGACTGCAGCGGCCGTCTGCACCTTACTCTGGATCCGATTGATCGCCTTTGCACATCGGGATCAAAGCTCTGCACGCCGATGCTCGCGCGGTTGACACCGTTAGCTGCCAAGGCTTCGGCCATTTCCGGTGTGAACGTTCGGGGATCGATCTCCACGGTGATCGCAGCAGTTTTGCTGAAAGCGAAGTGGCGGCGTAGAAATTCCATCAGCGCCAAGTGCTCGGCTGGCCCGATAAGGTGAGGCGTTCCGCGCCGAAATGCACATCGCTCACCGGCAGCCCTTGCCGCACTTGCTCCGACACCAAACTGATCTCCTGACGCAGCACCGCTAAATAATTAAGGATCGGGCCGTTGCGACGGATGACCGCGGTAGGGAAGCCGCAATACCAGCACATGGATCGGCAAAACGGAATGTGGAAATAGAGCGACACCGATTCGTCGGCCGGGAGGCCCCCCAGCCATTCCTCATAATCGTCAGCACCAACTGCCGCAGAGAAGTCTGGCACAGTCGGATAGATGGTATACCAAGGCGGCCGGGGGTCCCGGTACTTTGTCAGGATTGAGGTGTGCAAGGAGCTGTCATCCCACGTCGCTGATCCATCATTCTTTCGTTGCGCGCTCGTCCTGGTCTCTGACCTAAGTCAGTGCGTCCCGCTTATGTCGCAGTCTCGTTTGGACAGGATGGGGTCAACCACGCCGGGGAGCGCGCGTGCCATGGTTGCGCCTGAGGTGATGGTGCGGTGCCGCATTCAACGTCTGAGTAGTACGTGACGCCAGTGCAGTGTGCTTGAGGCGTCTGCGGAAGAACTTTGCAATGCGAAATTCATGTCCGACGCAACGGACCTGTCAAGCCTCGTTCAGACGCCATCCAGGTCCAGCCAGCGGCCTTCCCTGCCGGCCGAAAAACCATACCGGCTTTAGCCACCGAGACGCTCTAAAGCTGACGTCGGCTCATTTGATGAAAGGAGGACGCCGCTAGGGGGTGCACAAGGTTCCCCGGCTTGACGTCGCTTCGAGCGAAGAGCGGCGGTGTGGCTTGTCGTCAAGCGCCGGGCAGCGTGCCCCCTACCGATATCCCGAAAAGATCGACCAAGATGGCCATGCCGACGCCACACGCGGTCTGGATGAGGCCGACCATGAAAATGCGATTGGCGCGTTCGTAGATGGGGCGCCGCAAGGAACTCATGTCGAGCAGCATGGACAGCGCTCTCATCTGCAGTGCGATGCCGAGCAGGATCGGCACTACGGCGAACAGATCGTAGAGTTGCCATGGCAAGGGGTTCGCGGCCCAATGAGTGAGGAAGCCGAGCGAAAAGGCAAGCAGGATACCCACGGCAGTGATTGTGCCGTTGCGGAAAATGGTCTCGATCGGTTCTTCCTTCGGATCGTGCTCGTCCAAGCGGCTTCCTTTCGTTGCTCTTTCCGTCGAGACTAAGTTCTCGAGAATGCTGTTCATCGCCAATTACTCGAGGCGAGCCGTAGGCAGCCGTTTCAGGGTGCGCTCCCTCTCGCTTCCGGCCGCGCAATGTACCTGCACGGCGAACTTACAGCGGCGAAAAGGTGCTGCGGCCACCATGCGACGCCTCGGACGCGCACGCCCTCTGTTCCTGGCGCAGCCCTTGCGGAGCGTACGCGCAGTGATCCTTCTCGGTAGCGCATGGCGCGGCCTCCGTTGCGGTCAGACGGGAAGCCGTCGCTGTTAAACGAGACTGTCACATATCGAACATGGCGAACCGTGTCGCACATTGCTTTTCGCAGTGACCCTCAAAAAAAGTGATTCCAGCGAGACGAAGGCGCGTCGGCCCGATTTTGGTGTCGGCCGCATTTACGCTTCAGGTTGGCATGTCGCTTGCTGCTCTATTTCGGAGAGCTGCAGCGGTCCGACCGGAGTGTTTCACATGTAAACGATAATGAATCTCCTAACAGAAAACACTATTATAAGTACATGTGGCTTTTACGCTGGCTCACCTCTCGTGTCAAGCGCTTTGGCGTCCACATATTGGAGACAACACGCACAAAATTTAGAGGAAAAGCTTGCTCTTTCGCCTCTATCCTTTTTATTCCTTCATGGAGATCTAGACATGTACATCAAGAGTCCTCTTCTCGGCTTAACTGCTCTGATGACCGTTTCCGTCGGTCGAGCAGCTGGCGCCGAGCGGGAACCGGCCGAGTACATCAAGATCTGCGACGTCCTCGGCTCGGGATATTCCTATATTCCCAACACCGAGACCTGCCTGCGCATCGGCGGCTATGTCCGTTACGATATCGGCCTGGGTGACGTCCGATCGTATGACAGCGCAAGAACCTCGGACGTGAGAACTGGCGAGGACCAAGGCACTTGGCGAAACAGCACACGCTTCACGTTCAAAACTTGGACCGGCCAGCAGACCGAGCTCGGCGCGTTGACGACCTATACCGAAACCCACGTGAATTTTGGCAACAGCGCTAACTCGCATGACAGTCCTCAGAACTATGATTTCAACAGCGGCCTCGCACTGGCTTCTGCCTGGGTCGAGCTGGGAGGCCTGCGAGTTGGCAAGGAGGGGTCGGCCTTCGATACGTTTGTAAGCTACGCTGGCGACGTTCTCGATAGTATGCTCGTTCCGTCGGCCGGCTTCGACACCAACGTGGCTCAGTACCACTTCGACGCCGGCAACGGCATTTCGACTGTGATTTCGCTCGAACAAGGATCGGGCTCAGCCGGTACTATCGACAGCTATATTCCGCACGTTGTCGCCGGCTTGAAATACACGCAAGGCTGGGGCTCGATCACCGGCGTCGCGGCTTATGACAGCAATTACGAAGCTTTTGCCGGCAAGATCCGCGTCGACGTCGCTGTCACAAACCAGCTGTCGCTGTTTGGACTCTTCGGCTACGGTTCCAATGCCAGTCTCAACGAGGACTCAAACGGCGCAATTGCCAATCATGGGCGCGGCTCGTACAAAATCTGGAACGGCCAGTGGGCTTTCTGGGCGGGCGCCACCTACGAGTTTGACGAGAAAACTTCGTTCAACCTTCAGGTCTCGGGTGATCAGCTCAAGGATGCTGGTGTGGCTGCAAACGTCGCCTACATGGTCGTTCCCGGCTTCACGGTCACAGCCGAGGTCGATTACGACCACTACGGCAACTCTGGCCTCGGCCCTGCCGAGCCTACCGCCGTCAAGGGCACGAGCAAGCCGAACAGCGTCGGCGGCATTCTCCGCTTACAAGGCTCATTTTGAAATCTCTCCAGTCGCGAGCATGGCAAAGGCACTTGCCTCGACAACGCACGCATGGAGAGCTTCGTTCGCCATCTTGAAGTCTGCATCGACCGTCCACGGCCCATCGTACCAACTAGAAACTGAAAGTTATGAGCCCTGTGTACTACACCTAGCCCTTGACCTGCCCGATGAACCGGCCAGGGGCCGTCAGTTCAAATTCGGGGCCGCTTAGAGGGCAGTGTGAGGCCGTGTTAGGTAAGCGCCACTGCAATGTCGAGGCCGCGACACGCCTGTCGCTTTGGACGGCTGGAATTGCCCTTCGCGGCGCCATTCATTCTCTCAACATTTACGTGATAATGCACGCTGAGTCCGAGCCGCGTGGCAGCACCCATCCTAGGTCACTATCGGGGGCCTTAAACCTGAACAGCTCCATCGTCGCGGCTGCTGCGGAAGCAGGAGCTATCACTGGGACCCGTACTGGTGCTTGTCAGCCGCTGAGCCGCTACTTCGTCTTAGGAAGAGCATTGTCCTTGCCAAAAGCCGGCCAGTATTTCGAGATTGCCAGTGTGGCGCCGGCTGAAGAGAAATGACCATAGTCGAAATATAAAAACTCTCCTCTATCGGAATAGGCGCAGCGTCCTGCGCTGCACAGGAATTTCAGCGGATCGATGAATGTGGCGCCTTTGGTAAATGAGCGCACACGTTCGTTGATGTCGGGGTCCATCGCGATCGGCCAGGACGTATCGTCCAGATTTTGGCGCTTGGCGAAGAACGCAATTTTCCGGACGTCAGTTGGGAACTGCGGAGACTGGCCGATGACAAACACGCGCACGCCCAGGGCACGAAGCGTAGCGATTGTTTGCTGAAGACCGTCGAAACCTCTGACCTCATAGTCACTCCATCTACCGCTGAGGATAACCGTCTTGATGTCCGCTTCCAAGATGACGTCCAAGGCCTTGCGATTGAACCGGACACAATCAAGACGATCGTAAGGGTAGTAATAGAGTATCGGCGCGCAGCTGGCGTACGTATATTCAACGATGTTCGCCTGCAATCGATTTATGTTAGCACCCAAGCCGGAAACATAGTGCGCGGCGAAGGAGTCGCCCCACAAAAAAACCGTTGTTGGAAAACCGCTGGTGCGCGTGCAATCCTCCATATTCCAGCTTTCGATCCGGCTGGTGCCCTCGTTGAAACAGATGCCATTCCTCCAGTCCCCGACGGAAATGCGCCGCTGGACATAGTCCGGAAACCGTTGCGGAAAGCCATTGCCGAGCGCCCCCGCCGCTCCGCCGGCACAAAGGACAACGATCGCGAGCGCTGAAAAGGCGAAGATAGGCCCCGGGGAGGTGAAGGCCCTCTTCTGTCGAAACGGCTGCTCTACAAACTTCCAGGAGAATGCAGCCAATGCGAGGCTTGCCACCAACATCGCACCGGTCATCAACGGATCGAGTTTTTGGAACGAAAGATAGTGCGCGAACGCATTGAGAGGCCAGTGAACAAGATACAACGAATACGAGATGAGCCCAATCCAGACCAGCGGCCGGACTTCGAGCATGCGGGTGGCGACCGTCGAGGGGGTATTTTGGCCAACATAGATCAGAAGGGCCGTTCCGATGCATGGATACAAGGCGTTGTAGCCTGGGAACGGATCACTCGCCGAAATCGCGAAGAACCCGATGGCGAGAAGGCCAAATCCGGCCACCCCCACCGACTCCATCAGGAATCGGTTGCCCAGCGGCGAGGGGCATTTGAGCATGAGCAGGGCGCCCAACATGAGTTCCCAGATTCGGGTCGGCAGCAGATAGAATCCGGCGGTGGGTGCCAGCGATGTCGCCATCACCGCCACTACGAAGCTGCAGAGAATTATCGGAAGAAGTGTCGTCAGCCAGCGCTTCCCGATGTAGCGATAGATTAGGAACATCAGGATTGGTGCGAAGATGTAGTACTGCTCCGCTACGGAAAGCGGCCAAGTGTGCAACAGTGGTAGAAGCGCGGCATCGATAGAGAAGTAACTTGACGTTTTCCAGAAGAAAACGTTCGACCAGAAGGTCGAGGTAGCTATGATGCTAAGACTGAATCCGCGCAGATCCGGTGGCAGAAGAATGAACAATGCTGCAATGCAGGTGAGAAGCATCACAAAGACGAGCGCCGGCAGAATGCGCCGGGCACGGCGCCAGTAGAAGTTGACGATGGAAAATTGGCCGCGTTCAAGGTCATCCAGGAGGCTTCCGCTGGTTAGGTAGCCGGAGATGACGAAGAAGATATCGACCCCGCTAAAGCCACCCGGGATCGCCGAAATTCCGAAATGAAAGAGTACGACCGGAAGTACAGCAACGGCCCTAAGGCCCTCGATATAGCGCCTATATTGCATCCAGCGGTTCCTTTTATTTTAGATCAGGACGCGATTGGAAGCTTTCAATCTCCGGTAGGAGTGCTGCCGAGATAAGGGCGGTATCAGCCACCTTTATCCGTCCCGAATGTTCTGTAAGTTGCAACTGGTACAGAAGCACGATCGCCATCGCCGGCCTTGACGGCCTGATTGTCGAGCAGATCGCGCGGATCGTTGACCATCACGGCCAGGTTATGTCCTGTCGAACAACCAAGCGGCTGTTTGAAGGATTCTTCATTGGGTAAGGCACCATATGAGGGACAGACCGGCGGACGGGCGTGATAGACAATCGCCTCAATTCGCACTGAGCCGGCGTCGTGTTGATCGCGCAATTGAATGTTGTCTTCTTCGATTGCCAACTGCCTGGCCTGATGGGCTACCCCTGCGCTGAGCTGGGGCGAACCGCTGATGAGGAGGTGGATGGCATCGAACCGGCCGCGACTGGCCTTGTCTAGGAAAACACGCAAACGCTGCCGTTCGGAAGCGCGCAGGCTTTGCAACGTCAGGACGGTGGTCTCCTCTCGGACAAGCATTGGTGCCGATGGTTCGACATCAACTGGCGTAGTGCTTGTGCAGCCACTTACGCTTGGTGCCAGAGCGACAAAGAGGATTATAAAACGCAACATCTTTGGATGACACTATTCGATGATGAAGCCGAGACCGCCCTGGGCGCTTGGCGCGCCCGCACGGATAGCAGCGCGGTCTCGCGGGGGACTTGTCACGGAATTCGTCGGAGCGCCCCCTCCGTTCAAAGCCGGTGCCGCCCGCTCGGTCGGTGCGCTCATCTGGTTTGGGTTGGAGCCTGGTCTTACAATGTAAGGCGTAACTAGAATGACCAGTTCTGACTCCTCTTTTTGAAACGAGGTCGAGCGAAAAAGCGGTCCCAGGATCGGCAGTTCTCCGAGCCAGGGAAAGGCCCTGACATCATTGTTGACGTTCCGCCTGATTAGACCGCCGATTGCGAAGCTCTGGCCGCTGGCGAGTTCGACGACCGTATCGGCTCGGCGCGTGGAAACTGCCGGCACGGAAATTCCGTTGATTTGCACGGCACCTTGCGTCGACAGTTCACTGACTTCGGGCGTTACGTGAATGTTGATTTGATTGTTGCTGAGAACTGTCGGCACAAATTCCAGACTGACGCCGAAGTGACGGAATTCAACCGATACCTGCCTGTTTTCCTGCAGGACAGGAATGGGAAATTCGCCGCCCGCGAGAAAGCTGGCCTTTTCACCCGACATAGCGGTGAGGTTCGGCTCAGCCAGGACGGAAGCTATATGCTCCTTGGCGAGCGCGTCGAGAACCGCGCTGACGTTGACGGCACCGTTGTCGAATCCGATTTCTGCTGTACCGCCACCCTGGGTTGAACCAGACCCAGCGCTTGCAGCGCTTCCGCTTAGAACGCCCACTTTGAAATTGCCGATTTGACCGAAGGCGGACAAGTTGACGCCGAGTGACTTCATGGCGCTGCGTGAGACTTCGGCTACGCGCACGCTGAGGTTAACTTGCAGGGATCCAGCGACCTTGATGTTGTTGACGACTTGCGCTCCGTCGCCCAGATATTGCTCAGTGACTCTTTTTGCGGTGTCGGCGACCTCTGCGTCGGGCGCCGTCCCGCTAAGGATTGCGCCGCGCGGCGTATAGTTGACGCGGATGGGATAGTCGCCGACCTGCTCCCGCAACATGGCGCGTAAATCCCCGATCGGTTGCGTGACAACGATACGCAATTCGGCGAGAGGCTCGCCATTGCCATCCAAGGCGAATAGGCTGGTCCGCCCCGATTTCTTGCCAAAGACGAAGATTGTTTTGCTCGATGGCGCCTGAAAATCCGCGATCGTGGGGTCAGCAACAAAGATGGTCGTGGCTGGCGCGGGCAGATGAACGGTCTCCCCGAGCGAAGAGGAAAGGGTCAGCGTGGCGTTGATGCTATTCGAAGCCGCATGCGGCGGGCCTTTGTCCTGCTTGTTTTGCGCCGCGACACCAAGTGGGAAAGTCACAATAAGCGCGCAGAGGAGATGGCCCAGGTAACGGGGAACTGCAGGTCTTGTAACCTTGTTGGCGATCGCCCGCCAATTGAGCGCATGGCAAGGATGTTGAAGGATCAGCAAAATAGATCTTCTTTCGATTCGACAAACTATGCGGACGAGGCGTCAGTCAATTCTAGGATGTAACCAATGCCTCGGATGGTCTTGATCCGTGGCGTTGCACCTGATCTGGTCAGATGTCCCCGTAAACGATAAATTCCGACTTCAAGCGCGTTGGCAGACACGTCGTCGTTGAATGAATAGAGGTGATCTTCCAATTGCGCACGGGGCACGATGCGGCCTGCCCGGTTAAGCAGGTGCTCTAGAATACAGAGTTCGCGACGTGCGATCATCATTGGGTGCCCATCAACGAAAACCTGGCGGGCGACCGGATCAAAGTCGAGATTGCCAAATACGAGCCTCAGGTCGGTCATCTGTGTCGCCCGGCGCAGAATGGCTCTCATTCTGGCAATAAGCTCATCGGTAGAGATGGGTTTGAGCAGAAAGTCGTCCGCACCACCGTTGAAGATCGCAATTCGCTTATCGAGATCGTTAAGGCTGCTCATAATGACGGCAGGAACTGAATGCCCGTGGGTCCTCAACTGCCTCAGCCAACCCAAGCCATCGCCATCTGGCAGAGCCAATTCCAGCAGGAGAATTTCATAGCTGGCGCAAGAAAATGCACTCGAAGCCAGTTCCAGAGTACCAACGACATCAACGACGAAGCCGCCATCCCCGAGCGCAAGTCGCATGGCGCGCGCAAGATCCGCATGATGATCCACGAGCAGCGTTCGCATTTCATCTCCTCTCGAAGAGGGACGGCCCATCGAACGCGTCACCGGCGGCCATCTGATCGGAGCACACGGCGCGCAACTCGTCGCAGCTCTCGGAACTGGTCCGAGTCGGAGGGACATGCAAGTCGCTCGGTGGCAATAGGCGCGGGTGAGGACCAACTGACGGGCTCAAATACGCCGGTCGGCGAACCCACGAGGCCAGCAACCCGCGTGCGATTTCTCGTTGCATCATCTCTCCTACGTGCAGCCCCTGCGCTCGCAAGGCAGCGTCGCGGCTCAGAGCCCGATTCCCACAGAGGGTAGGGTTAGCTTTCGAGAAACTGATTGAACAAATCGATTATTTGGATCGAATGCATCCACGGTATGGATGCAGCGCACCATCTTCAACGACTGCGGCGTCCTGATGCACTGTTGTGTCTGTCGTGCTCTGCTTTTTTCGCTGTCCTTCAAGGCTGGCGAGCCTGGTGGAACCTGCGCGTCATTGGCTTGGTAGCTTGAATGCTCAACAACGGAGCGCCCTGCGCAAAGCCGCTCTCATTTCCAAAAAGCCTTGCAATCTGGTTGGAGCACTTCGCGCTCGACACCAAAATAGGCGAGGAAAACTGACGTCTGACAGGGATGTACATGCAACAGCCGATTTGCGGCACCAGCAAACGACCGCGTTCAGGCTGAAGATCGACGACCAACGGCTCCTCGATTTCCGCACCGACCGCTTTTACAAGCTCTTCCTGTGCGGGCGGATGCCGGCAAACAGCAGCACAGGGTCAGCGAAACCGGGAGCGGGCCTGCTTGATCGCCATGATCACATTGCCGCTGTCGCGCGTGCGGAGCGGAATGCAATCGGTCCAGCCGGCGGCAATCCGGTCAGCACCATCGTCTGCACGAAGCTCCCTGACGAAGACGTGCCCGAATGCGCTCAACAAAGCCGGGCGGCGGATCTTTCCAATCGCCGAAGGTGCGGGCTGGCACCGAGCGGCGAACTGCGAACTCATTCCTGCCCGGCGGCGCTGGCCGCCGCGAGCGTCGATGCGGACCCAGCCGCTCCGAATCCTCCCACAACACGATGAGCGCGTCGCGGACATCGCTGCCGTAACAGCGGCTGCGGCTCTTGCCCGCAGACGGCCTCTGCTCACGACGGTTCATAAGACGGATCGCGCGCTTGCGAATAATAGCCGGTTACCGCCTCGAACTCATCCAGAATGCGCCGCTTGTCAACGCCGCAATAAAGCTCCACGATCGCCGCTTCACCGTGTCGCCATGCTGAGCCGCGCCATCCTTCCCCCGAACCGGAATGGCACGACCTGTCCATCCCCTTTGGAACAGGACACTATTGGTAACATTTTGCTTGAGGCAATGCGGCTCGTTGCCTTCCTTTTCGCTGACCGGAAGGGTACCGGAAGTCGTCTATCGCATTTTACCCGCTGAAAGCGGCAACACCTCGACCTCAATCGCAGATCATAGGAAATAGACGATCGCGTCGGGGCCTCAGCATCGGTTCACCGGGTTTCCGTCATCGACTGAAGCGAATTGCCCCATCGACCGTCACCGGGTGGGCCGCGATACGTCGCCGTGTATGATTAGCGAGCGCACGTAGCGGAGCCATAGCTCTCCACCCAGCCATGTTCCCCTAGTTGGAAAATGTCCGGCGGACCAGAGGTGCTGTCGTCAGCTTTTCCTGAATAGCGGCCAAGGCAATCCCTACCAGTCCATCACCACCTTGCCGGAACTGCCGCTCTTCATCGCATCGAAACCGATCTGAAAATCGTCGATGCCGATGCGGTGGGTGATCAGGCCGGAGACATCCAGCGGACCCTGCACAAGCGCGATCATCTTGTACCAGGTTTCGAACATCTCGCGGCCGTAGATGCCTTTGAGATGCAGCATCTTGAAGATGACCTTGTTCCAGTCGATCTCGAAGCCGGTCGGCGCGATGCCCAGAATGGCGATCTTGCCGCCATTGTTCATGGTGTCGATCATGTCGCGGAAAGCGGGGGCGGCGCCTGACATTTCGAGCCCGACGTCGAACCCCTCGGTCATGCCGAGCACCGGCATGACGTCGCGCAGCTTCTCCTTCGAGGCGTCGACGACATGCTGGACGCCGAGTTTCTTGGCTAGCGCCAGCCGCACCGGGTTGATGTCAGTGATGACCACTTTGCGCGCGCCGACGCATTGGGCGACGAGCGCGCCCATGATGCCGATCGGCCCGGCGCCAGTCACCAGCACGTCCTCGCCGACCAGATCGAAGGACAATGCGGTGTGGACGGCATTGCCCAAGGGATCGAAGATCGCGGCAATCTCATCGGGCACATCGTCGGGGATCGGCACGACATTGTGCTGCGGGATCGCCAGATACTCGCCGAAGGCGCCTGGACGGTTGACGCCGACGCCGAGTGTGTTGCGGCACAGATGCCCTCGCCCGGCGCGACAGTTGCGGCAATGGCCGCAGACGATGTGGCCTTCGCCCAATACACGCTGGCCGACCTTGTATTCGGTGACCGCTGCGCCGAAATCGGCAACGGTGCCGACGAATTCATGGCCCGTCACCATCGGCACCGGCACCGTCTTCTGCGCCCACTGGTCCCAATTGTAGATGTGCACGTCGGTGCCGCAGATCGCCGTCTTCTTGATCTTGATCAGCACGTCGTTGGGGCCGATTTCCGGCACCGGCACCTCTTCCATCCAGATGCCCGGTTCGGCCTTGGCCTTCACAAGCGCCTTCATCATGTTCGACATCAGGATTTCCCTATTCCGTGATTGCGCTTCTGGCGAGATAGCCTGCACAACGGGAAGGTAGGCCACTAACTCGTTTGAACGTCCGGAATGGTCAGCCCCGCCTGCTCGGCCTCGCGGCGCAAATTCTGACGGGGCCTGGGGCCGATCTGCTGGATCACCAATCCGGCTGCCAGTGAGCCAAGGTCGCCGCAAGTCTGCAGGTCGCGGCCTTGCGTGTAGCCATGCAGGAAGCCGGCGGCATAGAGATCGCCGGCGCCCGTCGTGTCGACCAGTTCCTTGATGGCGGTCGCCTTGATCACCACGGTCTCGTCGCCGCGCACGATCACCGAGCCTTTTTCCGAGCGGGTGACGGCGGCGATCCGGCAATCCTTGCGGATCTGGGCCAGCGCCTCGTCGAACGACGATGTCTGGTAGAGCGACTTGATCTCGTGGCTGTTGGCAAAGACGATGTCGACCGTGCCCGAGCGCATCAGGTCGAGGAATTCGTCGCGGTAGCGGTCGACGCAGAACGAATCCGATAGCGTCATCGACACTTCTCGGCCTGCCGCGTGCGCCAGCTTCGCCGTCTGGCGGATTGCCTCCTTGGCGCGCGGCGGGTCCCACAGATAGCCTTCGAAATAGGTGACCTTGGCGCCGGACGCCTTGTCGGCTTCGACATCCTCAGGGCCAAGCTCGACGCAGGCGCCGAGATAGGTGTTCATCGAGCGCTCGCCGTCGGGCGTGACGAAGATCATCGAGCGCGCCGTCGGCGGCTCACCCTTGAGCGGCGTGGTGCCGAAGGCGACGCCCTGCGCATGGATGTCGTGGGCGTAGATTTCGCCCAGCGCATCGTTGGAGACCTTGCCGAAGAAGGCCGCGCGGCCGCCAAAGCTGGCGACGCCGGCCGCCGTGTTGCCGGCGCTGCCGCCGGACGCTTCGATCGCCGGACCCATGCGGCTGTAGAGCAGTTCGGCGCGTTGTGTGTCGATGAGGTTCATCGCGCCCTTGATGATGCCGTTGGTCTCGAGGAATTCCTCGTCGCACTGGGCGATGATGTCGACAATGGCATTGCCGATGCAAAGCACGTCATAATCCGGCATCAAAATCTCCGCCAAAACCCGAGCCGGCTTCTTGCCACGCCGGCCGGGCGTGGTCTCGCGAGTTGAAATGGGTTGCCGCATGCGCTTGATCCAGCCGCCCTCACGCAGCTGCCGGTCCGGCTTCACGCAGCAAATCGTCAGCTTTGTCCGTCTTCTCCCAAGTGAACTCAGGCTCTTCACGCCCGAAGTGTCCGTATGTCGCCGTCTTGCGGTATATCGGCCGTAAGAGATCAAGCATCTTGATGATGCCTTTCGGTCGGAGATTGAAAACCTCGAGAACAAGGCGCTCGATCCTTTTTTCCTCGATCCTTGCGGTTCCGAAGGTATTGACCATGACAGAAACCGGACTGGCCACGCCGATCGCGTAGGCAAGCTGAACCTCGCAGACCTCTGCAAGGCCGCTGGCAACGATGTTCTTCGCGACATACCGGGCGGCATAGGCCGCCGAGCGGTCAACCTTGGATGGGTCCTTGCCCGAAAAGGCACCGCCGCCGTGACGCCCGGTCCCACCGTAGGAATCGACGATGATCTTCCGTCCTGTGAGGCCGCAGTCGCCGGCAGGCCCACCGACCACGAACCGCCCTGTTGGGTTGACCAGAAATCTGATCCCCGAAGTATCCAGGTGGGCCGGCAGGACCGGTTTTATGATCTCCTCAATGACGCCTTCGCGGACCGTGGCTTGTGAGACCGCTTCGTCATGCTGCGTTGACAGGACTATGGTATCCAGCGCCACCGGGCGGAGCCCTTCGTAGCGTACCGACACTTGAGATTTCACGTCCGGACGCAGCCAGCCAAGCTGTCCCGCTTTCCGGACCTCGGCCTGTCTTTTCGTCAAATGGTGAGCGAGTTGGATCGGCAGGGGCATCAATGTATCCGTCTCGTTGCATGCGAATCCAAACATGATGCCCTGATCCCCTGCCCCTTGCCCGAGATCCTGCCCTCGTCCTTCATCAACGCCCTGGCTTATGTCGGGCGACTGCTCGGTGAGGGCCAGAACGACGGCGCAACGTCGACCATCAAAGCCAATCGCATCATCGTCGTAGCCAATATCGAGTATCGTATCGCGGGCGACTTGGCTGTAATCGATGTGGGCATGGCTGGTGATCTCGCCAGCCACAACGACCATCCCCGTCTTCACCAACACTTCACAGGCGACGCGCGCCTTCGGATCGGTGCGCAGGACCGCATCGAGAATGGCATCGGAGATGTTGTCTGCCATCTTGTCGGGGTGTCCCGCGCCGACGGATTCGGAAGAGAACACGAACTGCCTGGTCATAAAAATGCCCTCGCTTCAAGTGCTGGAGTTAGTGAGGAGTTTCTGGATTGGGGTGGCTTATCGGTCGCGGATGCCGGGAACATCGAACGCAGTGCAGAAGTCGGCAACGTCTCTTCGTACGCTCGCATGAACTTCCTGGTCATCGGGCTGGCGGCAGACCGAGTCGATGAAAGCGGCGATCTGCACCATCTCCGTTTCGCGCATGCCCATGGACGTCACCGCTGGTGTCCCTAAGCGGATGCCGCTTGTCAGCGCCGGATGCCGCCGGTCGCCCGGGACCATATTGAAATTCGCAATGATGCCTGCACGCGATAAGCGCTCCGCATAGGCTTTGCCTGACAGCGGCCGGTCCCGAAGATCAAGGATCAGCATGTGATTGTCAGTGCCCCCAGTGACGAGTTCATAACCTCGCTCCAGAAGCGCCTGGGCCAGAGCCTTGGCGTTGTGGACGATCTGCTGACCGTAGACACGAAAGGACGAGTTCGCTGCTTCCTGCAAAGCGACGGCAAGCGCGGCGATAGTATTCATATGCGGTCCGCCTTGCAGAAGAGGGAACACGGCGCAGATTGTGTTTGCTCTTCGGATGATGGAGGGGCTGATAACGGTCTTCATTCCTTGATAAAATGAAGCCACCCCGGGGACCGCGGATCGACTTGTGAGAGGTGCTGGTGACCACATCGCAATGGGACACGGGGTTCGGATGCACTCCTGCGACAACCAGGCCGCAGATGTGGGCGATGTCAGCCACCAGATACGAGTTCACCTCCGAAGCAATTTCGGCCATTGCCGCGTAGTCAAAAATACGCGGATAAGCAGTTCCGCCGACCCAAATTAGCTTCGGGCGTTCCCGCTTGGCGGTCTCGCGCAAGTGGTCATAGTCAATTTGCTGTGTCTTTTCGTGCAGCCTGTACGGGACGCGCTGATAATCGCTGCCGGAAAAATTGACGGACCAACCGTGAGTCAGATGGCCGCCTTCGGGTAAAGGCAAGCCCATGACTTTGTCACGGGGGCTCAAAAGCGCGCGATAGACAGCCTGGTTGGCTGGCGAGCCTGAATAAGGCTGGACGTTGGCGTGTTCACTGCCAAATAGCGCTTTCAGGCGCTCGATCGCGAGGGTCTCAAGCTCATCGACGATCTCGTTTCCGGCGTAGTAGCGCGCACCGGGGTATCCCTCGGCATACTTGTTGGTGAAAATCGACCCGGTCGCTTCCAACACCGCCGAGGAGGCAAAGTTCTCGGAGGCGATCAGTTTGAGAGTTGTCCGCTCCTGACGCTCCTGTCTTAGAAGCAGTTCGTGAACGCGGGAGTCGACGGCGGCTAAGTGAGGCCGCCCGTAAGTGTCGGGCTGCGCGATGGCGCCGCCGGCGGAGTTATCCATGGTAGTCGCGCTCCATTTGGACTGATCTATTTCACGATCAAGCAGGCGGTCCCTTCAACCGCGCGTCTTGTATTGCTTCCAGGCGTTGTAGGTCTCTTTTATGATGGCCATCATCGTGGGGCAGGAGATCGACCACCAATTGAGCCAGCCCGCCATCCTTGCCTCCTGCTTGCATATGGTACGAAGACTGCGGACGTTGTTCGTTGCAGCAAAGAAAGTTGGCTCTGCCCAGCCGCCGAACGTGGCGTCGAACCTGCTCGCGAGGCAGACTGGTAATATCGGCCAGCTCGCCGACGGTTAGATCCGCATGCGCGCAAAGGCCCAGGATTCGAAGGCGATCAAGATGCGCTGCCGTCCTTAGGCGATTTACCAGTGTCAACATTGGTTGGCATCAACCCGGACGGGATGCAGCAAGCCGCTAGCCCTTCTATCCCCATCAATCCGCATGAGACCTCTCTCGTCATTTGCTGTAAATCCGCTGGTATGGATGCTAATGGAAGATGGATCACAGTCCTTTCTACGACTAAGACGCCAGATATTGGGGCTAATGTACCACCTGACAGGAGACTACACTCACGAACATTATGTGAATTTTTTTTAACGTTGCTGAGAATCAAGGGTGAGGTTTGGCGAATGTCTCGCCGTCGACTGTCGAATCCTGCCCGACGGGATTATGGGGTGCGTAGCCTGCTTGTCCTTTCCACATGACCAGCGACGATGGGGCGGAGGCGGCAGACATAGCTCTGGAGCATGCTGCGGTATCTTTGGCCTGAAGCCGAGGAAGGCGGACCGTGGCTTCCGCGCCGCTGCCGGGAGCCCGCGAACAGGCCAAGTTGATCAGCCGGGTGTTGCCGTCATAGAGCGTGAGACCCAAAGCTGGCCAGCCGCGCCCTGAGGCTGACGCACCGCTCAGCGTCCACCTTGCTCTCGAAGCCCATCGGCATAGCGCCGATAACGACTTGACCGCGTGCGTGTCGACGAGCGATCGGTGAGCGCAAGGATCGAGGGTGCAGTGCAGGATAATGCTGTTTTAAATCAGCGCTGTTTTCAGCCGACTGCCTTGAGCGTGGGCACAAGGATATAGGCCCAAGGCAGGAGATCATCGTCTGCTGTTCGGGAGGCCGCCCTGGGCGCGCGACAGCCGTTCCTTCGGCTGCGCCGCTCCGCCACCATCCGCGCCGTGCCTTCCGGAGACCATTCCCGCTGCCGGCCGGCGCCCGTGAAAACCTCGACCCGGCGCACCGGCTCGAGATGGCTGGGCTCAGCGTAACTCTGAAGTCGTCATATACCGAAGCCTTCACAGACTTCGGACATCCCCCTCACAGTCCGATCCAGATGGCGTCAGGAACACCGCTGCGTTGATGCGGATGAACCCCTGCTTGTGCCACAATGACCCTTATGTCAGCGCGCGAGCCAAAGCTTCCGCGCAAGGCGACGGCTAGGATAAGGCAATGCCGACGAAGGGCACATTGCTTGCCACACTCTGGAATGATGGCATGCTCGGAAGGCCTAGGCTTTGCTCAGGGCCGCCTGCAAGGCGCGCTTTGAGGTTATTCACATAGCCTTCTGCGTAGTCCTGCGCCGTCGAGACCGAAAGATCAATGCCTGCCGCCAAGGCCTCTTCCATCAGGTGCTTTACGAGCCCATTTCGAATGGCCAGCTTGACCTCGGGGCCTGCGATAAGGCCGATCGCCTGCGCGGCCATATTGAGGCCAGCTTCCTCCAGCGCTCGCTTCATATCGCCTCCGTTAATGGCCGTACGCAGGAGATTGGCTGCTTGCGACTCAGCCTCGAGAACCATCGAGGCAAGATCGGCTACTTGTCCGAGGCCCGGAATGAAGCTGAGCAGTCCCACCGCCGTTGCCGCCAAGTCGAGCACTTTCGTCTCGATTTTGAGCACGGAGTCGACGACGTGCATGACGGCCCCGCCGTTCTTTTTGGCTGACTTAATGTCAGGCTGGTCCATCAGGCCCATCTTCATGTCCGCGACGGCATTCTGCTCTTCTGCGGTTTGGGCGCCGTGGGTGATTGGCTGCTGAACGTTGCGGTTCGCAGACGACATGTTTGTGCAAAAATGGGCAAAGTCTTTTTTGCTGATATTGCCGGAATCAACCGTATGCCCGCCGCCAAAGTCGAAGAATTTATGATGGGTCTTATAGCCCGTGATCGAATTGTTCAGGAGGCCAAACAGAAGAGGATCTGAAAGGAGCTGAGAGGCTGCTTCCCGCACTTTCGGATCAAGGCTCTTGTCGTCTTTCATTTTCGCCAGTTTGTCGCGAGTCAGAACACCGCTTCCAAAGAACGTGTCCTGATGGTCCTTGATCATCTCGACCGTATTCAGCTCAGTTTGCGTGAGGCTCATCGACGATGAGGCGACTTGCAGGAAATCCTCTTTGTGCATCTTCCCTTTCGAGCCACCGCACAACTGGTTCCAAGCATCGGGGTGATCGAGGAAATATTGCGCCGCCGCAATGACCTGGGGCGGAAATTTGCCGTTTTTCGATTCGCCGCCGACCATTTTCTTGAACTCATCCAGACTCAGGTCCTTGGACAGATTTTCGGAGTACCGGTAAAACTCCCGCAAGGCATCGCTCAAGGTCATGACCGAAGGCTGCAAACCTCCGCTGCCGTCGGATGGTATGTAGTTCTGCTCGTAGCTTCGCGCTTGGGCTTCCTGAAATGCAGCAACTTGTGGGTGGTGGTTTGAAAATCCGGCCAAGTCCTTGGCGTTGATCTTGCCTCCACAGCGGCCGTCGCCCTGCGAGCCAATCGCATAAAAAAGTCCCGAATCCTGCTGCAGTCCCTGGATCGCCGCTTTCAGATCCGGTGGCGTAGAGGGATCATTGGCTTTGTCGGTCAACGACTTCCAAGTAAGCGGGCATTGGTCCTTGTGACGGTTGAGTACCGCAACAATCTGCAACTCAGCCGTGGTCAGCGACCCACCGTTCCACGTGATTCCGGGGCTCGGCCTGGGAGCCGGCTCGATCTTCGGAGTGACGCCGAGCAGATGTTGGGCTTCAGTCGCCTTGGAGCGTTGCGATTGGTCCTCCTTGAGAGCCGCCCTCATATTTGGCGGCAGCAGATCCAGTGGGTGTTGCTCCAAGCCATTCAATGTCAAGACATCCGGTGCCAGATGGCCCAAAGGGTCCTGCCGCAATTTATCCATTGTCGAATCAAGATTCGACGCTGGCAGATCCCCTTGCGCGAAAGAGCCGGGCTTGTCTGCCAGCACACAAGTGGACAGCATCGCTTCGAAGCACGATGCACTTTGCTGATGCTGGGTCGCAAAATGGGAAACTTTCAGGCCCGGCCAACCCCTTGCGGACTGTAGCGAATTTGAGCGGTAGAAAGTTGAAAGATTACTGGCCGACATTATGCATCCTCAGACGTGACGTTGAAATCCCCACAAGAGACCCCGACAGAAGATCCCTTGCGTTTCACAAAATTCGACAATTCCAAGCGTCGGCAGGTCACGAATGCGCCTGCCCTGCCTTCAATTGCTGTGTTCCGGGCCGGCTCCAAGGTTCGGTCCAACACAATGGCCGGAGTCACCGCGAGAGCTGCCGGGACTCATCATGAGCGGATTAGCTTTCGAGAAACTGACGAGTTTGCGAAGAGTTCACAAAGGGGTAGCCGCAGTCATGTTCTTCAGAGCTGCGGGAAATCCTCAATGTTCATTTCTTGCCCAGCTCAGGCTTCCCGCCAACGCTATCCTGTTGTGGGATGTCAGAAGAATAAGAAGCATCCGGTCGTCCGTCGCGAACGACCGTAGTGGAGGAGCCGCGAAACAAGATCAGCACTGATTCCTTTGGCGTTGCCGCTATGTGAGTCTGCGCCTGCGCCTGCGCCACCAAGCCGTTAAAGGTCTGCTCCACGAGTGCGACGAAGCGCGGTGGACCGGAAACGAAGACGAGGCCATTGCCTGGCACGGGTTTGACCACATAGCGCTCGTCGGAGATATCAAGCTTGTCGAGAGCCCCCTTGAACGCATCGAAGCGAATCGACGTCATCAAAAGCATTCGAGTTTGCGATTCTTGTGCAGCAGACACATAGAGCACAAGGCCGTCATAGTACCATTGTAGACCGTAAAGGTTCGTCAAGCGGTCGAGGAACGCGCGCGGTGGCAAATCAGGCATACGTCCGCGAATTCGCCCCTTCACCGCAGGACTGATGTTGACCCTGATATTCAGGTTGTTGCCGAATTCCTGCAACGCTGCAGCGAGCTCCTGATCCAGAACCGTGTATCTATAGGGTGTCGCCGGAAGGGACAGCGGGACTGCATGCGCCGGGTGAATCCCGGTGGACAGAAAAAACCCGGCACAAAGAAGTCTCAAAACATGCAGGGTGACGGGTTGGATAAGCGTTCTCGGCATGTCGCACTGATAAACCAAACGCTGAAATCATCACAAGTGACTAAATTGCCGAAGAGATTTTAGATTGTCGAAATGACGCCGCCGTTAGTCAGCTTGTTGTCAGCTTGCCCCCCTAGGAGTGTTGCGCCGACACCGGGTGATGAATGGGCGGGGCTCGCCCGGTCAGAGAGAGCAACCGAGTCCTTACATGATGATGCCTGTCACGTCGATCTCTGCCACTCTAACGGCTGGCCTCCCCAGGGTCGGATCACCGTCGATTGTCGAGCAGGCCCAGTTTGAGCGCGCCTTAGGGCATGCAGCCGACTCGCTGAAAAACGATGCCGCCGCGGGGCCAGCGAGTGCGGCGCCAGTTGCTGCGGCGATGGATGTTCAGCGCGCGGCTGCGCCGACGAGCGGCATGGGCGATCGCGTGTTGCAGACGATTTCCTCCCTATATCCACACAACACTGTTTCCTTCCCCGCGCTCGACCATGACATAGCCCTTTCGAAGGGCGCTCTACCGGGACCGGCGCAGAAGCTTCCCGTTCCAGGTGAGGCGGGAACCGGAATCTCGGGCATTCCCCAACAAGGGCAAGACTTCGAAACGATGATGGCTGGTCTTCGGGATGTTTACAACGGCGTCACCCAGGTGGCGCTTATCTCCAAAGGCGTCAGCGGCGTCACATCATCCGTGAATAAACTTTTGAAGGAAGGCTGAACCGCGCGCATGATTGGCTTGGCCGAGGGCGAAATCATGCGTGGCCTGTCAGGGTGGCGGTCGGTTAGACTTGTCATGCTGCCAGTTCTCGTCGCCCTCACTGCTTGCAAAGCCGACCTCTACACGCAATTGCAAGAGCGTGAGGCAAATGAAATGCTCGCACTTCTTGAAGACAACGGGGTCGCCGCGATCCGGGTGGTCGCCAAGGATGGAACCAGCACGATCCAGGTTGACGAAAAGCTGCTCGCCTTCTCAATCAACCTTCTGAACGCCAAGGGGCTGCCGCGCCAATCCTTCAAGAACCTCGGTGAGATATTCCAAGGATCAGGCCTGATTGCCTCGCCGACCGAAGAGCGTGCCCGTTACGTGTATGCCCTGAGCGAAGAGTTGTCGCGGACGATCAGCGATATCGATGGCGTTTTTTCTGTACGTGTTCACGTCGTGCTGCCGCATAACGACCTTGTGCGAGCCGGTGCCACGCCATCCTCGGCCTCGGTGTTTATCAGGCACGACGCAAAAACAAATGTCGCGGCTCTGCTGCCAAAGATAAAGATGCTTGTAGCCGACAGCATCGAAGGCCTGTCCTACGATAAGGTGGAAGTGGTTTTGGTGCCGGTAGAACGGTCCGCACACGAGCAACGGCCCGATCCGACTGCTGTTTTGCCACAAGCATCACTACCTCTTCCTGCGCCACTTCTGGCGACCGTAACAGGTTTTGCCGCAGCCGTATTCGCCGTGGCCTGTTATCTCTTGATCGGCGTTGTTACGCGTCGGCGCAAGCAATCAACCGGCGTTTCCAAGGTCGAGGGGCGCCGGGATGCTTCTGCTGTCGAGGCCATTCGCAAAAGAATGCCTGCAATTGGACGTGGGTGACATCTCATTGCCAATGCCTATACAGACCGCCCGACCTGATGGTCCGCACTTTCCGGGCGCGAGCGAGCTTGCGGCTTCGGCCCATCCAACCCGTCTTGCGGCGCGTCTTGATCCAGCGTTATCGGCCGAAACGTTAGTGAAGTTGCAGAAGTGTTCCAGACTGCATCCAAGGCTGGCAGAATTGCTGGGCAACGATGACGTGGATCTGAACCACATCGGCTGCAGGCCGGACCTTCTACGCGGGCATGATCCATATCGAGCGGCCCTTCTTGCTGGTAGTATCTGGCATGCCCGTTCGCTGGTCGCGTTTGTCTCTCAGCCTGAGCTTGCCATCCTTGTTAAACGCATCGGCGTGGATGCACACGCATTCGGAATCCGACACCTGCTGCATGCTGTTGACAAAAGACTGATCTCGGACCCAGAAAAACTCGCTCAGCAAATCGAATACGATGGACACGCATGTCTTGGAGCTTGGCTCCAGGACAGTTCAGCGACCGAGCGTAACCGCGTGCTTCTTCGATTGCCCGAGGGGACTGCCGCGGAGACTCCAGCACATGAGCATTGGACCGCCGCCGGCCAATTGCTTTCACTTGTAGTAGCTCATTTTGAGACAGAGACCCCGGTGAAATGACAGTCGAACTTTCCGAGGGGCCAATAGCGCCGCAGATGCGTCCAGTCGGACCACTGATACCCGCGAGCGAGCTCGAAACCTGGCACAGCGCCGCGCAAGCCCTTGCCGCGGCAGAACGGCATCGGCAGCGCGTTCGAAACTGGGCACGCGCGGTTTACCAGCGGGCGTGGGCGCGCGGCCACATGGAGGGCTCGAATGCAGGCACCGAGGAGATGGCAGGGTTGATTGCGGAGACAATCTCCGAAATCGCGCGACGAAAGGCGGCTCTGGAGCAGGAATTGCCGCAGCTCGTGATGGAAATATTGAGCGATCTTATCGGCGCTTTCGATCCGGGCGAGCTATTGGTGAGGGCTGTTCGTCACGCCATAGAGTGTCAATACAGCGGCGCCGACGTTTGCCTTCATGTTTCTCCCATGCAAGTCGACATGCTTGCACGAGAGTTTGCTCGATGCGACGGCCAGGATGGTCGACCAAGGGTGCGGATCGAGCCCGACCCGACATTGTCGCCGCAACGCTGCGTGCTGTGGAGCGAGTACGGCAATGTTGACCTTGGACTTGACGCCCAGATGCGCGCGCTGCGCCTTGGTTTCGGGACGCTCTGTGAGAAAGGCGAGCTATGAGAAAGCCCGTCCCAGAACATAACGCTGACGCCGACACTCGAGCTCTCGTTCCAGCAATCTCGTCTTTGAGGGCTGCGGCCAAGCGAATTGACACGCGTGCGGTGCGCGGTCGGATCACGCGGGCTATCGGCACACTGGTTCATGCCGTCTTGCCAGACACTCGTATTGGGGAACTTTGCCTCCTAGAGGACCCGCGAACCGGGCTGTCGCTCGAGGCCGAGGTGATCGGCCTGTCGGGTGATGGTGTATTGCTGACACCGATCGGGGACTTGGTGGGCCTATCCAGCCGCGCAGAGGTCGTGGCCACTGGCCGAATGCGTGAGGTGCCCGTCGGCGGCGATTTGCTCGGTCGCGTGATCGACAGTCGTTGCCGCCCATTGGACGGCAAAGGCGAAATCAAGACCGTCGAAACTCGGCCCCTGCATGGCAGAGCCCCCAATCCGATGACGAGGCGCATGATTGAGCGGCCATTCCCGCTTGGGGTCCGTGTCCTCGATGGTCTGCTGACGTGCGGCGAGGGCCAGCGGATCGGGATTTATGGCGAGCCAGGTGGTGGCAAGTCGACGCTGTTGTCACAGATCGTAAAGGGTGCCGCCGCTGACGTCGTCATAGTGGCGCTCATAGGCGAACGTGGACGGGAAGTTCGTGAATTCATCGAAAGGAATCTTGGTGAAGAGGGCCTTCTCCGTACGGTCGTCGTGGTTGAAACATCCGACCGCTCGGCGGTAGAGCGTGCGCAATGCGCTCCAATGGCGACTGCGCTCGCGGAATATTTCCGCGATCAAGGCCTACGCGTTGCTCTCATGCTGGATTCGCTGACGCGCTTCTGCCGCGCTATGCGCGAAATAGGCCTTGCTGCGGGTGAGCCGCCGACGCGACGGGGCTTTCCTCCTTCCGTTTTTGGCATGCTGCCAGGCCTGCTCGAGCGCGCCGGCATGGGTGAGCGGGGCTCAATCACGGCCTTCTATACGGTGCTTGTAGAGGGTGATGGCACGGGTGATCCAATCGCCGAGGAATCGCGTGGTATTCTCGATGGCCATGTCATCCTCTCACGCGCTATTGCGGCGCGATCGCATTTCCCCGCTATTGATGTGCTGCAGAGTCGCAGCCGCGTCATGGATGCAGTCGTTTCGGGGACACATCGCAAGGCAGCATCCATTTTCCGCGAGCTCCTGTCGCGCTATGCCGAGACCGAGTTCTTGATCAATGTTGGCGAATACAAGCCAGGTGGAGATCCCCTGACTGACCGGGCTGTCGCGTCAATCGACGAACTGAGGGAGTTTCTGCGCCAGAGCGAAGATGACGCGTCAGATTTCGAGGAGACGGTCGCATGGATGTCGCGTCTGACCGCGTAAACTGGATTCAGTCTTCGAGGTTACGGCTTCTGAAGGAAATGCAAGAGCGTCGTGCCCTTGGCGAGCTGTCCAAGAAGGAAGCCCAGCGCGATGTGGCCGCCTCAGCCGTACAAAATGCCTCTAGGGAGCTTGCAATGATACAGCAACATTGTTCAAGAAAAGAAGCAGCGCTCTATCAGCATCTGATGTCACTCGACAACTTGTCTAGCGCAGCGCTCGACCGTCACCGCCTTCACACTGAACAACTTGCCGCTGAGATCAATTCCAGACGGCAGATGCTTGATGATACCCAAATCGCTCAAGAGGAGGCTGAGATGGCGGCGTCCAGGACGAGGGAGCTATGGGTCATATGTTCGGCGGCAAGGGACAAATGGCAACAAATCGAGGACGACGTGCGGCGCGCCGTCGAGACTCATTCGGAGGCCGCAGCCGAGATCGAGGCCGACGATGAGATACTGCTGAAATATGCGAGGGGGTCGCTTGCCTAAATGCCGCGCAACCGGATCCGACGGTCGCAAGAGGTCGTCCGAATGACACGACCGTGCAGTCTTTGATAGGCGCTGCGGTCACACCCGCCATGTTCGAACCAGTTCTGAAACTGTCCCACACGGTTGTCTCGTGGCTCAATGATACAGCAGCGCCGCGCACGCCGTTTCAAAGCCGGATCAACGAGGTGCCGCTATCGGTGCGAACGGCAGGGCTTGTCTGGCAGCAGGAACCTGCTGCCATTCCGATGCTTGACTGCGTCTGGAGAGTGGGAGCCGAAACGGTCATCTTGTCACTGTCGCGCCCGCTCGTAGAGGAGTTCATCACGACAGTGCAGAACGGCTTGGCCTTCCCTTCCGAGCCAACTGCTTCGCTAATTCTCGAACTCGCTCTGGAGCCGCTTGTCACTCGACTGGAGGAGACGACGCGTCTGAACGTGCAACTCGTGCGGGTATGCGAAGCCACGATGCTGGCTCCTCATCTTGAACTCGACATCATTTTCGGCGCGGTCAAGGGCAAGGGCCGTCTATTCCTGTTCACGCCACTTGACGGCTTAGTACCGCCTGCGTTTCGCGCGCTAGGCGAACTGCTTGCCCAGTTGCCGCGGCAGCTGGGCGGGCTGCCTCCAGAGCTCCCGCTCATTGTTGCAGGAGAGGTCGGCACGCTTCGCCTTCCTGCGGCGCTTCTTCGAAGCGCATGTGTCGGTGATGCATTGTTGCCCGATATTGCGCCGTTCGGCCGCGGCCAGATCACCCTAGCTGTCGGCCAGTTGTGCGCCGAGGCGGATCTTGACGGCGATGAATTAATCTTGCGGGGGCCTTTCCGCCCGCGACCGTGTCCTTTGGAGAGTGCGCATATGACACAACCCGGATCGCAACTGGAGCTTACTAAGGATCTCGACGATGTCGAGATCGTGCTTGTCTTTGAATGCGGCCGCTGGCCTATTTCTCTTGGGGAATTAAGAAGTGCCGGCGAAGGGCATATTTTTGAACTTGGATGGCCGATCGACGGCCCGGTCGACATAGTGGCCAATGGTCAGCGTATCGGGCGTGGCGACATTGTCCGCATCGGAGAAGAGCTGGGCATCAGGCTCCGTGGCGGGTTTGCATGCAATGAGTGAAGCTCAGCCGACAATCCTGGCGCTTCTTGCGGTTACCGCCGGACTCGGTCTGCTGGTTTTAGCAGTTGCCACGACAACGGCCTTTGTAAAGGTATCAATTGTTCTTTTCCTCGTCCGCAATGCGCTCGGGACCCAGACCATACCACCCAATGTGGTGCTGTACGCCGCGGCGATGATCCTCACTATGTTCGTTAGTGCGCCCGTTGCTGAGCAGACCTATGACCGCATGTCGGATCCCAAGCTCCACTATCAGACATTCGACGACTGGGTAAGCGCCGCTAAAGCCGGAAGTGAGCCCTTGCGCGAGCATCTCAAGAAATTCACAAATGAAGAGCAGCGGCGATTTTTCCTATCTTCGACAGAAAAGGTCTGGCCAGAGGAAATGCACGCTGCAGCCACGCCTGATGACTTTGCAATACTTGTACCATCTTTCTTGCTATCAGAATTGAAGCGCGGATTTGAGATAGGATTTCTACTTTATCTGCCTTTTATTGTTATAGATCTGATAGTGACAACTATCTTGATGGCAATGGGTATGTCGATGGTCTCACCAACTGTTATATCTGTCCCGTTCAAGATCTTCTTGTTTGTTGCCATTGATGGTTGGTCAAAATTGATGCATGGGCTTGTGCTGAGTTATACGTTACCGGGAGGCTGATCATCACTGAATCCAGCATCATTACTCTTATGAGCCAATCACTGGTGGTTTTCATGATCTGGATTCTACCGCCGCTCATTGCATCAGTGGTTGTCGGCCTCGTCATCGGCATCCTCCAGGCGGCGACGCAGATCCAGGATGAAAGCTTGCCGCTCACCGTGAAGCTTCTGGTCGTTGTCGCGGTGATTGGGCTGTTTGCTCCTGTGCTAAGCGCCCCGCTCATAGAGCTAGCCGATCAGATCTTCACCGAGTTTCCCGCAATGACACTTAGCTACTAGTCCGCCCCATGGACGCGCCATCGGCCGATATTCAAATTCTGATCCAGACGGCTCTCGAACTCGTCGTTGCGGCAGGTCTTGGGGCAGCCCGCGCGATGGGCATCATGCTGATCTTTCCCGTATTCACACGCTCGCAGATCAGTGGGCTGATCCGGGGCTGTTTGGCTGTTGGCTTCGCACTACCATGCCTGGCACACGTCAGCGGCGGATTGCCGGCGCTGGATCCTGATACGCGCCTGATCCAGCTAACCCTGCTCGGATTCAAGGAAGTTTTTGTCGGTGTACTCCTTGGCACTTTTCTTGGCATTCCGCTTTGGGGCCTTCAGGCTGCCGGGGAGCTTATCGACAACCAACGCGGCATCAGCAGCCCGACCGCTTCGGCCGATCCCGCGACGAACAGTCAGGCTTCCGCGATGGGCGTTTTTCTGGGGATCACTGCGATTGCCATATTCGTCGGATCAGGAGGCCTGGAAACTTTGATCAGTGTCCTGTACCGCAGCTACTTGATCTGGCCGGTGTATCAGTTTCACCCGACACTGAGTGGGCCAGGAGCAATGGAGTTGTTGGGGCTTCTCGACAGCATAATGCGCACGGCATTATTGGTATCGGGGCCTGTCGTGTTCTTCCTGATACTGATTGATATATCGATGATGCTGCTGCGTCGCTTTGCCCCGCAATTTAAGGCGAGCCAACTGTCTCCGGCAATCAAGAACATTGTCTTTCCAGTTCTCATGGTCACCTACGCTGCCTATCTGGTGGAGAGCATGAAACTGGAGGTCACACGTGCCAACGGCGTGCTGGAGTGGTTCGACAAATTGCTGCCATGAGCGACACAAGTGAAGAGAAGACACACGCCGCCAGCCCGAAGAAGTTAAGTGAAGCGCGCAAAAAAGGACAGCTGCCACGTAGCTCCGATTTCGTCCGCGCGGTCGGGACTTGCGCTGGGCTCGGCTACCTTTGGCTAAGAGGCAGCGTGATCGAGGACAAATGCCGGGAAGCGCTCCTATTAGCCACCAAGTTGCAGAGCCTACCTTTCGATACCGCGGTGCCGCAGGCATTGGTTGTGCTCGTCCAACTCACAGTCGCGGCTGTTGGCCCGCTGCTTGGAACCCTTGTCGCCGCGGTGATTTTGGCCAGCCTGCTAGCCAATGGTGGATTTGTCTTCTCTCTGGAGCCGATGAAGCTCAGCTTTAAGAAAATTGACCCCTTTGAAGGGCTGAAGCGCTTGGGGTCTGCTCGTTCCATGGTCGAAGTCTGCAAGACCATGTTCAAGGTATTGGTTCTCAGCGCAACCTTTTCCATTGTCCTTCTCGGGATGTGGAAGACAATGGTCCCTCTGCCGATCTGCGGCATGGGCTGTGTTGGCCTCATCTTTATGGAGACAAAATTGCTGATGGGAATTGGCGCCGGCGCACTGCTGGTCGGCGGACTGATCGATCTTCTGCTCCAGCGCGCGTTGTATCTGCGCGAAATGCGCATGACCAATACCGAAGTGACGCGCGAGTCGAAGGATCAGCAAGGAGCGCCAGAGTTGAAAGGTGAACAGCGTCGCATCCGCGAGGAGGCGGCCGACGAGCCTGCGCTTGGCGTGCATCGCGCCACGCTGGTCTTAACAGGAAGGGCGGTCCTGATCGGTCTGCGTTACGTTCGCGGTGAAACCGGGGTGCCGTTCTTAGTTTGCCGTGCCGAAGGTGAGCGCGTTTCACATGTGTTGAGCGAGGCGCGGGCACTACGCCTGACGATCGTCCATGACCATGTCTTAGCGCGTCAGCTGATAGGCACTACAAAACTCGGCCACGCGGTTCCTATGCAATATTTCCAGCCTGTCGCGAAAGCATTCTTTGCCGCAGGCTTGGCCTAGTCATTGGAAGTCCACGACTGCCCAGTTCAAAACTGACCTGGCTCCATGCTAGTGGCAAATGTCGGCTGGCCATCCGTGCCCCAGTGTCTCTGTCAGGCCAACCGCGCAACCGCGGGCCTGGGGCAATCACTCCCCTCGGATCTGCCACCCAGCAACTACGGCAAGTCCTCCGGGCATGACCTTGCAGCCTCTGCTGGCCGGTGCGTGGCGCAGTCCGAGGTTTTGAGGCCGGCAGTGCGGATTTGATTGGTGCAGCCGTTGGAATGCCCTCGTCAGCTAGTCGTCAACTAAGCGCCCTATGTTGAACAGCCGTGCTAACTTGAGCTCGGTTGCGAAACATAGGAGTACGAATCGTCATGTATGGTCGAATTGGTGGCTCATCCGATAGTTACCGCGCGCATAATGCCGGCGAGCAATCGGATGCAGGAAGCGAAGGGTTCGCGGACACATTTGCCCGAATGCACTTATCCGGATCGGAAGGTAGCGGCGCCTCATCATCGGCGGCTCCCCAAGCATACTCCCTCAATTCCCGACCTCCTGTGGTGGAGATCAACAGGACTTCCTTCAGGAGACAGGTGAGGCAATTTCATGGTGATGAAATCACGCACATCGCCGACAATCCTCAAGAGTATTCGGAGTTCGTATCGTCACGAGCCAGGCGCACCGCGGACGTTGCTCAGCAATATGGCATCCGTCGAGATACGGAGCACGCGCGATATTTCAGTTACCAATTGGGAGACCGGAGTGCCGGACTGCTGAGAATGGAAGGCGGATTCAGCATGAACGAGTTCGAATCGGAAAGTTGGCGGGAACAATTTCCTGGTCGAACTGAGGTCACTTCCATAGTGGATCTTCAAGTCGCCCATCCGCTCGTCGAAAATGCGGGCGATATTCTGCTGGAGCATCAACTTCGGATAGACGGCGACCGACCGTTGCTGAATTGGCGTGCGGCTAATCCGGAAGCACAAGCGCGCGCGCAGACGATGGGGTTTGTTGAAGTGGATCATGGCGACCTGGTGCTTGACCCTACGCAGCATCCCGACAAATGGACGAAGAACAGTGCCGGTGAGTGGCAGCGTGCAGGCAAACCTCCACTCTATCTCCACAAAACCGAGGATAGCGACAGCAGCGATAGCGGGTCCGACGACGATTTCATGTGATTTGTCGACCCGCCGCCGAGCCTTGCAACTGGTGACGGTTGCAAGGCTGTTGGCAGTGAATGCTAATTGTCCGGCGACAGCCCCGCCTTAGCGCCAGCGCCGCCGAGCAATCCAGCCCATCTCCCAGACAATAAACTGCGGATGCGCATCGTGGGTGCTTGCGAGCGGATTGTATTCGGGCCGGAACTCCGCCTCTTGGAACCGAGCTCTCCCGAATCCAATTTTCTCCACCACACCGTTGGGTCGTTGCGATGCGCCGATCCCGATCGGATCGGCTATGCCTGCTCCGCGCTCGCAGGAAGACCTTCCGCCTCGATCTTGGCGGCGCGATCTCGGCGATAAGTTGGATGGGAGGCAAGATACGCCGCCACGTCAACAGCCGGTAACGCGACATCGCAAATCGGCCCTGACGGTAGCCGATCGACTCCAATCGCCGGACCGCAACTCGCGCAGCGGCATTCGCGGTTTGGCCAGGAGAAATGCTCGCTGACTCACAGCGTGGCCGGCCGCATTCTGAGTGCCCTGTCATGCAGCCTGCGCCGACGGGAGCTCGGCACGCGAATGGCGTGGTTGGCGGCCAAGCCCTGAGGTCAACAAGGACTTACAGAAAGCGGGGGTGAGTTTGCCGCGATGAATTATGACCTTCTCGCGACCGGACCTAGCATCGGCTTCCTCTCGCTCTCGATTGTAGCCGCGCTGTTCGTTGGATTTAACGTGGCAAGCGGTGAATTCGGAATCAGCCAGCCCTTCCAAGTTTCTGGCCATGACGGGGCGACTCGTGTGGATGTGCACCCACATCGGGCTCGGCATCGCACCATTGACCAGCATCTTGGGCTGCAGCTTCATCTCAAACAGCTTTCCTGGCTCGCCACGCAGCGCGACCGGTGCCTCCGGCGGCATCAATTCGTCGGCATTGCACAAATGTTCCAGGTATTTTTGCGCCGGAAATGCGTAGGTCTTCATGCAATCAGTCGTAATGCCGGCTTTTCCTTCATTCAATGCGTTGGCCTGTCCCAGCACCATGTTCAGCAACCCTTTGAGCTGGTCTGTGCGTTCGTGCACTTTGGGTAGCTGGGTGGAGGTGAGTAGCAGGCGTACATTACGCCCCTGCAACCCGGCGAGACAGGTTTGCATCTCAATGGCCTGGGCTCGCAGGTACTGGGCCACATCGTCCACGACCTTACCGGCCTCCTCAGGCTTCATCTGGCGCACTTGGGAGACGACGCTTTGCTGACCGGCCAGATCGAACTGCAAAAGTTCGTCCAATCGTTTGAGCCGCTCCGTCAATACCTCCATTGACAACGCGGCGCCCCCGATTGTCGAGCCTGCCCCCGACGAACTCGCAGCCACCTCTTGCGCTCTCACCTGTGTACTCGCAACTTGATCCGAGCGCGCGAGAACCTTGGCTGCTGGCACTGTGCCGGCGTTCGCAGCGACTGGTGTTGATGGCTGCCCGGCGGCAGAAGTCCCGGCGCGAGCTGCCGACTTATGCTTTGACTTCCCTTTCCTTCGCGCTGTAGTGCCTTCTGACACTGCAGCCGTACCAGCAGTGCCAGCCGGTATCGCAGCGCCTGCCCTGGCCGGCATCGCAGCGCCCGCCTGGGCCTGTGGCGCCATGATGGCTGACGGCGGAGACTGCAGGTTCAACAAGTGCATGGCATCGTGCGCAGTGATCCATGCATCGTCCACGATCCGTTCGAACAGTTTCAATGGGAGGCCGGCATCTGGGTAGGTATGGCTTAGCTTGGTATGCACCTCGTGCAACGCCAATCCAAAATCCGAAAGCCGCTCCATGATTTTTTCTACAACCGCGCAATCATGAGCGTTGAGTGTTTTGCCATCATCCATTATGCCCTTCGCCAAAGAGAGGGCGCGAAGAGCTTCTTGAGCGGCGCTTGCCATCAGCTGCACCACTCCATTTCGACCGACGAGGAGTTCCTTCAAATCTGGCTCGAACCTGCTCGCCCGCAGTTCAATCTTGGCCCGCGCAAGACCGATCCGCTCACGGACCAGCCAGATCCTGACACTCAGTACCGAGCCGGCACGCAGCCGCAGTGCGCACCGCTCGGCTTCCCGCATCACGGGCGTTCCACTGGATAGGCTAGCGGTGGCAGCGCAGGCGGATCGCTGCCGTTCGGAGCGCCATGCCTTTTTTTCCCACCACTTAATTGCCGCCGTATGGTGGTTCTCCACATTTAAAATCAACAGCTCCTGCCGGTCCGCCTGGGAGTAGGAGTAGAGTTTATCGACCATACCTGCCGCTTTCTTGGTCTTTTTGTCCAATTTCGTGATCGTCGACAGGCCAAGTTTGTCTACTTCATTCGCGGCGTCGCACACGATCTGGCAACATCTACGCACCTTGTCGTCTGGCATAATTGTCTGCGCCTCAGCCGCAGGCAGGCTAGCGCGGTACTCCAGAATTGCTGAGGCTGCATCGACGACCCGACTGATCAGCTCCACCGCCTCCTCGGGGACGTCGGTTTTCCTGGCCGCAGCCTCGCAATCAGTCAGTTGTTGAACAAGACTGTTCATTCTGAGCTGTGTCGGACTGATATCTTCATTTGACGATGAGCTGGTGCCTTCCACCTGCGCGGTTGATAGTTGGCTACCGACCGGCGCCATGGCTTCGCCCTCAGACATGGAGGGAGAACCGCGCCGCCTTGCGGCTGCGCCACGTGGCGCTACGGTTCCGCGTGGTGGCGCAGCGGCTCCACGTCGCGGTGTGTTCAGGATTTGATCTTCGCCAATCGAGGCGCCTGGCAGACTTTCGCGGGCATCGCCTGGACCGCGCGCAACTGGAAGGGAGGAGGGCCTCCTATCGGCGTCCCCAGAGCGCATCTGCTCCACAACGGAATCGAATGACTGTCCACCTTCTCCCGCAGCAAGACTTGATTGCGAAAGGGAACTGCTCGCCCGCCCCGCGCGGCTGGCTCCAGTTTCAGCCTGCGATTTCCGTGGTCGGCCAATGCCCTTCATATTGCGTCTCCGTAGTAGGCGAGAATGTGCTGCTATTGTGCTGGCGGCTGACGAGACCAGCGGCATCTTTCGGTTAACGTCACGGTCAGCCAGACCCGCGACGGCGTAATGTTCCCGCCAAAGTGCTTCTCAGTAGCAGGCCAAGATTGGCCCGAGCTCACAGGACTTTCGCAACGTTGCCATCGATGTCCTGAGATTATCAGCGCTTCAGTCCGCCGATTTCCAGGAACAGCGAATGAAATCAGACCAACTCGGCTAGCTCCCCTTCCTAGACACGTGCCTGACGATTTTATTGATGCGTCACTCCTCTCGTTCGCCACCGACAAAGTCACACATTTGCTTCAGAGAAGCGTGTGCGTTGCGTATCACGCGGACCATTTCGATCTATAGTTACAAAAAGTGTCGAGACGGGACCTTTGGATCCGAAGGTCAGGCACGGCCGGCCTAGATAGACCGCTTGGCTGACGATTAGCTGACGATGGGAGTTCTCACGAACAGGGCAAGAAAATCCGACCGCTTCAAGCTTTCGATATGGTGAGAAGAGGATCCGCACCGGCCTCCCAAAGCCGGCAGACCATCCCATGTTCGTACGGTCGCCGACCTTCTCGAAGCCAATGAGCTCACCGCGCCGGGCCGTGATGTGCAGGCGAGAGAATGGTGATGCAAAGACCGAGTTCCTGCTCGTTGCGTGCGCCCGTGGAGCCAGCAAGAATACGGTCATTGCGGTCATGCAGCACGTGGACCGTGTCTCCTGTTCGACACCACAGCATCGAGGATGCAAACGAGCTGCTGCGGCTGCCATTCGGTCGCGGCATGCGTGGACGGCGGGATTGGCCGAACAGCCGAGATCGTGGTCGACTGTTCGATGCGAGAGCAACATCCTGCAGAGCATACGTTTTTGCGCTGGCCGGTTTTTGTCAAAAGCCGTCAGGTTCTCGAAAGCTCCCGCCCTTAGCTTGATCGAGGCTAACCTTTAACACGTCGCCGCCAATGGCAAATGCCGGAGTACCTGATGATAGCAGCAATTGGGAGTGGAGTTGGCAACCTCGGGACTTCCTTGATCCGAAAGGGCCATGGGGATTCGAAATCCGAGCATTCTGGTGATGGCAAGCCGGCTGATGGCAATGATGGCAAGCCAGCTGGTGGGAATGATGGCAAGGCAGCTGGCGGGAACGATCGGGCGGATAACCGGACCGTTTCAAATGATCAACTTCAAGACAACTCACAGTCTGCAGCACAAAGTGAAGCCTTCCAAAGTATCCTGCGATCGTTCGCGTTCCAATTCGCGAACGATGCGATGGCTGAGGCCGATGAAGCTTTGGATGACACAGAAGATGCCTGACGCGGGAAATCCGGCGTGAGGTCATACAGGCCGTTATTGACGGCACAACTCCAACAGAAAAAGGAATGATCATGGCTGCAGTTGATAATAATAAAAAATCAGGCAATACCAATACCAGTAGCGCCGGCAATACCGATAAAACTAACAGTGGCACTCCCGGCAATACAAGCGGAGCTGATGCTACTGCTTTTCAGGCGCAAGTGCAGGAACTAACCAATGTTAGCTTGGAGGCGACGAAAAGGAGTGTCCAGTTGCGCACTCTAACGACCAATCTCCAGACCATCAAGAAGGCCGCCGACGAACGCGTTTCGTAATGTCGGAAGCGGGTTTTAGACTGCCCCCTAGCGCGTCTCCTTATTGACGCGACGTAGTCCCGAAATGAGCCGCATGGCAATTGCCATGCGGCTTCTATCCTGTTTGAGAGATGCTCTGTGGATGACGCCGTTTCCCTCCGTTTCGAAGTGCGTTCGGGGCACTATTGCGGTCTGACCGGCAAGACGGATCTTCAAAAGTGTTTAATCGGCAGCGGCTTCGATGCCGATTTGGTCTTTGTCGAGCAGGGACTGGCACCGCATCACCTTCGTGTAACTCTTCTTGGCAAGTCGATCGAACTGGAGGCGCTTGCACCCGGACTCAGTATCGAGGGCAACCGGAATATCGCCGCAGGCCAGTCCGTTGTTGTGCCCCTTCCTGTCGTCCTGCTCGTAGGCGAGATGTCCATTGCTTTGTCCGTGCAGGATGCAGAGCCGCCTGGTTCGACCGGCATACCGCGCCTACCGATCGGTGTGCTCGCCATGGTCATAATCAGCTCACTCGGGATCGGCGCGCTTTCAGGCACGATCTCCTATCTTGGCAATGCAAGTGGATCGAGCCCCAATTCACTTCGGGCTGAAGTCGCGTCCAGAACGATCAGTCACCGCGCTGACAATGAACTTACGGAGGCAGCGGCCCAAGAGCTGCAGGAGGAAGTCGATCGAGCGGGTCTTCTCGACGTCAAGATTGGGTCGGCAAAGGGTGTTGTGACCGCCGAAGGCACCGTCACGTCTGAATCGGTCATCAGCTGGCAGAAGCTTCAGCAATCGTTCGATCGTCGCACCAAGGGTACTCTAACACTGGTGAACGGAGTGCTCATCAAAGAGGAGAAGGCGCCATCCGCAATCGCGGTCGAAGCTGTGTGGCATGGGGTCCAACCATATATTGTCATCGACAGCGAGAAGTATTTTGTCGGCGCCATTTTGGCTGATGGATGGGTGGTCGAACGTATTGAGGACAGCCGTGTGCTGCTGAGCAGGAATGGCCGCATTGCTGCTCTCCAATATTGAAAGCTCGCAGGCCCCATCAAGCAGCACTCTATGGCCAGCCAAACATCCTGTCGCGCTCGGTGCTGACAAGCTGGCTGCGTTGGAAACATTTGCTGCCCAGCCATTTCGCGCCTGCTTGTGGCTCTCATGCAGGGTCACGCGCTGGCCAAGGCTGAGGCGCCTTCGGAGTTCGAAAGCCACGTTTCATGGCGTAACAGCAGAGTAAGTCTCAACCGATTGCAAAGGTGTCTCGATGGCCAACGTCCTGCGTGACTTCATCAAGCGTGCGCCGGCCAGCCCGGATTTAATGGTTGCGTTGATGCTGCTTCTGGCTGTCGCGATGATGGTCATGCCTATCCCGGTCGTGGTGGTCGACGCCCTGATAGGATTCAATATGGGGTTGGCCATACTGCTGATGATGGTTGCCCTGTATGTCAGTACTCCACTTGATTTTTCCTCTTTGCCCGGCGTTATTTTGATTTCCACTGTATTCCGTCTCGCGCTCACGGTCGCAACGACGCGACTGATCCTGGCCGAGGGGGAGGCCGGCAGCATTATTCATACTTTTGGCGATTTCGTCATTTCAGGCAATATCGTGGTGGGTTTCGTCATATTTCTGGTCGTCACCATGGTGCAATTCATGGTCCTCGCGAAGGGTGCCGAACGGGTGGCAGAAGTGGCGGCGCGTTTCACGCTGGATGCTCTGCCGGGCAAGCAAATGGCGGTCGACGCAGAGCTACGCAACGGCCACATCGATGCCAACGAATCCCGCCGGCGGCGCGCCGAATTGGAGAAGGAAAGCCAACTCTATGGCGCGATGGACGGCGCGATGAAATTTGTGAAGGGCGATTCCATCGCCGGGCTGGTGGTTATCTGCATCAACATGCTGGGTGGAATTTCGATCGGCCTGCTCTCCAAGGGCATGTCCTTCGGCGAGGTACTGCATCACTACACTCTGCTGACGATAGGCGATGCATTGATATCGCAGATTCCGGCCCTTCTGCTCTCCATTACTGCGGCGACCATCGTCACCCGTGTGACTGGGACGGCGAGGATCAACCTCGGTACAGAAATGGTCAGTCAGCTCACGGCCAGCACTCGAGCCTTGCGACTGGCGGCCGGCGTCCTGGTTGTAATGGGGTTCGTTCCTGGGTTTCCCCTCCCCGTCTTTCTGATGCTGGCCGCAGTGTTCGCTGCGGTAAGCATTGTCAAGGCTGATGTGCTGGGCGCCGGCACTGCCGATGCGAAAGGTGGAACTGCAGCGGAGCCTAAGCAAGCCGCGCCTGCGAAGGAATTCCCGATCGCATTTTTTCTAGCGCCAGATCTTATGCAGGCGGTCGATCAAGCCGAATTGCAAAAACATATTGGGCGCGTTTCGCTCCTGGTCACAGCCGATCTGGGCATTATCGTTCCTCGCATCCCTGTCTTGGTTGACGAGCAGCTGCCTGAATCGCAATTCCGAATTGATGTCGAGGGCGTGCCAGTCGAACAGGACGCCTTAGATCCAAACCAGATGGCGCTCCGAGCCGATGTAGCGCACGTCGACTCGAGCGGTGTCCCCCTTAGACGTGAGCCGAAAACGGACACACTCCCGGTTGAACATACCCCTGCAAAGGCCCTTACGGGCGCCGGCACGGAGCATAGGGCTCCCGGCGAACTCCTCGCCTTGCGCGTCCATGCAGCGTTGACCCGCTACGCACCGCGATTGGTGGGCATCCAAGAGACCCGACATTTCCTGGGCCGAATGGAGCAGGAATATTCTGAGCTTGTGAAAGAGGTGCTACGCACGACGCCGATTCCTCGGATTGCCGATGTTCTGCGCCGCCTCCTGGAGGAAGGTATCCCAATCCGCCACACCCGTCTCGTGTTGGAGGCATTGGCCGAATGGAGCGAGCGTGAGCAGAACGTTGCCCTGCTGACGGAATATGTCCGTTCTGGTTTGAAGCGACAGATCTGCCACCGCCATGCCAACACGGAGGGCATCGTGTCCGCCCTGGTCGTCGAGCGCGAGAGCGAGGATGTGATGCGTGGCGCGGTTCGAGATTCGGATGCAGGCCCCTATCTCGCACTGGAGGATCGGCAAAGCGAAGCGATGCTATCACAGATACGTCAGGTCCTTTCGAACGCAGAACCGGGTCAAACCCGCCCTATTCTGTTGACGTCGATGGATGTCCGACGTTTCGTCCGCGGCTTTCTGACGCGAAACGGGGTTGATCTCGCCGTGCTGTCTTATCAAGACCTCGCCTCCGACTTTACAATTCGCCCCGCAGGATCCGTCACACTCCCGCACGGATCGAACAGCGGATTGTTAGAGTAGTCCCACCTTTCCTAACTGAACGCCACGCGCCTCCCCGATAACTGAGAGATAACATGAATAGTAATACAGTTTCTCCATCGCCTATGTTTCTGCGCCGGAACTCACTTCTTTTTGCCGTACTCGCCATTCTGCCTTTGGGCGGTTGCGCCAGCTGGCAAAAGCCGGCTCTTTCCGTGCAGGAGACATCTTCCCCCGAGTTGCTCAGCGCCGATCAAATCGATCCGGCTATGCGCGAACGCATTTTGCGCGAAGTTGGTCAGGATGTTCAAGAGCGGGCTTTGCGGGATGAGGTGAAGCAGCACCCGGACAATGTTGATGCGGCGATACGACTTACAAATGCCTTGGTGGGCCAGAAGCGCCCGCACGAAGCGGTTGAGGTGCTCGACAGCGTCTTGGTTGCAGCCCCAGGAAACGTACGTGCATTGAATGCGAAGGGCGTGATTTTGGACATTGAGGGGCGGCATGACGCGGCACAGGCCCTGTATCGGCGAGCTCTCGAAAACGAGCCAGGCAATCAGATGGTGCAGCATAACTTCAATCTGTCGCTTGCCTTTAACGGCAAGTCCAAACAACCAAGGTTAGCACGATCGCAATAGGTGGGCACAGTGCATGCGCAGCCTGTTCCCCGGCTCGAACACGCGCTCGGCTCCCATCATAGATGGCCCCCTGAAGAGAGCCATATCTATGCAAAACAGTTGCTCCAGATCTGGCCGGCAGAGATCGGCAGGAGAGCCGGATGACATCACGCGGCCACCCGCAAGGCCACCCGCCTCGCTTCGTTGCCAGAGCGCCCTCTCCCTCGCCGGTCACCGTCTCGCAATGCGGCGACCTGGCTTAAGGCGGTCGACCGAGCGCCCGATGCAGTAGCCATGAATACGTAACGCAGCGATGGACCCGCCGGATCGTGTCGCGCTTGTGCTGGCCGTCCCTGCCATTACAGCACGGTGATTGTAGCTGGATCCTATTCTAGAGGCATCGATGGTGTGGATGCCTTCGATCCAAACAATCGATTTGTTGAATTCGTCCGCCTGAGGAAATTAGCTGCGGCGATCCGACTTCCGACGCCTGCAGGCGCAAAACCAACAGCGTGAGCGCTGCGGGTCCGGAGGCAGGCTGCAAAGTGCAATCACCAGCGCTGATAAGCGGCAAGTGAAGAATGTATCGCTCGGGCGACTCCTGTGTTGTGCACGGTTGCCCCGCGAGGTGAACTGTAGCAGCTTGGCAGCTCAGCGTTCACGAAAGGAGAAAAGATTTGGGGCCAAGCAAAGACCGGCTTTTTTGATTGTCTTGCTGTATCGCTATGGTGGGGCGGGCGCGACCGCTCCCATAATTCAATACGCTGCCTTTAGCGATGGACGATGACGGGATGCGTCGCCGAGACTTCAATGGTGGAGGAGCAGCGCACCCGTCGATCCATTTGCTTTCAGCGGCAACCGCCACTATGAAGCGACACTTCGCCCAACTGTGTTTCAAGCTGCCCGGAGAAGTTTATGACAGAAGAACCCCACAAGACCGACATCCTCATCGAGCTCACTGCCGATGTTGTATCAGCCTACGTCTCCAACAACCCCGTCCCGGCGGGGGAGCTTCCTGCCCTGATCGCCCAAGTGCACGGGGCTCTAAACGGCACGGCTGGACTCATACCGGCAGAAGAGCCTGTGCCTGTAAAAAAACCTGCTGTCCCGATCAAAAAGTCGATCGAACCGGACTACATCATTAGCCTTGAAGACGGCAAGAAATTCAAATCGCTAAAGCGCCATCTGGCGACGCACTATGGTCTGACCCCAGACGAATATCGCGCCAAATGGGGTCTGCCGTCGGATTATCCCATGGTGGCGCCGAATTACGCCGCTGCGCGCTCCGCCTTGGCCAAGACCATGGGACTCGGCCGCAAACCGAAAGAGCCGGAAGCCCCAGCCACGGCGCCGGCGAAACGGACCCGCAAGAAGGTCGCAGCCTAAATCCGTATCAACAGTCGTTCGGACGCGCAGCAGCCGTTGGCCCAATCTGCGCGGAATCAAAGGGCGGGGATGAGCCCCGCCTTTCCCGTCCAAGAGCCTCATTTCCAGAGTAATTCATGATGGCTCCAGCAATCCCTGCCGCGGCATTAACTTGCATGCTCCGGCCCGGGTTTCGAGCCGTCAATGCGTTCCGGCGATGACGAACCTTGCCAAGGCTTTCCCGGACCGTTAGCCAGCCTTGCTGAGGCTGCCTGCAGAGGACTTTCCCGTGCGGCGATCCTGTTCCACCTCGTAGTTGATCTTCTGGCCCTCATTAAGGGTCGACAGGCCCGCTCGTTCAACAGCGGAAATGTGGACAAAGACATCCTGACCGCCGTTGTCAGGCTGAATAAAACCAAAACCCTTCGTGCTGTTGAACCACTTCACCGTTCCAGTCGCCATATCCATTCCTTTGTAATAAGTCGCAACTTAGGCAGGCCATTCACGCCAGCCTGATTTGTACACGAGACTTTAGGCGCATCAAAATCGGAAAATTGCAAGGCCCACTCGATCGCCTGATCTCCAGCAGCAACTGCAACATATGCGAGGCGCGTGCCAGACGAGGCGTATGCCAGACGTTTCGTCGTGCGCTGTCGCTCGAACGTTGACAGAAACAATGACACACCTTGCAAACTCGGCACATCTTGTGGACGTGCTCGGGTCGCTTCTCGACTGCGATACCCGCTCCTGACCGGGTATCGTCGGCCAAAATGAGGGTTTTTGTCATGTGCCGCCAGACCGAAAGATCAGGCGCGCAGCGACCTGCACATTCAAACCGGAACCCGCGAACCTCGATTAGCTTCTGCCTGCTCCGAAGGGCGGTAGCCTGCTCTGAGGCGGGCCACTGTCGGGTTGAAAACCAACTGTCGGGTTCGGAACCCCAGATTGTCGGCAAGGTACGCGCCGCCCACTGGTTGGCCAAAGGGCACTGGCTCCTGATCCTGCCGCCATGCTCGCCCGATCTCAACCCGATCAAGACAGGTCTGCTCAAAACTCAAGGCGCGGCTGCGGAAGAAGGCGGCCAAAACTTTCGACGCTCTCTGCGGAACTCTCGGCGATATCTGCCAGCTGCTGGAGCCAAATCAAAAACCATTAATTGCGACAGGTGATTTTATGACATTCATTGCGAAGAGGCCAGAATGAACAGCGGAAGAGAGTAGCAGCTCTCTGGTCGCGGCGAGGTGGATCGTCGACACGATCGGCACCTGGCCCGTGCGGGGATCGCACCGCAGCCAGCACCAGAGCCAGACCTTGACCGCTTGCCTTGCTCAGGCGCCACAACAACGAGTGGCTGGAAGCAGATCCACGTGAACTCAGCGATATCGATCAGACGATGCTTACCCTCATGAAAGCCGATCCCGACGCTGTCCAGCGCCGCGAAATCCTGACCAGCATATGGCGCATCGGATGCCACCGCCTGCACACTCACCATCGACATGCCGGAACTCGGAACCAAAGGCCGCAAGCCTCGCCGGCCTCGGCAAAATGGAGCGGCCGCGCCTGGGCGGCCGGGCCAATGTTCGCCAGGCCCTCTACATGCCCGGCCCTTCGCCCTGCGCTTCAACCCCGACCTCAAGGCAAAATACCAGGCGCTAAAGGCGGCAGGCAAACCCGCAAAGGTCATCATCTTGTTGCGAAAGCTCCTCATCCTAGCAAACGCTCTCCTCAAGGCGCAGCGAAAATGGCCCCTAAAACCCTTGACCGAAACGGATACCTTAGCCTTTCAGGTGAGGCGGGCCGAGATAGACCAACCGCGGGTTTAACTTCGCGAGTTTAAGCTGATTATGCCGATGCAACTCTAGCGCCTGCGCGACCGTTTTAGCTTCCATCAACAAGGCGGCAGGGTGGGAGGAAGTACCCTCCCCTGCCGCGAACAAGCTTTGGACAAAGCCCCACCTTGTCCGTAATGTGATCGGGAGGCCGGGGCGCGGCGGTGCTCAGCGGATGTGACGCGCGAGATCTGCGACCCTACCCATCAGCACTTCCATCGGTCCTCGCTGGAAGACGCGCAGCCAAAGCACCGCAAAAGTGCTGATAACCACAACGAAGCCAAAGAGCGTGGACAGGCTCTCGTCTTTGAAAATGTTTATCTTCATAAGATAGGCTATTCCCGCAATGTGCAGCACATAGGCCGTCAAAGACATCGAGCCGACTGCGATTATTGGCCAGACCAGCTTTCGCAGACGCGGGAGCGCATCCACAGCGAGCATGCAAGCCGCCAAGATGATCATTGCGCAACCGGTGCTGCCCACGATCGAAAGCGTCGTTTCGCTATGAGGTGCGGCTATCCATGACGACTTGACTATAAATGACGACTTGGAAGGCTCAAAAGCGCCGTCAACGTCAGACCACCACAAGGAGGTTTCAGTCAAAGCGCGGGAACTCAGCGCGAGCAAGGATCCCCCATGGCCCAACACGGCCAGCGCGACCCCCGCCAGACCAAGGCGCCAATGCGCTGCTAGCGTATTAAGATTAAGGCGCGCGATGGCCATGCCAGCGATGAGGAAAGGAACCCAGGTCACCGCGGGATAGTAGCCGTTGACCATGAGGTTGAAGACCGGGTCGAGGAGGTTGGGGGCAACCGACAGAAGGGAGGAACGGACTTGCGGGAGAACTAATGCCGTAGCGGCAGCGATCAAGCCCAGCTGATATGCGCTGAGCCGATGGAGCGGCAATACCAACAAGAAGCAAATTCCGTAGTATTCTAGGATGACTTCGACCTGGGTACCGAGGCAGCCCAGGATTGAGCCAAGCGCGAGCAAAACAAGGGCACGAATTGCGACTCTGGCGATGGCCTGTCTACCGGCTATCCCCGACTTCGGCGCCTTGCGACCTGTAATCAGGAGGATTGAAAAACCGGCCAATACGGCAAACAGGGCCGACGGCCGCCCATGGGTTAGTTCCATCAGAAACCCGACTAGTCCTCCTTCGCCGGGGTCGGGACCGAGATGGGCGGCATACATCCCGAAGACAGCCAGGCCCCGAGCGAGGTCGATGCCGACCAGCCGATCTACTACCGACCCATTCCTAGCGTCGGCAACCGGTGCCTTCATTACCATGGTAGATTCCCTTGCTGGGTGTGTGGATCGCGGGAGCCGCGATAGGAGAGCCGGTCGGCTGCTGCCGTCGCCTCGTGAAAGGGTTCAAAACATCGCGCCATCTGGCGCATCGAGCCGGCGACAGAGCTGTTCAGCCATTAGCCTGGGGTAAGAACAACAGATCGGCTCACAAAGCCTGTGTCACGGACCTGAAAAGTGGTGTCGCGGAACCGTCGTTTTTTGCATGATGGCTAAGCCGAGAGATCCACTGCACCGACGAGAGACTCAGCGACGTTAGATATCCGATCAGTACGCCGCGGCTCCGCCGGTGACGATCACCCCGGGTGTCAAGGCCAGGGCGTAAACCTGCCATAATCTGTGGTAGTGCGCCCGCGACCAATCCGTTCGACAAAGCTCGGCGCATGGTCGAGCCAATCATATTCTTCCATGTGGCTGTTGCCTGAAAAACCGAAGACGCCGTTCGCTGGTCCAGCTGTTCCAGACCTCGGCCTGCGTCGGTCATTAGAACCGGCGCGCCTGTTTCCCAAATCAATTTGCTGATGCAGCCGCCGGGGGTCACATTGAGCAAAAGTGCCGAGGTCAGGACGGGTTTCATAGGGGCTCTTCGTTTGGCTTTGTTAACGACCCCTTTCTTGCAAGTTGTAGCTGACAGCAGCCTGAAAGCTCCCCAAATAATTCGCTGCCGCCGGTTCAGCCTATTGTCAGCTTCGACCAATAAGATGGGAGCCTTGCCCTCATACCGGAGCTCGGCAGCATGATGCGAATACTGCTCACTGAAGACGATAAGGACCTTGGAAGTGCTATGCACGATCATTTGGTGGCTGGTGGCCACGCGGTCGACTGGGCCAAGAACCTGTCCGAAGCGCGCGATTATGCAGCTGTGGTCGGCTACGACCTTATTTTGCTCGACGTTCACCTGCCGGACGGCAATGGGATCGACTATCTGCGGGAGCTGATCAAGGAACTTGAATCGGCACCGGTCATCATTCTGACAGCCTGCGATCGGATTTCGCATCGCATCGAGGGCTTCAACGCTGGAGCCGACGACTATTTGGTCAAGCCGTTCGATCTGGGGGAACTCTCAGCGCGTATCCATGCAGTGGCACGTCGCCATGGGCATTTTCCGGAGCCGCAATTTTCGGTTGGGACGCTTTCCATACAGGCAGCCGAGCGACGCCTCTTCCGCGACGGGCAGGAGGTCTACCTGACTTGACGCGGATGGGCGGTGCTCGACTACCGTCTGCCCCAGCCCTGCACGGTCGTTTCAAAAGGGAAGATCGTGGACGCGCTTTTCGGCAGACGGCGCTGATTCATACTCTAAAAGAAAATTCGGCTTCCAGTTGCCTTGGCCATGACTGCCCTTCCCGAAAGATGGGTGACAGTTCATTCCGGATAGATGGGTTACACTTTCGGCCCTTTGCAAGGAGAGCAAGGTGCCTTGGAAGGAGTGTAACGTCATGGAAGAGCGGCTGAAGTTCGTCGCCCGGCTGCTGGACGGCGAGAAGATGGCGGTGCTTTGCCGGGAGTTCGATATCTCGCGCAAGACCGGCTACAAGATCCTCACGCGCTACAACGACAGCGGCCTGGAGGGGCTGACGGACCGATCGCGGCGGCCCTATCGCCACGCCAATCAGCTTCCGTTTCAAATCGAGAAGCTGATTGTGCGCCTCAAGCAAGACAAGCCGACATGGGGTGCGCCGAAGATACGCGAGCGGCTGGCCCGGCTGTATCCGGATGTGCACCGGCCCGCGATCTCGACCGTGCATGCCGTGCTCGACCGCCGGCATGGTCGAGCGCCGCAAGCGCAGGCGCAACAGGGCGACGGGGACACCACTTTCAAACGGCTGTCGCCCTAACGATCTTTGGTGTGCCGACTACAAGGGCGAGTTCGGCAGAGAACACGGCCGGGACAGGGGATCACAAACACTTGACCGTTCCAGACCCTGGCAGTGGCGCATCGATTGACCGTTGGCTCTGTTCGTGGGCACCGAAAATAGGGCCTTCTTGGTCCTCGGCAGAGAATATGGCCCGGACGGGGGATAACAAACACTTGACCGTTCCAGACTCTGGCAGTGGCGCATCGATTGACCGTCGACTCTGTTCGCGAGCGCCGAAAATACGGACGACCCCTATGGTCAAAGTGCACTTCTGACCTGCTAGGCACTGTTCGATAACTGGAGGCACCCGCTACGGTGCCCTCGTATTTAAGACACCTGTCAGTTTCAAGCCTGGACATTGACGCGTGGCGCGGCTGCCATTCGTTGACCGCCACGTCGAATTGCCCGCCAACCAGTGTACAGCCGCCGGTGGTCACATTGAGCAAAAGTGCCGAGATCAGGAGGGGTTTCATAAGGCCTCTTCGTTTGGCTTTGTTAACGACCCCTTTCTTGCAATTGTAGCTGACAGCAGCCTGAAAGCCCCCAGATATTCGCTGGCGCCGGTTCAGCCTACTGTCAGCTTCGATCAATAAGGCAGGAGCCTTGCCCTCATACCGGAGCTCGGCAGCCTGATGCGAATACTGCTCATTGAAGACGACGACGACCTTAGAAGTGCTGTGCACGATCATTTGGTGGCTGGTGGCCACGCGGTCGACTGGGCCGAGGGCCTGTCCGGAGCGCGCGGTCATGCAGCTGTGGCCGGCTACGACGTTATTTTGCTCGACGTTCACCTGCCGGACGGCAATGGCATCGACTATCTGCGGGAGCTGATCAAGGGGCTTGATACAACGCCGGTCATCATTCTGACAGCCCGCGATCGGATTTCGCACCGCATCGAGGGGCTCAACGCTGGCGCCGACGACTATTTGGTCAAGCCGTTCGATCTGGGGGAACTCTCGGCACGCATCCGTGCAGTGGCACGTCGCCAAGGGCATTTTCCGGAGCCGCAATTTTCGGTTGGGACGCTTTCCATACAGGCAGCCGAGCGACGCCTCTTCCGCGACGGGCAGGAGGTCCACCTGTCTGGACGCGAATGGGCGGTGCTCGACTGCCTTCTACGCCGGCCCGGTTCGGTCGTTTCAAAGGGGAGGATCGAGCACGCGCTTTATTCATTCAATTCGGAGTTCGAGAGCAACACAGTGGAGGTTTATGTCAGCCGGCTCCGCAAGAAGATCGGCGGGGATAGAATAGCAACCGTGCGTGGCTCCGGATACAGGCTCGTGGTCACATGACGAACTCGAACAGCATGACGAGAAAGCTGATATCGTGGTTAGGCGGGGCAACGCTCCTGGTTTGGATCGCCGCCCCAACCATTGCTGCGTTCATTTTTTGCAATAATGTAAACGAAAGTTCGGATGACTTGCTCCAGGCGAGCGCAGAGTACAGAGAACCAGAGCTGATCAAGGTCTTGAATGGAAAACACGTTGATCAATACAATAACCACTTGCCAACTTACAAGTACTGGACCTATCGTGAGCAGGTTATTAATAAGTACGGGGTAGTGCTTATTTCCGAACCGGAAGAGGGTCAGCAGCCCTTCCCTGATGCTCCCCTGAGTAACGGCTTTTGGGGAAACGCTGATTACCGCGTCTACACAGAGGAGATCCAAGACGGCGTGTATCATCAGTTGGCCGAACCGCTTGATGGCCGCCGTACCACAATCGCGAAGGGCGCACTTTTTGTCTTCCTTCCGACACTCGTGCTCCTGCCCTTTAGCTTAGCTGTTTGGTGGATCGTGATCCGGCGCTCGCTGCGGCCAATCGAGGTACTGCGACAGCAGATCGGATCGCGCGACGGCGGCAATCTGTCACCAATGGACTTGGGCGATTTCCCGGCAGAGTTGGCTCCAATCGCGGCATCCGTCAATCGGCTTCTCGATCGTCTGCGGGCGGCTCTCGAGGCCGAACGCGAGTTCGCCGCAAACAGTGCGCATGAACTGCGCACGCCGATCGCAGGTTCAATCGCTCAGATGCAGAGATTAGTGGCCGAGCTTCCCAATGGGTCGGCCAAAATGCGTGCGCGCGGCATCGAGCAAGCGCTGTCGAGCCTTGGCCGCCTTGTCGAAAAAGTGCTTCAGCTCGCTCAAGCCGAATCGGGGGTTGGCATGGCGGATCACGCGATCGATCTTGTCCGATCGGTTCGGCTGGAAATCGACGACCTGAGGAAAAAGCCGCAATATGCCGGACGCCTGCATCTTAACGTCGACGGCTGCACCACTTTGATGCGCAAAGTGGATGTCGATGCGTTTGGGATCCTCCTTCGTAACCTGATCGAGAATGCGCTGATACATGGACTGCCCACTGTTCCGACAACAGTTTCCGTCCAAACTGATGGAACCATCGCTATTGCAAACGCCGGACCGGTGGTGCCCCTCCCCGACCTCGAAGGGCTTACAAAGCGATTTAGTCGTGGTGCTACTCCTGCTGCGGGCTCAGGCCTTGGTCTACATATCGCTAACATGGTTATCCAGCGGATCGGTGGCAGTCTAGAGCTTGCGTCGCCCGCCCGCGGTCGCAATGATGGTTTCGAGGCGATCATACGAATTCCTCAATGACACCGGTGAATTCGACGACAGTTGGACACAGGGCGGATTGCTGGCAAGGCTGCTGACAGGGCGAACTGTACGGCAGTATGTATACGGCGTAGAAATCGTACTTCACACAACGCATTTCGGCCGCGGCAATCAATGCCGCTATCATCGTCTGAGCAGTTCGATCGAAGCGACACGACATGATCGGCAAAATCGAAGGCTCCGCCTCACCGCTCGCTCGATTTCGCCCGGGGAGAAAAAAGGCCATCCGAGAAAGTGCAAGCCGCCGCGCAAAGGCGACGTGTCCAATTGTCTGGGTGCCCCTGTGCGCCGGCCCGATCGGGTTGGCGGGGTCCAGTAAGGACCCGGACCAACCATTCCATTTAGACGACCGGCAGGTTTTAATCGGCGTCCGGATCGCCGTCCCAAAATGCCCCAAGTATACGGCTAGAAAGGCTGCCAACGATCGAGCTTTGGTCGGAGGCGTGCTTGTCAGCGTCTTGGGTGCTTGACCGGCCTTTGCAATGGCCATCGCCATCGCAAGTATCGTGCGTGGCCAGTGAGACCGCAATTTCATCAGCCTGGAGCCGACCGTATCGGTGCTTTTTTATGATTTAGGGATTTTTCGTTTTCCTCTTGGATCATCACGGGTTTGGAGAGGATCTGGTGTTAAGTGCCATTCGGAGCGCCGGCGAACCGCCCGAAATTAATGTGGTCGAGTGATGAAGCCTCCCGAATGCGTTAAACGAGACCCTTTATGGCGGCCCTGGCTGACAACAGTCTGAAAGCTGCAAGCGGCATGCGAAAATGGGGCGATCCTGAATGACGACAGATGCTATCAACATGAAAGAGGCTCGCCCTGAAAGCTGAGCACGCTTTATGCTCAGGCTGCTGACAAGGCCAAAGCAGCGTAAGTGCGTAGTGAAATCCAAGGTCCACATGGGTCGTCGCGCGTCCCATGCGCCTGGGAAGGCGCCGGCCCGGCCAAGCTTTCCCAGCTCGTCCGCATGATGCTTCGCTGAGCGTCAATGGACGTTGGCGCGAGACCAAGGCGTCGTGCGTTGCAATCCGGACGGTCCAGGGTATCAGGAGTTTCACGGCCTCGGCCCGCTTGGCTGGCCACAGTTGAAGCTCCAACGTACCGGCTGGCACCGGGAAATTGGGCTCTGCGCTGCCTCAACGCTGATGGCACGGTCAATGCTTGCCTACCGATGGGGCCGCCCATGCCGTGATGCTGTCGGTCGACGTTCGCAAACCAGACCCTCGCGAGACCCAGCGAAGGGGCTCGCCGGTACGACGAGGGACCTTACCTCTTTATGCGCGGCATCATTAGCCTTACACGTCGTCCCTCGCGCTCGGGTCTTTGTGGGGCGGATGAAGTCCTGATCGCGGTGGCACTGCTGCATGTTTGCGTAAGACCCATCCAGTCACGATCGCGCTGTCCTTCGATGTCGCGGTGCTGATAGGCGGGCAGATCGGTGTGCGCGGCGCCCGCCAAAGGATCGTCGTCACGCCGGAGGAGGCGAGCGTCATAGCCGGCGCGCCGGCGAAAGGCGCTTTCTGTCGGATGCCCGACAATGTCGGATATCGCAAGTATCAAGGTTGGATCAAACCTTGCGAATCGGGGCTTTCTTACTTGGCACGGGGCATGCTCAGGTATCCGCAAACACCCAATGGATAACGAGCAGACTTCCCATGGCCTCACCATGCCGAAAGTTTCCCGGACGCATCCAAAGATGAGGCTCGCGTCAGGCCCAGCAACACGCTGACGGCTCATGTGGCTCGGCGTCGCGTGCCGATCCACTTTCTCCCAATAGGCGTTCGGGAGACATAGATCCTTCAAAATGAGGAACAGATCACTTTGCCAGGAACGCAGCCCATAACCCCACTCTCCCTACCAGAACTACCAAGCAAGCCCCGCACTCATGGGCTTCGCAGGACGTCCGTTGCGTCCGAGTTGGTCGGCGCGGGGCCGGCTCCGATCCCCGTCGCATGGGAGGACGGCAAGGCGAGGGATTTCGTGCTCGACAACGGCATGGAGGTGGTCGTCATTCCCAACCACCGGGCGCCGATCGTCACCCACATGGTGTGGTACAAGATCGGCAGCGCCGACGAGCCGCCGGGCAAATCCGGCATCGCCCATTTCTTCGAGCATCTGATGTTCAAGGCGACGACCAACCATGCGGGCGGCGAATTCGACCGCGCAGTGTTCGAGATCGGCGGCTCCAACAACGCCTTCACCTCCTCCGACTACACCGCCTTCTATCAGACAGTGGCGCCGTCGGCGCTCGAGCTGATGATGAGCTTCGAGGCCGACCGAATGCGAAACCTCATCCTGACCGACGATGTCGTCAAGACCGAGCGCGATGTGGTCATCGAGGAGCGCCGCTCAAGCACCGACACCAACCCGCAGGACGTTCTCCATGAGGAGATCGACGCGACGCTGTGGCAGAACCACCCCTATCGCATCCCGATCATCGGCTGGATGCAGGAGATCGAGCAGCTGAACCGCGTCGACGCCACCGTCTTCTATGAAAAGTACTACTGGCCCAACAACTCCGTGCTGATCGTGGCCGGCGATGTCGAACCGGACACGGTGCGGGCGCTGGCCGAAAAGACCTATGGCAAGGTGGCGCGCGGACCTGACCTGCCGCCGCGCATCCGGCCGGTTGAGCCCGAGCAGAACACCAGGCGCACCGTCACGCTCTCAGACGCCCGCGTCAGCGTGCCCAGTTTTTCGACGCAGTGGGTGGTGCCGTCCTACCACACCGCCAAGCCGGGCGAGGCCGAAGCGCTCGACCTGCTGGCCGAAATTCTCGGCGGCGGTAACCGCGGCCGGCTCTACCAGGCGCTCGCTGTCCAGCAAGGTATCGCTTCCAGCGCCCGCGTCTATTTCCAGGGCACTGTGCTCGACGACACCAAGTTCGCCATCTATGGCGCACCGCGCGGCGATGCCAAGCTGGCTGATCTCGAAGCGGCGGCCGCTGCCGAAGTTGCCCGCATTGCCGAGGATGGTGTCAGCAACGAGGAACTAGGCAAGGCCAAGGACCACTATTTGCTCAATATGATCTTTGCGGAAGACAACCTGGACTGGCTCGCCAGCATCTACGGCTCGACGCTGGCCACCGGCGGTACCGTGAAGGATGTCGAGGAACGGCCGAATCGCATCCGCAAGGTTACCCCCGAGCAAATCAAAGCAGTTGCCGCCCGCTATCTCGCGTTCGACCGTTCGACCACGGGCTATCTCTTGCCCAAGACGGAGAATCAAGAGATGACGCTCGGCGCTCGGCCCCATGCTGCGATGAACATCCAGGAGGTGAAGTCCGAAAAGGGCATCATCGCCTGGCTGGTGGAGGACCACACAGTGGAAATCGTCAACATCGGCTTTGCCTTCAAGGGCGGCACCAAGCAGGACCCGGTCGGGAAGGAGGGGATGGCCAAACTGATGGCCGGCCTGTTCATCGAAGGCGCTGGCCATTACGACAGCGGTGCCTTCCAGGTGAAGCTCGACCATGCCGGCGCCGAAATGAGTTTGGACGCGCAAAGCGACGACATCTACGGATCGATGTGCATGCTTTCCAAAAAGCAGGACGCGGCGTTCGGCCTGCTTCGGCTCGCGCTGAACGCGCCGCGCTTCGAGCAGGGGCCGATCGATCGCGTCCGCGCCGAGATTGTCTCCCGCATCGTCGGCAGCGAGCGAGACCCTAACGCCATCGCTCAGCGCAAATGGCTGCGCGCGATCTATGGCGCGCATCCTTGTTCAAGGCCGGGAGAAGGCACAAAAGAGAGCCTCCCCGGCATCACGCCGTCCGACCTCCGCGCCTTCCACCAGGCCATTTTCGCTCGCGACGGGCTCCATATTGCCGTGGTGGGTGACATTGACGCGAACACGTTGAGGGAAAGGCTTGACCAGCTGTTTGGTGATTTGCCTGAGCAACAAACCCTCGTCCCCGTCTACGATGTCGCGCCGAAACTCGGTCAACTGGTGGAGGAGAACTACGACCTGCCGCAGACTTCGCTGACGTTGGCCTGGCCTGGCGTGAAGCCTAGCGCGCCGGATTTCTACGCGGCCGTGCTGCTGAACGACATCCTTGGCGGCTCATACTTGACTTCCCGCCTTTACGAGGAGGTACGTCAAAAACGCGGCCTTGCCTATCACGTCAGCTCTGAACTAACCCTTGACTCGCTTCTGGTTACGACAGAGACACGCTCGGACTGCGCTGCCCAAACACTGAGCATCGTGCGAGATGTGGTAAAGCAGATGGCGCAGCAAGGACCGACCGGGGCCGAGCTCAAGGCGGCGAAGAAGCACCTGATCGGCGCCTATGCCATCGACCAACTGGGCTCGACCCGCTCGATTGCAGACCGGCTCCTGGATTTGCAGATTCACAAGGCCGACGTCGACTACAACCAGCGTCGCGCCCGCAGCATCGGTCGGGTGACGCTCAAACAGGTCAAGGCGGCGGCCAAAAAGCTGCTTTCGGCCGAGCCCGCCATTTTGGTGGTCGGCCCGCCGCTGGGCGGCAAGGATGAGTAAAGAAACTCATCACACCTTCCTTCTTCATCGGGGCTTCTCGTGGGAAGAGCGTTGGAGGCCCGTGGGCCAAGCAGATCATGCAGACGCGCGGAGTCGTTTTCGCCGACCTTGCGCGGCATTGGCGGTCCGGCGGCCTCTCGCCGAAATGGCGCTCCTCAGCATGTATGCCGCCTTTTTGCAGAATTCAGTCGCACGCCACCAGCAGGCATGGTGGATGAAGCAAACATCCGACTGCTTAATCCATCAATTGATGAACCGCGGGCACTCAAACTAACGAAACTGCTGTCTTTTCATCGGGCTAGCGTGGTCTACCAGCTGCTTTGCCGAGGCCCTACGACGAACCCACTGGTGCAGAATACACACTGACGGCCCGTCGACCTGGATGTTCGCTGCGTTGAGGAGGAATCCGGTATTGCCCCTGTGCCTGCCGATGATCCGTCGCCTGAAATCCCCGCACCTGTTTGGAGCCATCGACCGCCTGCCGGCACTCGGCAGACCAGTTGGCAATAAGACGTTCGAGGTCGTCAATCCGTCGACCGGCGAAGTTTTGGCAGAGCTTCCCGATATGGGCGTGGAGGAGACACGTGCTGCGGTAGACAAGGCCTATGTTGCGCAGTCGGGATGGGCCGCGTTGACGGCCCGAGAACGTAGCGACGTTCTTTGGCGATGGCATCAGCTGATCATCGACCATGCAGGCGATCTCGCCGCGATTCTGACTGCGGAAATGGGCAAGCCGCTTGCCGAAGCCATTTCAGAGGTATCGCATGCGGCGGCGTATCTGCAATGGTATGCCGAAGAGGCCAATCGCGTCTATGGGGAGACGATCTCGGCACCCTCGACAGACCGCCGAATGCTAGTGATCAAGCAGCCCATCGGCGTTGTTGGCACGATCACGCCATGGAATTTCCCGGCCTCCATGGTGGCGCGCAAAATCTCGCCGGCCTTGGCTGCGGGCTGCACAATCGTGCTCAAGCCCGCTGAACAGACGCCGCTTGTGGCTGGCGCAATGTTCGCCCTCGCCCATCAGGCCGGCTTTCCCGATGGCGTGGTCAACCTGATCTATGCGTCCGAAGGTGATCGCGTGGGCCGTGAACTCTGCACCAATTCCAAGATTCGAAAGATCAGCTTCACCGGTTCGACGGAGGTCGGACGGCTGCTGATGCGTCAGTGCTCTGACCAGATCAAGAAGGTCAGCCTTGAACTCGGCGGCAATGCACCTTTCATCATCTTCGATGATGCCGACATTGACGGTGCTGTTGACGGTGCGGTCCAGGCGAAGTTCCGCAATGCCGGCCAGACCTGCGTTTCCGCGAACCGCATTTACGTCCAATCGAGCGTTCACGATGAGTTCGTCAAGAAATTCGTGGAAAGAATCCGGCACTTGTCGGTTGGCGACGGATTCGATGCCGGAGTGGACATCGGACCGCTCATCGACAAGCATGCTCTGGCCAAGATCGAGTCTCACATCGCAGATGCCATTGCGAAAGGCGGCACAATACGATGCGGGGGCCAGCGTATCGGCAAGAATGGCACGTTTTTCGAACCCACGGTCCTCACCGAGATTTCCAGCGTCATGGCAGTCGCGCAAGAGGAGACATTCGGGCCGCTCGCGCCGATCATTCGCTTCAACGATGCGGATCAGGTCGTGCGCGAGGCCAATGACACGATCTACGGCCTCGCCGCATACTTCTATGCCTCAAACCTGAAGCGGGTCTGGCGTGTGGCAGAGGCTCTGGAATATGGCATGGTTGGCATCAACACGGGACGCATGTCCTCGGAGGCGGCACCGTTTGGCGGGATCAAACAATCCGGCATCGGGCGGGAGGGTTCCCGTCATGGCCTCGAGGACTATCTGGAAATGAAATATCTTTGCATGGGCGGGATTTGAAACCTGCTGCACTGTCTCTCCGCCCCACCGGGGGGCGGCCTGCGGTCAATGCCGCCACCTAATTGGAAGTTCCAAACGCCGTTGACCTGAAACACGGATGCCCGGCAGGAGACTGAGCTCGCTGCCGGGCCGGACATGCCTTGGGAGGGCATAAATCAGCGCTCCTAGGGCCGATGGGCCACTCAGTTCGTGCGCCTTTTGCCGATTGCGTTGCATGTGCCGTGCCAAGCCAAAAAGCATTGATAAACCGCCGATGGATCAGCTTTTGCCCTGTTGCGCATTCTACATTGTGGGATATGCGACAATGCCCAAGCGGTTGAATCGTCGTGTTGCAGAACCCCAGACGGGTCATGACTGCTATTCTTAGGACAGTGCGCAGCAAGCCGCTACTCGCTGCACTCCAGGCACACCATTTCCATAATCAAGCGGTGGGTGCTATGTCTGACCGAGCTGTCGACCAGGGAACGGTGTGAGGCCTCAAATCCCTCCATATTGTTGCACCCGCCGGTCCAACAGGACTGCAGGTCCGGACTCAAAGGATCTTGGCTGCTATGGCGACATTGCGGTGCACGCCGCTTTCCGACCAATGATGTGCGTCCAGGTCGAGGCCGGCCCTAATGAACCACCGCCTTGGCACCCTCGCCCATCTCATTTTCGGCATCGACAAGCTAGACCAGAGCGCACTTGCAAGGCGCCATGCAGTCCTGTCGGCGGGCGAACTGTTGGTGACGGGTACAGCTGCGAGCGAACGTTCATCCACCGACGCACAGCGCGGACTGTCGCTTTTCAAATTAGGAAATCTCTGTAGCCACCATTCATGAGCGCGCGGCCACGCGAGACGGCCCGACGGATGCGGTCGCGCAGATGATCGCGAGGATCCGCCCAGTCGGCATGGACGCGCCGTTGACCGATGAGAACTTCGGCGAGCTCGCGATGAGGTGCTCCGGCGAGCGAACCGTCGAGCGCACGAAGAACGAAGGACAAACGAACGCCGCGCTTTTCCGGCGCAAACAAGCGGGGGGGCAACTGTTGCCCTAGACTGAGAGCATTGAGGCACTCCAGTCCCCTCAGTCGATGCTTTAAAAGCACCGCGGGCCAGATGGCTTGCGTATGCAGGCAAACAGGGTGGAGGATATTCGCGCCCGAGACGGCGAGCTGCAGCGCGTGGTCCGCATTGCGAAGAAGAACATGCTGGCTCTTGTCGGGCGCCAGCAGGACGATTGCACGACAGGGCAATGCCGAGAGTTCGAACGGCGGTGTCGGCGACGAGGCAGGCAACCGTTCCGCAATGACCGGCAGCACATGGACGCACCAGAGCGGACACCAGAATACGACCGAAGCGCGGCCACAAGACTCCGCGAAACAGAACACCCCAGCGTGACAGGTCGCCGGCCGACGCGACCATATCGAGAAAGGATTGGAGAGACCAAGTCTTGCAATGCTGGCGCGCAGCGGTCAGATCGCGCTGGAACGCTGGATTGCGGCGTAAGAACTCCCAAGCCCACTCCCGCAGCGTCAGGCCAGCGGTGTAGTCGTATGATCTTTCATCCCGCCAATCGGCCTGATCCGCGCCAGTCAGGAGATTCATGACTGACATCCCCTGCCCGCGCCTGCGTGCGTCGAAACATTATGCCACTTCGCAAAGCATCGGCGTAGGCAGCAGACGTCGAAGACCCCGTTTCGTTGAAGCGTCAGCCATCGCCACTGTCGGCGACAGAAGATGTGCCCAAATTGCCACCAGACCGTCGAACTGGCACAGCGACGGCCAGCGCGACCTGGAATTGATCCCGTAACAGTCATCGGCTCCTGCGTCGCGATCCAGACGTCCCTTGAAGGCGCAGTAGCGCGGCAGTGGATCGCACGCTGCTTGTCGGCAAGTTGTCGTAGCGGCGGCGCCATAGGCACGGTCATCGGAGGGTCTCCTGCGGCAAGCTTTCGCCATTGGAGGCCAATCTCCCCGCTAGGGCAGCCTGTGCAGTTGCACAGGTGAAGCGGATCAATCAGGGGGAGCCATGGCGGAAACTGGATGATGGCGGCTTGAGGAGAGCGGCGTATCGAGGCGGGTGATGAAGCCTGCCAGTACCTCTCAAGGAGAGTGATACGCCATGAACGAGACTATCAACACATTGTTCGCCTTCGTCAGCCCGACGAAATCGATGATACCCTGACGGATGTACTTCGCAGCGGCGCGCGCAAATTGCTTGCGCATGCGATCGAGATGGAGGCCGAGGCGTATGCCAAGGCGGTCGACTGCCTGACGAAAGATCATATTGCGTCGCTGGCGCTCTACGATTTCCCCGCCCAACACTGGGATCATCTGCGAACGTCCAATCCCATCGAAAGCGTCTTTGCAACCGTTCGCTATCGCACGGTGCGTACCAAGGGCTCGCTATCCTCGAAAACCGCCCAGCTGATGGTCTTCAAGCTGTTGGCCGCGGCCAGGAAGTGGCGACGATTGAAAGGACAAAATCAGTTGCCGAAACTCATCGCAGGTGCCAGGTTCCTGGACGGAATCCAGGTCATCGAAACGAAGCCGCAGAGCGCCGCTTGATCAGCCTCGTCACCCAAATTCCAGCATAGCTCCATCGGAACTGCCAGCCTTCCTTGCCGATCAGGCGCATATCAGCGCTGACGATACCGAGGACGGCGATGGCGGTCACCTCCAGGCCGCCGAGTAACGACCCTCAAAACACCGCACTGGTCGAGGCCAGCCTGAACCGGTATCTTGTGCCTGCCCTCGGGAGTCGCTCTATCCACCATGTGATCGACACCGACATTGCTAACGTCACCAAGAAGTTCGTCGCCGGGGGTCACCCGCAAGCGGCTAACACGGCCTTCTGGTGTATGCGGGCATTTTTCAACTGGTGTCGCAAACCGCCGCAACGGCTCATCCGCGGTTTCCCCGCGAGGGATTGGAAAATCCGGATCCGGCCCCGATCGTCAAGCGCAAGCGAGTGGTGAACGATGCCGAACTGGCGGCTATATGAACGGGCTGTGAGCCCGAACCGGGCGATATCGGCTATTCGTTCGGCTCCATCGTCAAGCTGCTCATTCTGACCGGACAGAGGCGTACGGAAGTTGCCGCGATGCGTTGGTCCTCAACCTTGAAGCCGGAACATGGAACTATCGGGTGACCGCACGAAGAACGAAGAGCCTACGCTTATTCCGCTGCCCACACTGGCGGTGTCGGTCCCCCAGACGGTACCGAAGACCAATGACACGTTTTTTTCCCTGCGAGGGGCAACGAAAGAAGCCACTTCTCAGGCTACGCGAAGGGCAAGAAGGCTCTAGACGGCAAGGTCAATACTGACGGGGTGGCTTTGGAGAACTGGACCCTTCACGATCTGCGCAGGACGCTCGCGACAAATCTCGGCAGGCGGCAGGTATTGCCACACGTCATCGAGCACATACTGAATCACAAGGCGGCGTCCTTGACAGACATTGGCGAAATCTACAATCTCTATAGCAAAGTCAAGGAGAAGCGCGAGGTGTTGCAGATGTGGTCAAATCACATCGAATGGCTGATCAAGCAGGCTGCGGATGACGCTCTGGCGGCGTAGCTGCTGGCATGGGCGGAAGATGCGGCGCAACAATCGTCAGAGCCTCATCGAATTGGAGATCATGCTTGACCAGCAAATGCGCGGCCAATGCTTCGATGGCCGACCAGTGATCGAGTACTAGCCGGGCCGTGCAATCTTCGATCCGCCCCCAATCGGGGCGGCGCGGCATCAGGAACCGCAACTCACCATAGATTCGCTTGGCATCCGCGTAGTCGCAGCTCCCCTCATTCCCATCGGACGCATTCATCGCCATATCGCGCGGGTCCAGATAGCCTTCGAATGCGGAGTCTGCAAAAGGACCTGCCAGACACGCAACTATCTCCCGGATCGCATCATCGCGTTCCAAACATCGATCCATATCGTCCTCGAAAATCGGCTTTCGCTTCGAGGTGAATCCTTGCGCTGAATAAAAACCCGCGCCTTCGACAACACCACCGCACTCTCCGTCACCGGCGTCGGGGTAAATACTAACACTTGAGAAAGCAGGGAGTTCACGGTCGTCGTCGAACGTCTGACGGTGCAAAACGATGGCGGCCACCGCGTGCCCGGCTTCGTGATGCGCCACAAGCGGCAGATATTGGGAGGCTACATTCATGCGGTGCGGCTCTCAGGTCTAGTTTGCTTTTGCGCATAGGACCGCAATTGTCGTGCCAACTGGGAAAATCGTTTCGGGCAATGCGATCGCTCCGATAGCGTTGCGTCTCCTGTCTGACATTGTTGGGAAGTCGACACGCGCCCGTCGCAATGCGGTCGACCTTCCGCGCGAGTTGGGTGACCCGTGAAGGCGGCCGACCAGGACGATGTTGCGCTGATCGGCGACGAAGGCGCGGCCGGGCGAGATCGCGCATCAGGGGGTGACCGGCGTGTCGGCGAAGTCGAAGTCGTCGATGTCCTTGGCCAGCGGCAACTTGGCGACAGCGAACTGGTATTTGATGGAGCGGGCCTGCTTCTCCGATATCTCGGCCTGCAAGAGATCACCGACAATCCTGGGCGGCTCGTGCCGTCGCTTGATGGCGACGCGCCCATGATCTCGTCATAGGCTCTGCGCATTCCGTAGAGCTTCAGCGCTCCCATCAGTTCCAGTACCTCGGTGCGTTCCATGGCTGTTTGTCCTCCTGAGACTGTCATAGCGGGTGCAGTCGGCGACACTCGTGAGCTAGCTTCAGCGCTTGGGGAATGGAAAGGATCGTGCCCGGCGCCGGATCGCGGCTGCGGGCCAGGATGTTGAGGATCACCGGCGCCGACGATGCACCGTGCTCGATGGCTTCCTGACAGGCGGCCTCGACCGCGCTCAATCCGTCGGTCAGCACCCAGGTGAGGATCAACACCATCTGCCGGTCGACGTCATCAACCGCCTTGAGCTGCGCCGCACCTTCTCCATTGCCGACCGCACGACCCAGCTAAGGAACGGCGCGCGCCGTGTGCCAGGGATCGTAGACGACCTCGTTGCGGCCAAAGGAGCGAACGTGTTCTCCCACGACCACGCCATCCTCTGGCGGATGCGATCCGATCGACATAAGCATGGATCTCGACGGGCCGACCGACGGCACTCGACAGCACCGAGTATTTGTTGTTGTCGAAGCGCACCGTGCAGGTCTTCGACACCGACGGGGGAATGCAGTGGAAGCCGTCGAAGCGACCGGCAGCCGCTCCCGCTGCGGCTTGGCCGCATTCGCCGACAGCAGCCGGTCCCGCGTCTCACGCCGAGCTCCCATGCGGGGATAGGGCTGGTGCTTGCGCTCGTAGCGGAACTCCGTCTGCTCAGAACGCAGGACCTTGCGCACCACCTTGCGCGAGATCTTCAGCTCACGGCAGATCGCCTTGATCGACTTCCCCTGGACCAGCGACAGCCGACGTATCTTTGCAATCGTCTCTAAAACCAACATCCAAAACACAAATGCCTCCGATCAAGCCGGAGGCATCTTGATGACCCCATCGTTAAAGGGTCCCGTTTGGACGAAAATCACCCTTTAAACAGGGTCCCCATTCCACGAAAAATCAATGCACTACCTTCCAAAGCTGCGAGAGATCGCCACCGACCGCTTTGAAGGGGCTTTCGGCGGTCTCGTCAGCGAGGTTGTGGCATGAAGAAACATCAATCCACAGCATTGGGCCGAAGCATGCCACGGGCTCATGCCGCGGGAGAGCGGGAAGATATTCTTGAAAGAAGCGGTCTCCGACATCAATACCGACAGGATGGGCAGCTTTCTCACATCACTTGAGGTCGAGCGTGGCAGTTGCGACCCGCAATGCAAGGCTGGCGGCGATGGATGCCTTTGCGCGGTTCCTGATTTCGGAGCACCCCGAATATTAGGATACGCTGCAACTGGTGGTGACACTTCCCTTCAAGAGGGCGCGTGGGTGGCACCTGTCGAATATCTCGATGAGCCCGGAAATCAAGAGCGTCCTGGCGCGTATCGTCCGCCGCACGCCTTCTGGACAGCGGGATTACGCTCTGTTTTCGCTGATGTTCAATACGGATGCACGAGTTCAGGGATCCTGAATCTTCGATTGTGACCTTCGTCTGGTATCGCCCTGTCCCGCCGAGCAAAGCAACGACCGCCCCACACTGCTCACCCGGTTCGGTGTTCCATACTTGCTGCGCACACATGGCTGCGGGCGAAGGAACCACCATGGCGGAAAAAAGCATCCATCATCGCCCTTTGCGGGACACGACGGCCATCCACCTCGTCAAGGCGGGTGTTGACATCGCCACCATCAGTCGATGGCCAGGCCACTCGGGCTGAACTAACGATGCGCTACGCCCAGGCCGGTATCGATATGAAGCGGCAAGCGCTCGAACAAGGCTTCCCCGACGTGATGTCATCGGCAAAAGATCAGACGATCATCGCTTTGATGGCTGGATGTTTGGCTGGCTGCACCGCTTGTAGACGCTCAGTTATGTGGAGTTGTATCGCGGGAAGTCGCGCGTCTTGGGCTTTTGCGGTGTCAGCTCCACATCTCTCCGCAGTGCACGTTGTCACTGTTGAAGAGCCGTTTGTTCAATCTTCGTCCTGGCACGGCAAGGGTTGTCGATATTGTGGGCGTCTTGCGCTTGCCGAGCTTGTCCGAAATCCAGCGCCGGATCAGGCGTGAACACTGTTGCGTAGTTCGTCAGCCAGAGCGCGGAGAACGTCGGCGCTTCCTTCCAGCGCCGTAAAAGCGTAGGGATTGAGGAACTGTCGGCCCCAGAACAGATTGCGATCTGTGCCGGATAGCGTAGCTTCCTCGCTGACACGCGGCCAATTCTCCGCAATGCATCGGAGCTGGCCTTCAACAATCGCAAGAGCTTCCGGCGCGCTGAGCAGGAAGTGATGCGCCGCTTCAAGGCAGGACGCTATCCGGCTCATGCGGTTATTGCCGCTGATGAGCATGGCCTGGCTGGCCTCCTGGCCACTGCGGGCCTGCGGACAAATATCGTACGCAGGCGTGAGGGTGAGCTTAGCGCCGTCCCAGAATGCCGCATGGTTGCGGGCATGATCGTCGGTGTTGCCGCAAAGTATGTTGAAGACAATGCGGCTGAACAACTCGCGCAGAGTTTCCGACGGCGCGGTGAATCGGTGGCGAATGATCTCCGCCAAATCCTGGTAGCTGGCGTAACGCGCCATCATCTCATCGAGCGCGAGCATCGTCAGCGCTGAGACCATGGATTTGCGTTGCCAGCCGCCCGTGACCTTGATCCGGTCGAATCGCTCGACGAGCAACACGTCGTTGCCTGCGGCGCGAACGAGCGAGACGGATGCCGCTCTGATGCCGCACAAGGCGGCAAGCCGCATGGCTATGAATTCTCCTTTGACGACGCTGTAAAGGTCGGCAGACGAGGAAAATTTCGCGACATGCTTGACGGCGTCACCCTCGATCAGCGCCTTTGGCCTTGCGCCGCCGATCGAGCTGCCGTGATGCAGCGCCTGATCTAATTCGGGGGTGAGCGGAATACCTTTCTCTACCCGCTCCGCCGATTGGACAAGCTCTTCGAGAGTGGCATTGGCCAGTGCGCGCGGCTCGTAATGCATTGGCGAAAACTGAAAATCGAGCGCGCCGATGCGGTCCGAGCCTGATTCCAGCAAGAACGTCAGTTCTGAAATATCGAGCCGCGCGATTTCATCGCCCTTCACACCGAATTTGCGGTTTAGGATAACCCGTCGTCCCCAGGCATCAGGGGCAGCATCGCGGATGCATCCCGGCATGGTTAGGCCAGGAAGCAAAGGCAATTCGCCTGCCTTCAGGGGCAGTTCCGGGAGATAAAGCGGGATCGCGCTTCCCAGTTCACGAAAGCTCCTGCCATAGTTGAAGCTGACGAGTCCGTCATGGGCATATAGCCGCCCGGCGACAACCGGCGCGGTCTCGCCCGGCAGCCAGACCCAGACATAGGCTTCGTCGTACTTGGGGACCTTAGAACTCATCGACGATCTGCTTGCCGGCCTTGTAGACGTGCTTCGGCAGCAGCGCGATGCGATCGTCCATGCGGCCTGTGAGGGCTGTGATGCCATTGCCGTCGGCATCGAACAGCTTCACACCGACAATGGCAGCAGCTTCGAACATCAGTCCGATTTCGACTTTGGGATCGCCCTTCTCGATGCGCTGCAGGGTGCTGCGTGAAACACCGATTCTCTCGGCTAACTCCTGTGCGGTTAACCGGTGCTGCATCCGGCCAAGCCGGATGGTCTTACCGAAAAGGCCAAGCGCTTCCATCGCGTAGCGCGAATAGGTGCGTTTATACGTTGCCTTCATTCGGGTCTCTGTGACCTATGCATGATCCATATCGCCTTCTTTCGAACTTTATATAGGTAATGTCACAGAGCGACTGCCAAAGTCAAGACTCCGTATCGCAAGCGTTACCCATCCGAACGAGGAAGGCGGATATTGCCGACGGCTCCTGCACAACCGGCCAGCTCTGCGCGTCTCGGGCGAGGCGGAGATCTGGCGCTGGATCGCGGACAGCCTTGAGACGCCTCGCATGAGTCATTCATGGGCGGTCCCTGGTGCGGGGCCGCGGCGCTCGACTGCTGGCCGACATTCTCGGCGGCGGGACCCGCATCCGGCTACACCAGCACTTTTCGACCGCATACGCGCCCAGCTTCTCTCCGAAATCATTGCCAATGAGCGCGAACCTCATGCGATCGCCGAGCTGGCCTGGCGGCGCGGAATCTACGCACGCATCCGTATTCGAGACCGCCCAAGGGAGGCTGACTAGCGTAACGCCCTCCGATCTAAGCGCCTTCCACAAAGCCGCTTTCGCACGCGACGGGCTGCATGTGGCGGTCGTAGGCGACATAGATGCCAAGCCCTGAGAGTAAGGCTCTACCAGCTGTTCGGCGATTTGCCTCAGAAACTGGCGCTTGCCGGCGCGAACCAGTGGTATCGCGAGGGCGAGCACGCCGAGCGCTTTTCCTCCGCCCTCCACTGACCACAGACCCGCACGCAACGAAGCCGCGCTCGATCTTATCGTGGCGTGGCTAGGTGCAATGTTTGCTCTCGCCATCAGGCCGGCTTTCCCGATGGCGTGGTCAACCTGATCTATGCGTCCGAAGGTGATCGCGTGGGCCGTGAACTCTGCACCAATTCCAAAGATCAGCTTTACCGGTTCGAACGAGGTCGGACGGCTGCTGATGCGTCAGTGCTCTGACCAGATCAAGAAGGTCAGCCTTGAAACCGGCGGCAATGCACCTTTCATCATCTTCGATGATGCCGACATTGACGGTGCTGTTGACGGTGCGGTCCAGGCGAAGTTCCGCAATGCCGGCCAGACCTGCGTTTCCGCGAACCGCATTTACGTCCAATCGAGCGTTCACGATGAGTCCGCCGAGAAATTGTGGAGAAGGTCCGGCACTTATCAGTGGTCCGACGTCTACTCCCGGAGCGAAGCCGTCGCCAACCCAAGATCGAGTCCCACATCGCAGATGATAATTCGATGCGGGGCCGAACGATAAATATGCATGCTTTGGCCACCCCGAGGCAGGGCTCATTGAGATGATCCGACCGCCTTGGAACAAAGATGGGGTAGAGCAGATGAAGCGTTGGCAGCGTGTCTCCATTCGACGCGAGCGCTTAGGATGGGATCACGATCATTCGCATCACGCGCAGCCGCAAGGGCGATGCCATGGCTACTTTGGAATCGTTGAAGTGGTTTGAGCCGGACAGTCACAAATACACCCGTTACGCCGCGGCTCAGGAAACGGGGCGGCGTCCGGCGGTGGAGGTGCTCGCTGACTTAAAAAGGGTGCGGGCAGTCGTTGCGCTTGAGAGCGACGACATTTGGGATCCGGCACGGGGTGACCTGCTGCCAATCGGCAGTTAACAGGGTCCGACAAAAGTGTGCACAACATGCTGCTGAAGTGGCCTCCGGAAGCGCTACCGGAAGTTACGCGTCTTGAACTTGATAGGGTCGATATGGTCATACTGCATCGACGATGTCGCGCCCCTTCGGCATGCCGCGCGGATCGATGCCCGATCCGCCGTGATGAGCCTCGTCCCTCGGCCGTGCGGCAACGGAAACGGCGTCTTGCGGTTTCCCACGCTGGCCAGCCCGGCCGACAGATCGGTCAGCTCGTGGGCGACGAGGTGCACCACCTCCTCTTCCGTCGGATGCGTCCGCGGACGCCGAGCATGGCCGAAGCAAGAAGCACGCGCCGGAATTTCTCGAGAGATCTTGACCCAGACGACGACGTTTGCCGCACCCGTCTCATCCTCCAGAGGAACATGAAGCCTTTGGCCGAGCCCGGCCGCTGCCGGACCAGCACCAGGCCGGCGGCCTCGAGCCAGCTTCTGCCTCGCGCCTGCATAGCATCCTGACAGGTCACGGTGCGGCGCCGGTTAGGCGGCACGCCGATTTTGGCAACGCTAGCCTGTGAACTGAAGAATGAAGGTCGGACTTGCGGCACATCGATTAGGTTCAAATGATAAGTTGCTGCCCGGCGAGGTCGTTTCAGCGCATCTCGACTGGTGGGTCGGCAAGACAATGCGGAACGGAAATGATCGCAGGCGTAAAGGACGGCTTTCGGGGCCGGAAGCTTCAGGCCTGGAACCGGACCCCAGTTTGGCGCAAGCATCGTGGCCTCCGCCCGGTCAGGCATTCACCGGCTCGCGAAATGCCAATTGATTCTGCTTAACCGGGCATACCTAAACGGCCACTTGCGTTCCGATCTCGACCACACGTCCGGTCGGGATCTGGAAATACTCCGTCGCGTCGGCGGCCGTGCGCGCCAAGCCGATGAACAGCTTGTCCTGCCACACCGGCATGCCGGAGTTGGGTGACGCCTTGAGCGAGCGACGCGACAGGAAGAAGGACGTCGTCATGATGTCGAACTTCCAACCCTGCTTGCGGCAGATCGCCAGCGCACGCGGGATGTTAGGCTGTTCCATGTAGCCGAAGGTCAGTGTCACCCGCATGAACAGCTCATTGATCGTTTCCATCTTGATCCGCTCGCTGTCGGGCACCACGGGCTGCTGCGCCGTCACCACAGAGAGGATGACGTTCTGTTCGTGCAGCGCCTTGTAGTGCTTCAGGCTGTGCATCAACGCGGTCGGCGCACTGGCGGGATCGCTGGTCAGGAACACGGCCGTACCGGACACCAGCTGCGGTTTCTTCTTCAACAGATTGCCCGCAAGGAAATCGAGCGGAATCTGGTTCCTGCGCGTCTTGTCAAATAGATACCTGCTGCCTCTTATCCAAGTCCACATGGTCATCACGATCACTGCGGCAATGGCAAGCGAGGCCCAGCCGCCTTCGAATACCTTGACGATGTTAGCTGCAAAGAAGCCGGTATCGATGAAGACGAACACCGCCATTAAGGCTATCGCGACGCCGAGCGGCCATTTCCAGATGCGCGTCATCACAACAAAAAGCAGTATGTTCGTCACCAGCATATTGCCGGTCACCGAAATACCGTAGGCCGAGGCCAGCCGGCTGGATTCGCCGAAGCCGACCACCAGCAGCATCACCACCAGCGCCAGCATCAGGTTGATGCGCGGCAGATAGATCTGGCCCGACTGTTTTTCCGACGTGTGCTGGATGACGAAACGCGGCAGCATGTTGAGCTGTACCGCTTGCCTGGTCAGCGAAAAGGCGCCGGAGATCACCGCCTGGCAGGCGATCACGGTCGCCGCCGTGGCAAGCACGACCATCGGAATAAGCGTCCAGCCCTGGTTCATCTCGAAGAACGGATGACCGACAACGCCGCCATTTGCCAGCACGAAGGCGCCTTGCCCGACATAATTGAGCAACAGACAAGGGAACACGATCGCCAGCCAGGCGAGCACGATCGGCTTGCGGCCGAAATGGCCGAGGTCGGCGTAGAGCGCCTCGGCTCCGGTGACGGCGAGGAAGACTGCACCAACCGTAACGAAGGCGACGTCAGGCGAGTTGACCAGGAACGACACGATGTAATGCGGGCTGATTGCCAGCAGGATTTCCGGGTCGTCCATGATGTGGTTGAGCCCGGAAAGGCCGATGGCCAGGAACCACAGCGCGGTAACGGGTCCGAACACCAATCCTACGCCGCCGGTGCCAAACCGCTGTACCGCAAACACGATCGCCAGGATGGCCAGTGTCAGCGGCACCACATAGGGCTGGAACGTCGGCGTGACGACATTCATACCTTCGACCGCCGACAGTACCGAGATTGCCGGCGTAATGACGGCGTCGCCAAAAAAAAGCGCCGCGCCGACGATGCCGATGCCGATGCCGATGCCGAGGATCACCGCAGAGCAGGTCGGGAAACTGTTGCGCGCCAGCGCCATAAGCGACAGCACTCCGCCCTCGCCTCGATTGTCGGCGCGGAGCACGAACATGATGTATTTGATCGTCACGGTGATCGTCAGGGACCAGATGATCAGCGAGAGTACGCCGAGGATGTCGCCACGGCTGGCGACGTTGCCACCCGCTGATGCATGCAACGCCTCGCGAAATGCATAGATCGGGCTGGTGCCTATATCGCCATAAACGACACCTAGTGCGCCCGACATCAGCGCCTTGGTGCTGTGCTGCTCGACCTCAGAATGGCTCGATTGTTCGACAGGTTCTGCCTCGTTACCAGCATTGGTAAGGGCCATGGACGACACTCCGATAAGCGCGCGGTGCTCTACGCTTGCTGCACTGCAATATCAAGTTCCGTCACGTAATGTCTGCCGTCTCGCCTGTCGTTGCTCGCCTTGGTAGACTCGCCAGCCCGCAGCCCTACCGAGCAGCAATAGCGCCCCGGCAGAACCCTCAATCGCCCAGATCAATGAATGGTTATCGCCCACAGTGCCCCCCCGCGATGCGGCCGATGGCGACCAGGGTGTCGTGGGCGCACAAGGATGGCGCTTTCCTGATGACGCCGTGCTCCAGGTGTGATCGCACCGTTGCTGCGCAAGCCATTTACTTGCTCGTCCCAGCGAGGACCGTGGCCAACTGGAACGCAGGGCCACGCCGCTCACCGGCCGCACTTTGCGGCGCAGATAACGATTCGATCTCCGCGGCGAGATTCTGGTTGAAGAAGCCACCAAGCTTGTCGAAGGACACACGGTCGTAATATCGACATGCCAGTATCCGCAACCCAGAAAAGCTCCTTGGGCTCCGCTGCGCGCGCCACGAACAACCCGATCTTCTCTGCGAAGAGGACGCCGTAATCCTTCAGGTTGAAGCCAAACCGGGGGGCGGCCGTGACGTATGGGCGAAGGGCTAGGAGGCGGGTTCGGTGAGGAACGGCATTGATGTCCACGCCGTCTCCTGGAAAGACAGAGGAATGCGGTGTCACCGACTGGCGCCGGAGGTTGATCCGGTGATTAGGAGGAGCACTCGTTGTCGGATTCTCGACGATGTCGGACATCTGACACAACGCTGCCAGAGCGATCACGTTGTTCCGAAACGATTTTCCCAGTTGGCACGACAATTGCGGTCCTATGCGCAAAAGCACTGCGATGCCGCACCGACTGGAAGAACTCATCAATGATCACGCTTTTCGAACATGTGGGCGCCGCTACCAACACTAAGCGTTCCCGATCAAACGGAAGCCTCTATCCCTTCTTTCTGAAGGCTGTCCGGACATGAACGCATTTGATGTCCGTCCAACGCTGGATGCTCCCGACGACGATCTCTATCTTTGGCTTGAAGATGTGGAAGGCGAGCGGGCACTTGCCTGGGCCGCCGGCCAGTCGGCAAAGACCCTGAAGCACTTCAGTGGAACGCAGTTCGAGCGCGACCGCGCGACTCTGAAGGCAGGCCTGTTCCCTAAGCGGCGTCGCATCTCCCCCGGCCGAGTCGCATGGCTTGAATCCGATATCAGGGCTTGGATGGAAACTAGATCTGAGAGCCGCACCGCATGAATGTAGCCTCCCAATATCTTCTCCCGTCTGTGGCGCATCACGAAGCCGGGCACGCGGTGGCCGCCATCGTTTTGCACCGTCAGATGTTCGACGACGACCGTGAACTCCCTGCTTTCTCAAGTGTTAGTATTTACCCCGACGCCGGTGACGGAGAGTGCGGTGGTTTTGTCGAAGGCACGGTTTTCTATTCAGCGCAAGGATTCACCTCGGAGCTAAAGCCGATTTTCGAGAACGATATGGATCGACATTTCCAACGCGATGAAGCGATCCAAGAGATAGTTGCGTGTCTGGCAGGTCCTTTTGCAGAATCCGCATTCGAAGGCTATCTGGACCCGCGCGATATGGCGATGAATGCGTCCGATGGGAATGAGGGGAGCAGCGACTACGCGGATGCCAAGCGAATCTATGGTGAGTTGCGGTTCCTGATGCCGCGCCGCCCCCGTTGGAGGCGGATCGAAGATCGCACGGCCCGGCTAGTACTCGATCACTGGTCAGCCATCGAAGCATTGGCCGCGCATTTGCTGGTCAAGCATGATCTCCAATTCGATGAGGCTCTGACGATTGTTGCGCCGCATCTTCCGCCCATGCCAGCAGCTACGCCGCCAGAGCGTCATCCGCAGCCTGCTTGATCAGCCATTCGATGTGATTTGACCACATCTGCAACACCTCGCGCTTCTCCTTGACGTTGCTATAGAGATCGTAGATTTCGCCAATGTCTCCGGTGCGGGCTCACAGCCCGTCCATATAGCCGCCAGTCTGCTGCCTTCGAGTGGCCCATGTTGGCCGCGGCCAGGAAGTGGCGACGATTGAAAGGACAAAATCAGTTGCCGAAACTCATCGCAGGTGACGGTCTGGTGGCAATTTGGGCACATCTTGTGTCTCGTCGCCAGTAAACACGGATGCCCGGCAGGAGCTGAGCTCGCTGCCGGCGGAAATCGTAGAGCGCCAGCGACGCATTCTGATCTTTCGTCAGGCAGTCGACCGCCTTGGCATACGCCTCGGCCTCCATCTCGATCGACCTGAACCGGTATCTTGTGCGCCATCCGGACGATCTGGGAAAGCTTGGCCGGGCCGGCGCCTTCCCAGGCGCACGGGAAGCGCGACGACCCATGTGGACCTTGGATTTCACTCCGCACTTACGCTGCTTTGGCCTTGTCAGCAGCCTGAGCATAAAGCGTGCTCAGCTTTCAGGCCGAGCACTCATCCATTGTTGACAGCACCTGTCGTCATTCAGGATCGCCCCATTCTCGCAGGCCGCTTGCAGCTTTCAGGCTGTTGTCAGCCAGGGCCGCCATAAAGGGTCTCGTTAAACAATTCAGGAGGCCGTTCCAATGAACAATCAGTTTGCGAGACTTTTTCGAGGACCAGGTATGCAGGCTTGTTTCAGGACAAAGAACTTTCTGGCGGCAACCACCGCGATGACGACGGTATTCCTGCCGGCTGTGTCTCTCGGGGTGGGTCTGGTAGCATTTCCAACTGGAGAAGCGTTGGCCGACGACCCGATTTCGATCCCGCTGGAGTATGTCGGGGAAGGCCATGACCGCCTGGGCATCTGGGCCAAGATCAACAATGGCAACGCGCAGCGATACGTATTCGACACGGGCTCGGACCAGCTCAACACGCAGATCGGGTCAGAGGTGACCGGGGTCCGCCCGATTGCCGACACGCCTTACGTATATACGTACGGGGACGGAACGTATGGTAATAAGCTTCAGAACGTGGAAATTGATAAATTTACATATGTCGATCCAGATCAAAAGATAACAATCGACGGGCCGTCTGTAAGCGATAAGAAATACCGGGCTGCTCGCATTCTCGATTTTGTCTATACCCATGCGTATTGCAAGGACAACAATCTTAAGTGCACGCCGGGATCCGTGACGGATGGACTTAAAGATATGTATGGTCAGGATCTCCAAGAACCTTATCACGCCGATAAGGAGCAGCGGGCGAAAATGACCGCTGGCAAGATGGCAGACGAAGGCGGCGATTTCGCAGGTACATTCGGGGCCGGCGATTTTCTTGGCAAGACAAGTGTCTGGGGCATGATGGGCAGTGTCACCAGGTCTGGCTACGTGGTCTCCGCCAATGTGAATCCGGATTCCGAGAGCGACCAAACGCCTGGCTGTTCCCCCTGCACGATTGTCAACCTCAATCCAAGCCTCCGGGCCCAATATACTAATGCCATGCCATGGGGAGAACCCGAGGAAAAAGATCAGGATTCTTATCAGAATTTTCCTGGCTCTGGCGCCAATGCCTCGACCGAATACGAAGGCAGCTACAATCTGCAGTACACGGTTAAGGATGGAGCCCCACCAATCACCGACCCCAACAAGACCGCGGTATTGCTCGACACCGGCACACCGGGCGGTGGCAGTCTGGAGATCAGTGATGCGATGCTGAAGCAATTTCAGGATGCGGGCGTCAAACTTAAAAATGTTCGGAGAAATGAGCAACGCGAGATCGTAAGCGCATCGGGCAACATCCCGAGCGTTACAATCGCAGGAACGGATGGCGATCCGGTAAGGCTGGACAATATCGACTTCACCTACACCAGCGGCACGACGGAACAACCCAATGACCAGACCAGTTTTGTTGCCGGTCTTGACTTCTTCAAAAACAGATCGGTCATTTTCGATCTGGAGAAGAAGTATACCGCTTATACGTCACATTTCGTCACTGCCAGCAACTTCTCTACCGATTCATCCGCACCCGAAGGGACCGGTCTGAGCAGGATCACGACGAGCATGGGGAATGAGGGCGGGTTCGGCATAGCGGGTGTCGTCTCCGGCTCCGGATCGCTGACGCTTGATACAAAGACGGTGGTCCGGATGACGAATGTCAACACCTACACCGGCGAGACGAATATTGCTCAGGATGCCTATCTCTCGCTTGCGGGGCTCGGCAACATCCAACGGTCAGCGAAAGTCGTTGCAGACGGCACGTTCGATATCTCCGAACATGGAAATGGCAGCGACTATTGGGGAATCTCCGACGCCTACAACGATGCCCGTATTCGTAGCCTGAGTGGCAGCGGAACGGTCGAACTGGGCAAGCGTACCCTGGTGCTAACGGATTCGAACGACACGTTCGCCGGCAGCATCAACGACCTCGACGTTGATAACAATAATATGGGCGGCAAACTATTCGTTGCCGGTGGCGTGCAAACGCTGAGCGGAAAGAACAATTTTTCCGGCATGACGACGGTCGGTTCCGGCGCGGGATTGCTGCTTGCCGATACAGGTGTGCTTTCCCATGATGCGACCACGTCCGGCTTTCTCGGGAATGACGGGCAGATCGGGGGCACGGCTATCGCAAACAGCGGCGGTGTCGTCGCAGGCGGCGGCACCTACGGTGCGGTCACCATTTCCGAGGGCGGCACGGTCGCTCCTGGCAGTGCGACCGATCCGAGCAGGATCGTCACCACACTGACTGTCACGGGCGATTTCGCGCAGCAGTCCGGATCGATCTATCAGGTCGACCTCGCAAGGTCGTCCGATCTCATCGATGTTGGCGGAGCAGCGGCGATCGACAGCGGCGCGCAGATCGAGCTGCTGCGGCAGGGAACGCTATCGGTCGATGCCCGATATACTCTGCTCTCCGCAGCAGGCGGCGTAAGCGGCACCTATGGCGGGCTGACGGGGGCTCTGGCGACAGACGCGACGCCCTTCGTCGATTTCCAGCTCGTCTACGATGCCAACAATGTCTATCTCGATATCAGCCGCACATCGACGGCGTTTGCCGATGTAGCCAGCACCTTCAATCAACGCTCGGTCGCCGCAGCGGCTCAGGCGCTTGGAAGCGGTAATCCGATCCAGGACAACATCCTGTTCCTGACGGCGCCGGAAGCCCGCAACGCTTTCGATATGCTATCAGGCGAGGTTCATGCTTCCATTCATAGCGGCCTCATCGAGGACAGTCATTCTGTACGCGATGCCGCGAGCGAACGGATCCGTGCGGCGTTCGACGGCGTCGGTGCCTCCAGCGTTCCGGTGATGACTTATGGGCTGGGTGGTCTGGAACTGGCCCCGGCAACGAGTGAGAATTTCGCCGTATGGGGCCGTGGCTTCGGCGCCTGGGGTCATCTCGACAGCGACGGCAATGCCGCCGGTCTCGATCACTCGACAGGCGGCTTTCTGGCTGGCGGTGACGCGGCTGTCGGCGAAAGCTGGCGGCTCGGCCTCATCAGCGGCTACAGCCATACCTCCTTGGAGGCGGACGATCGCGCGTCGTCGGGCTCGAGCGAGAATTACCATCTCGGTCTTTTTGCCGGCACGCAGAACGGCAATCTCGGTTTTCGTTCCGGCCTTGCCTATACCTGGCACAGCATCGAGACCGGCAGGTCCGTGGTCTTTCCAGGCTTCGCCGACAGCCTTTCGGCCGATTACGACGCCGGCACGTTCCAGGCCTTTGGCGAGCTCGGCTACCGTATCAATACGGCTTCGGCTTCCTTCGAGCCCTACGCTAATCTCGCTTATGTGAATTTTGACGCCGATGGCTTCACCGAGAATGGCGGCGCAGCCGCCTTGTCGAGCGGGGATCGCTCGAGCGACACGGCGTTTACCACGCTAGGTCTGCGTGCGTCGACGGTACTGACCCTCGGCACCGTGACTGCTACCGCGCGCGGCGGTCTTGGCTGGCGCCACGCCTTCGGCGACGTCAGGCCGGATACCGTTCTTGCCTTTGCTGGCGGTTCCTCCTTCGCCATCAAGGGCGTGCCGATCGCAAAGAACGCAGCTCTGCTCGAAGCTGGGCTTGACGTAAACATCACCGAGAACGCGACGTTCGGCATCGCCTATCAGGGACAGATCGCCTCGGATGCCCAGACACACGGGTTCAGCGCCAAGCTCGGCGTCCGTTTCTAAATCACCCGCAAAAGAGATTGGTTATGAAGTCAGTGAGTGCATTTTCTTTTACCGTCGTTCTCGGCTCAGCGACGGTGATGTCTGTGTCCGCCGCGCGAACGGACGATGCCTGCTACAACAAGGCACAAAGCCTATGATGACGCAATGTTCAATCGACGACCTGAAGCCAGTCGATGGCGAGCTTGACAAGCTCTACAAGGAGATGGAGACCCGGCTCAAAGAGTCCCGGCGCATGTCCAGGAACTGGTCGAGACCGCGAGGGGCTACAACGCCACCTCGGAGAACACGCGCGACGCCTACCCCAAGGATTGGCGGCATTTTTCCTCCTGGTGCCGGCGCGCTGGCTTCGATCCCCTGCCTCCGGGCTCGAAGGTGATCAGGCTCAATATCAGCGCCTGTGCCTCGGGCACCGCCGCCGGCGATCCGAAGCGTGGCGCCCCTGCCCTTTAGTTTGCGACCATCGAGCGGCGGCTTTCCGGCCTCGCCTGGAACTTTACCCAGCGCGGCCGGCCGTTGGACCGCGCGGAGCGGCATATCTATAAGGTTCTTGCCGGCATTCGCCGCAAGCACGCAAAGCCACCGCGGCAGAAAGAGGCGGTCCTGGCGACGATCTGCTGGCGATGATCGCCACGCTCGGCCACGACCTCAGGGCCTGCGCGACCGCGCTATTTTGCTCCTGGGCTGTGGCGGCGGCCTGCGGCGCTCCGAGATCGTCGGTCTCGACGTCATGCGCGACGACAACAGCGATGGCGCCAGCTGGATCGAGATTTTTGACGGCAAGGGCTGCTGGTCACCCTGCGCGGCAAGACCGGCTGGCGCGAGGTCGAGGTCGGCCGCGGCTCCAGCGACCACACCTACCCCGTAGTCGCGCTCGAGAGCTGGATCCGCTTTGGCCGCATCGCACGTGGACCCCTGTTCCGCCGCATCTTCAAGGACAACAAGACCGTCGACGTCGAACGGCTCTCCGACAAGCACGTCGCCGCCTGGTCAAGCAGGTGACGATCGCCGCCGGCGTCCCCTCCGATCTCCCGGAAGGGTAACGGGCGCTGCTGTTCTCGGGCCACTCGCTGCGCGCCGGACTTGCCTCGTCGGCCGACGTCGAGGAGCGTTACGTGCAGAAGCAGCTCGGCCATGCCTCGGCCGAGATGACCCGCAAATATCAGCGGAGGCGCGGCAGATTCCGGACCAACCTCACCAAGGCGTCCGGGCTCTGAGAAACCCCTCCCCTCCCTCGGTTGGTCGCTAGGTCGTGGGGGTCAGGTTCTTTGAGTGATGACAACACCTCGTCGAGCGCAGCGAACGCTGCGTCCAGACTGTCGGCGGCCGACGCTTCGTAGTCAGGGCATGATCATCAGCTGTGCAATGGCCGACGAATTCATTGTTGAGTTTTTCCATCCGCTGTCTGGTTCGAGCGACCTGTTCTGGGAGCGCACGCAGAGCGTTGACGACCTCGCCCAATTGCGACCGGGCTGCGGCGGCGATGTCGAAGATGTCGCGCGGGTTGGCTTCCGAAATCCCCGGTAATAGACCTTTTTGGCGATGATTTCCGGGATGGTCTCGAGCCGCACGGTCCTGCCTTCCACCACGCGGGTCTAGAACGGCTTCGTTGTTAGCGCTCCGGCAACGATGAAGTCGATTTCGCCAACGTCTTCGAAGGCGAATTTCTGGAACCGAAGCCCGTCGCCCAAATAGTCGGACGGCATCGTTTCAAAGTGCTGGTGGCTTTTGGATGGTCGATGACCGAGCAATTGAGGGTCGTCGAGGAAAATATCGATGTCGTGGCTTTCGCGATGGCCGATCTGGATCATCATAGCCGTTCCGCCGCCAAATGACCATTCAAAGTCGTAGCCCCGGCATTCCCGCGAAGCTGGCCGATCAGGTCGATATAATACGAAAAAGCCGCCGCCATTCGGACGGGCGTCGGCTATCATGTCCAGCCATTACGCGGCGAGCGGATAGCTTTCGCCGGACCAGGCAGAGAACTTGGCGGCAAAAGCCTTCATCTCGTCGACCGCGAATGTGGTGCGCGGTTGCGAACTCGACTTGCTGGGCGAGAGGGACCTCGCCGAGAAAGGCGCTGACATGAGCGGGATGCTGCTTGGCCAAATCGAGATCCGCAAAGCAATCGGCCAGCGCCGCGTCGTCCAGCTGTACGCTGCAGGGCGCGTTCACGGTCGTCAAGACGGATGCCAAATGCTTGCTCATAATGGCCGCAAGGTAATCGTTTCGGGTCGGAGACACAAGTTGCCGCCTCCTTCGCCGTAGAGTGGCCCGATACAATCACGATCGATATTGCCACCTCTTATCGATAGTGATCGCATAGTTCCCTGATTCGACTCTCAACCGCTCATATCAAGCGATTACTTCCATGTATCTGCTGCGCTAGCCCGTCCTGGCCTTGGAGTGTCGCTCCTCACCTCCTCCACCACTCACCAGCCCGATGGCAGTATCGCCCGCCAGCAGCTTCTCCTTGCTGGGCAGCGCGGCAACCTCAATCGCCTCGAAATCGGGCAAATCCCGCAGTGTGTCGAGGCCGAAGTGCAACAGGAAGGTCTTGGTCGTGACGTAGGTGTAAGGCGTGCCAAATTCAGCGGGCAGGCAGACGTTGACCCACACTTAGAGCATTGAGGCACTCGAGCCGCCCTCAGGCGGTGCCTCAAAAGCTCGCGGGCCAGATCGCCTCGGTTCGGAGACAGACAGGCTCAAGATATCCACGCCAGAGACGGCGAGCTGGAGCGTATGCTCGGCATTGCGAAGAAGAACATGTTGGCCTTTGCCGGGCGCCAGGCAGGACCGTCGCACGACCTGGCAATGCCAAGAGTTCGCACGGCGTTGTCTCCGACGATGCTGGCAGATGTTCTGCAATGACTGGCAACACATGGACGCACCAGAGCGGAACCAGAAACGATCGAATTTCGCCCATAAGACTCGGCGAAACAGAACACCCCAGCGTAACAGGTCGCCGGCCGACGCGACCAGGTCAAGCAAGGGTTGGTAAGACCAGCTATTGGCCTGCTGGCTTGCAGCGGTCACCTCACGCTGGAATGCTGGATTGCGGCGCAAAAACTCCCATGCCCTTTCGCGCGGCGTCATACCAGTGGTGCAGTCATATGATCGTTCATCCCGCCCATCAGCCTCGACCGCGCCAGTCACGAGAACTGCAGGCACGACTGTGCCCCCTTGCCCGCCCCCACGGACGTCCAAACATCATGCAATTTGGCAAAGCACCGGCGCCGAAGCCACCCGACCTCGATGACGCCATTTCGTCGAAGCATGTGTCGTCGGCACTGTGCAGGGCAGAAGCAGGCTGTCGGTCCCGCGCAGCGACAGCAAGCGCGGCCTGAGCATGCGAAGGGGGTCGCTTTGATAGGAGTGCCCGGCTGGGTTCCGTTCAGGACGTTCCCTGAAGACCTGGTGGCGTGGCGGTGGCTTCGACGCTGGTTGTGGGCAGGTTGTCGTAGCCGGGTGCTATAAGCTTAGTCATCTAGGTCTCCTGGGGGAAATTTCCGCCATTGGAGGCTAAGTTTCACGCTATGCCAGCCCGTATTGTACAGGTGAAGCCGACTGGTCAGTGGACCGCAAAACGAACGGCGCGCCGCTTCTCTTTGGTGATGCTCGCGCCGCGCTTTCTTCGCGGACGGTATGGAGATGAAGCGCGGCATGCCCCTGTAGCAGCCGATTTCACAACCAGACTTGCGCCCGAACGCCCCTTTTGCTGCGGCATACCAATGCGTGGCGTCAGGAAGACTTCGTCGACCATTAGCCGTCTCGCTGAGATACTACCGAGCCCGAGCTCCCCTATCCTAGACCCTCGTATCGCATATCGACGGCCCCACATCAGCCCAAGTTGCGATGGGGACCAGCCCCATGCGTTCGCCCGAATGCAGCTTCCTGGCTTGATCGACAGCAATCAAGGGGACGGTGCAGGCCAAGATTGCGGCAGGGCTTGGGCAACCATCAGGTCGCCCAAGGGGTGCCCCACCCTTCTCGTCAGAACTCAGCTGCTTCCAGCTGGCGGCTGAAACTCACAGGCGCAGCCAGCTTGGTCTCTAACCGCATCGATCGCATCATGGTGTCTGCCATGAAGATCGTGCCCACTGGAGTGGTGTAGCTGACGGCATTGGTCGCCGTGCTCTCCGGCATGGGCCGGAATTGATCAGCGCGCCACTGCCGGCAGGCTGATGAGCGGATCATCGCTCATTTGGCTGATGGTCTCAAGAGTCATGTAGCGCGCCCGCTGCACGGCCCATTCATCATTCTGTTCAAGCAGCAACGCGCCGACGAGACGGACAATGGCATCGTCATTGGGGAAGATGCCGACGACCTCGGTGCGCCGCTTGATCTCGCCGTTGAGACGCTCGATCGGATTCGTCGAGTGGAGCTTGGTGCGATGTTCCTTGGGGAAGGTCATGTAGGCCAGCACGTCGGGCTCGGCCTCGTCCATGATTGTCGCCAGCTTCGGCACCTTCGGCCGGATCTGGTCGGCGACGGCACGCCATTGGGCGCTGGCAGCCTCGGGCGTCTCCTGGGCGAAGGCGGTCGCGATGAAGGCCGAGACGACCCTGCGGCCGCTCTTGCCGGCGTGCGCCAGCACGTTTCGCATGAAGTGGACCCGGCAGCGCTGCCATGTGGCGCTGAGCACCTTGGTGACGGCGGCCTTGAGGCCCTCATGAGCATCGGAGACGACAAGCTTGACGCCGCGCAGGCCGCGACGGGTCAGCTTGCGCAGGAACTCGGTCCAGATCGGCTCGGCCTCGGAGGTGCCGACCTCCATGCCCAGCACCTCGCGGCGGCCGTCCGCGTTGACGCCGACGGCGATGATGACGGCGACCGAGACGATGCGGCCACCGCGGCGCACCTTCAGGTAGGTGGCGTCGATCCACAGGTATGGCCAATCGCCCTCGATCGGCCGCTCGAGAAAGGCCTTCACCTTGCCGTCGATCTCCTCGCAGAGCCGGCTCACCTGGCTTTTGGAGACGCCGCTCGCGCCCATCGCCTTGACCAGGTCGTCGACCGAGCGCGTCGAGATGCCCTGCACGTAGGCCTCCTGGATGACCGCGGTGAGCGCCTTCTCGGCCATGCGTCGCGGCTCCAGGAAGCTGGGGAAGTAGGAGCCCTTCCTCAGCTTTGGGATGCGCAGCTCGACCGTGCCGGCCCGCGTCTCCCAGTCCCTGTCGCGATAGCCGTTGCGCTGGACAAGCCGCAGCGGGTTCTTCTCGCCATGGGCCGCGCCGGTCGCCGCGCCCACTTCCAGCTCCATCAGCCGCTCAGCGGCAAAGCCGATCATCTCGCGCAAGATATCGGCGTCGGGGGTCTTCTCCACGAGCGTGCGCAGGTCCATCATGTCGTCGGTCATCGGTGCTTCCTTCGAATCAGGTTGTGTCAGCAACCCAACCCTACCGAAGAACATCGATGACCACCGCTACGCCGCTCGCTCGCTACGGCGCTGTTGAGGGCGCGCTCGCGAGCGGCTTCGCTACCGCCGAGCTACACCACTCAGCGGGGCACGACCGCCATGAATCCGTGTGCGTGAAGCGCTCCAGAGCGAAGATGTTGGGCGTCAACCAGGTTCACCAATGAGCTTCACTGCTCGAGTTCTGCACGGTGTCACCGCCTGGCGCCGGAGGTTGATCCGGTGATTAGGAGGAGCACTCGTTGTCGGATTCTCGACGATGTCGGACATGTGACACAACGCTTCCAGAGCGATCGCATTGTTCCGAAACGATTTTCCCAGTTGGCACGACAATTGCGGTCCCTATGCGCAAAAGCACTGCGATGCCGCACCGACTGGAAGAACTCATCAATGATCACGCTTTTCGAACATGTGGGCGCCGCTACCAACACTAAGCGTTCCCGATCAAACGGAAGCCTCTATCCCTTCTTTCTGAAGGCTGTCCGGACATGAACGCATTTGATGTCCGTCCAACGCTGGATGCTCCCGACGACGATCCCTATGTCTGGCTTGAAGATGTAGAGGGCGAGCGGGCACTTGCCTGGGCCGCCGGCCAATCGGCAAAGACCCTGAAGCACTTCGGTGGAGCGCAATTCGAGCGCGACCGCGCGGCTCTGACAGCCATTTTCGACAATCGCGACAATCTTCCCCTGATCGCGCGCCGTAGTCAGTACCTCTACAATTACTGGCGAGATGACGGTAATCCACGCGGACTGTGGCGCCGGACCACCCTTGCCGCCTACATGAAGGCGGATCCCCAATGGGAGCTACTGCTCGATCTGGATGCTCTCGCGGCTAGCGACGGAGAGGACTGGATCTGGGACGGCGCGTCCATCGAGCCGGAGAGACGGGAAAGAGCCGTTCTGCGCCTGTCGCGCGGCGGCAGCGACGCGGTCGTGCATCGCGAATTCGACCTGATCTCTCTGAGCTTTGTCGCCGACGGCTTCAACCTCCCCGAGGCCAAAGGCTACGTTAATTGGCTGGACCCTGACACGCTTCTGCTTTCCAGTGCGCTTGGTAATGGCATGGCCACCCGCTCCGGCTATGCGCGCACCGTTCGACTGTGGAAGCGTGACGCGGATCCCCTCACCACGCCGGCAATCTTCGAGGCCGGGTTCGAAAGCTTCCAAGTGTCTGGTCATTCGGACCGCACCGGCCGCAGCGAGCGCCTTTGGTTCATCGAGCAGCCGGCCTTCTTCGAGAAGATCAGTTGGATCGGCGATAGGAGCGGGCCGAGGAGGCAGATCGATCTTCCTCGCGACGCGTCGTGGCGGGTCTTCGGCGACTGGCTGGCGGTAAGGCCGCGCAAGCCCTGGACGGTGGGAGGCACCACCCATCCCGCCGACGCGCTGATCGTCATCTCGCTTTCCTCTTTCCTCGCTGGCGGACGCCGTTTTGAGACCCTGTTTCAACCAGGGGAAAGGCGCTCCATGCAGTCATTCTTCTGGAATGACGGGAAGCTCATTATCTCTTACCTCGTCAATCTCGCACCGCGTTTCGAGATGTTCACTCCCAGCCACCAGGAATGGACGCGCCGAGTCCTGAACACCCTGCCCGCCGAAGGTAGTGTCGACGTCTGGTCATTCGATGCGGCAGTTCACGAGACCAATGGAGAGGTCCTGATCTGTGCTCAGGATCCGATCACGCCGCCGCAGCTCTTGCTGTTCGATCTGAATGCCGCGCCGTCTCTCAGCGCTTCAGCAATCCTGAAGCGCAGCCCGGAGAATTTCGATGCATCCGGACTGGTGGTCACGCGCCACGAGGCAGTCTCTATCGATCATGAACTGATCCCCTATACGCAGGTTGGTCCGGCGAACGGGAACGGAGATGCTCCGATTCACCTTTCCGCTTATGGCGGGTTCGGCGTATCACTCCTGCCCTACTACAACTCCCCTCTGGGCAAGCTGTGGCTCGAGCGCGGCGGCACGTGTGTCGAGGCGAACATCCGCGGCGGCGGCGAGTTCGGCACCCGCTGGCACGAAGCCGGGCGCAGGGAGGGCAAGCGTCTCGCCCATGACGATTTCGCCGCCGTTGCCGCCGACCTCGTGCGAAGGGGCATCACCCTGCCGAGGCGGATTGCCGCCGAGGGTGGCTCAAATGGCGGCCTGCTGATCGCAAACATGCTGACCCGCTATCCTGAGCATTTCGGGGCTCTGTTCTGCACAGCACCGCTTATCGACATGCGTCGCTACACCAAGCTCTTGGCGGGCGCGAGCTGGATCGACGAATATGGCGATCCGGACAAGGTTCACGATTGGGCTTTCCTGAAGGAAATCTCCGCCTATCACGCCGCAGCGCCGGGACAGCCCTATCCGCCTATCCTGATCGCCACCACGAAACGCGACGACCGCGTCCATCCGGGCCATGCGCGCAAGATGGCCGCAAAACTGCAGGCTCTTGGCTATCCCGCTTACTTCTACGAGGCCAGCGCAGGCGGGCACGGCTGCGGCGAGGACAATCGGGAGCAAGCCGCATTCATCAGTCTAGGCACCAATTTTCTCCGCAGCGCAATCGGCTTCAACGATCACTTTCCGGAGACGGCGGAACGCGTTGCAACGCAAGTGGGGCATTTGAGGTCCATCAACAATTCATTCGAGCAGGAGACGAAATAGTGCAGTGCATCCTTTCTGAACATCAAGGAGTGAATCTCATGGCGAGAACGCGAATGGGCGTAGCGCGGGCAACAGCAGCGGCGGTGGCCCTGATCATGGTGGGACAGCAGGCCGTCGCCGCGGAGCCTGCGCAAGCAGAGACCGTCCTGGCGGAGACGGGAGCCTCGGTCACCGAAGCGCCAATCCCTTGGCAGGTCCGCCTGCGGGCGTTGGGCGTCGTTACGAAAGATCTGGGCTACGTTGATACGCTTCCCGGCTCCGGTCTTTCGTATTCGGACACGGTGACGCCGGAACTCGATATCTCGTATTTCTTCACCGACAACATCGCCGCCGAACTCATACTCGGTACCACTTATGCCAACATCGCGGGCCAAGGGACGATCGGAGGGTTGGGCAACGTCGGCAAAGTTTGGCTGCTGCCGCCGACGCTCACGTTGCAGTACCATTTTACCGATCTCGGCGCGTTCAAGCCTTATGTCGGCGCCGGCGTGAACTACACGATCTTCTACAACCAGGACACTGGCAGCGCTGATGCTCTCAAGGTGAAGAACACGTTCGGCACGGCGCTGCAGGTCGGATTCGACTACATGGTGGACCAGCACTGGGGCCTCAACTTCGACGTGAAGAAGCTTTTCCTGAAGCCGGACTTCGACGTCACGGTGGCCGGCGCGAAGCTGACGGGGAAGGCGGAGCTCGATCCCTGGCTGATAGGCGCAGGTGTCACCTACCGCTTTTGAATATCAGAGTGAAGTCTGCTTCCCGACTGCCGGTTTAAATGAAGGGCGCCTCGCGCGCCCTTTTTTACGGTCGACACTGCAGGGCGAGACCTCATGAAGCCGATTGTCGAGAGGGCGGGGCTCTCTTCCGGCGGACCAAGAAGGTGAACTGGCCAGCTGGCCCCGCGCCTGAGATGGAGTGCTCAGAAGCGCTTTGAATCGGGACGGGCTTTGGTATTGTGGGTGGAATGCTTCAGCCAGACTATTTGCCAGCATCGTCTCCCGGACGTCATGTCTGAGCTTCGTGTCAGCGCAAGGCGAACACGCGGCTCCTAGATGCCGACACGATGGCTGGTTCAGCCATACTGCGACAGTTGCCTGTTTTTTCGGTTCCTTTGCTGTTCGCGCGCTAACCGCAACGCTCCATACTAGTCTCGCGTGCCTGTCCCCGTGGGGCGGGCAACAGAAAGCGATTAGGCCCGCTGAAAGAGGCGGACCGCATCCGAAGGACCGTAAACAAGAGAAGGACCTGAAGCGAGAGCGAAGATTGCGGCAGGCCGCGGCGGGCCTAAAAGGGAATGCCGACCACCCCACGTCCCAGGAAAAGCTGACAAAAACGCAGCGTCCGACTGTCCAATAGGATGCGCCCGCGCGAGGGCGAGCTAAATGGCAGGGGCTGCCGGGGGACCTAAGAAAAGCGTGGGTTCACAAGCACCCGGCGCGCGCCATCAGGCCGCCAGCTACTTGGAGGGCGGGTGCATCAGCCCTGTTTGTCGGGCCGAACCAGATCCATGTGGCTGACGCCGAGGGCCAATGCCAGTTCATAGATCGTGATAATTGTCGGATTTCTTCGGCCTTTCTCCAAGCCGCTGATGTACTGCTGACTGAACCCGGAAATCTCCGCAAGCTGCTCCTGCGTCAGGCGCTTCCTTTGCCTGATCCTCTGCACATTCCGTCCGACCAACTTGCGCATATCCATGCACGCAAGCCAGCGGATCAGGCGGCTTGAGTTTATCAACTATAATATGTAATCCACATTTAGCAGGCACAGGGCTTCGCGGGTCCATTGGCCGGAGATAGAATTAGCGATGTTGCAGCCCAGATCGAACACGCCGTTCGCCGACGAGGTCCCCTGGTCGGACCGCATTACAGCCTACGACAAGGACCACTTTACAACCTATATGAGGCTCCTGGACGCCTCGGCAGACAACGCCACTGAAGAGGAAATGGCCAAAGTGATCCTCGGCATTGATCCGGCACGCGAACCTGAGCGCGCACGCAACGTTCTTCGCAGTCATCTCGACCGTGCAAACTGGGTGGTGACGAGCGGCTACAAGGATTTGTTCGCCAGTTGACGAAATGGGCGGTGCGGTCGCTTCGCTTCAAGCAACGAAGTCGCGTAACACCATGCATCGACGTATCACCACAGCGCGGATGGCCCAGCGCTTCGCTGTCTCATCATTTTGTCCTCCGCTCGCCAATGGCTGCTTCCCAGGAATGGGTGCGTCGGCGAATCATGACAGGAACGGGTCCGCCGTCTGAGCCGCACCGCATCCGAAGGGCCGGATGGACAACCTACTGAAAGCTCACAGCTGGCTAAGGGTTGCGGGACGCCGCGGCGGGCCTAGAAGGATGCGGCGCCACCTGCTGGGAAAGGCACAAATAGAGCGAATTGCGAGAGTCTAACGACGCGCTAGGAGGCGCAGCGGAATGGTCGAGACGCCAGAGCCAAGAAAAGCGGGGCTCGACCCACCGGCACACGGCACGCGCGGTGATGGGCGCGGGCGCCCACTACGTGCGCAGGCTCAACAGAATCTCACACGGATCAGCATCGAGGGCCGCAGTTACGTCGAGAAACTCAATGATATCGAGACGCCGCTCGCCACCCTCATATTTCGCCACGAAAGATTGCGGACGACCAAGCTTCTCAGCCACCTGCGCCTGCGTCAGCCCTTTGACATTGCGCAGTGAGATCAACTGGGCCAGAAACCGCTGGTGGCGGGGAGATCGAAGAGATTTGGGCATTTAGGTGAACCGGTCAGGTAGAGACCGGCTCAGCGACTAATCCCCGTTTCGGATTATCCCATTTTGGGATATTCTGCCTTGGATCCAGCGATCAACATGCGAGGTTCGCGGCAGACATGAATCGATCAACGGGAACAGATAGGACTCAAAGCTCAACACTGCTCGACGAAGTCCCTTGGTCTGACCGTCTTACCGCCTACGACAGGGCGCACTTTACCATCTATATGAGGCTCCTGGACGCCGCAGCCGATGAGGCGCCCGAAGAGGAAATGGCCCAACTGATCCTCGGCATTGATCCGGCACTTGAACCGGAGCGCGCCAGGAAGGCGCTTCGTAGTCATCTCGACCGTGCGAACTGGATGGTGACGAGCGGCTACAAGGAATTGTTCGCCAGCTGACAAATTCGCAGTGCTCGGTCATAGAAGCAGGCAGTTCCTGTGCCATTGGTCAGGCTGATCGGGGCCTGCACCACAGACGCGCCGGCAAAATGGACCCGGTGGCGAGCACAATTCAGTTCCCAGGAAATCGGGTTTTGGCAATTGTCCGAGCGTCTGACGTGATAGAAGGTTCCGCTCTGTCTGGATGGGTATTAGCCCGGAGCAGCACTCCATATCGTACCGGCGCTCGACGAAGGGTCCACCTCTTCGCTTTCAAGCCGCATAACCGATAGCCATCGCCCTAAGTCAAGGGTTAGAGATTACCGGCAGGCAGGTATGCAAGCGGGCCATCCTCGGAAACTATATAACCGCACGACTAGCTCGTCAGCGACGAAACACCCGCTCGAGCACCCATAGACTATGATCACCGGCGCGGACTGGAACTATACGGCTGCATCGCCCGAGCCGGCGGAACAGAAGATCTCGGCATCCAGTCAACGCTCGATACAAAGCGCGCGATCGAATGGCCCGAGCACAAGGGGATCAAAAAGCTTCTCAGAGAATTGAGGACCCTTCGGACCCCAAAAGGGCTATAGCCTGATTTTGGGTTCGCACGCCTAGCTTCTTCTTGGCATTGTCCAAATGAAAAGCGATCGTGCGTGGCTTGATACCCAAGATGCGGCCGGTCACCCAGGCTGAATTACCCCGCGCTGCCCACCTCAGGCACTCATATTCGCGGGATGTCAGCGAAATCCCATCCACTGTTCGATCGCTCGGCAATTTGCGGCGAACGCAACGATGAAAGCAGGCCGCCATCAGTTGAAGAGCTTGTTCGTACCGCTCAGCGACCCGAAGAAATACTGGACGAGGCTCATCGGCGGCAAAAGTAACCGCAGCGATGCGGCCGCGGAGATCGACAATTGGGATCGTCAAACCGCAGCAGATGCTGAATTGAGCCGCCTCATCGAATAGCTGCTGTTGAGCCGGCGACATTTTATCGCCTCCCAAATTCGATCCCCAGTGAAACGGGCAGCCGCCATTTCGAGCACGCAAGACCACAGGATCGAGTTTCTCATACTGATTTTCCAGATACTGTCTGGTCCAGCGGGTTGGATAGTTCGAAATTAACCTCGGTTTGCCGGAAGGCCGTGCTGGCAAGGAGAGGTAGGCAAAGAAGATTAGGTCAAGTCGTCCGGCCGCCTCAGCCATGGCATCCCGGAAATCTGCCTCATCGATACTCTGTGACAGTCTTTCAAGGAATGTCTCGAAAACAAGTGGCATGTCCCTCGTCATCGTCGCGCTCGATTCTTCCTCTTTCTGCACGCCTTCCGGCTGCGTCGTGTATGTCCGACAAACGCGATTGAATTCGCGGGCGTCGCTGGGCTGACCGGGCTCCAGAATGCTGCCCTGCATTAAGTCATGACCGCCCCTGCACCGACCAAATCAGGAGAAATCATCCTGCGCTGACCAAAAGCCATCATTGACCCCAGCTTTTGCAGGAATTTGGGTCGGCATTAGCATAACAATTCGGATAGCCGCTCATCCCCCACCCGGGGCGCCGTGATCCGCAAAGAAGTGTTGCGATGCTTTCTTTTCTTTGATAGGCAAATCGTCTCAACAATATTAAAATGCCTTTCCTTGTGAACGGGGTGGTGTGTGAGTATCGTGCTTTTATATACCTGATGTGGTAAAATACACCGCAATGATTATTCTGCTCTTTGTGATGTGAAGGAAGATAATCTTCGGCATTGCCGCACTTTGGAACCGGCGACCGTGGCCCGCTGCAATGATGTAAAGGGCACGTCTAAGCTCAATCTGCATCGGAACGTGCAGATGACCTTTACCAGACCCTCGATCCCGCACGGGCCATAATGATACTGATTACGTGGGTCAAAAAGGGCGCCCTGCCGGCGGGGAGGTACACCCGCAGGGCGCGCCGCACAGAGGTCCTGGTCGTTGGGCAACAGGACAGCGGCGGCAGAACTGATTCGGTTACAAATCGTGACTGAAATAGCCCGGAGCATGCTCAAGATCAGATATCTGGAATTCAACAGTTTTGGGTCTGCTCGGCGCAGTAGCGCGCAGGGACATGCCTGCCTCCGGACTCGCTCCTTCGCGATCGCAAAATCATACGGCACCCTCGGCCTTCAGCGCGCGATAGGTGGTATCGACCGACTTTACCGTCGCGTCGACAATGATGTCGATCTCTTTTCGGGTAATGATCAGGGGGGGTGCATAACCGAGGATGTCGCCATGCGGCATGGCCCGTCCGATGACACCATTCTCAAACAGAGCAGCTGCAGTGCGCACCCCGACCTGAAGGTCGGGTTCGAATGGTATCCTTTGTTTTGGGTCCCGCATCATCTCTACGGCCGACAGGATACCCACTCCGCGAACTTCACCAACGATGGGATGTCCCGCCAGCTCGGCCTTCATCCGGTCTTGCCAATACGGTCCAACATCGCGGACATGCTCCAAAATATTTTTTTCTTTAAGCAGTCGAATATTGGCGAGCGCGGCTGCGGCACAAAGCGTGTGCCCCGAATATGTCCAGCCGTGGCCGAGTGCGCCGTGCTTCTCAGTTCCTTGTTCCAAAACCGACCAGACACGGTCGCCAATGATTGACCCGGAGATGGGGAGGTAGGCGGAACTCAAACCCTTTGCGATGGTCACGAAATCCGGACGCATGTTATACAGGTGGGAACCGAACTTCTCGCCGGTTCGCGCGAAGCCGCAGACCACTTCATCCGCGATTAGAAGGATATCGTATTTGTCGAGCACCGCTTGAATGGACGTCCAGTACCCTTTGGGGGGCGGCACAATACCTCCTGTCCCAAGTACCGGCTCTCCGATAAAAGCTGCAACCGTTTCCGGTCCTTCGGCCAGGATCAAGGCTTCAAGCTCATCGGCACAGCGCCGGGAGAACGCTTCCTCGCTCTCCTCGACACGCGCCTGGCGGTAATAGTGCGGCGTGGTTGTATGGCGCACCAAATCCAGAGGCAGGTCGAAGAAATTGTGAAAGAAGGGAAGGCCAGTTAGGCTACCCGTGACCAATCCAGACCCGTGATAGCCGCGATTTCGCGAGATGATCTTTTTCTTTTCGGGCCGGCCAAGAATGTTATTATAGTACCAGACCAGCTTGATGTTGGTTTCGTTGGCATCGGAACCGGAGAGGCCGAAATAGACCCTTCGCATGTTCTGACCGAAATACTCGACCACGGCCTCTGCCAACAGGGCGACCGGCTCCGTACCTTGGCTGGCATAGACGTGCGCGAACGGCAATTCGTGTGCTTGCCTGGCAATGGCCTCGGCGATCTCCGTGCATCCATATCCCATGTTGACGCAGTAGAGTCCTCCGAAACCGTCGAGGCTCCTTCGGCCTTCGGTGTCCCAGATATAGACGCCTTCCGCACCGGCCATAATCCTATTTGGCGTTTCGCCTCGGCTGTGCTTGGCCAAATGCGTAGAAGGATGGAAGACGAAGCTTCTATCCTTCTCCCGGAGTTGCTCGGTTCCCAGATTGCTCAAGCGCATGTCCCTCTCCTCGCGATAAATTGGCGGAGGGCACTCGGCCAGCCACCTGTTTAGCAAATAGCATACCGGAAACGTCCCTTGAGTTTCTCGGGAATGCAGGTTATTCGCCGTGGAATTCGCGGGATCGGCCCGAATTGCCGTGAAAACTAAGGCGTCACCTTCGCCTTAGCCGAGGGTCGGGGGCGCGTCCTGCAAACACGAACAGCTTACGACGCGCATGCGCCCAGCATAGTGCCCGATTAGCGGGCGATATTGAAGGATGAATAGCGCTCGGGACGCTGTTCCCGCCGGCCGCGCGCGGCACGATAGAGCGCCGGCGGCCATGTTCCGCCGAACTGCCGGTCATCCCTTACATTCTGACGGTCCGGATCGGTCTTGCCCTTCCCAAGGGTGGTAATGCAGGTGATCAGGGGCAAAGCACATTCGCCTCGATCAGCAGGCAGCCGGGTTCCGTGCCGGTACAGGTCCAACCTGGTTGGCCAGCGCTGAGAGGCTGAGGTCGTGCCCTCGCGCATATTGATCGCTTTGGCGGTGCGGCGGCTGGTGCTCGGCAGACTTCTCGAAGGAGCATAACCAGAAGGTTCGGCCCGGCAAAGACGCGCGGCGAGAGCTCCTTGCCATCGACATCTTGATTCGCAGCCGACCAGCGCCGCCAAGTTCTATCGTCAGCGTGTTGCCTTTCTTGCGATCGCAAATTCGTGGTTGCTGCGCAGGGCGAGCCGAGCTGCGGCTTGCAGGAGGGGGCAGCCGACAGAATTGCGCGGCCTGAAAAGCTGCCTCCATCAATGCTGGCCGCTCGTGCAGTCTCGAAACGCTGGATCAAGCCTCAAACGTCGAACAGCCGCTCCTTTTCCTCGCTAAACCAGCGCCCTCGCGCGACGTGATCTTGCCTGACGATCCGACGCTTCGAGCGGGGCTCCTCTAATAGGTTGCAGATGACCTGCAGCTTTCAGCCAAACTCAGCAAATCGGACGTCTTCTTATCATCGCTCGGCAAGCTCGGAACAGGCTGGCGGACGTTGCTAAGGCTAGTCGCCGCCAGCGGATGGCGAGGATGTTTTGGCGGCTAAGTGCTTTTAGGTGGGCGATTATAAGCCGAGATCGCGATAGGTGCTTTCGCCATAGCTCCTGGCGCCATCGCCACGCTGAGCGTTTGAAAGCCGATGAAATTCGCTCGGCCAATTGGCTAGCGCGTGCTTGATGGCCTTCATCTTGAACGGCACGTGCACAACACATTTGTCCCTGATGATAGGCGGACAGCTCGCATCTTGTTGCCGCGAGCCATTAAGGTTTGCTGCGATTATCGGCAGACCTAGATCAAGGGCCAATTCCATTTCCCAGCGCACGAAGCGAAAAAGGTTTTTCGTTTTCTCACCGATCAGGACAAGCACCTGGCTCGATCCATTCATTCTGTTGCGAAGATTGCGTTTAACATAATCTTCGTCCTGTGCTCGGCTCGTCATATTGTCCAGATCGTGAGCGTTCGCGAATTCAAAACTCACATTCTCGCTGGCATTCCACCCTTTCATAAAGCGGTATGCCCAAGCGTCTTCATCGCCGTCAAATATTACATAGGTCGGATCGCTGTATGCCATTGTTGTCTCTTAGTTGTTTTGACGAGCAACCCACTGGGTGTGCTCCCGTGAGAAAGCCAGTTCGGCTTCGTTCACCGCGGCGGAGAATGCCTCATCCGAGTTGGCGTCCGTAATAAGGTCGGCAGTCAAGCCGATCTCGTGAGCTGTCAACGTGTAAGCCGATGCCAATTCGTTAAATTTCTTGATCTGGGTCCACCCGATAAGCGAGGCGGCGATGACAATTAGCGGCTCGGTCGGCCAGCCTGGCATCGCGGGGTCAGCGATGCGTACTACGATGAACGAGAATCCCAGAGCGTATGCAAAAATACCAAGGCCCATCCAGACTTTCGCGGACCTCTTGTTCGAGCGCGCCTTCTTCTCGTACCACATCCGTTGGTCGCAGATTCGTCTCTGCAGATATAGGTCTTTTCTTTCTTTTAGCGGGGAGTCCCTTATCGACATCATCTGGTCGGTTGTTTGGGGGGATGCTGAATCGGTGCCGCTCAACGCGCTACCAAGGTGACGATTGCTATCAAGGATACCTTCCATGAGCTTTCGAAAATCAGCTCTGGCGTCAGCGGCGCGCGCGTCATCGAACGGCTGTGCTCGCATCGCGAAGCGCCAAGTCAATGTCTTCACCGACTCTGCCAGAGCTCGAGCCTGATACCAGACCTGCTCGGGCTTTGTGACCGACCGGAAAATGAGGACTCCCATTGAGCAAAGAAATACCGCAGCATAGACACCGAAATAGGCTTTTGATGGCGACAAGTCCAAAGAGAGCACCGACGCTAAAAAAAGAAGAACGTACTCTGCCCGGATCAGGCGGAGAAACGTCGCCTGCTGCTCGTTGGATGCCACGTCGGCGCTATTATAGAGTCCAGGATATTTCATTTTTGAAGCACACCAGTCTATTTTGTGGCGGTAAATTCTTTAAGCCAGGATTTGGCAAACGTGAGGTTAGCAGTCGAGCTTACAGAGCCTATTCTTGAGCGAGGCGCGGTCCCTCTGTTCATAAACAGGAATGCAGGTCCTGTCCCATCAATGTAAGGGTATAGGCCCAAAAATTCTTGCCCGGAGAATGTTTCCGAAGAATTTTTTGCCACGGGCAGAACCGCTACCGCGGTCCGAAACCCATCGAAAAAGCCAAGCTCCCAAGGCATCCATCTGGATCCTGGAGAATTGTTTGAATGCACATAGATAAGCGTCTTTGACTGCCTCATACGGGTCCGCAGCAACTCGGCGGTGGCCGAGGAGACTTTTGTGCGGTCCAGTTGTGAATCTTCGACCCAATCTACGTAAGCAGTGAACCCAAGCTCCTCGAAAATTCGCTTCACACCGAGAACGATCTCTGCGTCCTTGAAAGAATGTGACAGAAAAACGTCGAATGACGATCTGGCTGTAGCTGCGGCCGTCTCTTCCTTTAGAACGATCGATGCGGCTCTATGTCCTCGACTGGCATTCGCAACTCTTTTCAGCTCTGCCTCGGTCAGTAGCACTATTCAAATCCCCCCATGATCTGTTCGCAATCTATGAACTTGACGCCCATTCGATTAAGCGACCCTTGTCTTGTGAAAACTGGCACCATGCTCTCCAGCCGGAGCGCAACCTCCACCTTCTCAAAGACCACGTCGGCCGGCAGGAGTGACCGGCCTTGTCACCCACTTACGCGACCCCGGCACAGCCATGCTCCTCGCTTAGAAGGCTGCGGAGACCAGCAATGTCAAACAGGACAGACGATCTCCTAATCTCGATCAGCAACGAACTTACGACGTAAAAACGCGATGGAGCGATCTCCGAATGTCCGCAGGCGTCGAGGGCCGGGTTGGTCGCCAAGGCCGAGCGGGCCAGCTTGCACTCCCGCTACCCGTCGGCTTGCCAAACCCTCGCTGTAGATTTCGCCCCCTACACGGATGCGCTGACCGCGACTAAGCTCAATCGCCACTGATCCAGGGCGAAAGCCCCCCTTGAGGTAGCGGTAGAGGCATTTTTCGGCACTTCGCATCGTAGATATCGACCAGGCACGATCGGTTTGGCTCTCGCCGCAACCGTGCTGGCCAAGTGCGTCCGATGGCTGCTTCGATCCTCTCCTGGAATAGATCGGTTCCAGATTGCTCAAGCGCATCGTCCTTGCTCGCGATCAACTGGCGGATAGCGCTCGGCCACCTTTTTCCAGCAATTAGTATACCGCAAATGTCCCTTGAGTTTCGTCGGAATGGGTGCCTTTTGCCGACGAATCTACGGGATCCGTGCCAAACGCCGTTGAAACTTAGCTTTTGGGTTTACCGTTGCCTCAGGGCGGACAAAGGTATCGGTGAATTGGACTTCACTGGTTTCGTGACGACAAGGCTATAGTATTGATCAATCCCCAAGCCCGCCTGCAGCAGTCCCTCCATGAAATCCTGATAGGCGGCCATAGAACGAGATGCGACCCGCATCAGATAATCCACGCGCCCCCCAATTGCCCAGCAGTCCAGGATTTCCGGAATGTCTTGGATAGCAGTTTCGAAGTGTCGTTGGTCCTCAAGACGATGACGATCCAGCACGACCTCCACCATCACAAAGATCATGCCGCCGATGAGGGCAGGACTCAGCCGCGCATAAAATCCCTCAATAATCCCCGCGGCCTTGAGTGCTCGGAGCCGCTCCGAACAGGCGGACGCCGAAAGATGAACTCGTTTTGCAAGCTCACTTTTTGAAATCCGACCGTCTGCCTGAATTTCGGAGAGGATCCGCAGGTCCCAACTGTCGAGTTGCACGGGATCGGGTTTCGATTTCATAACCTGTTGCTCTCAAGCAGCGATCGACAGCGCGCCGTGTGCCGATCAATCTATTATCAATAGAAACGACCGAATGTAGTAGTGGAAGGCATCCGTTCCAGGCCCGAGATGTGCTAGAATGGGTAAGAAAATCAGCTGAGGGTGAGCGATCCGCTGAGAAAAGCTGCAGAAGTAATTTGGCTATCGCCCCAACGCCCAACGGGGCAATGGTGCAGCTGGAGAGAATAGTCGGCGGCGGCGGAGACCATGATAAATAGATAACCGATTTTCTTGAATCTCGCTGCCGTACTTGATAGACGCGCGACTGCATTCGACCCTCGATCGCATGGACGGCATACTCAATGCAGTATTCACTCGCACATTCAACTATTAGGGTGAATTGAAGGCCTTGCTTGGCCGGCTCGCGGAGGCGCAGGGCACCGCAAATGCCCCTCGTCTTATGGCTTGCCCGATAATTTGGCGCTCGGGTCTGGCCGAAATCGCCCAACCGGAAAGACTCAAACACCGATGTTGCGTGCGATGCTGTCGGCCGCCATACGCTTACGCCACTCAAGAGGCCCGGAATTGTGAATGGAGTTTCCCTCAACATCGACAGCCATGACGACGGGCATGTCCTGCACATCGAATTCATAGATGGCTTCCATGCCCAGGTCTTCAAAGGCGACAATCCGCGCCGCCTTAATCGACTTTGAAATCAGGTACGCAGCGCCACCCACTGCAGCAAGGTATGGCGTTCTGTGTCTTACAATCGACGCGATGGCCGCCGGTCCCCTCTCCGCTTTGCCCACCATCGCGAAAAGGCCGGTTTCGGCGAGCACCTTGTCCGTAAAATCGTCCAAGCGGCTGGAGGTTGTTGGACCGGCGGGTCCAACGACTTCATTCCTCACTGCCCGGACGGGACCGACGTAGTAGATCACGCGGCCCCTCAGATCGACTGGGAGCGGCTTGCCGGCATCAATCAGTTCGACCATTCGTTTGTGGGCAGCGTCACGGCCCGTCAGCATCTTTCCAGAAAGCAGGAGCGTTTCACCGCAGCGCCACGATGCCGTCTCTTCCTTCGTAAGCGTATCTAAATTGACCCGCCGGACGCCGGCTGGGTTCAATTCGTCGGCTCCGATGTCGGGCCATTCGCGCAAATCGGGCGGCTGGAGGCTGATGGGTCCAGAGCCGTCCAAAGTAAACTTCAGGTGCCGGTTGGCGGCGCATTGCGGGATGAGCGCCACAGGCTTGGACGCTGCATGAGTAGGATAGGTCGCAACCTTGACGTCAACGACTGTCGTCAGACCACCAAGGCCTTGGGCGCCGATACCAAGCGCGTTGATCCGCTCATAAAGCTCAATCCGCAGCCCCTCTTCTGCGCTTGACGCCCCCCTTGCGATCAGTTCCGCCATATCTATGGGCTCGTTCATGGCCTCCTTGGCCAGCAGCATCGCCTTTTCAGCGCTACCACCGATGCCGACAGAGATCAGTCCAGGTGGACACCACCCGCTGCCAAGGGTCGAAACGGTATTCACCACCCAGTCGGAAACGGAGGCGCTGGGATTGAGAGTGGTAAAACGTGCCTTGTTCTCCGACCCGCCGCCTTTCGCGGCGATGGTGATCTCAATCTGGTTACCTTGCACCAGGTCGACATGGACAACTGCCGGTGTGTTGTCGCGGGTGTTGACCCGTCTAGCGAGGGGATCCGCAACGATCGATCCCCGAAGGGGATTGTCCGGATCGAGATAGGCTTGACGTACGCCCTCATTCACAAGATCCGCGAAACTGGCTGTTGACTTAATGCGGGCATCCATGCCGACCTTTGCGAAGACAACCACAAGTCCGGTGTCCTGACAAATCGGGCGCCGCCCAAAGGCCGCCATGCGGGAGTTCAGCAGAATCTGACCTATGGCATTCTTCGCCGACGGGCTCTGTTCTCGCGTGTATGCGTGAGAAAGAGACCGGATATAATCTGGAGGATGATAGTACGAGATGTACTGAAGGGCGTCGGCGACGCTCCTTGTGATGTCGCTACCGGCCATGGTCCGTGTTCTGTTTCCCACCGGATTTTATCCAAATGAACCGAGGCCATTGACCATTTTCAGAATCTGGAAGCTTCGCACCCCCTGCTCGCCGCCTTCATATCCATAGCCGCTTTGCTTGACTCCTCCATAAGGGGCATCAGCGGAAACCCCTTTCAGGTAATTCACACTAACAGCGCCCGCAGAAAGACCGCCCACAAGCCTCTGTTGCGTATCGGCCGCGCCAGTAAACAAGTAGGCGGCCAGACCGTACTCCGTGGCGTTGGCTTCATCGATCGCCTCTTCGATCGTATCGAAAGGAGCCACGGTGAGAATTGGTCCGAACGGCTCTTCATGAAGCACTCTCGCTTCCTTCGGTACGCCAGTCAGGATGGTTGGCGGCCAGTAAAACCCCGGTCGGTCAAGGGGGATGCCACCGGTCTCGATTTGGGCGCCGCCCTCTACCGCATCTTTGGTCAGGCGTTGCATGGCCTCGATTCGCCGCGCGTTTGCCATGGGACCCATCTGCGTTGCAGGGTCATCCGGTGGACCGATCCTGATTTTTCGGACCGCCTCCGTCATCCGGAACAGGAATTCCTCATAGCGGGATCGGGCGACAAGAATCCTGCTGGGCGCATTACAACTCTGGCCCGCGCACTCGAATTTGTATTCCGAAATAGCCGGTATCGCCGTTGCCAGGTCGGCATCTTCGCACACAATAACCGGGGAATGTCCACCGAGCTCAAGGATGCAGCGCTGCAGATTATTCGCGGCCAGTGTGGCCAGCTGTTTCCCAACAGCGGTCGACCCCGTGAACGTCAAGACTTTGACAATTGGCGAACTGAGCAGATGCCGTGATATATGCACAGGAACACCGAACACCAGGTTGACCACGCCTTCCGGTATCCCTGCTTGACGCAAAGATTCCACGATATGGACAGCCACGCTTGGCGTCTCTTCGGCCCCTTTGAGGATCACCGGGCAGCCTGCCGCCAGCGCGGGGCCGAGCTTGCGGGCGATGAGAACGGCTGGATAGTTCCACGGCGTAAAGGCAGCGACGACACCGAGGGCCTCCGGGACGATCATCCTGTTCGGACCCAACGGAATCGGGGTCGACAACTCATCGGCATGCCGTCCATTCCATTCCAGCGTTTCGACTGCGCGCGCGTACTCTCCTGTTGCTTCGGCAATCGTCTTTCCCTGTTCGGACGACAGGTCCCTGGCTGCGGCGCCAGCTTTCTCTGCCAGAATGCTGGCGGCAGAGACGAGTATCTCGCCACGCTCTTTGGCGGGTCGTGAGGACCACGCCTTGCGGCTGCGTTCTGCCGAAGCAAGAGCTTCATCCAAGTCTGAAACCGTAGCCGAGGCCACTGAGGCAAATACCTTCTCCGTCGCCGGGTTGATCACCGGCAAAGTGGCTCGGCTACCACCGGCTCGCCATTTGCCATTAATGAAGAGCTCGTAACTCTTGGCGTCGGACATCGCGGGCTCCACTTGACTGAATTCTTGCATACGAGCGCAGTTTCGATATCGAAACTGCTGAACTCGCTTGAGCCAGTTTCATCGCGATGGTCGCGGCGGGTCAAATATCGAATATTGCCGAAATCCATCTGGAATCCAGATCGGCTGGTCCTAATGGCCGCAAAAGATCATGCCCAGCTTTACAGGTTAGTTTGTCAGGTCGCCTCAGGCGCCACCGCCGCCCAGTCCCGGATTTCAATCAATTTTCTGGCGACCTTCGGAATGAGCTTGCGGACCGCAGAAACGGCCGCAGAACGCTCATCTTTGGGATTTACAGCGAGCACCACGGACCGAGTAATCACCGGATCGACGATCTTGACAGTCCGGACCAGCCCTTGGGAGGCTTCTTTCTGAACCGCAGACGGGGCGAGAATAGAATGCGCTTTTCCCTCTACGACCATGTTGATGATCGTTGAGAGGGAGTCCACTTCAAACCTGACGTCCAGCGCGCAACCGTGTTGTGCAACGACATCAGCCACCGAACGCCTGACATTGTTGTTGCGCATGGGAACCGCCAGGGGGAATGCATGCAGGTCGGCCAGAGATATCGCATCTTCAAACGGTGGCTCGCCGGACGGAACTACCAGACAAAGGTCTTCGCGCGCTAGCACCGTCATTCGCCCCACACTGTCTGCTGTGCGGTACAGAACCGCCAGATTGAAGCGTCCAGCCGCCATCCATTCCTCTAGCGGTCCCGTCATACCCTCGACCATCTTGAGGGACACCTTGGGCAGTTCGTGTCTCACCGCCTCAAGCAGCGGACCGCTCAGGACGCGAGCAGCTCCAGACGGAATGCCAATAGTCACCTCCCCGGCAGGGGAAGCGGCTGTGTTGGTCAATTCCACCTCGGTAAGTCGAATTTCTTTGAGAATTGCCCGCGCCCGCTCGAGCAGTTTGGCTCCTGACGCCGTCACGCTCACGCCGGTCCTGTCGCGTATCAGCAGCTGAGTGCCGAAGCCTTCCTCCAATTGGCGCACATGCAGACTCAGCGCACTCTGGGCGACATTCAGAAAGCCAGCGGCCTTGGTGAAACTGCCTGCTTCGACCACGCCAACGAAGTATCTTAACTGCCTAATTTCCACGGGTACTCTTCCGAGGGCGAACTCCAATTTATGTAATCTATCTCGAAATGCGATGGCGCGACAGCAATAATTGTGCCAGGGCGCACTAAGTCTGCTCTAAACCAGCCGCAGAAGACTCAAACGCCCAAGTCGGTGTCCGGACCCGCGGCAGCAATTTCTTGGGCCCTTCGGATCACCGGTGGATCGACCATCTTTCCCTCGAAGGCGAAAGCGCCTCGGCCCTGCCCTGCCGCATCTTTTTGCGCCGCGAGGACACGACGGGCCCACTCGAGTTCCTGTGGGCTTGGTGAGAAAGCCTCATTGAATATGGCAACCTGGTTTGGATGGATCGCCAAAGCTCCGGTAAAGCCAAGCCGCCGCGCATGCGCCGCGGCCTCACGAAGTCTATCGTTGTCTGAGAACTCGCTGATAGTTCCTATGAAACCAAGCGGTAGCAAGCCAGCGGCGCGAGCCGCAAACAGAACGGAAAGATTCGGTGTCAAAAGAAGGTCGAATTCCGGGGCACCGCCAACAGAGGCACTGAAGTCTTCAGGACCCAGCGCCATTGCAACCATCCTGGGATGCGCAGACGCAATGGCTGAGAGACTTTGCAATGCTGCCGGAGTCTCGATCTGGGCAAGGAACCTGATTCGACCCAGCGCAAGGCTTCTTTCTCGTTCAAGTTCCGATACCGCATTCGCGATCTCTATTACCCACGCTGCCGAATCCGTCTTCGGAAGGACAAGTGCATCAACACCCGCCACTACGGCTGCATCGAGATCGGCCGCCAAGGCACGCAAACCGCGATTCACGCGAACTAAAACATATGCGCCCCTGCCGCCCACCTTTGCCACGGACGCAGAAAGCTGGCGCCGTGATTCATCTTTTTGATCCTGGGGAACGGAGTCCTCGAGATCGAGTATGACGCCATCTGCCCCGCGCTCATGAGCCGCCTCCACAAAGCGCGGAACATGAGCGGGAACGAAGAGCAGAGATCTCCAGCGGGGAACAAAAATCGGGCTTTCAAGGGCCGGGACGGTGTGATCCATAATGTCGCCTCTGCGGTCATTTTAGCGCGGGCGGTGTCAGTGAACTCGCTGGCCGGCTGTGGCGTTGGGAGGGACCCGAAGTTGGTAAGTACTCTGTAATCGGGATCGCGTCCCTTGCCCGACAATAGGCGCGCTCATGCTGACACGGCGCTTGCGCCCAAGCCTGCTCGAACCTCCTCGCGGACAGCCTCCGTATGCGCACCAAGAGCCGGAACTGGGCGCAGCGAGAGGCGCTCAGAGTTGAAGATTGCTGCCGGAGCTATGGTCTCTACAGTTCCTTCAGGGGTGCCCACCTCAACCCTGCGAACGTGAGGATGCCTTGAAACATCAGCCACTTCATTCAGGCGCCCGTACGCGAGACCGGCCGCCTCGAGCTCGTGCATTGCATCGTGGCAGGACAGTTCAGAAAACCGCCGTCCAATGATCTCATCAAGCTGAGCACGATGACCAAGTCGCTCCATATTATCGGCAAAACCGGGTGCGCGTGTAAGCTCCGGCTGCTTCAGGAATTTCTCGCAGAAATTTACCCATTCGCGGTCATTCTGAACCGAAAAGATGACGTCTTTGCCGTCGGCGCACTGATAGGCGCCATACGGTACCAATGACGGGTGTCTCACGCCCGCGCGAAAAGTATGATAGCCGCTATAGTCGTTTTGCAGAACGGGCACATTCATCCAGTCGGCGACGGCATCGAACAGTGACACCTGAATACTTGTCCCTTCACCGGTGACCTGGCGGTGGTACAGGGCCTGAAGGATGGCGCTGTGTGCCGTCATGCCCGCCGAGATATCGCAAACAGAGACCCCTACTCGCGCGGTCCCTTCTTGGGTGCCGGTGATCGCGCATAGACCTGATTCGGCCTGAACAATGAGATCATAGGCCTTCAAATGGGAAAACGGCCCTTTCTCCCCGAAACCGGAGATGTCGCAGGTGATCAGCCGCGGAAAGCGTCGGCGGAGGTCGGCAGACCTAAATCCCAGTTTTTCGATGCTGCCCGGTTTCAAATTCTGGATAAAGACATCAGCAGCGGCGATGAGCGCGTCTAGGACGGCGCGGTCCGCCTCCGATCTCAGGTCCAGACAAACAGACTCCTTACCCCGGTTAAGCCAGACGAAGTAAGCGCTCTGTCCCCGCACCAACTTGTCATAGTGTCGCGCAAAATCCCCTTCGGGCCTTTCGACCTTGATGACCCGCGCCCCCGCGTCCGCAAGGCGAGACGATGCATAAGGCGCGGCCACGGCCTGCTCCACGGCAACGACGGTGATCCCCTCAAGGCAGTTCTGCATGTCTACACACCGCGCTATTCATCCAACAATTTCGTTTTGAGCCCGACGGCGATTCAGCATCGCCAGCAACCGGTTCTGTTCATTGCCTACAATCGAGAATGCCTCGTCGACTCCCATTCCAGGCTTCGCGAGCATCATGTCTGCTTGGGTAGCCACCGATATGTGGACAGAAGTCTGGGCAGAGAGATCTGTCTCGGTACAGCTCCCTCCAACGTACGCGCCTACCTTGTTCTCCTTGCACAGAAGCACGGCACGTGCCGTGTCAGCCAATGAGCCGACATCGGGCGTCTTGATTTGAATGAGATGCGCGGCCTTCGCTTCGGCGAAGAGGCGGATATCCTCAAGCGTGTTGCACCTTTCGTCCACGACAATTCGAGCACTGGAACCCCGGTCATCTAAAATCGCTACGATCTTGGCGTAGTTCTCAATTTGAGCTTGCGTGGAACCAAAGTCGGCCGGCGACTCGATGTTAAGTGCGAAGCCCGGAACGGTATCGGCAACCTTGCAGATAAAGTCGGCGATGCTTTGCGGTTGAAGGCCGATCTCCTGACCGATCCAGCCATAGACATCGAAATGTAGCACGGGATGATACCCCTGGCGGCCGATTTCGTGAGTACGCGTTGCAACCCACTTCACGAAATCCATGAAAGTGTGGCCGTCGACGCCGAACTTCTGCCGTGAATTGATCAGACCGTGGGGAAGCACATCCACGGCTTTCAAAATCATCTTATCGACATTGGTTTCCCGAGCATCTCCGCTCTGGCAGTAGATCGGGATGCGGCAGGTCGGTAGCGGCAGATCAAACTCGGCGCATATGATTTCCGCCATTGTCTTGCGATGAAAATGGGCTGCTGCGCGGAGGAGCGCCTGGCTGACCCCATACTCGATCGCGAGAGGTAGCCGCTTGTGGCCGAAGGGCTCGAAAACCTTCACGCAGGAATGAAGGTAACAAGACGCATTAACATCGAGAAGCCGGGGCACCACTACCCGTGACGTCAAATCCGAGATTTGAGCAGTTTCAAACAAGGAATCGCGTCCACCAGCACCAGAATACTGGACGCCCATCATGTCGCCCCAGACTACGGTATCGTCCGCAAGCACAAGCCCTACGCTCAATGAAGATGCCGGAACACGAATGGATTTGAAGTCGGGAGTGACGGGCTCGCCCACATAGACAAAACCGTCCTGGATTGCGCCGGACCTAATGGCAGCTTGATCGTCATAGAAGAACGCGCCTGTGCCCGGCGCGAGGAGGACGTCTTTGATCTGCAATTCAGTCACTCGATTCGTTCCTAGGAAATCAAATTTGCCGCTGTGGGCGTTGGCTGGTCTGCACTCAACTTTAGATCTTCATCGGCCGCGCAGCGAACGCTAGCCCTTCATTGCGGTCGACATGCGCGCCCGATCGTATGGCTAAGACGATGGACCGCCCGGGCCTACGGATGTCAATGGACCCAGCAGAAAGCGAATCCATTGCATCAAGACACCTATTACACCTCCGTGCTCCACTTCATCCAACACTGAGCAGCGAGGTTCGAAGATGCCCGGAGCAGGCGATCTGAGCTCGTCAGACACTGAGCGTCTCAAGTGCCTGACTCGACCTCTTTTTACGGAAAGACACATTCTCGACTTTCCTTCGACGATTAATGAGTGCGTTACGGACTCCAGCTTCATAGACTGCCAGAGCCTCTGCGCTGACCGTACCACTGCCAAATTCAGCGCAAACAAGATGTCCCCTGCTGACGCCGGGCGGATCCGGATCAAACGTAGGATGTGGTGCTTCGCTCATTGCTCAACCTATTGCGAGTATTCAGGCGACTTTGGCGCCCGGTTTAAGATGGGTGTTGCGCGTTTGCATTTTCCCGCTCTGGAAGTATGCGCCGAGGGTATCCAATTCGCCAATATAATGTCCCGGACGGTGCCCATCGCGTTTTCAGATGGCTGCCGCCTTGCTTGGTGGAACTACCGCTGCTCGAGTTCACCAGCAATGCGATCCTTGCCTGGGCCTATGCAAGCCGCGTAGACCTCCGGGCAAGCCCACGCAGAACGGTTTCGTCGAGAGCTTCATGTATAGACGGCCCCGCGGGTGCAAAGTGGTTTTGAGACAGATGACATTCGGTGGGTGCGTTCATGTATTCGGCCTGTTCATGCGACCACTACATGGTCGCTGGCCCTGATGGAGATCGCGGATCGAGGCCTCGTCAACGGGTGGCGCTGATCGCGCATAAAGCTCTTCGGGCTTTCTCGATCCCAGCTCTGCCGCTTGCCATCACGTCGTCATTGCACTTGAGCCATTCGCGCCCGTCATCATCATTGCCCAGATGATGCGAGCAAGCTTGTTGGCAACCGCAACCGCGACAACCATGGGACGCCTGCGCTCAAGGAGCCCGTCAATCCATGATCCATCCAAGGTGGCGCGCGCTTTGGGATATCGCACTAGCGATCTCCTTGCTTCGTTATGCCGCCGGGACGGCATGTCCCGCCGGATGAGTTTTGCCGAGGCGTGAGGCCCAGCCAGGCAGCAAACTCGCGCCCGGAGCGGAACGCGGACGGATTGGGTATGGTCGCGGCAAATGCGGTCGCTGTGATCGAGCCGATTCCGGGATCGAGGCGGCAGAAGAACAAAAGAGCCTCTTTCCGACGCAGCCGGCGCCGGACAGTGGCGTTCCCCTCACATCGACACCGTGAACCTGAAAGACGTTCTTGGCCAAATCCAGACCGATCGTGGTAATCTTGATATGGCAGGCTCCTCTCGACTGTGGGTCTGTGGTCACTGCACAACCTACCATTTGGCACCCGGATGACGGGGAGCAGGAGCCATCCACATGGGGAATCGCGGGAGCGCATCGCCCAGAGAACCAATCATATCCTTGGAAGGTGGCTGTTCCCCCATAAGATGGAAATACGGGCTCACGACCTGACGCCGGACCCAAGCGTCAGATGGAGAACAGCTATGAAAGAATATATCGGACTTGACGGTGCGCCGTGACGGCCCGGGAGGTGAACATGGAATAGCCTCCTCTCAAGCTTGCTGATCTTCGACCGGCGGCTACAATGCCACCCCGCCTTCAGGAGCAGCGGCGGAAGGGGCCGAGAAGCTCGACCGGGCGTCGCCGGTTGGGTGTCATAAGGAGATCGGCCTGCACTGTACCGGATGCGAACCATCGCCGCAGGCCGTGCTACCGCAATGTCTATGGCGAGATAACGAAGGAGCGCTGGAAGCCTCGGATTCAACCGGCAACGCCTCCAAATCATGCGATGGCATGGGAGGTAAGAAGCGAAGACGCGTAAGTGCGTGCGCCACCATCCAGGTGGATGATCCACTCTCGCTTCGAACTCTTTCGTCAGGGCGCCCTCCAGCAGCAGGCCCTAAGTCAGATATCGCCACAAGCCGATTATCAGCTTGCGCGCCAAGGTGATCATGGTGCGGCGGATGCGTCCCTTTGCCGGTGCCAACGCGCTCGTGAAACCAGCGCACGAGACCTCGCTCTGCGCCAAGCCGCATGACCAGCACAATGGCCGCCCCATTTTTGCAGAACTGGACGCACACAACCCCGATTGGACAAATCTTCGACGACGATCACCCCTTATCAGGCGACACCTCTGGCGATGCGGGTGTAAGTGCCGCACAGCGATCTTTTCCAGGGGTCGGAAATGGTGTGATCGACCAACGGATCAGGTCGACGGAACGCTGAAGGATAGCCTCGGTCTGAGAGAGGGAGGGGGAAACGGCGATGACACATCCCATCACGTCTAGGTAATAGCCTTTCCTGAGGATCCGCGTTCTGGGTTTAACATACAACTTGACCTCGGCGACACCTGATATGGCAGCCGCCTGACTGTCGCCCCTGATCCAATCGAGGGTGCCATCGCGGTCAGGAATTAGGTTCCGCGCGGCTGCAACGTGCGAATGCCTTCTACGTAAATTCCACTCGTCGCCAATGACGAGCTTAATGTGCTCGGTGATGAGGTCGACACCGTAAGCCAGTTGAACCAGTCGAGGATTAGGGTAGCCTGCAAGACGCGGATTGACTTCAATGACGACTGGGCCAAGCTTCGTCCATCGGAGATCAATGTTCGTTGGCCCCCAGCCAAGGCCGAGAGCTCGCAAACAGCTCAGCGAAACATCAATGACCCGCTCATGCTCGTCCTCGGTCAGCACGGCCGGATAGGTGTATTCACGGCAGACGAAATGCGGTGGGAGGCCAAAGGAAGCGGTGCCAATCCCAACGACCTCGTTTCCCATTATCTCAGCGCTATAATGGGGACCCTGTGCGAATTCTTCGACCAGTATCCTCGGTGAAGACGGCCAAATGTACTTCCCGCCCAACAGATAGGTCGCATGTTCGGCTAACTCATCAGCGTTCCGGCACAATCGGACACCGCTGCTTCCGGCGCCAACAGCAGGCTTAACTACCACCGGAAGGCCAATCTCCGCAGCAGCGTTCTCTACGTCCCTCGCATTCGCCGCCAAGCGATAAGCAGGTATTGGAACACCGGCTCCGGCGAGGAGCTCACGTTGAGTGAATTTGTCATAGCACCGTTCAATTGATCCGGGGTTCGGGCCCGGTAAATCGAAATGCCGGCAGAGCTTGCTGACGGTCGCATAGACCGACTCGTCGAGCCCCGAAAAGCCAGTAATGCCAGCGATGTCATAGGTCGCACGCAGTCGGGAACATTCGCGGATCAGCGCATCGAGATTGTCTGTATCGACCCGGGTCGCCTCAGTGTCTTCCGCCGCAAGATAGTCGTACTGAGTTGGATCAGCCGACAGGGTAATTGGACAGAGACCAAGACGTTGGGCCGCTTGGACGAATAGCAGTCCCATACGTCTGTGGCCTTCAACCATGATGAGTGCTCTTCTTGCCATTGGCATTGATCCTGGCTAGTGGGTTGTGCGGCGGTCTGAGCGTGAACAGGCATCAGCTTTAATCCGCGCCTGACCTCAGACTTTGCGGTGAAAGTATCACTATCAGCGGTCTGCGGCCGCAAAGATTCTGTGAAGTTAGTTGAAGTATCCGTTGCAACGTCTCGGTTGCCAACGATACCGCTCAGAGCGTTTCGGCGAATTTCGGAGCGTTGCGATGGAGACGTTTGATAAGGCGCCCCAACCGGGCATCCAGCCGCTCCAGCCCGCAATACTGAAGCGGCAGGTCCGTTCATTGTTCGACCTGTTTTTGTGCGGCCTAAGGCCGCTGGCCATGCTGGTGTCGGCGGACCCTCATCAAGCTGCCGCGCTGCGATGCGCGTTGAAACACTCAGTTCTCCCGATCTAGCGTAAGCGGTGTGCCATCGGCACCTAGACTGGGTGCGGGGTCATGAGGTCTCACGTGGTATTCTTGCCACTGAAGACCTCCGCCAAATAGTCAATAAACACCCTGACTTTACGTGGGGTGTGACGTCGCTGAGCATAGAAGGCGAAGATCGGTTGCTCGATGGGTTCATAATCCGGCAGCAGCCGCACGAGGCGGTTCTCCGCTATATCCTGGGCGACCATGAAATCGCCCAAGAGGGAGTAGCCCCCTCCCGCTAGGCACGCGTTTCTCACCGCTCGCGCTGAGTTCATTGTCAGATGCTGCGGCACTTCGAAGTCAATGACCTTTCCTTGATGCGAAAACCTATGAACGCGCCCCCATTCTCCGCTGACCTGAGTAACGGATGGGCAAGCTTTGATCTCGTCCAAGGTCCTGGGTGTCCCATATTGCTCGCAAAACTGGGGCGTAGCGACGAACACGATCCTCTGCGTGAAAATTCTCTGCGCAATCAGGGATGAATCGTTCAATGGCCCTACTCGGATGGCGACATCGAAGTGCTCTCCAATAAGATCGACCAACCGATTGCCAAGGTCGATTGAGACCTCGAGCTGCGGGAACCGTCTCACGAACTCGGGAACCGCTGGTGCCAGGCACTCATTGCCAAAGGCCGTTACGCAGGAGACGTGGAGCTGGCCGCGAGGGGTTTCGTGGCGTTCGCGTACCGCGCTCCGCATCAGATCAAGCTCCTCCAGGAGGCAGGTGCTCTTTTGCACGAACTCCATCCCGGCATCCGTCAGATTGATCTGCCTGGTGGTGCGGTTAAAGAGACGTACGCCGAGATCGGCCTCCAGGTCTGCCACAATGCGGCTTACCGAGGCAGCGGAAAGGCGCAAATCCCGGCTCGCAGAAGAGAAGCTGTTATGCCTGGCGACTGCCACTGCCACCTTCATGGCCTCGATCATATCCATGCGCCATTCTTCCGAAATCCAAAATAATGTCTCTCACCCAGCGCCTATTAACACGGAAATCGGATTCATGCATCAATGCGGCGAACGCTCAATTTGAGGAGATGATGGACATGTCCACGAATCCTAGCTGGCTACTTCGGAGCTACCCTTCCGCAATGCCTTCCGTCGAGAACTGGAGCCTGGAGGACCGTCCAATTCCCGAGGCGGCGGATGGTGAGCTGCTGGTGAAAACTTTGTGGCTCTCCGTCGACCCCTATATGCGCGGTCGGATCAGCCCCGCGAAGAATTATGCTACTGGTTTTAAAATTGGCGATCTGATGTGCGGCGGCGGAATTGGCGAGGTAATTACGTCTGAGTCTCCAGACTTCAAGCCAGGCGACGTCGTGATGAGCGATCATTTTGGTTGGCAGCCGTTTAGCGTTATCCCGGCCGCGTCGGCCAAGCCAGTGACAACTACGGACGCTCCGATTCAGTCCGCGCTGAGCTATCTCGGCATGCCCGGTCTCACCGCCTACTTTGCCCTCCTCAGAACCGCAAATCCGAAGGTGGGGGAAACGGTGTTGATCTCTGCCGCGTCTGGAGCTGTAGGGCAGATTGCGGGACAGATCGCGCGGATCAAAGGGTTCGACCCAGTCGCTGTTGCGGGCTCGGACGAGAAGCTGGAATGGTGCAGGGAGCTTGGATATCGGACAGGCGTCAATCATCGAAGCTCGCCTGATCTCGTGGCAGATGTCGCGACCGCATGCCCCAAAGGCGTTGATGTCTTTATCGACAACACCGCCGGGCCGATTCACGACGCAGCCATGTTAAACCTCAACACCTTTGGCAGGGTGGTGGTCGTCGGGACTATTGCCTTGGCCGACCGGTTTGACCAGCCCGATATCGGCCTCAGGCATCTCAGAAGGACGCTGATCACCCGTGCGCGGATAGAAGGGTTCTTGCTCGACGACCACGAGGGAGAATACGAGATCGCGATTGCCGATCTGCTGTCATGGTACAGACAGGGACTGCTTCAGACACGGGAAGATGTTGCGGAAGGGATTGAGACCGTGCCCCACGCTTTCGTTCGGATGTTGAAGGGAGAGAACTTCGGCAAGCAACTGGTCAAGCTGTGATGCTCTGAACGAAGATTTGTCCGCTTCGGCAAAACTGCGATTTTTGTGCACGCGTTACTCAAGCGGATAATTCCAAGGCAGCAGCTCATCGATCCGGCTCTGCTTGTGGCCGTTGACGATGGCGGTGAGCGTGGCGGTCAGGTAGGCCTGCGGGTCAACGGCATTGAGTTTGCAGGTTTCGACGAGCGAGGCGATGGTCGCCCAGTTCTCGGCTCCGACGTCGTGGCCCGCAAAGAGCGCGTTCTTCCGATTGAGGGCGATAGGCCGGATGGTTCGTTCCACGCTGTTGTTGTCGATCTCGATGCGACCGTCGGTCAGGAAGAGCTTCAGACCGTCCCAGTATTTAGCGATGTAGGCCACCGCCTCGCCGAGTGGGGACTTTGTCGCGACACGGGCGCGGTGATGGACGAGCCAAGCCTGCACGTCGGAGACCAGCGGCGCTGATCGTTCCTTCCGTCCAGCAAGGCGAGCCTCCGGGTCAAGGCCGCGCAGTTCGGCCTCGATCCGATACAGTTCACCAATCCGTTTGACACCGTCCTCGGCAATCGGCGCTGTTCCGTTGCGAGTGATCTCAACCAGCTTGCGCCGGGCGTGGGCCCAACAATAGGCAAGCCGAATGTCTGATCCGATACGGTCAGGTGCGATCAGTCTGTTGTATCCGGCATAGCCATCGACCTGCAGGATGCCGGAGAATCCCTGCAGTATTCGTTCGGCATGAATGCCCCCGCGACCGGGAGCGTAGGTGAAGGCCACACCTGGCGGAGCACCGCCGCCCCATGGTCGATCATCCCGCGCAAGCGCCCAGAAGTATCCGGTCTTGGTTTTGCGCGAGCCGGGATCGAGAACCGGGGCACGGGTCTCGTCCATGAAGAGCTTGGACGAGCGCTTCAAGTCGGCAATCAGCGCACCGAAGACGGGACGCAACTCATAGGCTGCGCGGCCGACCCAGTCGGCGAGCGTGGAACGGTCGAGATCAATGCCTTGGCGGCCCATGATCTGGGCCTGCCGATAAAGCGGAAGGTGATCGGCATATTTGGAGACCAGGACATGGGCGACGGTCGCTTCTGTCGGTAGGCCTGCCTGGATCAGTCGTAGTGGAGCCGGAGCCTGAACGACGCCGTCAGTGCACGCACGGCACGCATATTTAGGGCGACGGGTGACGATGACGCGGAACTGCGCCGGGACTACGTCCAACCGCTCCGCCACATCTTCGCCGATATAATGCAAATAACCGCCGCAGGAGCAGATCAGGCTTTCCGGTTCAAGGACCTCTTCGACACGAGGAAGATGCTGAGGAAGGGAGCCGCGATTGGTCGCGCGCGGCCTAGTGACCCTGTTCCCAGGACGAGCATCGACTTCCTCCTCGGCATGGATTGTTGCCATGGCCGTTTCCAGGTCTTCCAGCGCCAGATCGAACTGGTCGGGATCGGCCTTCTCGGACTTGCGCCCGAAGGCTGCCTGCTTGAAGGCCGAGACCAGTTTCTCAAGCAGTTCTATCCGCTCATCCTTGCGGGCAATCTGGGCGTCTTTGCCTGTCTCGCGCGCCTTCGCCGCGATCAGCATCGCCTTCAGGGCGGCAACATCATCGGGAAGATCAGCGGCGTCCAGCATGGCCGGAACCTACCAAAGCCCGGTCCGTTTTGCCTTCGGAATTTGTTGTGCTGAGTCATCGTGCCGCAGCTATTCTATCACCCCCGGCGCTCTGGTCTCGACGGCGCGAACCCGCTGCCAGTCCAGGCCCGCGAACAGTGCCTCGAACTGGGCATGGCTCAACGTCATCAGGCCGTCCTTGATGCCGGGCCAGGTGAAGCTGTGCTCCTCCAGCCTCTTGTAGGCCATCACGATGCCGCTGCCATCCCAGTAGATCAGCTTCAACCGATCCGCTTTGCGTGACCGGAACACGAAGACTGTTCCGGTGAACGGGTCCTTGTGCAGCTCGTTCTTTACCAGCGCCGCCAATCCATCATGCCCCTTGCGGAAGTCTACCGGCTTGGTCGCCACCATGATGCGCACGCGGTTCGATGGAAAGATCATGTCGCCGCTGCCAAGGCACGCGCGATGGCAGCGATCCGGGCAGCAGACGCACCTTCCTCAAGACGGATTGTGACAGGACCGACAACGATCTCGGCGCGGGAGGTCTGCTTCGCGGTTGGCGGTTCCGGCGCGGGCGTATCAATGACCATTGCCGCGAATTCCACGGCATCCTCTGGCGCGGGCAGAACCAGCTTGCCCTGCCGCGCCAGCGTGCGCCAGGACGACAGGTGGTTGGCCTTCAGCCCGTGGCGCTCCGCCACTTCGTTCACCGTCACGCCCGGACGCAAGCTCTCCGAAACGATCTGTGCCTTGACCTCATCCGGCCATTGGCGATGCGCCTCACGTCGGCCCCGCCGTGACGTGAGAACCTCCAACGTAGTGTCCATGGAGAAACTCCTTGTCGCTCGTCCATGGAACGTCGATCACAGATCAGGCAACTGCGGACAATGTGAGGGCAAAACAGCGGTTACGATCTAGCGCGGATTACATATTGTTTACCGGCCGACGCGCCGGCCATGACAGTCGAGTGCTTGCCCTGAAGAGGCGCGTGACGATAGCGAGTCCTGCTCTGGTTGGACCAGAATGAATTCGAGGGTTCCGATGCCCGCGGTATAGGTACATTTGGGCTGCAGACGTGTGCAGGTCCAGACAGATGTGAGACGGATGGCTTGAGAAAAGTTCGGGGGTCTCCGAAGCTGAAGTTGCGAAGATCAAACTTCAGGAGAACCCCCGATGCAGGTTTTTGGCCTGCCGCGTCATGTTATCAGAGCCGGTGCTCTGGCGTCACGGATCGCGGCGAAATCCCTATCGAATGAAGCCGCGATCCGTATGGACGCCGTCAGGCGCTGGCTTCCTCAACGCAATCGAGGCTCAGTTGCCTAAGGCGTAGAGCGGTTCACGTCATCCTGGATATGGCCGCAGAACGTTCTTCGCCAGCGATGGCAAAGGGTTTGATCGACCAATGGATCAAGTCAACGGCGCGCTGAAGTATGGCCTCGGTCTCAGCACGGCTTGGTGAAGCGGCGATGACATGTCCGAAGAGGTCTCGGGAATCGCCTTTCCTGACGATCGGCATCTTGGGTTCTACGTACAACTTCACTTCGGCGACGCCTGGTATGGCAGCCGCCCGACTGTGGCCAGCGATCCACTCGAGGATTCCATCACGCTCAGGAACGAGGAGCCGCGCGGTTGCAGTGTGAGAATGTGTTCTACGCAAATTCCATTCCTCGCCGGTGAGAAACTTGATGTGCTCGGTAATGAGATCGATACCATAAGCCAGATGAACGCGCCGAGGACTGGTCCCAGCCCCAAGACGCGGATTGACTTCGATGACGACTGGGCCAAGCTTCGTCCACCGAAATTCAATGCATTTAGGCCCCCAGTCAAGGCCGAGAGCTTGCAAACAGCTCAGCGATACATCGGCGATGCGGTTATGCTCATGATCAGTCAGCGGGGCCGGAAAGGTCGAGGTACGAAAAACGAAATGCGGCGGGCAGCCGAACTCAGAGGCGGTAATCCCGATTAACTCATTTCCCATTATGTCGGCGCAATAATACGGACCCTGTGCGAACTCTTCGACCAGTATCCTCGGTGAAGACTGCCGTATGTGCTTCCCACCCAACAGAAAGGTCGTATGTTCGGCTAATTCGTCGGCGTTGCGGCACAGTCGGACACCGGAGCTGCCGCTGCCTACGGCTGGCTTGACAATCACCGGCAGGCCGATCTCCGCGGCGGAGCTTTGTACGTCCGCTTCATTCGCCGCCAAGCGATAAGCAGGTATTGGGACGCCGGCCTCCCGGAGGATTTGACGTTGAGTGAATTTGTCGCAGCATCGTTCAATGGATGCCGGATTCGGTCCCGGTAGATCGAAATGCCGGCAGAGCTTGCCGACTGTCGCATAGACCGACTCCAGGGCGCTGGTGATGCCAACAACCTCAAAGCTCGCACGCAACCGGGCACATTCGTGGACCAGCGCATCGAGATTGTCTGTATCGATCCGGATTGTCTCAAGCCTTTCCGGGGCATGATAGTCGTAGTGCGTTGGATCAGCCGATAGGGTAATTGGATGAAGGCCAAGACGCCGAGCCGCTTTGACGTAAAGCGGACCGTTGGACCTTGTACCTTCAACCAGGATTAGCGCTCTTCTTCGCATTGCTGTTGACCTTTTTTGCAAGTTGTTCGGCAGTCAGAGCGTAGATGGCAGCAGCTCTGGCCGCGCCTTCTAAGCCTTGCGGCGAAGTTACTCTTTTCATCGAAATTCTGTCGCAAAGACTTCGTAAAAGTATGTGAAGAATTATTTACAAAATTTCGAACGCAGATTTTCATCACGTAGCATCTCGACGAATGCCGAAGAGTACGAGTTTGCTCGGCCTTCTGACAGAAACGCCTGACGGACGAGAGAATTTCGTCCGCGGACTTGGTCCTTCGATAGGGCTTTGAGTTCTCATTGTGGCGCTCGATGAAGGTGCGAATATCAGCCTCGAGCTGGCTGGTTGAGGTATGCACGCCGCGTCACACCTGCTTTCAGGTCAGTTCACCGAGCCAGCGGTCGACCTGATTGATCTAGGATGCCGATGTGGGCGTGAAGTGGAGATGGGTAGTGAGGCCGGCGCGACAGCCATGACCTGAGCAGCGCGGTTTTGTGGGTGGCATAATGATCCATGACGACGTGGACATCCGGATCGGGCGGCACGTTGGCGTCTATCTGCTTCAGGAAGTCCAGAAACTCGGTTGCCCAGTGCCGCTTGTAACATTTGCCAATCACAAAACCGGACGCCACATCGAGCGCCCCAAACAGCGAGTTGGTGCCGTGCCGGACATAGCTATGAGTTCGGCGCTCCGGCATGCCGGTTGGGGCGGTGACAGGTAGAGCCCGACGATGTCGCAATCGTTGTCGACGAGCAGGGATCGCTCAACAGCTTGAACGTCTCCGAGCAATGCGGCCGCAGCCCGAGGCGATCCATATAGGCGGATCGTCGTATGGGAGCACCGGTCGCAGTGCCATCGATCGGATTGACCAATGGGTCGCATTATCAGGCTCGAGCGTAGCGTCCGCTCGATCATGGCCGCGATCTGATCATCGTCGATGGTCCGGGGTCTGCCGGGGCGGGCCTCGTCCAGCAGCCCCTCGACGCGATCTTTGAGGAAAGTCGTCGTCATTTGCCGACCGTGTGTCCGTTCACGCCCAACTCCGCTGCCACAACCTTTCTGGGACACCGTCAGCGCATCGAAGAATGATCCGGCACCGCTCCGCCATCGATCGCGCTATACGCTGACGCCGGACCTGCCGCTCCAGATGCTCCCGCTTGACCGCACTCAGGACCAGGGCGGCCCCAGGCCGGCCGGTTGCGTTTGCCATCATGTGCTCCTCATCGCTCCAAGCGCATCATACAAAGAGGCTCACTTTCAGTTCCAGATGGCCAGGCTTCTCTGCGCCCTATTCAGGCGTTGCAACAAAACCCATTTTTTTCCAGCGAAGGTCGTAGCAGCAGCCCAGCGGGCCAAAGTCCGGGTCCGCTTGCACCACTACCGCAGGTACTGCTTAGGGTGAACAAGCCGGCATCCCGCGGCCATGCGGCCGAAATCGGCAGCCAGCGCAGCCAGACCCCGAAAATCAGGATCAGGATGATGCCGGTGACGAATTCGGGCAGCACCGTCACCGACAGGCCGCCAAGGCTGATGATGCGGTCGAGCGGCCGGTCGAGATTGAGCGCCGCGATGACGCCGCCTAGGATGCCGATCGGCACCACCAGCACGAAGGCGACCGCCGCCAGTTTCATCGAATTGCCCAAGGCATCGATGACGAAGGGCGCCACCGGCGAGCGGAAAAGATAGGACGTGCCCATGTCGCCCTGGATGAAGTTCCAGATCCAGCTGCCATATTGGGTGAGCAGCGGACGGTCGACGCCGAGCGTGTGATTGAGCGTGTCGACGGCGCGCTGGTCGGCAAGCGGACCCAATATGGCCCGCCCGACATTGCCGGGCAGCACCTGGCCACCCAGGAACACCATGATGCTGAGCAGGAACAGCGTGACGAGCGACAGTGAGACTCGCCTAACGAGAAAGGAAAGAATAGCTAATACTCCTCGTGGAGCCAGCCCCCGCAAGGGAGCTGGCTGTTATAAGCTTGTGGGCCAGCCCCGCAACGGGCTGGCTGTGACTCATGCCTTCGATGCTTTGTCGAAGAACAGCTGCCCCATGCCAGTCTTCTTGATCCCGAACACGCCCTTCGCGGTCACCGTCAGGTCGTCGTAGAAGTATCCGAAGATAACAGGCGTTTCCTCAAGAAGCAGGTTCTGGATCTTGCCGGCCGTTGCCTTCTGCGCCTCCAGATCTAGGGCCGCGATATAGCTGGACACCAGCGTGTCGTAGTCCTTGCTCTTGAAATGCGCGGCGTTCCAGCTACCGTTGCTTGTCAGCGGAGCGGAAAGCAGGACGTTCGGCGCGCCGCGATGGCCGTAGTCGCAGATGCCCATCACCGAGTCCAGCCAAGGCGACTTGCCGAACACCGCATCGCCATAATAGGCGCCCAGGGGGAGCATGTTGAGTTGGAGCTCGATGCCGATCTCCTTAACCCAATTCTGGATCAGCTGCGCATAGTCGGGAAGCTCCACGAAGCGCGCGGTGGTCAGGGTCACTTTGAATCCTTTGCCGACGCCGGCCGCCTGCATTAACTGCTTGGCCTGGGCGAAGTCCTGCTTGCGCTGCGGCACGCTCGTGTCAGTCGAGGGGTAGACTGGAGCGAACGGGCTGTCGTTGCCTGGTGAAGCGCGGCCCTTAAACAGGCCGGCAACCAACTTGTCGCGATCAAGGCAGAGCGCCACGGCGCGACGCACGCGTGGATCCTTGAACGGATCGGAATCGCAGCGCATGTGGAACTGCGAGTGCGAGGCCGTCTTCACGCTGTCGATATTGACGTTCGGGTTGTTGAGTAGGCTAACGCCGGCCACCGCCGAAAGTGAGATGACATCGACCTCACCGCCAAGCAGCGCCAGGATAGCCGATTGATCATCGGAGAAGAATATGAACTCGATGCGCTCCGGCAGCACCTTGTCGCCCCAGTAATCTTCGTTGCGAACGAAGGGGGCGCCGACCTTGGACGTGTATTTCTCCAGCTTGAACGGCCCGGTACCGTCGAAGCTCTTCTCGTAGTCGCCCTTATAGCTCGCCGGGATGCGCGATACTCCTCCCACAGGAGCACCCGAGTTACGCCGCGGCGGCGTAACTCCTTCTCCACATAGGCCCAATCGGGACCGGCCGGCTGGGGCTTTGCGGCGCCGCCTTCGGCGCCGGGAAGAGCAGCAGCTCGAGGCCTTCGTCATCCATCCCTTCAGGCAGCGGCCAGCTCAGCCCGGCAAGACGGGCGCGCCGCAGATAACCATGCACGACGCCATTGCTCACCCCGAGCGTGTGCGCGATGGCACGCTCGCTCAGGGCCTGGACATGCCCTAGACGTAAAACTTCTCTGATCCGGCGCATCGACAATCTCTGGGTTGGCATCAGGCTTCCTCGTTTTGAACGAGGCATCCTGTAGACTGACTGAGTTGTCGGCCGAAGCGTCCCGCACCTCCGAAAAAGGTGCTCACGATCGTCTGAAATCGTTGCTCATGATCCCATGAAATCCGTGCTTATGATGCGGTGACATCCGTGCTCACGATCGCCTGCAATACGCGCGCCAACGGCTACAGCAAAAAATATGCATCCGCCGGCTGGGCGACCTATGACCGGCATTTCTCGGTCTGGACCGAAAGGAACGGGTATCGGGTGGACATGGCGACGCAGCACGATCTCCACCTGCTCCCCGATCTGCTGGATCGCTACCGCTGCGCGGTTATCGTCGGCCACGACGAATATTGGAGCTGGGAGATGCGCGATGCCATCGACCGCTTCGTCGAGCGCGGCGGGCACCTGGTGCGTCTCGGCGCAAGCTTTCTCTGGCAGGTGAGGCTGGAGGATAACGGGCGCAGGCAGGTCTGCTACGAGGGCCGCGACGACGATCCGGTGGCCGAAATGGCCATCTGTGTCGGATGGATCGCCAAAGCTCCGGCAAAGCCAAGCCGCCGCGCACGCACCGCGGCTTCACGAAGTTTATCAGTGTCGGAGAGCTCGCCGATGCTTCCTACGAAGCCTAACGGGAGCAAACCGGCGGCACGGGCAGCAAACAGAACAGAAAGGTTCGGCGTCAACAGAAGGTCGAATTCCGGGGCGCCGCCAACGGCGGCACTGAAGTCTTCAGGACCGAGCGCCATTGCGATCATCCTTGGATCCGCCGACGCAATGGCTGCGAGCCTGTGCAAGGCGCCCGGCGTCTCGATCTGGGCAAGGAACTGGATGCTTCCCAGCGGAAGATTTCTTTCCCGTTCAAGTTCCGATACCGCGTTTGCGATCTCTGATACCCAGTCTGCCGAATCCGTCTTTGGAAGAACCAGTGCATGAACACCCGCCATCACAGCTGCATCGAGACGGCCGCCAAGGCGCGCAAACCACGATTCACGCGGACCAAAACAGATGCGCCGTTGCGGGCCACCTTTGCCACGCATTCAGGAAGCTGCTTCCGTGCCTCGCCCTTCTGATCTTGGGGAACGGAGTCCTCCAGGTCGAGAATGACTCCATCTGCACCCCGCTCATGGGCCGTCTCCACGAAGCGCGATACGTGAGCGGGTACGAAGAGCAGGGATCTCCAGCGTGGTACAGACATCGTGCTTTCAACGACCGGAAAGGTGTCCTTGATCATGTAGTCGCCTCTACGATCAATCTTAGCGAGCGTGACGGCAGTGCGCCTGCTGGATGGCCGATGCGCTGGGATGATCCGAGGTACACAGACTCTTCGTAACTAACGAGCGCACTCACCTTACTCAGACGCGCGCTCACGCTGACGCGGCTTTTGTGCGCAAGCCTGCTCGAACCTCTTCGCGGACTGCCTCGGTATGGGCGCCGAGAGCCGGAACTGGGCGCAGCGAGGGGCGCTCAAAGTTGAAAATCGCCGCCGGGGCTATCGTCTCGACGGTTCCTTCGGGTGTGCCAACCTGCACCCTGCGAATGTGTGGATGCCTTGAAACATCCGCCACTTCGTTCAGTCGACCATATGCCAAGCCGGCCGCCTCAAGCTCCTGCATTGCCTCTTCGCTGGATAGTTCGGAGAAACGCGCTTCAATGATCTCATCAAGTTGCGCACGATGACTGAGGCGCTCCATATTATCGGCAAAACCAGGTGCGCGTGTTAGCTCCGGCTGCTTCAGGAATTTCTCGCAGAAATTTATCCATTCGCGGTCATTCTGAACCGAAAAGATGACCTCTTTGCCGTCGGCACAACGATAGGCACCATACGGCGCAAGCGACGGGTGTTTCACGCCGGCGCGTTCCGTGTGATACCCGCTGTAGTCGTTTTGCAGAACCGGCACGTTCATCCAGTCGGCGACGGCATCGAACAGTGACACCTGGATGCTTGTCCCTTCGCCGGTGACCTCGCGGTGATACAGCGCCTGAAGAATGGCGCTATGCGCTGTCATGCCCGCCGAAATGTCGCAAACCGAGACCGAAGAGATTGCGCAGAGCCGAGAAGATCGCAACGAAGCGTTGCAGTGCTCCTGATGTTCGGAAGCCTTGCATCATCCGCTCCCGTTTTCGCAGCTGCACCTGTGCATTCTCCGCCCGGTTGTTCAATCCCTTATGCGGCCGATGCTCGACGCCGGCATCACCTGTCGCCTGGCTGCTCCATGAGCGCAGCTTGTCGGTGATCATGCGCTTCGGCGCGACGCCTTGCTTCTTCAGCAGCCGCGTTAGCAAGCGCTTGACCGCTTTGGTGTTGCGGCGGTTCTGGACGATCGCGTCGAGCACATTGCCATCCCGGTCGACGGCGCGCCACAACCAGTGTTTCCTGCCGGCGATGGTGATGACGACCTCGTCCAGGTGCCAGACATCGTTTCGGCTGTGCTGCTTGCGGCGCAAGCGGCGAGCGAAATCCGGACCGAACTTGATGCCCCACCGGCGGATTGTCTCATACGAAACCACGATCCCGCGCTCCAGCAGCAAGGGGAACCTGCAGTAGAGCCAGACTGCATTGGCGATGACCTGCGGCGGGTAACTTGAATTTCTGGCGCCAACTGACCTTAGTATCCGCGTTTCATATCGACGATGTTCATCAGCTCCTGGCCACCCATGTATCGCTTCAGGTTGTCGGCAAACACCGAAAAAGACCGCGTCTCGTAGTTGGCCGGATAGCCCGCTGTATGAGGCGTGACGATCACGTTCGGCATCGTCCAGAGGGGACTTGTAGGCGGTAGCGGCTCCTGCTCGAAGACGTCAAGCATGGCGCCGGCAATGGCCCCCCTTTGCAGAGCCTTAATCAACTCCGCTTCAACGATGACGCTCCCTCTCGCGATATTGATGAGGTATGCGTCCGGGCGCATGCAAGCAATCTCGGCGGGCCCAAAGAAGCCCACGGTATCGGGTGTTGCAGGCAGTGCCAAAACGACGAAGTCGCAACGCGGCAACATGTCGACCATGCCATCAGGCGCGAACAGTTCGTCCACACCATCGACCGGAACAGTAACATCCCGCTTCGAGCCGAGAACTATCATACCCGCGCTCTTGGCGCGGCGCGCGATTGTTGCGCCTATGGATCCGAGACCCACGACGCCGATGGTCTTGTCGGAAAGCGGCGATACAGGCCGTGGCCTCCAGCGCTTGTTGGCTTGGTCATGCAGGAAGCCGCGGAAGTCCCAATGCAACATAGTCACAGCGGCCATGACATAGTCCGCGATGACTTCGCCATGAATACCGCGGGCGTTGGTGACAGTGATATGGCCTATGCGGTCCCGGATGGGAAACAGCGAGTCGACGCCCGCGCCGGTGGACTGGAACCAGCGAAGCTTCGACGCCTTATCAAAGACCTCCACTGGAAACCGGAACCCGAGTAGTACTTCCGCTTCTGCTATATGTTTTTCGAGACTTGAGGCGTCGGGCGCTTGAATAACGCGCAGGTCCGGAAAGCGATCCTTTACTAGTTCCGCATAAGCCTTCGCCGACTCCCCACTTATAACAACTGTCGGCCCTTGGATTTCCATAGTAAGTCCTTCTCGATTTTGGAACTTGTTTAGCTCGACTGATTCTTGGCCTCCAACAGAAGCCAGCTATAATAACCGCGAATGCCCGAGCGACTGAACCATCTTAAACTCTCATGGCCTGCGGCGATCCCAATCCGGATTGGCCAGCTGCAACATGTAATGTCAGCAGAAGCGTGTAGAAGCCGAGGCAGTAGATGAAGACAAGCAGAACCCCAGCGATGACGCCCGGAAGGCTGAGCGGAAGGAAAACCGTGAGGAAGGCGGCCAAAGGGCTTGCGCCGTTGGCTCTCACGGCGCGCAACAGCTTTTGGTCGATCCCAGACATGACTGTGGCCATCGGCAAGATCATGAGCGGCATTCGTTGACGATGCCACCGCGCCCAAGAAGGACGATCCAGGCGAATGTCCGCGCCAGCACGCTAGTGAAATAGGGAAGCACCACTGCAATGAGCAGGAACGTGCGCAGCGTTGGTCCTCCTGTCGTCAGAGCGTAGGCGATAGGGTACCCCAGCACGAAGGCGAGCGTGGTCACCGCCAGGCTGATTTCAAGCGTCGTGCGCAATACGGCTGCATAGACCGGGCTGTCGCCGATGCGCAGGTAATGCGTCAGCGTCCAATCCGGCATTCCGAGCGATATCACCAAAAGCCCCGCGAGCGGAACTACAAAGAGCACTGTGAGGTAAACGCCTCCAGGCAGGAGGAGCCAAGCCCAACCTGTCGGCCCGCCCAACGCCGGAGCCCGTACAGGCTCCGGCGCGCCGTTCACTGAGGGAGAGATCAGCCCGCCCGCCATGCCAGCCAACGCTCCTGTAGGTGGTCGATGTTCGTCTTGCCATCGGGGCGGGTGGCTGCAAGCCAAGCTGAATCCTCTAGCACCACATGATGGGCATTCTCAGGGTGTATGCTGAGCAGAGGAACCAGATCGGATGGCAGGTGCTGGAGTTGGTTGACATTTAGGGTATCAACTCCCACCCCTTCGGTAAACCCAGCAGCGATTGCGGCCCTGTTCGCAAAAGCGACCAGCTTCTGTGCGTTCTGGGTATTCGGGCCTCCTTTCAGTACGGTCCAGTACGTGCGGTTGAACGGCGCACCGGCACCCCAAACCATGCGGATGGGGGCATCCTGACCACGGATCGCCACAATCGCGCGGTTAGCGAAAGCGCTGGTTATTACATATTCGCGATTGATGAGCAGCTGGGGGGGCTCACCGCCAGCGGACCACCATTTCGTTACATGCGGCTTGATCTCGTCGAGTTTCTTCAGCGCCCGGTCGACCTTGTCATCGGTCAGCGGCCAAATGTCCGATTTCGCGACGCCATCGGCCAAAAGGGCGAATATTATACTGAACTTGGCGGCGGAGGCATAAAGGCCGCGTGGCCCAGGGAATGCCTCCACGTTCCAGAAATCGACCCAGCTCTTGGGTCCATCTTCTCCGAATGTTCTCTCATCATAGGTGAGCAATTGACCTGACTGAAACGCGGCGACCGCATCGGCAAGGCGGGCGGAATCCGGGACGCCCGTAAGCGACTCGTCGTCCCACAGAGTGTAGTCGATCGGCTCAAACATGCCGGCCTGACTCATAGGGGGATATGCCTGCCCCTGAACGAACGCTGTGTCCCAATCGACCCGCCCAGCTTCGTTCATTGCCTTGACCTGCGGCTCGGAGAAATCGGCCGTCACGTCGACCACCTTGATGCCGGTCACCTCGCTGAAAGGCTCTAAGACCCGTTTGCGAAAACCTTCCGTGAACGAACCGCCAAAAGAAAACACGACGACCTCACCACTTCCGGCGAGCTTGTCCTGTGCGAAGGCGGTGGTTGCCCGAGCAATCGCCGGGACGGCCATCGCGGCTGCCGCCGTCTGGAGCAGGGTCCGACGACTCAAGCCGGACCGCGGAGATCCATGGTTCGTTGATCTAGACATGGCATAACCTTTTCTGGTTCCCCATCAACAGCTGTGAGCGATTGGTCCGCCTAAGGCTGCGAACCGACGACGCCCTTCGAGTAAGCCCCAACAGCGCCTGCCGCAACACTTGGCGGCCGCGAAACAGCACCGCCTCCCTCCACGCCGGGTCATGCGGACAGAAATGTGCACGCAGCGCCTCCGCACCTCGCGACCGAACAAGCTGGTTCGGTCACCGCCGCCATGCGCGTGAAGCCACTGGTTGCCAGCAACACGCGCTGCGCGGCTTCGATGTCATAAGTGCCATATTCCAAGGCGAGATCGAGATATTGGCCGTCGCCGATCAACCGTTCCCAATAGAGCTGGAGCGTGCCTTCGATCGGAATTGAACTGGATGTTCCAAGATCGGCCGAGGTGACGCTGGGACCAAACATGCTCTCTGCAATGTTGTGCGAGGCAATGGCCGACAGATGCTCGCTCTGTAGCTCGCCGTAACCGTAAGGTCCAAGACCCGTATGGACGTTGAGGACCGCAACGAATTTGCGCGTGTTCAGTGCGTAGTCGTGGGCGATGGCATCCAGCGTACGAGCGGACCAGGCTGGCTCGAACCCGCCGAAGAACATCCCGTCAGGATCTACATATTGCCCAGCCTTTCGGGCGACCTGGAAGGCCCGCTCGCCATGCGCGGCCTTGAACACTCGGATGGCTTTCTGTGCGGCCTCGAAGACTGGCCCTTCCAGAGCTGCCGGCACGAATTGCGACCGCAGTTCTTCGTAGCCTGGATTTGAAGGTGTGCCAGCGGCGAAATCGACAAAGTTACGGTTTAAATCGCAGCCCTCCTGCGTTACCCGACGGTCCCAGGCGATACCGTGGGGATTGAGGCCGTGGACGAGGAGAAAGGCCACCCCCGCAGGAAGGCTCGCATCTGCGATCAGTGCAAGCCAGTCCATTTGAATGCCCGATCCGCAATAACCTTCGGGCCCGTGCGTGCCCGAAATAGTGACTAAGACGCATTCGGCATCTGGATCGCCAAGCCACGCGACATCCACCGCAAGTTCTTCCCCATCTGGCCCCGTCAGATGAGGCAGAACATAGGCGCGCGCCTTAGGCAACGCAGCGAGGAACTTCCCGCGAGCCTCCCGGTAGGTCGCTGAAAAAGAGGACTCCACTGAAACGAGGAGGTCTCCCGTTTCCAGCCGATCGGTTAGCGATGGCGCCACTTTGCGACCACCAGGGAAATTACTGTTCAAAGCCAAGGTCTCCGCCGTTTAACTATATTCACGATGGCAACGAACCCACGATCGCATCTGGTCGACTTCGCCTGCTGAGTTTCACGGTCAGTAGCCGCGTCTGAGGTCCACGACATGTGTGTGACCCAGGCCGCGCGCTGTCACTTGCCAACCCAGGATAAAAATTGCACACTGTTGATAGTATGTCAACATCACCAAGTCACATGGTCATATGATGAAAGTAACCTCCGCAACGTCTGGCAACGACTCCTTAGTGGCGCGCCTCAGAGAGGTCCTCTCGCCCGGGGCGTTGCTCTACAATTCATCTGATCGGGCGGCGTTCGAAACCGACTGGCGCCGCCTGCGCTCCAATTCCGCGTTGTGTGTGCTTCAGCCTTCCAGCACGGCCGAGGTGGCGTCATGCCTGCGGCTGTGCGCCGAGGCGGGCGTAGCAGTGGTGCCACAAGGGGGGAACACCGGGCTGGTTGCTGGCGGGGTACCGGTCGCGGGGGTACCCCAGGTGATTTTGTCGCTACGCCGTATGAAAGCGATACGGGCGATGGATACCGTTGGTGACAGTGTGACTGTGGAGGCGGGCGCAACGCTCGCGAGCGTGCAGGAAGCCGCGGCTGAGGCCGGTCGCCTTTTTCCGCTCAGCCTCGCTGCGGAGGGCTCTGCCCAGATTGGCGGAGCGGTCGCCACAAATGCGGGAGGTCTGCAGGTGCTGGCCTATGGATCGATGCGCGCTTTGGTGTTAGGACTCGAGGTGGTATTGCCAGATGGGCGCGTATGGGATGGCCTCAGGACATTGCGTAAGGACAATACCGGTTTTGATCTCAAACAGCTCTTCATCGGATCCGAAGGTACGCTTGGCATCATTACAGCTGCGTCCCTCAAGCTTCTACCTAAGGTGTCTCAGCGAGTGACGGCGCTGGTCGGTGTATCGTGCGTCGGCCGCGCACTAGACCTTTTCCAAATCGCCCGCAGCCGCGTCGGTAGTGCATTGACGTTGTGCGAGTTCATTGCGGGCGAGGCGATGCAGTTGGTGTCGCGACATGTTCCCGACGCTCGCCCCCCTTTCGAGGCGTCGGCTTATCTTTTGCTCGAAATGTCTTCGCCGAACGCTGAGGACTCGCTCGCCGCGGTGATGGAAAGCCTGCTGGAGAAGGCGCTTTCTATCGGTGTGGCCCAAGACGCCGTCATTGCCCAGAGCGGAAGGGAGCGCAGTCAACTCCTGCGTCTGCGCGAGGAGGTCTCTGAGGCGGAACTCGCCGCTGGTGGCGCCGTCAAGCACGATATAGCGGTACCGATCGACTTGATCCCCGAAACCGTGGCTGCCATCGAGGATATGGTTCGAACTCGCTTTCCGGACTGCCGTCCAAATATCTTCGGCCATCTCGGAGACGGCAACCTTCACGTGAATATCCGCCCCCCTGAAGGGTGTAGCGTTGCGGATATCGGTCCGCTGTACGATGCTATCACCCTCGCTGTGGAGGATGTTGCCATGGAACGCCGTGGTAGCTTCAGCGCGGAACACGGCATCGGCCAGATGCGCATTGCCAGTTTGCGGCGTCATAAGGGCGAAGTGGATATCGCACTGATGAGTGCTTTGAAGCGGACAATTGATCCCCATAACATTCTGAATCCGGGCAAGGTCTTGCCCGAAAGCTGAAGAGGAGGTGTGTTTGGCCATCAACGATCGGATGCGCACGACCGCGGAATCCAATGGCCCTGAAGGCGAGCCGGACAGACGGATCGGACGACCGCTACCTTTGGCCGATCGGGTGGTGGCTGCACTGCAGGAGGATATCGAAACTGGGCGTTTTGTAGCGGGGGGACGCCTGCCAACCGAGCCCGAACTCGCCGCCAGCTTTGGTGTCAGCCGTACAGTCATCCGGGAAGCGGTCTCCCGCCTGAAGGCAGATGGGATCTTGGTCAGCCGTCAGGGGGCCGGGGTCTTTGTTAGCGATGCTCCCCTGCAGCGTTCCTTCCGAATCCGGGACGCCGAGGTCGGCAGTGGCGTTGCTCTGCGCGAGATCTTCGAGCTGCGCCTGTGCCTCGAAGTGGAGGGAGCCGGGCTTGCCTCGATCCGCCGTTCGCAAGCCGATCTCGTCGCGCTCAGGCACTGGCTAGAGGAGATGGATCGCACCAAGCTCGGCCAGGATGTGGGCGTCGCCGCAGACATCGAGTTTCACCGTGCTGTCGCGGCAGCAAGCGGCAATGGCAAGGTCGCGGACTTCCAGCGTTACCTGTCCCTGCTGCTCAACCAAAGCGTGACGATCGCCCGCATTAATACTCTGAAGCAACGAGGGCCGGCGCACGTCGATGGTGTCATCGGTGAACACCGCGACATCTTTCATGCCATCGATGCCGGTTCGGCCGCTGACGCACGTAGTGCCATGCGCCGCCACCTTCTGCAGGCTGCGATGCGGCTCGGCGTCATGGAGGGAAAAGAAGTGGTGATGCTGTCTTAGCCCCTGATCCTTTAGCCGCTGACGGAACGGCTTAAACCGAGTCCTTGGGTACGACCTGCCCCCGCAGCCTGCAGTAGCAGCCGGATATGGATTGGCGATGCGCAAGGCTTCGGGTATCCCCGCGGTCACGGCCGTCTTGCTGAGGTAGGCTGAAGGCTGCAAGTCCTAGTGGAAGCACTAGGAGTAGCCCTGTGACGAAGCATCAGATTGAAGTGATCACGTCGGTCGAGCGGCGCCGGCGCTGGTCTCGGGAGGAGAAGGAGCGGCTGGTCGCGGCGACGTTTGAGCCTGGGGCTAGTGTTTCCGAGACCGCGCGATCGGCTGGCATTCATGTGAGCCAGCTTTTCCGGTGGCGCAAGGAACTCTGCCAGATCTCCGCGCCGTCCGTGCCGCAACTCGTTGCCGTGGAAGTCGTCGAGGCGCTGCCAGCGCGCAATCGCCAGCGCAGCCACCGCCGATCTCCAGACCGCGCAAGAAGAGCAGCATGGTGACGATCGAGCTTGGCGGCGCCCGCCGCCTGCGGGTCGAGAGTGATATCGATAACGAGGCGCTCGGCCGGATCCTGGATGTGCTGGAGCGGCGATGATCCCGGTCCCGAACGGTGTGAAGGTCTGGCTCGCCACTGGCTATACGGATATGCGCAAGGGCTTCCCCGGCCTGTCGCTAATGGTGCAGGAGACATTGAAGCGCGATCCGCACACCGGTCACCTGTTCTGTTTCCGCGGGCGGCAGGGTGGCTTGATCAAGGTGATCTGGCATGACGGCCAGGGTGCCTGCCTGTTCACGAAGAAGCTCGAGCGTGGCCGGTTCATCTGGCCATCGGCCGATGGCACGGTGGTGATCACGCCCGCGCAGCTCGGCTATTTGCTAGAAGGCATCGACTGGCGGATGCCGCAAAAAACCTGGCGCCCGAGCTCGGCGGGATGAGCAAAACCGCTGGCTTGGCGGGAGCGAATATGATTCCATCGCGCCATGACTGATGTGGCCGATCAGCTTCCCGGTGACCTTGCCAGTGCGCACGCGATGATCCTCGCCGAGCGTGCGACCCGCCGTGAGGCGCAAGCGCTCGCCGCTCGCGCGCAAGCCTTGAACTCGCACTCCGATGTGCTGATCGCGCGGCTCAGGCTGGAGATAGAGAAGCTGAAGCGCGAGATCCATGGCAGCCGCTCCGAACGCAAGGCGAGGCTTCTCCAACAGATGGAATTGCAACTTGAGGAGTTGGAAGCCGACGCCAGCCAGGACGAATTGGCGGCGGAACTGACAGCGCGGTCATCGACAGTCCGAGCTTTCGAGCGCAAGCGCCCGTCGCGCAAGCCCTTTCCCGACCATCTGCCACGTGAGCGCGTGGTCATCGCCGCACCCCGGAACTGCCCGTGCTGCGGCTCGGGCAGGCTGGCCAAGCTTGGCGAGGACATTACCGAGACGCTGGAGGTGATCCCGCGCCAGTGGAAGTGATCCAGACCGTGCGCGAGAAGTTCACCTGCCGCGAATGCGAGAAGATCTCGCAGCCGCCGGCGCCCTTCCATGTGACGCCGCGCGGCTTTGCCGGACCGAACCTTTTGGCGATGGTCCTGTTCGAGAAGTTCGCCCAGCATCAACCGCTGAACCGGCAGAGCGAGCGCTATGCCCGCGAGGGCGTCGAACTCAGCCTGTCGGCGCTTGCGGACCAGGTCGGCGCTTGTGCCGTGGCGCTGAAGCCGGTGCACGCGCTGATCGAGGCGCATGTGCTTGCCGCTGATCGTCTCCATGCCGACGACACGACCGTGCCGATCCTGGCGAAGGGCAAGATCGATACAGGCCGCATCTGGACCTATGTCAGGGATGACCGGCGTTCGGCGGGCAATCGCCACCGGCGGCGCTCTACTTATGCTTCGGGCGATCGGCGGCAGGAGCATCCCGAGCGTCATTTGAGGAACTTCACCGGCATTCTGCAGGCCGATGCCTATGGCGGTTACAATCCGCTGTTCAAGGTGGACCGCGATCCCAGTCCGCTGACCCAGGCGCTGTGCTGGGCGCATGCGCGCCGCAAGTTCTTCGTACTTGCCGACATCGCGCCAATGCCAAGCGTGGCAAGAACGCCGCGCCGATCTCACCGATCGCGCTCGAGGCGGTCAAACGCATCGACGCCCTGTTTGGTATCGAGCGCGACATCAACGGAGTCGTCTCCGACGAACGTCTGCAACGACGGCAGGAAAGCCGTCTTCTCGCCACCGAACTTGAGGCCTGGATGCGGGCAGAGCGGGCAAGACTGTCGCGCAGCTCTCCGGTCGCCGAGCCAATCGACTATATGCTGAAGCGCTGGGAAGGATTCACGACCTTCCTCGGCGATGGCCGGATTTGCCTCACCAACAACGCGGCCGAACGCGCGCTGCGTGGTTTTGCGAAGACTGATTCATTATGCACCCCTTTTCAAATGGCGGAAAACAGCGATTCCTGGTTGTCGTCGTGGATGCGACGCGGAGTATTGCGCGCCAAATCGGCCTTGATCCGTTCGTCTTCGAGGTCGCTGGCGCGGATCTGGTAGGGCGCGCCGCGCATGACCTGCTCGGCGGGCAAGAGGCCATCCCTGATGAACCGGCGGATTTTGACGTGCGACACGCCGAGCTTCGCGGCGGCATCCGACATGGTGAGCCACTCGCCATTCTTGTCGGAAGAGCGATAGCCGCTGATCTTGTGCACCGTGCGCAGCGATTGGACGCGACGCGCGGTCCAGGTCTTTCCCTGACCGGTTTGCATGCCCATGCGGTTGAGTGTGGCAGCGATTTCGGCATCCGACCACCGGGTTGCCATGGATCGCATGATCGCCAGAGCCTCCTCAGGCGTACGCTGGCCATGCTCTCCGGATTTGGGCTTGCGAACCCGTACCTGCGAGTGCTGGCCTCCGTGCCAGTGGATGGTCAGGATCACATCGCGCGCGTCGTCATCGACGTCCGCCACAATGTCCTTGATGAGCGCGCGCAGCAGTTGCTGACGGCAGCGCATATCGACACCCGGCGCGTTCCAGATGGCCTCGAGATTCTGGGCGAGGCCCGTGAAGTCCGGAACCGCGTCGACAGGCTCCACACGCTGGACTTCGCTCAGCCGGGCCTCGCAGGTCTCCACGCGCCTGAGCGTGGCTTCCCAACTCCTCTCGAGCTGGGCCGCAATAAGCCGGTTCTCCGGGTCGCAAGCGGCATAGCGGCGCTCGGCGAGCGATGCCTCATAGCGCGCCTGCTGCAGGTCCATCTCGATCATCTGCCGCCGCTTGGCTTCGCTCTCCAGCTGCATCCGTTCAGCCTCCAACGCCGCTTCGATCGCCATCGGCGCAACCGCCTCCAGCGCTTCGCGGGTCACCGCCGCGTCGGTGCGAAAGCCGTTGAACGACATGCATCGCGCCTGTGCCATCATGAGGTTGCCGCGCTCGCAGCGATATACCGGATAACCCTGGCCGCGTCCGGCATACATGACAACCAGTCTTCGCCCGCATCGACCACAGGAGATGAGACCCGGGAGCAGCGCGCGACCGCCGCGGCCCGACTTGACACCGCCGGCTTTGCCATAAGCGTTGGCCGCGAGCAGTTCCTGGTTCCGTTCGTACTCGCTCCATCCGATGTAGCCTTCGTGATGGTCCTTGAGCACCACCGCCGACTCGCTAGCCGGCTTGTAATGGCCATAGCTCTTGCGAACGCGGCCATCGACGATCTCAGTGCGCTTCTCGCTCCTACCATAGACATAGGCGCCGGCGTAGAATGGGTTCTTCAGGATCGAGATCACGTTGCGGTAGCGGATCGGAACCCAGTCGAAGGACACCATCTTCTTGCCGTCGGAGGGTCTGGGGAAATGCACGCCATCGTCGATCATCGAGATCAGGACCTGGCGCGCACTGCCGAGTTCGCGGAAGCGCGCGAATATCAGGCGAATGGTCTCCTGCAGGCGCTTGTCGGGATCGAACCCGAGACCGTAATCGCGGTGCCAGACATAGCCGAAGGGCACGGAGATGCGCAGTTCTCCGCGCTGTGCCTTGGCGCGGGCGGCCTCGTACATGCGGGCACGCAGCACGCCGAGCTCGAACCCGCTGATGCTGCCCTTCATACCGAGCAGCAGGCGGTCGTTCGGCAATCGCGGATCGTAGACTCCGTCCAGATCGATCACGCGTGCATCGACTTCGCCGCACAACTCGAGCAGCCGATGCCAGTCCGGCCCGTTGCGCGACAGGCGGGACGCCTCCCGGCAAAGCACGGCGCCCACATGGCCGGTGCACAAATCATCGACCAGGCGCTCGAAACCGGGACGCTCCACAGCCCCGCTTGCGGTTCGTCCCAGATCCTCGTCGATCACCTCTACTTTGCGGAATCCCCAGCGCCGCGCGACGTCGACAAGCTCATATTGCCGACGCTGGCTCTCAAGGTTGAGCTGGACCTGCGCCTGAGTGGACTGACGCACATAGACGACGGCCTTGCGCTTGAGTACGGACGCATTCAGCCTAAAGCGCCGCAGTAACCTGAATCTCGACCGTATATCCCGATCCTGCTAGCGCGGCCTCAACGCAGGCCCGACAAGGTGTTCTTCCCGGCACCACCCAATTGTCCCATACTCGGTTCATCTCTGCGAATGTAGACATGTCGGACAGCCAGATCGTTGCCGTCAGTAACTTGCCCTTTTCTGTTCCCGCTACAGCCAACAGATCCTCAATCTTGGCCAGAATGTCGGCTGTCTGGTCAGCAACTGGCCTTCCGGGGGCACGCAGCGCCACTATGCCCGCGGTATAGACCATGTCACCGAAAACCGTCATTTGGCTCATGCGAGGACCAACTTCGTAGCGCGTTATTTTTTCCATATGCAGACCTTTCTGATGAAGTGAAATAACATGATGGCCCATCCAAAAACACCAGCGGCCAGCGTGCTAGAACTTACGGGAGATTTTCTTGCATTTTGCCGGTGCTAGCCTTGGAACTACGGATCAACATCAACCAGTAGCGCGAGCAACACCGTCGCTTACTCGGCTAGTTAGTGAGAATCGTTGCATCGGTCGCGGCCCATCTCACGCGGCAACTCGAGCCGATAGTCGGAATTTGGTCGCCCGACTGGTTGAGTACTTTCGATGTTAGCCGCAGCCCAGAGTCCGTTTCGCATTCAATGACTGTTGCGTCGCCGACATAAGTGGAGTCGACAACGGTCCCCTGGGGGCCGGAAGCCATCCCGACATCACCCAAATCGAGACGAACGTGTTCCGGTCTTATGCAAAGCATGGCTTCCATGTCGTCGCCATCCCATCGCGTGGCCTCGAGACGCCTCCCATCCGAACTGTAGGCGACGCCGCCCTTAAGCTTTACCGGAACAAGGTTCGCTTCACCCACAAAGCTCGCGACGAAGAGCTCGGCGGGCCGCCTGTAGATGTCGCGCGGTGAGGAGGCCTGCCTGATGCGGCCCTCATGCATAACGGCAACACGATCGGACATGGCCAGCGCCTCCTCCTGGTCATGCGTGACGTAGATCATCGTCTTGCCGACGTCCTTGTGCAGCGCCTTTATCTCCGTCCTTAGATGTTGGCGCAGCTTCTTGTCCAAGGCCCCAAGAGGCTCGTCCAGAAGCAGCACGGGAGGATCGAAGACCAAAGCGCGGCCAATTGCTACGCGTTGTTGCTGACCACCCGATAGCTGGTGGGGGTAGCGGGCAGCCAGTGCGCCAAGCTGCACCTGTTCGAGGACCCGTTTGACGCTGTTTTCGACCGCTGTCTTCCCCATGCGGCGCATACGCAAAGGGTACGCCACGTTTTCGGCGACCGTCATGTGGGGAAAGAGCGCATAGTTCTGGAAAATGACGCCGAGCTCACGGCGATGCGAAGGCAGGCGGGTTATGTCTTTTCCGTCCAGCAGAATCTGGCCGCTGTCGGGAACTGTGAAGCCGGCGATCATCATCAGCGTAGTGGTCTTGCCCGATCCGCTGGGGCCGAGTAGCGACACGAATTCGCCGGGCAATACTTCAAGGCTGACGTCGTCGACGGCGACGGCGCTGCCGTACCGTTTTCCCAAGCTGCGGAGCGTGATGCCGCCCGTCTTTACGACGGCAGTGTCGTGTATGGCTTTCAGCATTCCAGCTCCCGCGAGTAATCAGAGACAATCTCCGCGCCGGTCTCGGTGACGAGCACTGTGGCGCTGAAGCCTACGCTGATGTTCGGCTCGGGGAACAGCACCGGCACGATATGGAATACCATGCCTGGGTGCAGGACGCGGGGATCTCCGTCCTTTAGGTCCATGACCCATCCTTCACCCCAGCCCGGGCAGATGCCAACGCCCACGGAGTAGCCGGTTCTATTGAGAAAGGCATGGGCGAGACCAGCGCGAGCCACAGTGCCACGACACGCAGCATCGACTTCTCCACTTGTTACGCCCGGCCTCATGGCCGCGATCGCCGCGGCGAGCGCGGCCTTTGAAGTATCGGCTGCCCGACGGACGCTGTCGCTCGGTTTTCCCAGGCACCAGGTCCGCATCAAGGCTGCACTGTATCGCTTCCAGTTTCCGGATCCCTCGACGATGACCAGATCGCCTTTTTCGATGCATCGGCCAGCCCAGGTAGCGTGCGGAAGTGCCGTTCGCGGGCCGGAAGCGATATAAGGGGCACTGCCCATATATTCACTACCAGCCGAGATGGCAGCATGATGGAAAGCTGCGGCCACATCGTTCTCAGTACGCCCCGGACGCGCAGCTTCATGTGCGGCCTTGAACCCTGCGGACAACGTCTCAGCTGCGCGGCGAATGTAAGCGATCTCCTGCGGGGACTTGATGGCCCGGCATCTTTCCAGAATTGTAGAAGCATTAACAAAGTTGGTGCCGGGCAGCGCAGCGCGGAGCGTTTCGTAGGCGTTCACCGTAAGGAACATGGAGTTGGCATCCACGCCAACGGTCTTTCCCAAAGCGCCCAAATCGACCAGCGCTCTTGCAAGTACCTCGGCCGGAACATCCGTGTCTTGCCATATGGCAGCGTTCCGGTAATAGGACAGACGCTCGACATTGGCTTGCTCGTAGCGACGCACGACGAGGATCGGATCGCTAGTATGCGTCAGGACAAGCGCCTGAAAAACGTAGTATCCTTTGGTAATGAAGCCCGAGAGATAGTAGATGTTTTCGGGCGAACTGAGCACGAGGTAGTCGAGCCCGCGCTCGGTCATTGCCCGCCGGCAAGCCGCAAGGCGGGCATCGAATTCTCCCGGGGTGAAGGGCAGTTGGTCGATCGCGTCCAACGGTAGCAGTTGCGAGGCTGTGAGCATTGCTTATTCTTTCTGCTGCGAGCTTTCAATCTTAGCCGTCACGTATTCTTTCGACGCCCCAGGAGGGCACCTACGATGATGACGATCGCCGCGAGCGCCGTCTGCAGCGTAGCCACCGCCGAAATGATCGGATTGACGTCCTGTTTGATCCCTTCCCACATACGCATAGGCAAGGTGTTGACCGTGCCTATGCCAAGGAACAGCACGTATATGACGTCGTCGAACGAGGTCAGGAAGGCGAAGAAGGCGGCGACGATGAGAGCCGGCATAATCAGCGGGGCGAGGATAGTGCGGAAGGTGGCTAAGGGCCCCGCACCAAGACTGCGGGCCGCACGCTCGCAGGCCGGATTGAGGTCGCGCAGATTGGCAACCACGATCACGACCACGAAGGGGATTGCGTGGACCGCGTGGCCAAGCGCCAGTCCGAACTCGGTACCCTGAAGCCCAACCTGCACCAGCAGGAAATAGGTCGCAACCGCCACGACAATAGTCGGCATAATTATAGGCGAGAGCACGAGCGCAACCATCGCTCCGCGACCGCGGATTCGACCGCGTGAGAGGCCGAGGGCGAGCATGGCGCCGAGGACCGTCGCCATGCCAGCCGCCAACAGGGCAACACGGATGCTGGTAAAGGTCGCTTCTATCCACGAAGCACTGGAAGCATAAGCCTGGTAGTTACGAAGTGAGTAGCCAGGCACGGGGAACACGAAATAGGGCGAGGAGCTGAACGAAAGATAGGCCACAATCAGCACGGGAAGCAGCAGAAGCGTGGCGAGGATGACCGCCAGGATGGGTATGCCGCGTCCGCCGAATGACGGGAGCCAGCGGTCGAGCGCATTTGCTGCGGAGCCGACATGCATCAGCCAGCGCGCCCCCATTTGGCGGGCAGCAGCATCCCTCCCAATCCCATCGGAGAACCCCAAAAGCTGCTGGATGGGGAATAAGCGCGAGCCGATCCACAATATCACCAAAACGGTCACGAGGAGCACCACGGAAAGGGCGGAACCGAAGTTCCAGTTGAGCTGGTCTACGACCTGAGTGCTGATCGCCATAGTTATAGTGAGATCAGCCAAACCGCCGAGCAATGCCGGCGTGATGTAGAAGCCGAGGCAGTAGATGAAGACAAGCAGAACCCCAGCGATGACGCCCGGAAGGCTGAGCGGAAGGAAAACCGTGAGGAACGCGGCCAAAGGGCTTGCGCCGTTGGCTCTCGCGGCGCGCAACAGCTTTTGGTCGATCCCAGACATGACCGTGGCCATCGGCAAGATCATGAGCGGCATGATGATGTGGGTCATGCCGATTATCACGCCGAAGCGGTTGTACAGCATGGTAATCGGTTGAGAGATCAGACCAAGTTGGAGCAGGATTTCGTTGACGATGCCACCGCGCCCAAGAAGGACGATCCAGGCGAATGTCCGCGCCAGCACGCTAGTGAAATAGGGAAGCACCACTGCAATGAGCAGGAACGTGCGCAGCGTTGGTCCTCCTGTCGTCAGAGCGTAGGCGATAGGGTACCCCAGCACGAAGGCGAGCGTGGTCACCGCCAGGCTGATTTCAAGCGTCGTGCGCAATACGGCTGCATAGACCGGGCTGTCGCCGATGCGCAGGTAATGCGTCAGCGTCCAATCCGGCATTCCGAGCGATATCACCAAAAGCCCCGCGAGCGGAACTACAAAGAGCACTGTGAGGTAAACGCCTCCAGGCAGGAGGAGCCAAGCCCAACCTGTCGGCCCGCCCAACGCCGGAGCCCGTACAGGCTCCGGCGCGCCGTTCACTGAGGGAGAGATCAGCCCGCCCGCCATGCCAGCCAACGCTCCTGTAGGTGGTCGATGTTCGTCTTGCCATCGGGGCGGGTGGCTGCAAGCCAAGCTGAATCCTCTAGCACCACATGATGGGCATTCTCAGGGTGTATGCTGAGCAGAGGAACCAGATCGGATGGCAGGTGCTGGAGCTGGTTTGTGTTGGGGCCGGGAAACACGGTGCCCTCCGTAAAGCCGGCTGCCATGGTCGCCCGATTCACGAATGCGATCAGCTTCTGTGCGTTCTCGCTGTTCGGCCCTCCTTTGAGCACCACCCAGTAAGTGTAGTTCACATGCGCACCTTCCCACACCATCCGGATTGGTGCCCCTTGGAGAATGGCCGCAATCACGCTGCCGTCGAAGGCGTTGCTCATCACGAATTCGCGGTTGATGAGCAGCTGGGGGGACTCACCTCCAGCCGTCCACCATTTCGTCACGTGCGGCTTGATCTCGTCGAGCTTCTTGAGCGCCCTGTCGACCTTGTCATCGGTCAGCGGCCAGATGTCCTCTTTGGCAACGCCGTCGGCCAAAAGGGCAAATTCAAGGTTGTGCTTAGGCACTGGAGCATAAAGGCCGCGCGGGCCTGGGAAAGCCTCGACGTTCCAGAAGTCCGCCCAGTTCTTCGGGCCATTGTCGCCGAAGACGCGCTCATCATAGGCGAGCAGCATGGCCGATCCGATCGCGGCAACCGCGTCCTCGAGGCGAAGTGAATCTGGTACGCCCTTAAGCGACTCATCGTCCCAGAAGTTGTAGTCGATCGGCTCAAAGAAGGTGCCTGCTTCATGCATGGCGGGATAATTCATCCCTTGGATATATGCCGTGTCCCAATCGACCCGCCCAGCTTGGTTCATCGCCTTGACCTGCGGCTCGCAAAAATCGGCCGCGACGTCCACCACCGCGATTCCGGTCGCCTTTGTGAAGGGTTCATAGACGTACTTCCGCATGCCCTCAGTCCATGAACCGCCAAACGAAAACACGACAACCTTGCCGCTGCCGGAGAGCTTGTCTTGTGCAAAGGCCGTTGTCGCCCGGGCGACCGCCGGAATTATCATTGCGGCGGCCGCACTCTGGAGCAGTGTCCGGCGGTTCAAGCCGGAACGCGAAAATCGAGGTCCCATTTCATCACCCATGTTTCTTACCTCGACTCGCCGATCGTCGTTGCTCCTGCTTGCCGATCTCCTATCAGCCCGCACGGCAGGCTGGGTCCTAGGCTCCGCCCCTCTGACTTGAAAGCTGACAGAACAGCAGTATGACGTCAATGCCACCTAGTAACATGGTCATATGATGAATTGATGCCGTGAAAGGAGCACCGGGCTGGTTGCAGGAGCCCCGCCGGAGCGAGTAGGAAAATACAGGAAGGTCCGACCCGGTGGCGCGGCGGATTTACTGGATGACCCTCTGCGCCGGCTCTTTCTGAGGCCCTCTATGCGTTAAGCCGACATTGCCTCAATTGGCGCTGACGCCGGACGGGCTCGGGGCGCTATTCTCCTGACGCAAGCGCCTCGATTGCCTGTCGATGCACCTGGTGCGATCTCCAAGCGATCATCTCCTTCCAGTCTGACCCCTGCGGATAGTAGTGCAATTTGGCGACCTGACGGATCTGTCGGCCCCGCTCGGAATCAGCCTCTTCTGGCTGATACATGAACAACCAATGGTCGTCGCGCAGCACCGCTGTATTTAGTTTGTACGTTCCAAATTCAAGAGCAATGTAGGTGTGCCGGCTCCCCAAGATACGCTCCCAAAAAGCGTCTTGGGTCCCAGGTATGATTTCGGCGGAAGAATTCCCTACCTCCGGCGACGTTACGGACGGGCCAAAGATGTTGATGGCTCGCTCATAACCGCCCAGTCCGGACGACTGCTCGCATTGCAGCTCCCCATAGCCGTAAGGGCCGAGGCCGGTGTGGTAATCTATGATGATGACCTCATCGCGGGCCGCTACGTTGAATTCCTTCGTTATTTCCTCGAGAGTTCGCCTGGCTTCGGTAGGCTCGGTTCCGCCGTAGAACAGGCCGCCCGGATTGGTGTACTGCCCCGATCCCCGCGCCTCCCGAAGTTTCAATTCGCCGTGGCGCGCTTGATATGCCGCGAACGCAGCCTCAGCGCGCTTCAATCCCTCCTCGGAGATGTCCGCGGGAACAAAATGCTCAGCCAACTCCTCGTATCCAGGATTCGAGGGGAGCGGTTTGGAAAAGTCGACAAAATTCCGGTTGAGGTCAACCCCCTCCGCGGTAACTCGGCGATCCCAGGCAAAACCGTAGCAATTCAGCGCGTGGACGAAGAGCACCGCCGTGGAGGATGGGAGACGCTCGTGAAATTTAGCTCGCAAGAATAGAAGTTGCGCCGCGGAACCGATGTAACCTTCTGGTCCGTGCGTGCCGGAAACCAGAACCAGGAGTTTCTTGGCGTCCGCCGGGCCAAAATATGCTGCGTCCGTGTAGAGAGCCTCACCAGAGGGTCCGTTTGTCCTGCATCGGTATGCTCGCGACGTCGGCGCCGCCGCCAGGAATTTCTGCCTCGCTTCGAAATAATTGTCAGAAAAGACGACGGAGGCTAGCTCCTTTGCGCTGTCAAGGTTCATTGTGTTCAATTTCCCTGCTGATCATTCTGCAGCACCAACTGAGGCACCATAGGTCGATAGATTCCTTCATTTTCATGTCGGATCCCGGGGCCAATCCTTGCGGCGACTGACTATTCACCACTAGCCTCTCGTGCCGAAAATCAACGGCGAACCGACAGGCTGAGAACCTTTTCTAGATACCGCGAAGAACGTGCATCCGAACTATGATCGGTCGCGGAGATCGACGTCAAATTCAGTTTGCGGATCGACGCTATCTCGTTTTGAGATAAACTTAGAGCGGATGCCGAAATCGCCATTTCCATGGACGGCCAGGGCGCGTGGCGCGACAACGTCTTCGTCGAGTGTCTATGGAGAACCCATCAAATACGAGGAGATCTACTTGCAAGCCTATGCCAGCGTGCCGGAGGCCCGGACAGCCCTTGTCCGGTATCTGGCCTTCTATCGCTTGACCCGCAAACCCCGGATCAGGCCTACTTCAACGGGTCGCAGCCAATCTCGGTTGCGGCATGACAGAGGCGGAATCCACTTACAAAACCCCGCAAGCTGTTCAGACGAACGCAGCCACCTCTGAGCTTCCTTCCCGGGCGAGACGGTGTCGTCTGTCGCCCGACGTGGCGTCGCGCTCGACGATCTCGGACGACCAGGCCGAGTTCCAGATCCAGGACCGGCTGTCGTTCATGCGCTTCCTCGGGCCGGGTTCTCGGCGATCGCGTGCCGGACGCCAAGACGGTCTGGCTGTTCCGCGAGCACCTCACGCAGGCCAAGGCGGTCCAGAACCTGTTCGAGCGCTTCGACAAACACCTCGCCAAGGCGGGCTATCTGGCGATGCGCGGCCAGATTGTCGATGCCACCATCGTGGCAGCGCCGAAGCAGCGCAATACCGACGCCGAGAAGGCCGACGTCAAGGCGGGCAGATTCCGGACGCATGGAAGGAGAAGCCTGCCAAGCTGCGCCAGAAAGGACCGCGATGCGTGCCGAAATCCGCAAACCGAGTCAGCCCAAGCAGCGGTCAGCGCCACGCCTTGCCCCGTGACGACCCTCATCGCGATTCTTCCAGGCGCGAAAGTCGGTAGTTCAGGTGTTCATCTGACGTTCAGATGGATCATATCGCAAAACAGTATTTGACCCCGCATTACTCGGAAATGATTGTGGCTGTCGTCTAGTCGAGATTTGCACTGTAGCAGCGTCGGAAAAACGACCGCTGTTTTCCAGTTTGGTTTTGCTCTGGTTGAAAATCCAAAATCGCGCTGTGCGTGCCAATGCCCCTCGCTGACACGGGGCAAGGGAGAAAGGATAGATGCAAATGAGGGTAAGTGAATATGCAGAGTACGATGCCACCGGTTTGGCCTCTCTGGTGCATTCGGGCGAAGTTACACCTTTGGAATTGACGCGGCTAGCGCGCGAGGCACACGACAAGGTAAATCCGCACATCAATGCCGTTGTCGAATTTTACGAAGATGCAGAGACCGTTGCCGGAGCGAATGGAGGGATCTTCCATGGCGTGCCTTTCCTTCGCAAGGATGCTGGTGAGACGGAAGCGGGCCGCCTTCAGGAACAAGGAAGCCGTCTGTTCCAAGGCTGTCGCGCTGAAATTGACAGCTATTTTTTTCAAAGCGCTCGGAAGAGCGGGCTCCGAACTATAGGAAGAACGGCCACACCGGAGCTTGGGATGTCTATAATGGGTGAAAGTATGATCAATGGCATCACCCACAATCCCTGGAACCTTGAACGCTCTACAGGGGGCTCGTCTGCCGGAGCAGCCGCGGCGGTGGCCGTAGGTATCACGCCTATCGCCCACGGCAACGATGGCGGCGGGTCGATACGCATCCCAGCTGCTTGGTGCGGACTCGTCGGGCTAAGTCCGTCTCGCGGACGTGTTTCCGGCGGCCCATGCAACCAGGACGCATCATTTGGCCTATCGCGCGAGTTTGTTTTATGTCGAACCGTGCGTGATATGGCCGGCGCGCTCGATGCCTTTTCGGATCCCTATCCTGGCGATCCATTTATCATTGTCCGGCCGAACCGCTCCTATGTGGAGGAGCTTTCACAGCCTACCGGCACCCTGAGAGTGGGAGTGGCAAGGACCAAGTGGGGCGAGGTGGATTGTGAGCCGGAAGTCCTGAATGCCGTCGAATCGACGGCCGCCCTTCTCGAGGAAATGGGCCACAACGTCACCGACATCGAGCCGCCATATGAGCCGATCGAGTACTTGCGGAGTAACCTCGCCAAAACATTTTTTTTCGCGACTTCACTTGAAGAGACGGCGCGGACCTTGGGACGCCCGATCAACGCTGACACCTTAGAGCCCATCAACCTCAAACTTTATGAATACGGCCGGAATTCGCAGCGGCGTCCAGGGGACGCAGAAGAGGGCTACCGGAGAATGCGGCGCCGGGTGGGTGAGGCGATTCATGCCTTTGACATCCTGCTAACCCCCACAATGCCAATGGTAGCCCTACCGCACGGCGGCTTGAACAGTACGATCAACCCGACGCTGTCGGCGGAGGAATTCAAGGCAGCGGATGCTGCGCACATCCAGTACACAGGCGTATTTAATGTCTCTGGTCAGCCTGCCGTATCCTTGCCGTTGGCACAAAGCGCCAGCGGCCTCCCAATCGGGATTCAGATTGTCGGTCGCTTTGGGGATGAGGGCACACTGGTCCGTATCGCACGAGATCTGGAAGAAGCCAGACCTTGGAACAAACGGCGACCTAAGACTTGGGCAGGCGGCAAATGACAGTCACGCCGAAGAAGATGGGGGCTGACGACGGCCTCGTTCCCTCCCCAAAACCGCATTTCGAGATCGATCTCGGAAATGATGTCCATGTCCTCATGCTGACCGGGATCAGATAGATGTGAGACGGAGGGCCTTGAGAAAGGTTCGGGGGTTTAGAAGCTGGAGTTGCAACACAACCGGTTTCTGGAGAACCCCCGATCCAGGTTTTTGGCATCAAGGGATCACACGCTCAGGCACACGTATTTCATCTCTGTATAATCATCGATTCCGTATTTTGACCCTTCGCGGCCAAGGCCAGATTGCTTGATGCCACCAAAAGGCGCAACTTCCGTGGAGATCAGCCCAGTGTTAACCCCGACCATGCCGCACTCGAGAGCCTCCGCCACCCGGAAGATCTTCGAGATATCTCTGGAATAGAAGTATGAAGCGAGGCCAAACTTGGTGTTGTTCGCCATTTCTATCACTTGTTCCTCGGTCGAAAACTTGAACAGCGGCGCGATAGGGCCGAACGTCTCTTCCCTCGAGAGGCGCATATCCCCCGTTGCGCCGGTCAAGATAGTGGGCTCGAAAAAGAGGCCGCCTTGGCTCGCAGGCTTGCCACCGACCTCCACTGTAGCCCCCTTGGCGATGGCGTCAGTGACGTGCTCCTGTACCTTCTTCAGCGCATTCCGGTCGATGAGAGGGCCTGTCGTGACCCCTTCGGCAAAGCCGTCGCCGACTTTCATCTGGCGAACGCGCTCGGCAAGCTTGGCGGCAAAGGCATCATAGACGCCCTCCTGAATATAGAGCCGATTGGCACAGACGCAGGTTTGCCCAGCATTGCGGTATTTGGAAACCATTGCGCCGTCGGCGGCGGCGTCGAGATCCGCGTCATCGAAAACGATGAAGGGCGCGTTACCTCCGAGCTCGAGGCCGAGCTTTAAGATCTGCTCTGCGCCTTGCCGCATCAGTATTTTTCCGACATTGGTCGAGCCCGTGAACGTGACTTTCCGAATCTTCTCATTGCGGCAGAATTCCTGACCGACCATCGCGGCATCGGTCGTGGTTAGCACAGAAAAAAGACCGAGTGGCAGGCCGGCGCGTTCGGCAAGGACAGCCAGAGCGAGCGCGGATAGGGGCGTCTGAGCCGCAGGCTTTGATACCATGCTGCAGCCGGCAGCGATTGCCGGGGCCATCTTGCGGGCAAGCATTGCATTCGGGAAGTTCCACGGCGTGATGGCCCCAACAACTCCGATGGGCTGCTTGATCACGATGATGCGCTTATCCGGCTGATGACCTGGAATGGTGTCGCCGTAGACTCGCTTTGCTTCCTCACCGAACCACTCGACGTAGGATGCACCATAAAGAATCTCTCCCTTCGCCTCCGTCCATGGTTTCCCCATCTCTAGGGTGAGGATAGTGGCAAGATCATCGACATTCGATACTATGAGGTCGTACAGTTTTCGCAGGACTGCGGCGCGCTCCTTACCCGTCCTTTTCGCCCAGTTCTTTTGGGCAACATAGGCCGCCTCAATCGCCGACTTGACCTCCTCTTCACCGAGATCTGGAAGGGTTGCAAGGACTTCGCCGGTTGAGGGATTGGTGACCTCGAACGTGAGGCCCCTTGAACCTGCCGCTACCCACCCAGCCCCTACGAGAGCTTTATCCGTCACTAACGACTTGTCTTTTAACTTCGCTAGCACTGCTTCAGAAAGTGACATTTAATTTCTCCCGTATTGGTGCGAGCCCAAGAGCCGCCGTATATTCCACCAGAGATAGAACTTTGCGCTCTAGCGGGCATTGTCTTGTTCAAGGATGGGCCGATCGCAGAAACGAAGAAATCGATCGCCACAGAACAGACTCCCTCTCTAGGAGGCCGGCTGACTGCCACACCGCGTCTAAGTCTGCCAGCGGTGAGGATTATCCCACCAACATCGGCGTGCGGCCTTTCAAGTACCCAGTCGGCTTCTCCATATTGAAATCGACCGTATAAACTTATGCTAATTATCCCCGGTTAGTCTAAGAATTCGTCGGAATAGACAACGGCTGGCGTAGGAACTCTGAACCCTTCACGCCGTACAACTTCAACGACCTTCTCAAGGTCATTCACCAGCAAGGTTATATATTCATCTCGCAGTGGTCCAAGTACAAATTGTATTGCCTCTGGCTCCTTTAGTATATTTATCTTCCACCCGTACTCCTTCATCCGGCTTGCAATTGAATAGATGTCAGAGTATTCGCTCCGTATTCCCACCACGTTAAGCTCAGCTCCGCCGACTATCTTCAAGCCGGGGCACTGTGCAACGAAGGCCAATATGGCATCTCTCAGCTTGAGGATTTGAGCAGCGCGAGAGAGGTAACCGTCCCGCCCCAGATAACGCATGACTGCCCAGGCCGAAGCGATTGCGCCTCCGCTTCGTGTTCCAGTGAGAACTGGTGAACGATAAAGTCCTGCTGCCCATGTGTCGAAAATGAAGGGTTGATGGCGGGCTACCTTATTTTTATAGAAAACGCCCGACACTCCCTTGCCACTATAGCCGTACTTGTGAAAATCCGCCGAAATTGAGCTTACACCAGAGAGTCGAAAATCGAAGTCCGGAACGTCCCGTCCGAGCTCCCGCACAAAAGGCGCCAAAAACCCGCCAACGCAAGCATCCACATGCAACCAGATCCCGTGTTGGCTGGCAATTTCTGCTAATTCTCGAACTGGGTCACAAACGCCATGCGACCAGGACGGCATTGAGGCGAGCATCATGACTGTGTTTTCGCTAACTGCTTCAGACATTGCCGAGACGATTGCGCGAAAATTTTCATCCACTGGAACGCGACGGATAGTATATCCGAAATACCGTTCATATTTCTCGAATGTGGGATAGCCCGTCTGCGGAATGACTATTTCTGGTCTGGCGATGTCAGGCCGTCTTTCTTTGGCGTTCGCTAGAGCAGCGGCAGTAGCGAGAAAGAGACTCTCAGAACCGCCACTGGTGATGGCCCCGATTGCATCCTTTCCAGCGTGGAACAAACTAAGCGCCATCTGTATTAGATCGCGTTCAAATTTAACCACGGTAGGGTAGTTGTTGCCCTTCGTAAAAAAGGCAAAGTGAGCGGCCTTGGCAACTTCGAATGTGCCGTCATCAAGCAGGAGCCCGCGGTCATTCAGCCAACGATCTGGGAACGTCGAGCGCGGGTCTGCATCTTGTGAACGCAGATGCTCTAGTTCTTGTTCGATCTCGTCCCGAGTCATGCCACTCTGGGGAAACGAGTAGCCAATAGCGGCTTCATATGGTGTGGCTGGCATGTTGTTTACTCCTCTATGAGCGCTATAATAAGGCTTTGTTTTCGGCTCTGTTTGAAAAAGATCTGCGCATACAACCTCTGCCATGGTGGCCCGCTGGATGTAGGGCCGCTGCGCGAAGGAGCGCCTGGCTGACGCCATGCTCAAGCGCGAGGGGTAGCCGCTCCTGTTCGAATGGCTCAAAAACCTTCGCGCAGGCATCAAGGTAAAGAGACTCATCGACATCGCGAAGCCGTGGCGTCACCACCCGCGACGTCAAATCCGAGATTTGGGCGGTGTCGACCAAAGGATCGCGTCCGCCAGCGCCAGAATACTGAACGCTCATCATGTCGCCCCAAACGACGGTGTCGTCGGTGAGAACAAGCCAGACACTAAGCGAAGATGCCGGAACGCGAAGCAACGTGAACCCAGGCGTTATCGGTTCTCCACCATAGATGAAGCCCTCCTGCACTGCGCCAAGCCTGATGGACGCTTGGTCGTCATAGAAAAAAGCGCCGTTGCCAGGCGCGAGGAGGACGTCTTTGATCTGCACTTTGTATTGCTCGATTCATTTAGAGCCTTGGCGGGCGGACGCACCTCCACCCGCTGCCCGCCAAGTATGCGCCACCTAGCATTGAGTTCGCCAATATAAAGTCTAAGGTGGTGACATCGCGTTTTGAGATGGCCGGCTTGTCGTTAAAGAACGCCGTCGCCCTAAGAATCCACTTTTCCAGATCGACGTCGAGCGGAGCGGCGATGCCGCGAGTATCCGCGACCTTGAGGACTTTGTGCCACCGGACCAGAAGGCGGGAGCACGGCGACGGCTGTGGCATCTATTGCCCAGGCGGGTAGCAAGGGTGCTCGTTCTGGTTCGCGTTGCGGCTTGAAGGGAATGCCTAGTAGACCTCACGCCGCCATACTTCATCGAACTCCCATCCTTGCCATCCACAGCGGATGAGCTCGTCGGCACGTTCGTAAATGAACTCGGCCCTGTCGGCTTGCCACGCAATTCCACACACTGGGTCCCCCGCAGAGCTGACCCGTGCGACGAGGCTCATTGTTCGTCTGAAAGGTCGATCCGAGCAGTGCGACAGCACGTAGGCGCAGTTCACATTTGGTCTTGTACTTGCCAAGGCCGAGTTGGTTCCGGGTGTCTCATTCATGCTCTCAGCCCAGACTTCGTGCTGAGCGGTAAGGTAACAGACATGAGCGCGGCTATGGTGATCGGGTCGACGCTTCCTGGCACCAGCGTGATGGCCCGCAACGCTGAGGCTTCCTCAAATCAATGTTTTAACCACTCGTGCGGTGTTCTGCTCGGGGGCACTTTGCTTATTCTGACGTCGATACCGCCCGACGCGATCAGTCGAGCGTCACGGCCCGTCTGTATGAGACCGGTCCCGCTCCTGTTCATCCAACAAGTTGCGGCATCGTGAACTCGCTCTGGCCGCATCATCCCTCGGTTGGCCACTGTGCCAGCCGCGCCCGAACGTCGGCGACGCGAAGTTGCGGAAGACGCGCTGAGGCGACGATAGCGAGCGCAGAGCCGTACCTGCGCCTTCCAGGCGACCGGACCCTCAGGGCCTCGCTAACCTTGGCGGGATAGCGGTAAGTCCATGCTGCTTCGACCAAGGCGCGGCGGGCGCGTCGATTGCCGACGAGTGTAAGGCTCGATGCGGCCCGTGTCGCCGGTCGAACGCTCCCCCGGAACCAGGCCGAGGAAGGCCATCAACTGTGCCGGTGTATCGAAGCGGCGCACATCTCCGATCTCGGCCGCGAAGATCACTGCCACCAGGAATGAGGCGCCGTGCATCGCCTGATAGGCCCTCGACGACGACCCGCGCCGTTGACCAGTTCGGCACGATGGCGCTCACCTGCCCGTCCAGGCGGCGTAGCCGCTGAACCGCGCCCGGTCGATTTTCTCCTGGAACACGATCTGCTGCGCCGTATGCTCGAAGCTCTGGCGGGCAAGCCCAGCGTCGGTGCGCCAATGTCCAATGACCGCCGTCCTCATAGATCCGGCCATGGCACAGGAGGAAAGAAAGCAGCTGCTGGCGTTTGCGGCGCAGGTCGTCTGCCGCTGCTTCCCGGGCCCGGATCAGATCGCGGACAGCCTCGTGGACTATGTCCGGCACCCACACTTCGGTCAGTTCGCCCGCCCGATGCAGCCGCGCCAGAGTGACCGCGTCCCGTCGGTTGGTTTTGACGCGCTCGCCCGACAGCTTCGGAATCAGGGCGGGCGCAACACCATGCAGTCGTGACCAAGATCGCGGACCTGACGGTAAAGTCCGTAACCAGTCGGCCCGGCCTCGAAGCAGACGTGCAGTCGATCGTACCTTTTTCTCAGCTTTTTGATCGTCCGCTCTATCGCTGCCGGCCTCGCCGACGAACCGGACCTCGCCCGTGCGGCCGCCCTCCGCGATCGCCGCCGCATGCTTCTTCTGGTCTACATCAAACGCGACAAATGCTTCGCTATGCTCTCCCATGGCTCGTCCTCCGTGCGTGAGGATCGGCTCGACGTACCGAGCAACCCTCGTCTCTTAATCGCGCGAAAGGGCGGGCCACCGATCTCAGGCCTCGGAACATGACGTCTAGAGTGTCGGAGTAGCGGTCATCTCTTTCAAATAGCGAGCCACATCACCGTGAGTTGCGACCCAAACGTCAGAGCGACTCGTTATATGGGCAATCAACTCCTCAAGAATGAACATGCGCGATCGGTGGCCGATCACATGAGGATGCATCGTAAGCAGGAAGAGGCCCCCCTCTCCCCAAGCCTGGTCAAATTCCCGCCTGAAGACATCGAGTACTGCCATTGGTGACATCTGCGGTCGCAGCGCAGATTGCAGATCCATATTGAAATAGACGCCGTCGTCGCGGATCCATTCCACCGGAAGTTCAATGATACCGGTAGGCACACCGTCTCCCAGCAACTCGTACGGATCGTCGTCGGCCATGAGAGAAGAGTCGTAAATCAAACCGAGTTCCTGTGCGATCTGCAGCGTGTGTTGCGAAAAGTCCCACGATGGCGTACGCATTCCCAAGGGGCGCTGACCAGAAACTCTTTCCAGTGTATCAGCCGCCCTGCACTGAAGCTCCCGCTCAACCTCGTGAGCAAGAATGCTGTTGAACTCGTGGATCCAACCGTGGATGCCTATTTCATGTCCATCTCCCACGATGCGACGTGCTTCATCTTCATGCAAAAGAGCGGATACAGCAGGGATGAAGAATGTAGCGGAAATTCCATTCCGTTTCAGTGTGTTCAAGATACGGGGCACACCAACCCGCGAGCCATATTCGCCCGCCGATAGGCGGCCGATGGAATTTCCTCCAAGAACCAGTTCAGAAGTTTCGTGATCGCAGTCGAACGATAGTGCCACCGCACAGCGCGCGCCTCCCTTCCAACTGGCAGGCTTTAGCGAGCGCCCTGCGCGCACCTTTCCAACTCTTTGCCGCCAGGTTTCCTCACACCATCCCCAGGGTTCCACTGTATCTCCTTTATCCGAAGTTCGCAGTAATCTATGAGCTGTGCAGGCAATCTGCCTCCATTCCCCCACTCGCGCACACAATGTGATATAGAACAGGATTGTTTTGGGTGCAGGCACGCCAAGCCGTTTAGCAATCAACTAGAAATGCGATTAGTTCTTGGTCACGGTTCTTGCTCCGGCTGCTTTGCATTAAATTCGTCGGGTATATGACCGTGGATGTGATCCCACCGCCGGACTCGTCTCCACCCATCGAGCTCCCTCCCGTCTTATGTTTTACCAGGGTGACTCTAGACTTCGCTCCACTGCAAAGCAGCAGGATCTTTGCAACCTTTTGAATACGGCGCTGTGGCAAGGAGGCTTCGATCATTTTCGGAGGGTTGCAGTGTTCAAAGGCCGTCAGTCGGCACAGTCGAGTTTTGGTTCAGAGAGCAGCGCGACCTGCCGGCGGTCAAGTGCTTCTTCAGAAAGGCGCTGGAGCGTCATGGCCGACCGCCGACTACGAGGCGAGCGTTTCCTGCGACATCACAAATCGCTTGCAGGATCCGCTTGGCGCCGGTTGAAGCCGATCTGCGTCCGCCGGAGCCAGTATTTGAACAATCTGATCGAGCAGGACCATCGGTGGATCAAGCGCCAAGGCCGGCCGATGCTCGGCTTCAAATCAACGGCCGCCACCTCCACCATCCTTTCCGGCATCTTGCGCAAGCGACAGGCGAGGTATGCCTTCAATCCGAATCCGTCCTGGGCCGAGCAGTTCGAATCCTCGCCGCCTGATTGACCTTGCATTAGGCTTCTCTGCGCCGCTATTCAGCCATTGCAACAAAACCGCCTTTTGTGGTCTTCGAGCTTTGGAGCTTGGCCAGCTCCGCATAGGGGATATGGCATCGGATCGAATGTCCGGGCTGTGCCTCGGCTAATGGCGGCTCCTGCTCTTCGCAGATCGCTCCGATCTTGCGCGGGCAGCGTGTGTGAAACACGCAGCCCGACGGCGGATGGGTAGCGCTGGGGATCTCACCGTCAAGACGAATGCGTGACATCTCGGTGTGATCGAGCTTGGGCACGGCCGACAGCAGCGCTTCGGTATAGGGATGGTGCGGGCCGGAGAAAACTTTTTCGGATGGTCCAATCTCCATGATGCGGCCGAGATAGAGCACGGCGATCTTGTCGGAGAGGTAACGCACAACGCCAAGGTCATGCGAGATAAAGATGTAGCTGACGTCTTCTTTCGACTGCAGGTCGGCAAGCAAATTGAGGATCGCCGCCTGCACCGATACGTCGAGCGCCGAGGTCGGCTCGTCGCAGACGACGATCCGCGGGTCGCCGGCGAAGGCGCGCGCGATGGCGACACGCTGTTTCAGTCCGCCCGACAGCTGGCGCGGCTTGACGGTCAGATGTCGGTCGGTCAGCCGCACCGAACGGACGAGATCGTTGAGGCGAGCCTCCAGCGCCTTGCCGGAGAGGCCCGCCAGCCGCTTCAGCGCGCGGCCGATCAGATACCGGACCGAATGCGAGCGGTTGAGTGCGGAGTCCGGATTCTGGAAGACGATCTGCATTGCCTTGATCTGGTCGTCGCTGCGGTTCTCCAGCCTAGGCGCCAGCGGCTTGCCCTCCAGCTCGATCGTGCCGCCTTCGTCCGGTGACACCAGGCCGAGCAGCAGCCTGGCGAAGGTCGTCTTGCCGCTGCCGGATTCGCCGACTAGCCCGAGCGTCTCGCCTGATCGCAGCGTGAGTGATACGTCCTTCACCGCCCGTAGGGCGTTACCATAGGTCTTGTTCAGCCCGGCGACGCGCAGCACCGGCACAGCTGTCGCCTTCGGCGCAAGCGGTGCCACATCCCTCTGCGTCGCGCGCGGCAAGGATTGCGCCTGCTCGTGATAGTGACAGCGCGACAGCCGAACGCCTCGATCGTCACTCAGGTTGTAGAGCGGCGGCAATTCGCTGCGGCAGCGGTCGGTTGCGAGCGCGCAGCGGTCGGCAAAGGCGCAACCCTTGATGTCAACCCCGATGCCGGGCAAGAAGCCCGGAATGGTGTCAAGGCGGCCCTGATGCTTGCGCTGGCCCCCGCGCGGCAGGCAGCGCAAGAGTGCTACGGTATAGGGATGACGCGGATCGCTGAACACGACCTCCGTCGGTCCTTCCTCGACCAGCATGCCGGCATAGAGTACGCCGACGCGGTCGCACATGTTGGAGACGACGGCGAGGTTGTGGCTGATGAACAGGATCGAGGCCGACAGTTCCTGCCTGAGCTGCGCGATCAGGTCGAGCACTTCGGCTTCCACCGTCGCATCGAGGCCCGTCGTCGGCTCGTCGAGGATCAGCATCGTCGGATCGTTGGCCAGCGCCATGGCTATCGCCACGCGTTGCTGCATTCCGCCGGAAAGCTGGTGCGGATAACGCTGCATGACGCCGCCCGGATCGGAGATGCGTACCCGGTTCAGCATGGCGATTGCCTTGTCGATGGCCGCCTGTCCCGTTATGCCGCCGAGTTCAAAAATTTCGGTCAGTTGCCGGCCGACACGGATCGACGGGTTCAGCGCCTTGCCCGGATCCTGGTAGACCATCGAGACACTCTCGGCGCGGGCCCGCCTGAGCGCCTCGGCATCCAGGTTCATCACGTCCTGGCCGTCGAGCGAGATGGCGCCGCCTGTGATCGAGCCGTTTCTCGGCAGATAGCGCACGACGGTGAGCGCCACCGTGGATTTGCCGCAGCCGGACTCGCCGACCAGTCCATAGGCTTCGCCCTGGCCGATGGTGAGGCTGAGGTTGCGGAGCACGGCGCGGTTGCGGCCGGCAACACGGTAGGCCACCGACAGATCGTTGAGTTCGAGCGCGTTTTTGGCCTTGGCGGAACTAGTCATTGAGCGCTCCATGAACGCCGTCGGCCGCCAGGTTGACGCCGATCACCAGGGAGGCGATGGCCAGCGCGTCGAACAGCACCGTCCACCAGAAGCCGCCGCTGATCATGCCGTAATTGTTGGAGATCGAGAGCCCCCAGTCGGGCGAGGGCGGCTGGATCCCGAACCCCAAGAAGCTGAGCGTAGCGACCGCGAAAACCGAGTAGCCGAGGCGCATGGTAGTTTCGACCAGGATCGGCGGGATGACGTTCGGCAGGATCTCGACGAACATCGTATGCAGGGCACTTTCATGTCGAAGCTGTGCCGCCGCGACATAGTCGAGTTCGCGCTCGGCCAGCACGGCGGAGCGCACGGTGCGCGCGATGATTGGAGCGAAGCTGAGGCCAATGACGACGATAACCATCGTCTTGGAGGTGCCGAGCGCCACGATGGCCAGCAGCGCTACGATGACCCCGGGGATCGCCATGAAGGCTTCGAGAAGGCGGCTGACGACATCGTCGACGAGACCGCGAAAATAGCCGGTGAACAGGCCGAGCGCGGTGCCGGCCACGGTCGCCAGCAGTGTCGCCAGCGGCGCAACGGTCAGAATGTCGCGCGAGCCGACGATGACGCGGGAGTAGACATCGCGGCCGATCTGGTCGGTACCGAACCAGTGTTCGGAAGACGGTGGCGCAAGCGCGTTGATGATGTCGGTTGCCAGTGGGTCGTAGGGGACGAAATGCTCGCCGAACAGCGCGCAGGAGATCCAGAACAGGACGATGGCGAAGCCGGTGAGGAAAGTAGCAGACCGCAGCAGCGAAAAGAACACGTCCGCCATCAAGCCGCGCCTGCCTGTATCATCGGGCGTCGGCATGCTCGTGTCGGTGATGGTCATTGGTCTGTCTCCAGCCGAATTCGCGGATTGAGCACGCAGTAGAGAAAGTCGGCGGCCAGGGTGGCGATCGCATAGACGATGCCGATAGTCAGGGTGCCGGCTTCGAGGATCGGAAAATCCTTGCCCCGCGCCGCGGTAAAGATCAGCGAGCCGATGCCCTGGTAGCGGAACAGCGTCTCGATCACCACCAGGCCGCCGATGAGATAGCCGGTCTGGGTGGCGATGACGGTGATGGTCGGCAGCAGCGCATTGCGCAGGACATGGCGCCAGATCACCGTTCGCCACGGCAGGCCCTTGAGCACCGCTGTTCGTGTATAGTCGGCATCGAGTGCCTCGATCATGCCGGAGCGCGCCATGCGGGCGATGTAGCCGAACAGCACCAGGAACAGCGGCAGCGAAGGCAGGATCAGGTAATAGAGTTGGGTGAACAAGCCGGCATCCCGCGGCCATGCGGCCGAAATCGGCAGCCAGCGCAGCCAGACCCCGAAAATCAGGATCAGGATGATGCCGGTGACGAATTCGGGCAGCACCGTCACCGACAGGCCGCCAAGGCTGATGATGCGGTCGAGCGGCCGGTCGAGATTGAGCGCCGCGATGACGCCGCCTAGGATGCCGATCGGCACCACCAGCACGAAGGCGACCGCCGCCAGTTTCATCGAATTGCCCAAGGCATCGATGACGAAGGGCGCCACCGGCGAGCGGAAAAGATAGGACGTGCCCATGTCGCCCTGGATGAAGTTCCAGATCCAGCTGCCATATTGGGTGAGCAGCGGACGGTCGACGCCGAGCGTGTGATTGAGCGTGTCGACGGCGCGCTGGTCGGCAAGCGGACCCAATATGGCCCGCCCGACATTGCCGGGCAGCACCTGGCCACCCAGGAACACCATGATGCTGAGCAGGAACAGCGTGACGAGCGACAGTGAGACTCGCCTAACGAGAAAGGAAAGAATAGCTAATACTCCTCGTGGAGCCAGCCCCCGCAAGGGAGCTGGCTGTTATAAGCTTGTGGGCCAGCCCCGCAACGGGCTGGCTGTGACTCATGCCTTCGATGCTTTGTCGAAGAACAGCTGCCCCATGCCAGTCTTCTTGATCCCGAACACGCCCTTCGCGGTCACCGTCAGGTCGTCGTAGAAGTATCCGAAGATAACAGGCGTTTCCTCAAGAAGCAGGTTCTGGATCTTGCCGGCCGTTGCCTTCTGCGCCTCCAGATCTAGGGCCGCGATATAGCTGGACACCAGCGTGTCGTAGTCCTTGCTCTTGAAATGCGCGGCGTTCCAGCTACCGTTGCTTGTCAGCGGAGCGGAAAGCAGGACGTTCGGCGCGCCGCGATGGCCGTAGTCGCAGATGCCCATCACCGAGTCCAGCCAAGGCGACTTGCCGAACACCGCATCGCCATAATAGGCGCCCAGGGGGAGCATGTTGAGTTGGAGCTCGATGCCGATCTCCTTAACCCAATTCTGGATCAGCTGCGCATAGTCGGGAAGCTCCACGAAGCGCGCGGTGGTCAGGGTCACTTTGAATCCTTTGCCGACGCCGGCCGCCTGCATTAACTGCTTGGCCTGGGCGAAGTCCTGCTTGCGCTGCGGCACGCTCGTGTCAGTCGAGGGGTAGACTGGAGCGAACGGGCTGTCGTTGCCTGGTGAAGCGCGGCCCTTAAACAGGCCGGCAACCAACTTGTCGCGATCAAGGCAGAGCGCCACGGCGCGACGCACGCGTGGATCCTTGAACGGATCGGAATCGCAGCGCATGTGGAACTGCGAGTGCGAGGCCGTCTTCACGCTGTCGATATTGACGTTCGGGTTGTTGAGTAGGCTAACGCCGGCCGCCGCCGAAAGTGAGATGACATCGACCTCACCGCCAAGCAGCGCCAGGATAGCCGATTGATCATCGGAGAAGAATATGAACTCGATGCGCTCCGGCAGCACCTTGTCGCCCCAGTAATTTTCGTTGCGAACGAAGGAGGCGCCGACCTTGGACGTGTATTTCTCCAGCTTGAACGGCCCGGTACCGTCGAAGCTCTTCTCGTAGTCGCCCTTATAGCTCGCCGGGATGATAATGGCATTGTAGTTGTCCGACGACACCATGTAGGGGAAGTTGCCGTTCGGCGCGTCGAGGTGGAACTCGACCGTATAGTCATCAACCTTCTTTGTCGCGCCCTTCTGCAATAGGCCGCGGAACACCGACAGCGCGTTGGATGAATTGGCCGGATCGGCGAGACGGTCGATGCTGGCCACGACGTCGTCGGCCTTCATCTCGCCGCCGCTGTGGAATTTCACGCCCTTCCGCAGCTTGAAGGTCCACATCGTGCCGGTGTCGTTCGGCTTCCAGCTTTCAGCCAACGCCGGCTGCAGCACGAGGTCCGAACCGGCGATGCAGAGGTATTCTCCGACCTGCCCTAATAGCACAAAGCTACCTCCGTCGGAGATAGTCACAGGATCGATCGTCGCCGCCGGCATGTCGCCGGCGACGCGAATGGTGGCGCCAGGCGAGCCCTGCGCGCGAGCGAGCGAGGGCATGCCACTGAAGCCCGCGACCGTGGCTATGCCGCTCAGCAGCGGCAGCGACAGGCCGAGCAGGCTGCCATGGCGGATAAAGTCGCGGCGGCTGACCCGGCCATCAACGAGGCCGTCAACCAGGTGGTTTTCGAGCGGGGAGTGGTTGCGCCTGATTTGATCAAGAGTGCGATAGTTCTTGCTCATGTGTTATATCCTCCCCGACGTTTCTCTGATTGACGCCGAAAATCCACGTCCCATTGATTTAGTCATGGCATTTCCTTTCTTGGTGTTCTTCCCATCATCGCTACGAGCGATTGACTTCGCCTAAGGCTGCAAGCCGACGTCGCCCTTCGTCATCCGAATGAGCCTCGACAGTGTCTGACGAAGCACCTAGCGGTCGCAAAACAGCACAGCGCCCTCCACGCCAGCCCAGTTCCCCCGTTAATAGCCGCGCCCCAGATCCACGACATTCATCAGTGCCTCTCCCTTGATGAAACGATCGAGATTATCCGCGAAGATGGAGAACACTCGATCCTCATAATTCGTCGGACTTCCCGCCAGATGCGGTGTGACGATCACGTTTGGCATGTCCCAAAGCGGGTTGTCCTCGGGCAGCGGCTCCTTCTCGAATACGTCAAGCATTGCACCTGCGATCGCGCCGGTCCGCAGCGCCTTGATGAGTTCGGCCTCCACCACAACGCTGCCTCGAGCGATATTGATTTAGAAACGCATGGGGCCTGATGAGCCCGATCTCGGCTGCTTCGATGGCACCCGCCGTCTCCGGCGTTCCCGGTAGTGCCAAGACAACGAAATCGCAAAGAGGCAGCAGATCCTCGAGTGCGTCGGAGGCGAACAGCCGGTCGACACCCTCGACTGGCAAAGAGATGTCCCGCTTTGAACCAACCACCGTCATACCCGCACTCTTGGCGCGCCGGGCGATGGTCGCTCCAATCGATCCCAATCCGACGACGCCAAGTGTCTTTTCTGCCAGCGGCGCTACAAATCGTGGGCTCCATTGCCGATCATTCTGCTCCCGCAGAAATCGCCGGAAATCCCAATGCAGCATCGTCACGCCGGCCATCACATGATCGGCAATGACATCGCCGTGGATGCCGCGTGCATTGGTAACCATTAGCTCTCCCACTCTATCGCGAATGGGAAAGATGGTATCAATTCCAGCGTTGGCGCACTGGAACCAGCGCAGCTTCTTCGCCTTGTCGAAGACCTCCACGGGAAAGCGGGCGCCAAGCAGCGCATCCGCCTCGCCTATGTACCGTTCCAGCCGGTCGGAGTCGGGCGCCACTAAGGTGCGCACCTGCGGAAAACGCTCTTTGATAAGTCGCGCATAAGATTCGGCGGCATAGTCGTTGAGGACAATAGTAAGTTCTGGGGTTTCAACAGCCATGGTTGTGATCCCTAGATTGCGACGCTAGCCACCGCAGAGGGTGTACCGATCGAAAGGTGCCTGAGGCGGCCTCAGGCTTGCACGAACATCATCTTGCGAGGCTCACAACGCTTGACCTCCCCAGCGACCGCACGGCCGCACTCGCCATATCTGAGCTGCAGCGTCTCCCGGCACCATCGTCATTCCTCCTGCTTCTGCGCCCTTCGCCTCCTTGGTCCAAAGCAATTGCCTCAGCCATCGACCCCGAACTATGGTCACCGATGCATCGGACACTCCAATATTTTTTTTGCCTTACGCCCATCTCGTTTTGAGATAAGCGCAAATTTCTGGACCGCCGCGCAAAACTTTTGACTAGAGAGCCATGGTCGAGTCCGTCCTATTCGCGAGCGACCTGGTTCTTTGCCCCTGGGCGTTCTGTCACGAAGGCGTGAGGATCTGTTGCAACCTTTTGATTACCGGCGCTGTGCAGGAGCCTCCGGTCACCGTCGCTTGGGCTCATGCCCTCTCACAGCAAGGCATTCTTCAAATCCTCTTTTCTCAAGAATCATATGCACCCCTGACCATCCGAGCGAGGCGCATCAGCGTCATGTCGAGCCGGGTCATCGAACATCCACGTCCACAAGCCGACAAAGACTGAGGAACGAGGAAGTCATTCTTCATGGCTCGGGCGACAGGGTCGTAGGCGGTGAAGTGCTTGACAGCCCTGCCGGAGGCGAGGTCGACGAAGACGGTGTCGAGGTCTGTTCGGGCATGGTGGGCTTGAGGCCCTTGGGCAGGCGCGTTGCATGACGATCGAGGCCGATCAGGCGGAAGCGGCGGCCGCCGGGCTTTCGGCGGAATGTCGGGACCGGCGTGACGAGGCCGCTGGCCATGAGGCTGCGGCCGACCTCGAGGCGGAGACGGCAATTTCCTCCCGCCTCAACGGCAGGCGAGCTTCTTCTTGCCCCACATCGAGTTGTCAGCGCGAAGCTCTTCGACGCTCTGCGTCAGCGCTGCGCTCCATTGCGGCAGGCGTGGCAGTCGCGGCCACCGTGAGAAGGGTTCGGCCGCTTCGCCCAGCGGTAAGAGTGAGGCGCGTGAGACACCCACCGCGCTCGCTGCCGCATCCGCCGAGAGACCAGCCGGCGTGCGGCAGTCCACCGCCCGACCGCATCCATGCGTATCGCGGCTTCGTTCGAAAGCGATTACGCCGCAAGCCGTGATGTCGAGCTCCGGCTCTGGTAACATGGCGCGGCAGGCCAACAGCCTGGATCGGGGGTTCTCCTGAAACTGCTTGGGTTCTCTAATGAATCAAGGGCGGCCGCTCGCTTGTGAGTTTTTTCGACCCTTTCGGGTGCCTGGATTCTCTTCGTGCTCACGTGGCACTTGATGGGATAAGCAGGGTATGGAGCGGCTTGGCAGACGGCCGATTTGGGTCGGCCGCATGCTACACAATCTGGCGCCGTCATCCACTCCCTCCCTCGGGCGTCGCTCCGCTCGGGAGCTCGTTTCGGCCTCCTGTCTCGTTCGTCCTCGATTCCGCTATGCGGCCTTGAATAAGGGGAGGGAACGAGGCCGTCGTCAGCCCCCATCTTCTTCGGCGTGACTGTCATTTGCCGCCTGCCCAAGTCTTAGGTCGCCGTTTGTTCCAAGGTCTGGCTTCTTCCAGATCTCGTGCGATACGGACCAGTGTGCCCTCATCCCCAAAGCGACCGACAATCTGAATCCCGATTGGGAGGCCGCTGGCGCTTTGTGCCAACGGCAAGGATACGGCAGGCTGACCAGAGACATTAAATACGCCTGTGTACTGGATGTGCGCAGCATCCGCTGCCTTGAATTCCTCCGCCGACAGCGTCGGGTTGATCGTACTGTTCAAGCCGCCGTGCGGTAGGGCTACCATTGGCATTGTGGGGGTTAGCAGGATGTCAAAGGCATGAATCGCCTCACCCACCCGGCGCCGCATTCTCCGGTAGCCCTCTTCTGCGTCCCCTGGACGCCGCTGCGAATTCCGGCCGTATTCATAAAGTTTGAGGTTGATGGGCTCTAAGGTGTCAGCGTTGATCGGGCGTCCCAAGGTCCGCGCCGTCTCTTCAAGTGAAGTCGCGAAAAAAAATGTTTTGGCGAGGTTACTCCGCAAGTACTCGATCGGCTCATATGGCGGCTCGATGTCGGTGACGTTGTGGCCCATTTCCTCGAGAAGGGCGGCCGTCGATTCGACGGCGTTCAGGACTTCCGGCTCACAATCCACCTCGCCCCACTTGGTCCTTGCCACTCCCACTCTCAGGGTGCCGGTAGGCTGTGAAAGCTCCTCCACATAGGAGCGGTTCGGCCGGACAATGATAAATGGATCGCCAGGATAGGGATCCGAAAAGGCATCGAGCGCGCCGGCCATATCACGCACGGTTCGACATAAAACAAACTCGCGCGATAGGCCAAATGATGCGTCCTGGTTGCATGGGCCGCCGGAAACACGTCCGCGAGACGGACTTAGCCCGACGAGTCCGCACCAAGCAGCTGGGATGCGTATCGACCCGCCGCCATCGTTGCCGTGGGCGATAGGCGTGATACCTACGGCCACCGCCGCGGCTGCTCCGGCAGACGAGCCCCCTGTAGAGCGTTCAAGGTTCCAGGGATTGCGGGTGATGCCATTGATCATACTTTCACCCATTATAGACATCCCAAGCTCCGGTGTGGCCGTTCTTCCTATAGTTCGGAGCCCGCTCTTCCGAGCGCTTTGAAAAAAATAGCTGTCAATTTCAGCGCGACAGCCTTGGAACAGACGGCTTCCTTGTTCCTGAAGGCGGCGCTTCCGTCTCACCAGCATCCTTGCGAAGGAAAGGCACGCCATGGAAAAGACCCTCGCTCGCGCCAGGCACGTTTTCGGCATCTTCATAGAACTCGATGACGGCGTTTATGCGAGGATTGACCTCATCATGAGCCTCTCGGGCTAGCCGCGCCAACTCCGCGGGGGTTACTTGTCCTGTTGAGACTAGAGTGCCAGTCCGGTAGCGTCGTAATTGACATATTCGCTCAATCTCATTTTAGAAATCCTCTCATCATAGTAATCCTTAGCCGGCGAGATGGTTCAGATTGACTCTGTTCAGATCGGCCTCAACAATTTCGACGCTGGCTTTGTATTGCCGCTCGACGTGGGGGTGGCTCGCCATGACCTGTCCGACATCCGGCCCGGTGCCGTTGACCAAGTTGAACACGCCCTTCGGCGTGCCGGCGGCATGCATGATCTCGGCGACGATAATGCGGCTGATCGGGGCGATCTCGGTCGGCTTCAGCACAACTGTGCAGCCGGCGGCGAGAGCGGGCGCCACCTTGCAGACGATCTGGTTGAGCGGCCAGCTCCAGAGGGCGATCAGGGCAGAGACGCCGATCGCCTCCGACGATCATCATCGTCCCGCGCTTCTCGAAAGAACTCGTAGTCCTCAAGCGCCTTGATCGCCGCTTTCATATGTGCCTGCCCGGCCCAGGCCTGCGCCTCGCGCGCCCATGTGATCGGCGTACCCGTCTCATAGGAAACAGCCTGCGCGATGTCCTCGTAGCGCTCGTCGTAGATTTCCAGGTTGCAGCGCAGCAGCGTCAGCCGCTCGGCCTTGGTGATCTGCGAGAAGGACGGGAACACAGCCTTCGCAGCATCGACGGCCTTGTCGACATGCGCCTTCGAGCCGACGGAAAATTTGCGTACAGGCCTCCTCTGTCGAGGGGTCGATCACGTCGAGCGCGGCTGGCGTGACAGGCGAGACCTAGGCGCCCTCGATGTAGAAATTGAGGTGACTGTTCATGACTGCTACTCCATTCTATGTCAGACTAGGCTGATCGCCTGGCAGCACAACCATGCGTGCGGCGGCAACGGTCGGCGACAGTTCCGGCGCGCCGGAGCCGGTCAGCCACATTCGAACCTGGTGAGCGCTATTACCTGCTTCACGAGCATCCTGTCGCCGCATCAAAAATCAGAACTCTGCAGAATATCGAACATCTTGCACAGTAAATCTCGGAGATATACTCAGTGACGTCCTGCAGACTATCGTCTTGATTTTCTTAGTTCTTAACAATGAGCTCACGAGGGGTTGTAGTGAGCGCCTCATAACCTCTGCCCGTAACGACCAACGATTGGGTGATCGTTATACCGGTGTCTTCAAGCCAGAGACCCGCCATCAAGTGGAGTGCCACCCCGGGCTGGAGAACGGTGCGATCTCCTCGACGAATACTAGCCGTACGCTCGCCCCATGTTGGCGTATAGGCCGCGCCGATCGAGTATCCTAACCGGCTCTCTTTTTCGATTCCGTGAGCGCTCATCGTTTTCCGCCATGCTGCCTCGATCATTTCGCAGGTTGCCCCCGGCCGCATCACGTCAAGCGATGCGTTGATACCCTCTATGACGTGCGAGGCCAGGTCACGGTAGTTTTGAGGCGGCTCACCAAAGTAAATCGTGCGACTCATCGGGGCATGATAGCGCAGCCGACAGCCGGAGATCTCGATATTGGCGACGGAATTAGGATCGATAGGGCGATCGCTGAAAATCGGATGAGCTTCACGGGCTCGTGCACCGAATCCCATATGAGGCGGGCTAGTCGCGGGAAGTCCGCCGCACGATTCGGTTCCCGACATCTGGGCATGGTAGATGGCTGCCGCCACGTCGCACTCTCTAATACCCGGGGCCGCGACTTCAACAGCGCGAGCCATCATGCGCTCAGTGATTTCGCCAGCTTGTCGCATGTACGCGACTTCTTGTTCGCTCTTTATGAACCTGACCCAGTTCACAAGAAGTTCGACATCCTTGAAGCGGACGTTCGGCATTGCCTTCACCAGCTCCGCATGATCGCGAGCCGTGTAGTAGTAGGCACCCATCTCAACTCCCACCACTTTTGCGCTAGGACAGTCACAAAGGATCATATCGGCGATAAACTGCGCAGCGTGTCGATCCGCAGCCTGAACGTAGACGTCGGGATACGGGACAATGCGGTCGGCTGGTAGGTAGGTCGTGACATGCGCGGTTGCCGAGTCAATAAGCCGTCCGACCCACAGAGGCGTCTCCACTTCTTGGAAGACGATCAGGGCCTGCACGGTGTAAAATGACCATGCGTCATAGCCACTCAAATAGTAGATGTTGGCTGGCTCCGTGACGACAAGTACATCTACCCCCTCGGTCAGCATGCGTTCCTTCACGCGACGGAGGCGCGATTTGTACTCAGCTTCCGAGAAATTAAGATTTCGCATTACTCTCCCGGCGATTTGCCTGCGTTAGCTTTAGAACCAGCTTAGAGGCGACCAAGGGCGTCATGATTTTGGCCAGCGCCCACGAACTCTAGGCACGCGTTCGCCAATGTCCAATATAGATACGAGCGTCTGTTCATCTTGATTTTATATGGCCACATTGGTCACGGAAGGGGTCTCGCCGAGTGATTCCGTTCCCGGCAGGCTGAGGTCGTGGCTTTCGCCCTCACAGATCCGGGCGGGCGGATTTTCGCACCATGTGCTCGAACACATTTGGTGCGTAATGTGGCTTCGGTCGAGATGTGGCGTCGCAGGGTCAAGCAACTGACGGGACGGGGCAGCATCTCGTCTGCCTTGGCGATAAGCTTCGGGAGATAAACCCCATTCTGCGTGGATGGGCACAACTATTACCGCCACAGTGTGGGCGCTGGCCGCGTGTTCGTCGGTATTGAGGTATGTGGGTCTGCGTCTGTTCCGCTGGCTGGGTAAGGGACCAAACGGCCCAGCAGCGACGCCCCACCAAACGGCTCTGGCGCGAGGGGCCGGTCGAGCAAAACATCCAGGCTGACAACTATCAGCGAACAGTGTCTCGTTTGATGGAGTGGAACGGCCCGCAACCGCAGCATCGGAGTGCTAAATACTGGTCGTCATTTCAACGCCACAAGGTAGGAGCCGTTCCCTGAAGCCACCCTCCGGCAAACCCGGGGCGGTTCACAGCGACGATGATATTATCGCAACGTATCGGACCGTCACGGGCTTGCCTCCTGCATATTCGCTACCGGGCCGGACATCGCCAAGCAGGTATTCCAGATCCACGGCGCTGACGCTGCGGGTTCTCAATCATCAACCGGAAGCTCCGCCGTGCCGAGGTGCTGCGGTTTTTCGAGAAGCAGCCTGCCTGTCTGGTCGGCCTCGATTTGCGGTGGTCAACTTACTGGCGCGCGAGATCGCAGCACTTTGGTCACGAGGTGCGGTTGATCTCGCCGTGCTATGTCAAGACGTTCGTCAAGCGGGCAAGAGCGATGCGCGCCGACAAAACAGATGGGACCGATGGACTGGTCTGCGATCAGCTTCTACAGCTTCGCGTTCTCGTCATCCAGAGCCTTCAGGCGCTTGGCGTCGGAGACGTCCATCCCGCCATACTTGGGGCCTGCCAGTCATACAGCGTCGATGAACGCATCGAAAAAGCTTCGAACGGCTCCCACTCATCAAGGCAGCGGCGCAAACTCCCTTTGAGGATCGATCGAAGTCGTTCCAGCGAGGGGCTGCAAGGAATCAAGAGCCTAAGACAAGGCGGCCACTTCATGTTCCTCGATGACACCGAGCCGCTCGCCGCCAGCAGAAGATGGCGGCGCATGGCGCTGGGCGTGCCGGCGGCCAAAACATCGCTCTCAACGTAGTAGAGTTGGGCGATGCGGGTGTCGCTATCGGCGACCACCGGCACCCGCACGGCGGCGACTTCTCACATCCGAACATTTCTTCAGTTTTTATGTTGGGCTGGCCACCATGACCAGGATCTCGACCGCGTCGTCCCAAGGCGCCTCATTGGCGTTTGGCGCATTTGCCGCCGCGACTTGCATGGGTACCTTCGGCGCGCAATCGATGCGATCGGCGCAACGACGCCGGTCGACATCCGCGATCGAGCCGTCCTGCTGCTACTCGCCACGACGGGCATTCGCAACGGTGAGCTACGCGCAATTCAGCTGCAGGATATCGACTGGCATGCTGGCGAGGTTTCGGTCGGGCGCACCAAGGGCAACCGGGATCTCGTGGCGCCGCTGCTTGAGGAGACCGGCGCCGCGCTCGCCGACTATGTCCTGCGCGCTCGACCGAAGGTGGATAGTCCAAATCTTTTTCTGTCCTTCACGCCGCCAGTGGCAGCATTCAAATGAGCGTCGCCTGTTTCGAGGATCGTGCCGAAGCGGTTGCGACATGGCGGGGTTGAACTCGGGCGAGTCGCAGGTGCGCATCTCCTGCGCCACAGTCTTGCCACCCAGCTCGTCAAGCAGCGAAGGCCGATCAATGAGGTCGCCGATCTTCTCGGGCACCGAAGCACAACGGCATTGTACGTAAAGGCCGCCACCTCGCAGCTCGCCGAGGTCTCACTCCCCTTTCCGGGAGGCGTCGCATGACCGCCTTTGACGCCGCTTTCCCAATACCCAAGGATCAGGCCTTCTTCCTCAGTTCCCGGGGCAACTGCCTCTCGGCGACCGGCCTGCAAAACGGCTTTGCCGCGGTCCGTAAACTCGCCGACTTTGATTGCGGTAAGCCGTTAAGGCCGCACGATCTCAGGCACCGGTTTGCCGTGACCCGCCTCAGCCTCTGGCACCAAGCGCGCCGACGTTCAGGCGTTATTGCCTTTGCTCGCCACATATCTCGCCACGTTAGTTACAGCGACACGGCCTACTACCTCACGGGCTCGGCGGAGCTCCTCGCTATCGCGGCTGAGCGTGCCGCCCTCGATGGAGGCGCAGCATGAGCGAACACCTGCTCCTGGCGCCGCTCCTGGAGTCCTATTTCCGCCGGCGCCTGACGAAGCAGCGCAATGCGACTCCCGCGGCCGTGGCCAGCTATCGCGACGCCTTGCGCATGCTCCTCTTTGCCGCCGACCGGTTGCGTAAGAAGCCGGCGGCGTTGGCGCTCGAAGATCTCGATCGAGACCTCGTTCTCGCTTTTCTCGACGAACTCGAGGAGAAGCGGAACAATTGCGTCGCCACGCGCAACGCCCGCTTGGCCGCGATCCGATCTTCTTTCCACCACGTCGCTGCCGCCGATCCGGCGTCCTTCGGTGTGGCCCAACGCGTGCTGTCGATTACCATTAAACGGGCGCACATCGAGGTAACGCACCATCTCACCAAGGCCGAAGTAGATACCCTCATCGCGGCGCCCGACCCAAAGACGCCTCGTGGTCGGCACGACCGAGCCTTTCTGCTCTTCCTGGCACGGACCGGCGCCCGGGTCTCGGAAGGCACCGGCGTAAACGCAAATGACCTTCAATTGGAGCGCTCTCACCCGCAAGTGCTGCCGCGCGGCAAGGGGCGCAGAGACCGCGTCGTGGCCATTCTTAAGGACCTGGCGCGAGCGCTGACGACCTTGTGGGGCGAGCGCGGGATCTCCCATCACGAGCCGCGACCGATATTCGTCGGCGCCCGCAACGAGCGCCTGACCCGTTTCGGAGCGACCCATATCATGCGGCGTGCGGCCAAGACGGTGCCTGCCAGGCCAGTCTTGGCCGTCAAGCCCATATCGCCGCACATCTTCCGGCACTCCCTCGCCATGAAGCTTGTCCAGTCTGGCGTGGATCTTTTGACGATCCAAGCCTGGCTCGGGCACGCACAGGTCGCCACTACCCGCAGCGGATGTCGAGATGATGCGCAATGGACTGGAGAAGGCCGGCTCAACGGCGATCACGGCGTGCCTTTTCCGCCCGAAGGACTCCGTTCTGCAACTGCTGAACTCCATCTGAATATTATGTGGCGGAGGCAAGCTGGGTTTGGCCGGCCCGAACAGGTCAGGGCGGCTCCGCCACAAAATCTCGCCCGACGCATAAGAACGATTATGTGGCGCGCCATATAGCCTTTCTCGGGCGCGGTCTATGTGCTCCGGGCCAATTTCGACGGCACGGGCGTATGCTTGTTCGCCAAGCGGTTGGAGGATGGCAAGTTGCTGGCCGGAGATTCCCTGCCCTGGTGATACCGCCCCGTCTGACTGTCTCGCCGGTCGACCACTCACCAGGATCAAGGCCAACATAGCCCATGAGCTGGCGCGGGCTTTCGAAACGGCGCACGTCGCCAATCTGGGTAGCAAACGTCACGGCAACGATCAGATCCACACCACGTAATGTCTGCAGCGCCCGCACGATCGGCGCCAGCGACCAGGCTGGAACGAACTCCTCGATCACACGCTCTGATGTCCGCTGTCGCAAGCCCGGCTCCTCTACTTCGAGGCACAGCCGTAGCTCGAGAATCTCGCGCAGAGCGATCCCGCTGCCGACCTCGGCACCCCGTATCCTGAAAGAACGCTGCAGAAGGGGCGTCGCTGACAAACACGCCGGACCCCTGACGGCTGACCCGACGCCAACGGCTTTCAGGCGCGATACGGCTTCCCGGATGACTGAGCGGCTAACGCCAAAGCTCGCAGCCAGTTCGGGCTCGGTCGGCAGGCGCTCCCCCGCCGCAAAGCGCCCGTCTCGATATCTTGCTGCATGGCAGCCACCACGCGACCGGACGCGCGTCAAATCGGCGGCTGTCCCTGTCAGCCTGCGGTGTGCAAGGGCCGCTGCCGCGGAGCTTCCCCTGCCCGATCGTCGGGCGTGCGACAATGTCGGATTCCAGACGAGCTGGAACTGCGCGAACTCGTTGGTTTGACGGGTCTTTATCCGGCACGCCGCATGCATGGGAGTCTCCGAAAGCATTAAGAGCCATTATCCATGGTTACGCCCCTCGAAAGAAAGAGCCGCTTCCGTCGTGGCAGGGAAACAGCCACTCCTGGGGTGGAGGCCGGCGCTAGAAGCCGCCGTAAGATCCGGAAGAGCCGCGCGACAGCATCACACACTTTCCTTCTGCTCTTGGGTTCGGATCACGCCGCGCCGCTGTCGATGCCGCCGACATTGAGCCCAAGACCTGGAAGGCGGCACACGCTTATGCTGTCCTCTCAGTCGGGACCGCGGCTCAAGCATGCCTGTGAGGTTCGCATTGCTCAATGCCCGGCGATCGACGTCAACATGCCGCTGAGTTGGAAAACACTCCTAGAGGAGTAAGGATAAGTGGACCTCTTTTGTATTGGTGTGGGTGCTGGACCATCTAATTTGAGCCTTGCGTGTCAGATACAGGAAGAGATTGCGCAAGGGGCACTGTTCCTGGACCGGGAGGTCGATTTCCGAGGACATCCAGGCAGCGCTTTCGATTGCGCGGAGCTCCAGGTCGGCCACTTCCAGGATCTGGTTACTCTGGTCAATCCGCGATCAGCCTACACATTCGTAAACTACCTCCACGAGAACGGGCGTCTTTACAATTTCCTCAATGCGCAATTTCACGGGGTGCTTAGAGCCGAGTTCGCCCAATATCTCAACTGGGCGTTCCAGAAGAATCCGCTTGTCCGTGGCGGCGAGGCCGTTCGCGAAATCCGCTTTGACGGCGAGTTTCGCGTGCGGACGGACAACGCGGTCCTTGATGCAAGAAACCTCGTCATCGACATAGGCAAGCAGGCGCAAATTCCGCCTCAGTTTCATGGCTGGACTGGACCCAACCTGTTCCACTCATCTGAGTTGGCCCACATCAATCCTGAGGTGCAAAAAAAGCATGTCTGCGTTGTTGGCGGCGGACAGTCGGGAGCCGAGCTGCTACTGCACCTTGTCGGCCGGCCGAAAGAACGGCGGCCCGCGGCGATCACATGGGTCTTGACGCGCGAGATGCCTTTCGACGACCACGCGTTCACAAACGGGCTGTTCACGCCATGCTTCTCGGATCGTTTTGCTGCGATGAGCGAGGTGCATCGACAGCTGTTCCTGCGGCGTTTCGCGCTTGCCTCCGAGGGCATTTCAGAAAGCAAGTTGCGCGCGGTCTATCAGGCGCTCTACCACCACGCCTTTCTCGAGCCACACCAATGCGAGATCACATTGAGGCCAAGTTGCAACGTGTCGCGCTGCATCAATGCCGGAGCAGGGCACAGGCTCACGCTGCAACGCGGCTTGGACAACATCGGAGAAGTAACCGCCGATATCGTCATCCTGGCCACCGGGTACGAGAAACCGCTGCCGGGTTTCCTAGAACCGATCGCAGATCGCCTCGAACAGATCGGCAATGAGCTCGCCATCGGCGAGGATTTTTCGGTGTACTGGGACGGACCGCGAGACCGACGCCTTTTCGTTCAGAACGCCTGCCTTGGACAGCGCGGGCTGGCTGATCCGAACTTTGGGCTGCTGGCCTGGCGAGCGCGCCGCATCCTTGACAGCCTTCTGCGGCGCGCGCCATGCGCCAATCCCGAGCATCTAGGGTTCATCAACCGTCCCTTGACGGAGTGCTGGCCCGACCTCGGAGTCGAACAAATGGGCAGCGGGATATGATTCGTCGATATTGATGATCGGCGGTGGCATTCAGGAAAGATTTCCGCCTCTGGCGGCAAAAGCGGGACGAGCAATATTCCTACGGCGTCAGATCGCTCTGCTCGCGCTTGAGCAAGGTAGCGGGTCGTGCCCCGCTGAGTGGTGTAGCTCGGCGGTAGCGAAGCCGCTCGCGAGCGCGCCCTCAACAGCGCCGTAGCGAGCGAGCGGCGTAGCGGTGGTCATCGATGTTCTTCGGTAGGGTTGGGTTGCTGACACAACCTGATTCGAAGGAAGCACCGATGACCGACGACATGATGGACCTGCGCACGCTCGTGGAGAAGACCCCCGACGCCGATATCTTGCGCGAGATGATCGGCTTTGCCGCTGAGCGGCTGATGGAGCTGGAAGTGGGCGCGGCGACCGGCGCGGCCCATGGCGAGAAGAACCCGCTGCGGCTTGTCCAGCGCAACGGCTATCGCGACAGGGACTGGGAGACGCGGGCCGGCACGGTCGAGCTGCGCATCCCAAAGCTGAGGAAGGGCTCCTACTTCCCCAGCTTCCTGGAGCCGCGACGCATGGCCGAGAAGGCGCTCACCGCGGTCATCCAGGAGGCCTACGTGCAGGGCATCTCGACGCGCTCGGTCGACGACCTGGTCAAGGCGATGGGCGCGAGCGGCGTCTCCAAAAGCCAGGTGAGCCGGCTCTGCGAGGAGATCGACGGCAAGGTGAAGGCCTTTCTCGAGCGGCCGATCGAGGGCGATTGGCCATACCTGTGGATCGACGCCACCTACCTGAAGGTGCGCCGCGGTGGCCGCATCGTCTCGGTCGCCGTCATCATCGCCGTCGGCGTCAACGCGGACGGCCGCCGCGAGGTGCTGGGCATGGAGGTCGGCACCTCCGAGGCCGAGCCGATCTGGACCGAGTTCCTGCGCAAGCTGACCCGTCGCGGCCTGCGCGGCGTCAAGCTTGTCGTCTCCGATGCTCATGAGGGCCTCAAGGCCGCCGTCACCAAGGTGCTCAGCGCCACATGGCAGCGCTGCCGGGTCCACTTCATGCGAAACGTGCTGGCGCACGCCGGCAAGAGCGGCCGCAGGGTCGTCTCGGCCTTCATCGCGACCGCCTTCGCCCAGGAGACGCCCGAGGCTGCCAGCGCCCAATGGCGTGCCGTCGCCGACCAGATCCGGCCGAAGGTGCCGAAGCTGGCGACAATCATGGACGAGGCCGAGCCCGACGTGCTGGCCTACATGACCTTCCCCAAGGAACATCGCACCAAGCTCCACTCGACGAATCCGATCGAGCGTCTCAACGGCGAGATCAAGCGGCGCACCGAGGTCGTCGGCATCTTCCCCAATGACGATGCCATTGTCCGTCTCGTCGGCGCGTTGCTGCTTGAACAGAATGATGAATGGGCCGTGCAGCGGGCGCGCTACATGACTCTTGAGACCATCAGCCAAATGAGCGATGATCCGCTCATCAGCCTGCCGGCAGTGGCGCGCTGATCAATTCCGGCCCATGCCGGAGAGCACGGCGACCAATGCCGTCAGCTACACCACTCCAGTGGGCACGATCAGGTAGCGTCGCGCGACTCCTGCTTGGCGTGAAACAGCAAAGGGCATTCAATCACGATGCAGCTTTACGTGCTGTCGGGCTCAACGCCACGTGGATCGAGCCCAACGCCGCCGTTGGCAACCGCGACGCGAATTATGACGCCGGGCCACATGCGGCGGTGGCTGCAAGGGTACCGAGCCTCTCCCGCACTTTCGACCCCATCGCCGAAGTGCGACTACTCCAGGACGCCGAAGCCGGTCTTATCGCCAGCGGGCCAGCCAAACTCTCACCTTCCTAAACGGCAGCCGCTAAGGTGAGCCGTCGAAAGCCGACATTCAGGTTAACGTCAGCTGGCCGTGTTAGGGCTCGCTTATTCAAGGCGGTACCGGCGCTTGCCGAAGCTAAGAAGGGTTGGCATGCCCTTTGCCGTGCTTGATGTGCGGCAACACGGTGAGAGCTCCGCTGAAGCAAGCGAGAGGGAGCAATGCCCTCGAGACCGTGTCCGATTTTGACTGGAAAATATTCCGCGACAAAAGAGACGAAAGGTGTGGAATGACTTTGGACACCAAGATGGAACTGCGTATGGGGTCCCCGGCTCCTGCGCTGAAAGTGGAGAACTGGCTGCGTGGCGAGCCCCTCACGAGCCTTCGGCCCGGCAAGGTCTACCTCGTTGAATTTTGGGCGACTTGGTGCCGACCATGTGTCCACGCCATGCCCCATTTGATCGAACTGCAGGAGAAATATAAAGACAGCGGATTTGAGATTATCGGAGTCGCAGCTTGCGAAAAGGCTGCAACCGCGGACGAAGCGCGGACCAACGTGGATGCCTGGCTGACCGAGAAGTTCCCGAATCTGAATTATCGGACAGCGTTCGATTGCACTGGCGAAATGAAAAAGCTCTGGCTGGAACCCAGCTCTTCGTTCGGGATTCCCACCTCGTTCGTGGTCGACCGCGACGGCCACATCGCTTATATCGGCCACCCGGCACCTCTCGATGACGTTTTGCCGAAAGTCCTTAACGGCAGCTGGCGCAGCAGCTATGAAGCGAAAGCCGTCGATGCAAAGCGAATCTCGCGTGTGCGCGAATCGTCGCTGAGTCAGCCGATATACGCCAAACTTGGGCCGGCGATGCAGGACGAGGATTGGGCAGCGGCACTATTGGCCATCGAAGAAGGCCTCGCCGTGATGCCAGACTCTTTTGATTTTCGGCGGGTTCATGCGGATATTCTGCTTCACAAGCTGCGCGACATCAAAACCGGCTTGCCGCTTATGCGCGAATTGGTCGAGGACGCGATCAACAAAAAGTTCGAAGCGATGTCTTGGGTGGTGATGGCGCTGAACCAACTCTTCCATCCCACGATCGACAACTCCCATCTTCCGCATGATGATCGCTTTGCGATGGGCAAGGAGCTCTCCGAACAGATCCTGGAACTTAATCCTCCGCAAGGCGATGGAGACTTTAAATTCGGGTGTTACTTTCCGGTCGCTCAGTATTATTACGAGAGCGGCAACAAGGACCGGGCGATCGAGTTGATCGAGGTGGCAATCAAATCGCTGGACCATTCGGAGCCAGTGCCGGACCAAACCAAACAGCGCTACCTCACCTCGTTGCTCCAAGCCCTGGCCAACTACACGGGTGAGCCTGCCTGTCACGCGGGTCTCTGTGTGGCTCCGCAAAACAAGACTTCCGAAACTCAAAACGCTGTCACTTCCTGAGCAAGGATCGCGAAGGGCATGACAATTGGAATTGAACACCGGCAAATCCGCCCGCCCAGGCGCACTTCGCAGCAATAACGTCGATGCCGCAAAAGTGCGCGGCTTGCGGCAGGTGGAATTTCCATTGCGTTTACCTCGGGTCGAACCGCGGCGCAGGCGTTCGCGCCGCGGTGAAAGGTCTCGCATTGGTGGACGTGCTCGAGGTCGGCCACGGGACACTGTTGCGTGGGATCGGCTCGCCCAAGCCATTCCCCGCCCACGCAAGCGCCCGAACCACACATCGCAGAAAAAGAGATCGTCCTTCAAGAGGAGTACTGAAATTGGGGAAAAGCGAGATTCCTCATGAACCGGTTGGCCCTGCTGTCCACAAGGACGACGAGGCCCTTGCTTCCCCGTTCGTCAAATGCCTCCTGCGGCTCATTCGTACTCAGGATTCCTTCGGCTTATGGGAAGGCCATTCGGATGCCGAGCTGCTGGCCGAGTTCATCATCACCAAGCAACAGCAACGTGCGGTACCCTTTGGCGGCGATCCCGATCCTGACGCGCTGTGGAGGCTCGACATGTTTTACACCGCCGTAGCGCTTGCGATCGAGGAGCGCTCCGGCGTGTCGACGTCGCCGACAATAGAAATGAAACCCGTGGGGGCTTCCGGCGGTTGGGCGTTCTGTCGAGACGTCCACCGGTTCGGCTTCGAGACTTTCCGCAAACTTGCTGAGGCCGGTACGAAACTGGTCGACGATGCGACTGCAGCCATTGAAGCCTAGCCCGAGATGGAGCGCATCAAGAAACCATTGTTCCAGGAAGGATCTATGTCAGACCTAGATAGGATGAGGAAAAAAGTCTGAAAGCTCCAGTTGCGTGCAGCTATTGCCAAGATGGCATTGCAGGACCTCGTCGAGGGTCTGCCGGGCAAGTGGGCCGACATACAGGAAGTCGCCGAGAAAACCCAAGCCGTTTATGCCGAGTTGGATGTTGCCAAGAGAGAACTCGCTTCAATGAAGAATTTAGGATGATGCGCACATTCACCACCCGTGACGGCTCCATTTGGATGCCGCCGTACCTGACCTCCATCGATAGCAAATCTGCATCGGCTGCTGCCGTTGTTTCAAGGTCTGCTCGCGCGATGTCATGCATCTTCACGGCGTTGATGATTCGGGTGAAATCCTCGCCCCTGCGATGACGAGGACGACGATTTCGACGGCAAGCTCAATCGCATGATCATGGTTGTCGATGATGCCGGCCGCTGCATAGGCTGCGGAGCCTGCGGCCGCGTCTGCCCCAAGAACTGCCAGACGCATGTTGCGGCCGACGAGCTCGCAACATGATCTGGCGAAAACCAGGGGAGCGGCGTGCACTTCATCTTTTTGTCGGCTCGTGGGGCTGGTCCTGTGCAGCAATGCGTCGATGGTTTACTTCGCTTTGGATTCGCTCCGTGTGGCAGTCGTCACGACGCTGGCCTGTTCGCTGCTGCTTCAGGCCGGCTACTTCGGCCGCGTGCTCTTTCTGATCTGGCAGTCCTCTAGCCGCGCTCGTGGAACTCGCCACAGGGGCCAGCATGCCGATGGTTACAGGAAAGCTCGGGTACCAGTCGTCTGACTCTGATCAACTGCGGAATGCAATTTTCAGCTGTGTCCCGGCTTGGTCGAATGCCCAGCATGTGCTGCTGCTTTGATGCGCGGATGACAGGATCAGTGCTCAGACCCACACCAATTTTGGTCACCCTCTGATGACTGAGCTGATCGTATAGGGAATCTGTGTTCGGCTAACACGCGACCATACCCCTGGGCTGACCGGTGCGTAGCAGGTTCAGGTACTTTTTTGCTGGAGATAGCATGCTGGAAAAATTCGAACGTTATCCGCTCACCTTTGGACCCACGCCGATCGAGAGGCTCGACCGCCTCGGCAAGCATCTGGGCGACAAGGTGGAAATCTACGTCAAACGCGAGGACTGCAACTCCGGTCTCGCGTTCGGCGGAAACAAGCTGCGCAAGCTCGAATACATTGTGCCTGACGCGATCGCGTCAGATGCCGATACGCTCGTCACAATCGGTGGCGTGCAGTCCAACCATACGCGCATGGTCGCTGCGGTCGCCGCCAAGATCGGCATGAAATGCCTCCTGGTCCAGGAGAGCTGGGTCCCACATGATGATGCTGTCTACGACCGGGTCGGCAATATTCTCTTGAGCCGCATCATGGGGGCAGAGGTGCGCCTGGTTGACGAGGGCTTTGACATCGGCATCCGCCGCAGCTGGGAAAAGGCACTTTATGAAGTCAAGGCAAGGGGCGGCAGGCCATATGCGATACCTGCCGGCGCCTCTGTCCACAAATACGGCGGCCTGGGCTATGTGGGGTTCGCTGAGGAGGTGCGTGCCCAGGAAGAGCAGCTTGGGTTTGCCTTCGACTATATCGTCGTCTGTACGGTGACTGGTTCAACCCACGGCGGCATGCTCGTCGGGTTCGCCAAGGATGGTCGACAGCGCAACGTGATCGGTATCGATGCCTCCGCCATGCCCGCCAAGACCAAGGCGCAGGTGCTTGGCATCGCCCAAAATACAGCGAAGCTCGTCCACCTCGGAGCGGAAATTGTCGAGGCAGACGTGGTGTTGTTCATGGACTACGCGTACCCGGGTTATGGCGTTCCATCGGAGGAAACCAAAGAGGCAATCCGTTTGTGCGCGCGGCTCGAGGGCATGATTACGGACCCCGTTTACGAGGGCAAATCGATGCAAGGGATGATCGACCTCGTCCAGAGGGGCTTCTTTCCACAGGGATCGAGGGTCCTCTACGCACATCTAGGCGGCGCGCCGGCGATCAACGGGTACGGCTACACCTTTCGCAACGGCTGACGTTCGGCAGTCTGCGATTCCGCGGTCGCGCTCGAACGTGGGTAGGTAGCGTCGTTCGAGCGCTTGGCTGGAGAAGTGGAGGCAGCGACGGGCATCCACTAATTGGTACCATTACGTGCTGTCGGGGCTCAACGCCACGCGCATTGAGCGCATGCCGCCGTTGGCAACCGCGAGGCGAATTTTGACTCCGGGGCAAGAATCCACACGCGGCGGTGGCGGCACGAGGACCAAGCCGGCGAGTTCGCGCTTTCGAACTGGCGCCAAACTGCCACTGCTCGAGGACCGAGGCCAGTCTAATCACAGGCGAGCCGTCCAAGCTCTCAAGAGTGATAGGGCGAAACCCGACAGCGGCAGAAGACATGTCGGGTTCACGACAATCGGCCGCATTTGGCCTCGTGGAGAATTTCAAAGCATTTCCCGCCGCTTACCGGAGCTGAGGGAATTGGCACCTCCGTTGCAGCTTGATGTGCGGCAACACGGTGAGAGCTTCGCTGAAGCAAGCCAGAGGGAGCGATGCCCTCGAGACCGTGTCCGATTTTGACTGGAAAATATTCCGCGACAAAAGAGACGAAAGGTGTGGAATGACTTTGGACACCAAGATGGAACTGCGTATGGGGTCCCCGGCTCCTGCGATCAAAGTGGAGAACTGGCTGCGTGGCGAGCCCCTCACGAACTTTCGGCCCGGCAAGGTCTACCTCGTTGAGTTTTGGGCGACTTGGTGCGGACCATGTGTCGACGCCATGCCCGATTTGATCGAACTGCAGGAGAAATATGAAGGCAGCGGATTTGAGGCGGTCGGAGTTGCCGCCTGCGAACAGGGTCCTACCGCAGACGAGGCGCGGACCAACGTGGATGCCTGGCTGACCGAGAAGTTCCCGAATCTGAATTATCGTATCGGGTTCGATTACATTGGCGAAATGAACAAGCTCTGGCTGGATCCCAGCTCTTCGATTGGGATTCCCACCTCGTTCGTGGTCGACCGCGACGGCCACATCGCTTTTATCGGCCACCCGGCGGAACTCGATGACGTTTTGCCGAAAGTCCTTAACGGCAGCTGGCGCAGCAGCTATGAAGCGAAAGCCGCCGATGCAAAGCGCATCGCGCATAACCAACTTGCAGCGCGCGAAATGTCGCTTACCGGGCCGATATACGCCAAACTTGAGCCGGCGATGCAGGCCGAGGATTGGACGGCGGCGCTCTTGGCCATCGAAGAAGGCCTCGCCTTGATGCCAGACTCTTGTGAGTTCCGGCAGATTCATGCGGATCTTCTGCTTCACAAGCTGCGCGACATCAAGACCGGCATGCCGGTCATGCGAGAATTGGTCGAGGACGCGATCGACAAAACGTCCGACGCGGTGTCGTGGATGGCCTTGGCCCTCAACCAACTCTTCGATCCCACGATGGACAATTCCCATCTTCCGCGCGCGGAGCGCTTTGCGATGGGCAACGAGCTCTCGGAACAGATACTGGCACTCAATCCCCCGAACGGCGATGGCCCGTTTAAATACCTCCGGTACCTCCCGGTAGCTCAGTATTATTACGAGAGCGGCAACAAAGATCGCGCAATCGAGTTGATCGAGGTGGCACTGAAATCGGTGGACCGGCTGGGGCCAATTCCGGACCACACCAAACAGTACTATCTTACCCCATTGCTCGAAGCACTGGCCAACTACACGGGTGAGCCTGCCTGTCACGCGGATCTTTGTGTGGCTCCGCAAAAGAAGGCACCCGAAACTCAAAACGCAGTCACTTCCTGAGCAAGAATCGCGAAGGGACTGACAATTGGAATTGAACACTGGCCAATCCGCCCATCGAAGCTCTCTTCGCAGCAAGTATGTCGATGCAGCAGGCGGCGGCTTGCGGAAGGTTGGATTTCAATTGCGTTGACCACCGGTCGGATCGCGGCGCAGACGATGTGCGCCGCGAATTCGCGCCGCAGGTCTCGCACTCGTGGACATGTCGAGGTCGGCCACGGGGCACTCTTGGGGTTGGCCCGCCCAAGCCATTCGTCGGCCACGCAAGCGGACCCGGAGTGGGCATCGCAGGAAAAGGAAATCGTACCTCGAAGACGAAGACTGAAATGACGAACAACGAAATTCCTCCGGTTGGCCCTGCTGTCAACAATGACGACGAGGCCCTTGCTTCCCCGTTCGTCAAATGCCTCCTGCGGCTCATTCGTACTCAGGATTCCTTCGGCTTATGGGAAGGCCATTCGGATGCCGAGCTGCTGGCCGAGTTCATCATCACCAAGCAACAGCAACGTGCGGTACCCTTTGGCGGCGATCCCGATCCTGACGCGCTGTGGAGGCTCGACATGTTTTACACCGCCGTAGCGCTTGCGATCGAGGAGCGCTCCGGCGTGTCGACGTCGCCAATAATTGGAATGAAGCCCCTGCGGGCTTCCAGCGGTTGGGCGTTCTGTCGAGACGTCCACCGGTTCGGCTTCGAGACTTTCCGCAAACTTGCTGAGGCCGGTACGAAACTGGTCGACGATGCGACTGCAGCCATTGAAGCCTAGCCCGAGATGGAGCGCATCAACAAAACCATTGTTCCAGGAAGGATCTATGTCAGACCTAGATAAGATGAGGAAGAAAGTCCGAAAGCTCCAGTTGCGTGCAGCTATTGCCAAGATGGCATTGCAGGACCTTGTCGAGGGTCTGCCGGGCAAGTGGGCCGACATACAGGAAGTCGCCGAGAAAACCCAAGCCGTTTATGCCGAGTTGGATGTTGCCAAGAGAGAACTCGCTTCAATGAAGAATTTAGGATGATGCGCACATTCACCACCCGTGACGGCTCCATTTGGATGCCGTCGTACCTGACCTCCATCGATAGCAAGACCTGCATCGGCTGCTGCCGTTGTTTCAAGGTCTGCTCGCGCGATGTCATGCATCTTCACGGCGTTGATGATGCGGGTGAAATCCTCGGCCCCTGCGATGACGAGGACGACGATTTCGACGGCAAGCTCAATCGCATGATCATGGTTGTCGATGATGCCGGCCGCTGCATCGGCTGCGGAGCCTGCGGCCGCGTCTGCCCCAAGAACTGCCAGACGCATGTTGCGGCCGACGAGCTCGCAACATGATCTGGCGAAAACCAGGAGAACGGCGTTGCACTTCATCTTTTTGTCGGCTCGTGGGGCTGGTCCTGTGCAGCAATGCGTCGATGGTTTACTTCGCTTTGGATTCGCTCCGTGTGGCAGTCGTCACGACGCTGGCCTGTTCGCTGCTGCTTCAGGCCGGCTACTTCGGCTGCGTGCTCTTTTTCGCGGACGTCGATGATCTGTAGAACTGTTCATTCGCTCCGCAGAGGGCCGGCGAATCCAATCTCTTCCTAAGCCCGTTGGCCGTAATCGAAAGACACGGGGCCGGCGAGTTCGTGCTCAGCTGCCACTGTGCTAGCAAGGGAACGGAATCCAATCCCGGAGCAGATGGCCAGAGTTGAGCGAAGACTGCGGTCGGAGCTCCTGCGCTTCCGGGTCTCCAAGGGGACGACTTTGCGAACCGAAGGGACTTTGAACCGTTGACGTGGCCGGCGTGCGGTAGGTTGGGCCAGCGACAGGGATCCCAGCCGGCCGGGAAGCACCGCCCTCTCAATGTGCGTTGACTTCGCTTCCTTTGGCGAAATGTGGGTAACGGCGAGGGCCGCACTCTTCCCGGGCCGTCGACATTCCCGCCCTTTTGGTGCGTGCGCCGTTAGGCGCGACAATTCGGTGCCCGCGTGTAACTGCGCGCATTCGCCGAAGCTTAGACGTGGTGCATTCCCGCTCGCCCGTTTGGCGGACAGTTCCTGCCGTGCTGGTTTTGCCGCCTAACGCCCGCCGCTGGTCACTGCCACACCCCTCTCCGGCAACGGCTCGGCGCATCGCGCAAGCCGGTTTAGCGATCAGGCCAGGCCCTTCGCGAGTTCCAACGCCTGCCGTTCGAAGAGGCGGCGGTAAATGCCACCATCGAGATTGATCAGGGCGGCATGATCGCCGTCCTCCATGATGCGGCCACGGTCGAAGACGAGCAGCCGATCGAGCGAGCGGACCGTCGACAGCCGGTGTGCGATGACGAGTGTGGTTCGGCCCACCATCAACCGATCCACCGCTTGTTGAATGAGCACCTCGGATTCCGAATCGAGGCTCGATGTGGCCTCGTCCAGAATAAGGATCGGCGCGTTCGCGAGGAAGGCGCGCGCGATCGCCACGCGCTGGCGCTCGCCGCCGGAGAGCTTCAAACCCCTTTCGCCGACCAATGTCCCATAGCCCTTCGGCAGGGGCGCGATGAATTCGTGGGCACTTGCCAGTCGTGCCGCTTGCTCGATCTCGGCCTGGCTCGCGCCAGGCCGGCCATAGGCGATGTTCTCGGCAAGCGACCTGTGAAACAGGATCGGCTCCTGCTGCACGATCGCGATCTGCGAACGAAGGGACTCTTGGGTCACCTCGGAGACGTCCTGACCGTCTATCAGGATCCGGCCGCCGCTCAGGTCGTAGAGTCTCTGGATCAGCTTCACGAATGTTGTCTTGCCGGAACCGGAGGGTCCAACCAACCCAACCCTTTCGCCAGCTTCAATCGACAGCGAACATTCGCTATAGAGCGGCAGGGGATGGTTGGCGTAGCGGAAGTGGACGTTCTCGAAATCGATACGGGCCTTCGTGATCCGGATCGGCTTGGCCTCTGGACGATCGGCAACATCCACGTGCTGATTGTGGATGGCCACTAGTTCTTCCATCTCATTAACCGAGTGCTGCACGTTGCGGACATGCATGCCGGCATCACGCAGATAGCCCTGCAGGACGATGAAGGACGTGAGAACATATGCTATCTCGCCCGGCGTTGCCTGTCCATGCGACCACAGAAGCAGGGCATATCCGACCACCGCCACCCTGAGCGCAACCAAAGTTACGCCTTGGGTTGAGCCGATGATCGTTCCGCGCACCCAGCTCCGGCGCGCGCGGTGCCGCCATTTCGTCATGATATTTGCAAGCCGCTCGTCTTCGCGAACCTCTGCGCCGAAGCCCTTGACCACAGCGTTGCAACTGACCGCGTCCGCAAGCGCGCCGCTGAGCCTTGTGTCCCATCGGTTGGCAAGGCTCGCCGCTGGCGCGACATAGCCGAGCGACAGCGAAATCGAAAACGCAAGGTAGACGAGAGAGCCGCAAGCAAAGATCGCGCCCATGACCGGCCAGTGCCAGCCGAGCAGCACCGTCGAGCCGATCAAGATGACAAACGACGGGAGCAGCGTGACGAGTATCGTGCTGTTGAGGAGGTCGAGCGCCCACATGCCGCGCGTTATCTTGCGCACTGTCGAGCCGGCGAAGCTGTTTGCATGCCAGTCTGTCGAAAAGCGCTGCACATGATGGAACGCTTCGGTCGCGACGTCGGAAATCATTTTCAACACCAGGTCGCTCAGGCCAATGAAGGCGACGTGGCGCATGGCAATGCCACCGAGTGCCAATGCAATCGGTACAGAGAATGCTGCAACAGCTGAATCCGAAGCTGGTGCTGCCGCATTAGCAGCACGAGAAACAGCGTCGATGAGTCGGCCAGAATAGAGCGGCATCAACACGTCAGCCAGCGTGGAGGCGAGCATCGCGGTCATGATGATCGCGAGCCGGGCCGGCTGCCTGTTCCAGAGGCGAACAGTGAAGGCGAAAACGTCGCGACAAGTGGCGCCGCGCCCATGGACGGGGAAACGTCTCATAGTTTCCAAGCGGGCGCATCAACACGCTCGGTCCCAAAGACGATAAAAGACAAAACTGGAATTTCGACCTCCCCCATAACAGCATCAATTTTGGCGGGCAGCTCTTGCCGCCTCACGACGGTGAGTTCAAAAGTCGTGCCAACTGAGCGGGAACATCCGAAGGACAAATTCAGCAGGTTACCGAGCCTGGAGAAAGTCAGCCGCCATCCAGTCGAATACGATTGCTACGGCTGCTCAACTCGGGAGATTGGAAAAGAAGGTCGATGTATCGATTGAATTTTGAGCTTGTTCTTGCCTCGATCAAATAAGTACAGTTGCAATGCAGCTTTCTCAGGCCCGGCACTTAGGTGCTGATTTCAAAAGCGCGCCGCGAATACTTTCCTGCCCATATTCCGTCAATCGGATGCTCGACTGTCGGATTGTGCGCTCCCCGACACAGTGCTGTCGGTTCGCCTCCTGGGTACCTCCCCCGTCGATTGACGACCTGAAGGAGAAGCTTCGCTCGCAAGCTGGCACGACTCTTGAGGGTACTCCAGGTGGCGGAAGGAACTCCGGCTCGAGTCCCGTTGACTTCGGATGTTGCGAGGCTGGGTTGGAGCAAACTGTGCACCAATGAGAACGCAATGAAGGAGACATCATGGAACTCCGGCGGATTGCGGTGGAGTTAGACCTATTCCTCAAGATGACTGATGATGTCGCTCAATCCGAACAGTTGTTCGAACTGTTGTCTGCGTTTGCGCTGAATTTCGATTGCCCGTGGATTGCCTATGGGCCGCTCGCATCAGAGAGGGCTTTCAAGCCGAACCGAGAGGGTTCTGTGGTGATGTGGAATTATCCTGCTGAATGGCAGGAGCGCTACTCGAGAATGGGCTATGCCAAAATAGACCCCCTCATCAAGAAAGGTCGAAAGGAGGCGGGACCCTTTCGATGGAGCGAGGTGTATACTGATGAAAACATAACTGAAGATGGACGCCGCGTCTTGGACGAAGCAGCAACATTCGGCTTGAGGTCAGGCGTTACCGTCCCATTACATGGCCCTGGTGGCAGCTTTAGGTTTGTGAGTTTTGCTCAATCCTCGGACTGCGAATTGCAGAATAGAGCGATCACCTACCTGCAAATGGCCGCGCTGCGGTTTCATCGGATGGTTACGAAGTTCGACACTACGACTGCGTCGGAACGAGCTCATAACCTGTCTCCGAGAGAAATAGAGTGCATTGATTTGGTGTCACAAGGAAAATCATCTTGGGAAATAGGAACTATTTTAGGCAGATCACGAAATACGATAGATTTCCATTTAAAAAATGTAATGCGGAAGTTGGATGCGACCAGCAGAACGGTAGCTGTTGTAAAAGCTTTGAACCTTGGGATTATCGAACCGCCGTAGGTGCGCAGCTAGTTCTCCGCCCGTAGTAGCGCGCGTGATAGCCGAGACGCTCCGGCGTGCGCTCGCTCTTCGAAGCACCCAGCGCCTCGTCCATCTCGGCCTCGAGCACCTCCTGCATCACGGCGCGAATCACCTCGTGCAATCCATCGGCTTCGAAAGCAAAATGTCGTTGACGCTGCTATGGCGGATTTATCTTCAGGCTTGGTCCTGGTGGCGATGCTGAGTTCGCTTCGCTGAGATTGGGCGGTCATGACAGGGTGGTGTTCAATGTCACCGATTCCTGGAAGAAATTACCATCCGTATTAAGCGACTGACGATGAGTGATGTGTGTCCAAAATCTGACAGCTGTCAGAAAACATGTCGGGTTCAATACAGCGGAGCGTCTTAGCTCTGTCGGGCTTTTCGAAGCCTATCTCGCAGTAACTGCGCGCCAGGCGCACTAGCTCGGCCTTTGCTGGTCGATGTGCGGCAATATAGTGTGAGGGCTGACCCGCATGAGAACACGGAACTCGCTCGATGAAGGATGATCGACGGCATCCAGAAAGCTTCTCTCCGGCGGGTTCGAGGGTGCTGCGCGCGCATCTCGGCGACGGGCCAGCGACCAACGGTTGAGGCTACATCTCCGGAGCGAGTGATGCCTCGAAAGATGCAATGCTGTCTCTGGTCCGACGCGCTGGAAGTTTGTGAAGGTCGGCCCGGCAAGTCGGTGAACCGGGCGGCTTAGGCTGCCAAAAAGGGTAGATGTCTGCGTTGCCTCGGTAGATCAGCAGGCGGTATCAGAAAGCCAAAGGCACACGCACACCATCGTGGCGCTTCGCAGGAAGTAGATGGGAGTAATCACCAGTGATTTTACCGGAACTTCGCTCAGCAAACACAGCCGGCAGGGTTTTGGAGATAACGACGACCACGGGATGCGTCGTAGGATGTTCATATTGTCCCCAGGACAAGTTCGCGGTCCGGCAAAGAAAAGTGTCTCATGCGAGTCATCTGGATCTTGAAGATTTCAAGCGGTGTCTGGCCCGCGTACCGACTTCCGTCGACATTGGTTTTGCGGGATACTCCGAACCTTGGCTCAATCCGGACTGTACCGAAATGGTGGAGCACGCTTTCGCCAAAGGCCATGGCATCAGGATTTTTACGACGCTGGTGGGAATGAACGGGCAGGACCTGCAGCGATTGCAAGCCTTGCCCTTGGGCGTATTCGTGGTCCATGTTTTCGATGACGGCACCTACATGAACAGCCGCCTGGTCGGAGACAAGTATCGCGATCTGGTTCGTCAACTCGTCGACGCGGACATCCCCTTGATCCGATTCGTGGCCTTGGGCGAGCCCCACCCAGATATAGCCGACATTATTCCTACCGAAGCCCTGATAAAAGCGCGGCCGGTGAGCAGTAGGGGTGGAAGCGTCGACCCTAAGATCGTTGCACCACGTCAGCCAGTGGTCGGAGCCCTAACCTGCGTGGACGCACGACAGTATCGGAATGTTCTTCTTCCAAACGGCGACGTTACCCTGTGCTCTATGGATTTTGAACGGCGTCACGTATTGGGCAACCTTCTATATGAGGGTTACTCCGCTCTGTTTGAAAAGCCAGTTTTTCGCGAAATCGTCGACCGCATGAATGGAGCAGATGGTTTTCTGCTTTGCAGGATGTGTGAATTCGCCGACCCAAACGACCGGACCTGAGTGCATGCCGGCCGAGAGGGCGTGCCTGGCAGTGCGGATGGCCCCACGACAGATGCACCTGCCCGCGACGCCATCGTGTTTTCACGTTACGCCAGTATGTTCCTGTAGGCGCGGCAGTGGGCCTCGAGCATTTCGGAGACGAGCTCATCGAAAGGTCTTCGCCTTCCAACCGAGCTTGTCGGCCTGCCTAGCTTGAGGTAACGCCGATCACAGGTCAACCATCGGTCGGATGGAAACAGTGTTAGTCGATCCCGATCAGAGCTTGATTGCTTACTCACGGCTCACCTCGTCAACGCCTTCACCCTCCCGGACGATCTCCTTTTCGACTCGCCTGAAGGCAGCAGCCCAGCTGCGGCCGGGGATGGTTGCCGTCGCGGTAGTGGACGTTCTCGAAACCGATGCGGCCCTTCGCCAGCGCGTCTCCCGGTTGCTTCCGCCTGGCCTACGAACGGGCTTTCCGTCAAGGGGGTCCACGGCGGCCCCGCCCTCTTGATCCGGCGGCTCGGGCCAGTCATCGCGCAAGAGATCGGAATCCGCATTCTTCTCAAAGAGAGCGTGGCTTTCGCTGTGTCATCGGTCATCAAATAGTTTCTTGAATCAGGTTGGTGTCCGCAGCCCGAGGTTGAACGGCGAATATTGATGACCGCCGCGAAGCCGCTCGCTCGCTACGGCGCTATTGAGGAGCGCGCTCGCGAGCGGCTTCGCTACCGCCGAGCGACACAACCTCTGGCGACGCGACCCTGCTGATCTCCTTGGACATTTGTCCGGAGGCGCTATGGGCAGCGATGGGTGGTACGTCAACTACCTGATGCCATAGTAGCGATGCTTTCGCGGAAGCTTTAGAAGCCATCCTGCTGCAGCACATTCGAAAGCATCCGAATGGAGGGCAACGCCACCCAACAATATTTGATGAGGATGCCGGCATCACCAGACCAAACCCAGACCAAACAAAGCTGCCTCCGGCATTCTGCTTCAACGTTAAGCGACGAACATCTGCCGCAAACCACTAGCCATTAAACAGCTCTCTTCTTTGAAAGACTATGTGCAGAGGACTTGATATGGACACCGACGCTTTCACGGCTCATGAATCTAACGTTCGTCGTTATTGCCGGGCGTTCCCCACCGTCTTTACGAAGGCCCTTGGGGCGACGATCTGGGACGAGACGGGTAAGCCCTTTATCGATTTCCTGGTGGGTTCCGGCGCACTCAACTACGGGCACAACAATCCGGATATTATGGCGCCAGCGATTGAATATCTCGTCGGTGAGAACATTCTTCTGTCGCTTGATATGCATACGGCGGCAAAGCGTGACTTCATTGAAGGGTTCGTCGATTGGATCCTGAAACCCAGAGGCCTTTCGTACAAGATTCAGTTTCCCGGGCCGACCGGCACGAACGCCAACGAAGCGGCGCTGGCGCTGGCGCGAAAATACACCGGCCGCTCGAGCGTCATGGCCTTTACGAATGCGTTCCACGGCATGTCGCTCGGCTCTCTCGCGGTGTCGGGCTCGGCCTCAACCAGGGAACTGGGAGGCGTTGCTCGCCACGATGTGATCCGTGTTCCCTATGACGGCTATCCGAGCCAAGCTTTCGATTCCGCCAGTTACATCGACCACGTTTTGAGCGACCCGGGGAGCGGCATAGAAAAGCCTGCCGCAATTATACTGGAGACCATCCAGGCAGAAGGCGGCATGAACGCCGCGTCCGCGGCTTGGCTCACGGAAATTCAGCGCATTTGCCGTACGCACGGCATTGTTTTTATCGTCGACGATATCCAGGCGGGCGCGGGCCGAACTGGCGATTTCTTCTCATTCGAGTCCGCGAAAATGGAACCGGATATTGTGTGTCTTTCCAAGTCCCTAAGCGGTTCAGGTAGCCCGCTGTCTATCGTTCTGATTCGACCCGACTTGGACATATGGAAGCCCGGAGAACACAGCGGGACCTTCAGAGGCAACAATTTCGCCTTCGTGACGGCAGGAGCCATGTGCAAGATGTGGTCGGATAGGAAATTTACTGCAGGTGTCGAGCGGACAGCCGTCAGGCTGCAAACCCACCTCGATCGCCTGGTTGCGAAATTTCCAAGATACATCGAACAGAAGCGCGGCCGCGGTCTGATGGCCGGCCTGAAATGCCGTTCACCGGCAGTTGTCGGCCGCGTGCACGATGTCGCATTCGAAAATGGCCTTCTTATCGAATCCTCGGGGCCAAATCGCGACGTTATCAAAGTCCTCCCGCCGATAACCATCACCAATGCCGAACTCGATCGTGGCATCACCATCCTTGAACACACACTACAGGAGCAAGACAATGCCTAGTCAGATATCTCAAGTGCCAGCCATCTCGCCGGTTTCGATCAGAGAACGGATCGGCTCGATCAACACTGCGGAAATCATCTCGGTCCTGAAAGGTGAGCTCACCGCTCTGCACATCAAGCAAGCTTTCAGCACCGAGGTAGCCGAGAAGATCACCACGAACTTTGTTGGTAGTGCCGGTCTCAAGGAGCGTAACGATGGTGTGCCCGGACAATATGTCGGCGCATCTCACTACAGGAAGGATGCAGCCAGCTATTTCGCAGACGCCGAAAAGGCGCGACCGCACGTCGAAGCGCTTTTTGAGAATTTGGTTGACCCGGTCCGAGCAATATTCGGCGCGTTGAAGCGAGAGCTTCACAACAAGGGCATTGAATTGCGGCTGGCGCGTTCAGAACACGGTCAGGCCAATGTCTGTCGCGCCCTCAGTTGGTCTGGTACCGGCACGTTTTCCTTGGCCCCCCACGACGATGTCGCTCAAGTCCTATGTGCCGGGAACGATTATGAGCTTTCTGCGGTGGCGCACAACACCGTCGCAGCATTCAACTTCTATCCCAGCATTCCCGAAGAAGGTGGCAATCTGCGGCTCTGGAGCCATAAGCCGACAGTCATCGACCGAAAGTCGCAGGGTGTGGAGACCACGGGATATCCCTATTCGGCAGCTTATCTCGAGGCCGTACCTTGCCGCGACTTCCAGCTCAAGGCCGGGGATATCGCCCTAATCGATGGCGGCTTCGTCCACGGGGTTACCGGTCGATCAGGCGACGGAAAGCGTCGCCTGGTGCTGAATTGCTTTTTCGGATTTGCCCGGCCGGATCTTGTTCTCTGGTGGACCTGAAGTTCGGCGTGTCGCGATAGACCGGCTTCCGCCGGCAGCTAAGGCCTCGACATCCTCGCAACGGGTGGGCTGCCAGGGCTACTTGATGCCTGTTTCAAAGGAGGAGACAAGCCATGAAGCACGCTCGCTTCTGTTACCGCCGATTGGACCTGTTCGTGCGCAATCCCCACCGGCGATCAAGGCCAATGGGATGCTGGTTCGATATTCGTGGGCTCGCTGTTCGGTGAGTGCGGGACCATCATACGGTTCCCGTTCAGAAACCGGGCCATCTTCCCCATCAATGGCGGACCCGCAACCGCGCCGGACGCGCCTTCGCCGGTTGGTTACCCCGTCTACGACGTGCTCTGATCCCTGAAAACTGGATCGTTCTCGGTAATTCCCTTGGAAGGACCGGAAGACGATGAAGGCATGGAAGTTTCCGGACGCACAGAAGGCGTTTATTTTGAAGCAGGGGGAAGACGGGATTTCCCGTGCCGAAATCTGCCGGCGCGCGGGGATCAGCCAAGCGACCTATTTCAACTGGAAGAAGAAATATGACGGGCTGCTGCCGCCCGAGATGAATGGCTGAAGCAGCTTGAGGACGAGAACGGCAAGCTCAGGAAGCTGGTGGCCGATCTCTCCCTGGACCAACGAGATGCTGCAGGACGTCATGCGCCGAAAACTGTGAGGCCTGCTCGCAAACGCGGGCTGGTGGCCGAGAAGGGTGGTGAGTGGCACGTGTCGATCCGGCGGCATTGGTTCCTGACCCTTGCCGATGCCTCTGAAAAACGTTGGAGGATTGGCGCAGATACTACTACAACACGACGACAGAACGCCCACGGTATCGCGGAGCACGAGCTTTCTTACCCGTGGCATCCTTGGGCCGGGAGCATGGCCCTATTTATGAGTTGGTCGAGAAGGCTGGTAGAGAGGTTTCCGTGCGACCGGATGGTCGCCGCAGTCTGTCTCGGCAAGGCTGGGGCGGTTGCGGCGCGGGAAGTATCGCGCTTTGCCCGCAACAGCCGCGACTGGCTCATCGAGATGTGCCGCGTCGTCGATACCGTGCTGATCGACCAGGAGACGGCCTACGCACCGCGGCAGGCAATGACCGGCTGCTGTGAAGGGCACTCTTAACAAGTATGAACTTGATCCTCTGCGTCAGCGCTCCCTGTCGGCCCGCTATGAGAAGGCCCGGCGCGGAGAACTCGTCGTCGCTGCCCCGGTCGGCTTCGTGAAGGTCGGCGACCGGCTGGAGAAGGATCCCGATCGTCGCATGCAGGAGGCCATCACCCCTGCGTTTGACAAAGTGGCGGAACTCGGCAGTGCCCGCCAGTCCTGCTCTGGTTGCTCAAACATGGGCTGGAACACGGGCCGGCATCACTGAGCGCCCAATGATGGCGACGCTCTGCTCCCCGGCCTTCCGCTGCCGGCGCTGTGGCCGCAAGCTGACAGTCCGCTACACGAAACCAAGCACAACATTCCGCGCTACTCCTGCTGGCGTGGTCTGCTTGACGATGGAGAGCCGCGTTGCATCGCCTTCGGTGGGCTACGCGTCGACGACGCCATCGAGGAAGCTCTTCTGCGGTTTGTTGACCGGGAAGCGACAGCCGCGGCCGTCGAGGCCGAAGCGCAAGCGGCTAGTCGCCGCGATCAGGTCCGCGATGCTCTGATGCGCGATCTCGAGGTGGCATGCTACAGCGCGGATCGGGCGTTCCGGCAATACAACGCCATCGATCCGCGGAACCGGCTGGTCGCGGCGGAACTGGAGTTGCGATGGAACCGGACGCTTACGCGTGTCGGCGAGATCCGCGCATGCTTCGACATCGGAGCCATCACTTCTGTCGCCAATACACGTCACCGCGCTCGCCGCCAATCTCAAGGCTGTGTGGGCGGCGCCGACGACAGATGCAAGGCTCAAGACGCGCATCGTTCGCACCGTCATCCGGGAGGTGGTCGCCGATATCAATGACGAAGCGTCAGAAATCGTTCTACTGATCCATTGGATTGGCGGCGTCCGCACCGAACTGCGGCCGCCGAGGAAGCGGTGCGGACAGCTCAACAGCACTTCGGCCGACATCCTGGCAACCTTCCGGCAACTGGTTCTCATAGCCAATGATGACCTGATTACCGGCATCCTGAACCGGAACGAACAAGCCGGCGCGTTTGCTCGGCTTGCACCGAAGACGCTCAGGCTCGCCGCCGAAGTAGGCGCGATCGAAGGTATTCATCCCCTACCGGATGGCCTGTGGATCTTCAACCGATCAACGCGCGGCGAACCGGTGGCTCAGAGCATTGTTTTGCGTGCGAGGCAGAACCCAAACACCCCACATTCTCTTCAGCAGCATAGACAGATGGGTGTTATGAAACAGGATTGTACAACGAGGTGCGCATCGGGCGATCGGACACGATACCAGGGGTCATGACGATTAACCGACGGCATGCGCCCACCGCCTCTTTCCAATTGACGTGATGGTTTCTGGATTGGCGAGGAGTTTCTGCCAGGCCTCGCACGCCGCGTCGATGATGCGTCGTAGCGAAGACTCGGTTTGAGAGCCAGTTGGATCTCAGGTATTGCCAGAGGTTTTCCACCGGGCTCAGTTCGGGGGATCGCGACGGCAGGAAGATCGGCGTGATGTTCTCCGGCACGTGCTGTCGGGGACGCCTGCCACGTCTTGCCCATTGACGGACCAAGCCGTTCTTATGGCCGATGCGGGCTTTGTCTTGAAACCATCCCCCCGTGTGCCTTTCGGCAGGTCCACCAGATGGGCCTTCAGTGTGCGCGGGAATTTTTTTTACACCCTTCGACGGTGTCGGCATCCTGCGCGGGGTGACGCGGCCGGGCGCTCATGTGCGAGAAGCCCAGCCTCTTCAGCACTCGACGCCGAAGCGCTCCTTGATGACCCGCTGGAGATCGACGCGGCGCCACCGCACCACGCCGTCAACGGCAGGATCAGGCCCGTTTCGACAATCTCGGCCAGCTCTGCCGGTTGCTTGGGCAAAAGCCGTGATGTGGGCCATCCGACCACGAATCCAGAAGCCCATCCGGCCCGGCTTCGTTGAACCGGTGTGCCCAGTCCCGCAAGGTCTGGCGGTCCATCCCGCCGATCCTGCCGCGTCCGCACGGCTCATGCCGTCAAGCCCCGCCGCTAGAGCAGTTCAGGTTTTGACTGAATCTGAGGGGATTCCGGTTTAGGCTGTTTTGTGATTCATGTGTGGACGGCCCCCGTTGAGCAAGAAGATTCTGACAATGGCAATACTGAAGCGGTCAGGTTCATTCATGTGTTCGGCCTGTTTTTGTGCGGCCTCAGGCCGCTGGCCATGATGGTGTCGGTGGATCGGGCCCTCATCAAGCTGCCGCGCTGCGATGCGCGTTGAATCACTCAGGTTCTCCCGATCCCCGGCTTGACCGGATCTGCATCACTGATGTCGTTCTCTCCTGCCCAAACTGGATGTCATTTCGCGCGACCGTCGTTACCCTCGAGCCATTGACGGCGTCGCGCGGTAGTTTTCCTCACGCGCCATCACCGCCCAGGCGATCCGCGCTACCTTGTTGGCGACAGCGACTGTGACCAGCCGTGCCGGCTTACGCTCGAGCAACTGGTTCGCCCAGGTACTGACGGTCGTCGCTTTTCGCCGCGTGTATCGGATGACCGCCGTGGCGCCGACGACGAGGAGATGCCGTAAATAGCGATCTCCCATCTTCGAGATTCCTCCCATTCTGTCTTTGCCACCGGAGGAATGTTGTTTTGGAACAAGGCCGAGCCAAGCAGCGAATTGACGACCGGAGCGGAAGACTTTTGCGTCGACGACGGTGGCAGCGAGGGCGGTCGCCGTGATGAAGCCGATTCCGGGAATGGTTGAAAGCCGCCGGCAGACCTGGTTCGTGCGATACCACGCCAGAAGCTCGATCTCGATCTTCCGGATTTGTGCGCCAAGCCCTTCGATCGTTCGGGCGAGGAGGATAAGAACCTGTCGCGCCATCGCGGGGAGCGGCCCATCGCCCTTGTCAAGAGCTTCGATTAGACCACGGACATGGGCCCGGCCCTTCGGTGCGACGACGCCATACTCGGCCAGATGCGCCCGCATCGCGCTGATTTGCGCTGTGCGCTGCCGAACCAAGAGGTGGCGAGCCCGATGAAGCATCAGAATGCTCTGGGCATCCGCCGATTTGACAGCCACGAACCGCATTGTCGGTCGCGTCACCGCCTCGCAGATCGCTTCCGCGTCGGCCGCATCGTTCTTGTTGCGCTTGACGTAGGCCTTTACGTAAGCCGGCGGCATCAACTTGACCACATGCCCGAGTGCAATCAGCTCCCGCGCCCAATGGTGCGCCGTCGCGCAGGCCTCCATGCCGATGAGGCACGGCTGCATATCGCGAAGCAACGGAATAAGCTGATCGCGCCGAACTTTTCGACGGAGCACCGCGTTTCCTGCATTATCGACGCCGTGAACTTGAAAGACGTTCTTGGCGATATCCAATCCGATCGTGATAACTTGCATGCGGACGGTTCCTTCCCTCTGATGGTCCTTTGACAACGCCATCTTGGCACATTGCGATGCCGCTGGGTCGGGGGCCGTCCACCCCATCAAGATGCTGGCTGGAGTGGAGGCCAGCATCGGATGACGCGACCTCTTTCGAATGATCTTCGTGAGCGTGTTGTTGGTGCGATCGAGGCGGGCGAAAGCTGCCGATCGGTCGCAGCTCGTTTCGGCATTGCCGTATCGTCGGCGGTGTAGTGGTCTCAGCGCTACCGTTCGAGCGGGTCTGTCGCGCCCGGCAAGGTGGGCGGTCATCGCAAGCGCGTGCTGGAGCCGCACCGTGCCTTCATCGCGGAGCGGATCAACCAGACACCGCATCTGTCGCTGCACAGGTTGAAGGATGAGCTGGCGGCGCGCGGGGTGAAGGTATCGCACGATACGGTGTGGCGGTTCCTGCGCGCGAGGGGCTGCGGTTCAAAAAAAACACTGTTCGCCCTTGAGCAGGCCCGTGCTGATATTGCCCGCCGGCGGCAACGCTGGCGATCCTGGCAGTCCGGTCTCGATCCGAGACGGCTGGTGTTCATTGACGAAACGTGGATCAAGACCAACATGGCGCCGCTGCGGGGCTGGGGACCACGAGGCAAGCGCCTGCGCGGCTTTGCCCCGCACGGCCACTGGCGCACGCTGACTTTTCTCGGCGCTTTGCGCCACGACCGGCTGACGGCGCCTTGCGTCTTCGACGGACCGATCAACGGTCAGTGCTTCCGCGCCTATGTCGAGCAACAGCTCTTGCCTGTGCTCGAGCCCGGCGACATCGTCATCATGGACAATCTTGGCTCCCACAAGTCGGCCGCCGTCCGGCAGATGATCCGAGCCGCCGGCGCAAGGCTCTGGTATCTGCCGCCATACTCGCCCGACCTCAACCCGATCGAGCAGGCCTTCGCCAAGATCAAGCACTGGATGCGCGTGGCTCAGAAGGGAACCATCGAGGAGACATGGCAACACGTCGGCTGCCTCGTCTCCTCAATCCAGCCCGGCGAATGCAGCAATTACTTCTTCAATGCCGGATATGCTTCCGTCAAAACCTGAAAGGCTCTAGCGAAAGCAAACGGCTGCTCTGCCGCGCGTCCTTCGAAGCCCGTGCCAACCGGCGAAGCTCCGAAGCCGAATTGTCTGTCGGCAACTGAACTGCTGGTCCCATAGGCAAATCCCCCTTCGCCCCGAAAGAATCTGGACCGAAACACGCACTCACGAAATGCTCATCATCAATCGACGCTCTGGACGCATCTTGACCGAGGTGTCTGTGACGTATCTTCCTGTAGCCCGTCTGGAGCTCCAGGCCACCGGCAACGCAGCAGGTCTCATGCCGGCCTTCGTGGCAAGCCCGGGCGGTCGTCACGGTGGCGCGGGACCACGCCAATGACCTCATACTGATTCAGCGCAATCGCGAGGTTGCCTCATCAGCAGCTTCATGGCCGCCCATTCTTCCAACACTTGATCCAATGCCGGTATCCGACACCCTGCTGTCGGGTCTGTCGGCTCCCCCACACAATGTAACGGCTTTTTGCTCCACTGCACCCCATTTAAGTCATTGAACAACATTCGGAAAAAGACTTTCCAACGCTCTCATCGGCGAAACTGGCACGGCTTTTGCGCGTCCCCAGTACACCGTTCTTGAATGGAGGTATCTGTATGGCTCGACATCGTCCCGGGACAACCGCAGTGGCTACACGCAATAAATATGAGATCCTCGGCGCGGACATACCCGAAGAAACGCTATTCAAGGGCGACTTATTGGTGGCGTCGTTATCGGAATCACCGCGCAGCGTGAACTCCATTTATTACTACGATGATGCAGGTTCTCGCCTATTTGAACGTCTCTGTCACGAGGAAACATATTACCTGTTCAGAACAGAAAAGGACATACTAGCCGAACATGCAAGGTCCATAGCCGACATCACAGGTCCTATCTTTATCGTTGAACTGGGATCTGGAAACGCCGAGAAAACGACTCTTTTATTTGATGCCTACTTGAAGGAACACGGCCGCACTTTTTACGCTGCCATCGACATTAATCGCTCGATCTTGGAGAGGGCGGCTGAGAACGTTCTCTCCGTGACAGACGATTTGGACTTCTTAGGAATTGTCGGGACCTACCAGACCGGACTCGCGCAAGTCGCCAATCTAATTGGACCAAAGCTTTTAGTTTGCCTCGGCAGCACTATGGGGAACATGCACGATGACGAACTGCATGATCTCCTCCTATCGGCGCGATCGGCTTTGTCTTCTGGCGACTATCTTTTGGTCGGGATGGATTTGGACAAAGAAACCAAAATTCTAGAGGCGGCCTACAATAATCAAACAGCTATTCTGACCAACTTATGTGTCCTGCAACATTTGAACTGGCGTTTCGGTGGAGATTTTGATCCATTCCAGTTCCGGCACGTGGCATTCCATAATAAATCGCTGTATCGAATGGAGAGCTATCTGGAAGCAATGCAGGAACAAATGATCAATCTAAAAAGTCTGAATTTCTCCTTTCATCTCGAGAAGGGAGAGATGATTAGGACGGAGATCATGCGGAAGGTTGAATTGTGTGCGTTCCACAAGCTGCTCGGTCTGTATAATTTCCGCCCGGTTCAGCATTGGACGGACTCGCGCCAGCAATATGCGGTTTCTCTGTTTCAACTCGGTGCAGAGCCGACAGAACTCGAATCATGACGTCCCCTGGAGAAAATGCGATGAGAGAGGACATTGAATCGGAAGCGCGGAGCCCTAGTCATGGGCATGTTTCGTTTCGATGGAGTTGAGCCAGTCGACCCGACTGATCACGTTCTGTCTCTGGGCCAACCGACGACGATGTCTAAGCGCATGGTCTATGGCGGCGATGCCGCTGGGCTGCCGACGCGGTTTTCGCAGATCAGGAATAAAGCGCGGTCGCGAATTAGACGATGCTTTCCTATCTCGTCATCTGTAAGGCCGGTCTCGACGGTTCTGGATCCACATGATTCAGAAGGAAAATGTCGAATGGGACGTGGCGATTCTGCTTTGATTGCAACCTCGCGTCGGCGCCGGACGAAGAAGTGTCGAAGTCAGGGCCGTAACCTTGATCCGCGTGTTGTTCGTACATCGGCGCCGAGGTTAGCCGCGGGGCAGCCCAATCGAAGACGCCTCCGCACCGTAAGCCCGCGCGGGGCTAATCGACAAGCGGATCCGGCACGTCGCCCGATGGTGAAGCCGCCTTCTAACGGCATCGGAATTTGCCAAGTTATGCGGTGTCGAAGCTATCTAGGATGGAGGTGTCCCTGGAAAATATTATCATCTTGGGAATTGGCCCGTTGAAGGCCGCATCAGAGATTGTGCGAGGTTTAACATGATTACCTTTTCCGAATTTGCCGCTAGCCTGACCTACGATGCCATTCCCGAGGAGGTCCGTGCCATTCTCAGGCGCAGTTTTGCAGACACGCTCGGCGTCGCGGTGGTGGGGGCAACCACGCAGATCTCGTCGATCACTAGGGAGATTGCCGATCGCCTATGGCGGTCGTCGCCTGAAATCGGCGCGGCCAGGATGATTTTCGACGGGCGCCCCGTCAGCCCGGCGGGAGCGGCATTCGCCGGCGCTTTTACCATTGATTCGATCGATGGGCACGACAACAACAGCCCCTGCAAGGGCCACGCCGGCTCGGCGGTGTTTCCTGCGCTGCTCGCTGTAGCGGATTCGCTTAGGTCTTCGGGCGCCGCAATTTCTGGAAGGGAATTCATGGTTGCGCTGGCCGTTGCTTATGAGGTTGCCTACCGCGCGGGTCTGACGCTTCACGGCACCGTCTCCGACTACCACACTTCAGGGGCGTGGACAGCGGTCGGCGTGGCGGCGGGAGTCTCCCGACTGCTGGGGCTCAGCCAGGAGCAGACGCGCCATGCAGCGGGCATTGCAGAATACCACGGTCCTCGCAGCCAAATGATGCGTTGCATCGATTTTCCAACCATGCTGCGCGACGGCGTCGGCTGGGGTGCGCCGTCGGGCGTCATGGCAGCCTATTTGGCTGACCTCGGCTTCACTGGCGCGCCGGCGATCACGGCCGAGGGGGCCAGCGCCGAGCCGTGGTGGTGCGATCTCGGAGAGGCTTGGCGTGTCGCTGAAGATACCTCATACAAACCCTATCCGGTCTGTCGCTGGGCGCATCCATCGATCGATGCCGCGCGCGACTTGATGCATGACAACTGCCTTTCCAGCAACGATGTGACGCGTGTCCGGATTCAGACGTTTCACAATGCCGTTCGGCTTGCTGGTCACAACCCGAAGACGCTGGACGAAATGAGCTATTCGATCGCGTTCCCGGTTGCGACGATGATCGTGCGTGGCAAAATAGGGCCGCAGGAGCTTTTGCCGGAGGTTCTGCAAGATGAAGAAATCCGACGCATTTCCAACGCCACCGAGCTTGTTGAAACCGAGCACTACACCCGCATCAGCGTCGGTAAGCGTTGGGCCGACGTCACGCTTTACCTAAAGGACGGCCGCCAAATCATGTCGGAGCCGCGCACGCCGAAAGGCGATCGCGACAATCCCATGAGCGCGGAAGAGTTCCACAGCAAATACGTCAATTTCACGAACGGTTTGATCAGCGATGGCAGGGCCGAGGAGATGGAAGCGATAGCGCTGTCATTCGATCGATTGGACAATAAAGGGCTTAACCGTCTGATCGGTTTGACCGTTGCGCCACTTGATCACTGATCTTTGCCGCGGCCAGATTTACGGGTTGGCCGGAATTATTTTCCGCCGGCTGTTCTTTTAGGTCCATCCGGCGGGCCAATCTCTATGGTCAGGACAGCCGCTGAAGCAACGGAGCAAGAGACTGGGGGCCAATGGGATAGCCGGTCCCCGCGCCGATCTTCTTGCGCGGTTCACAGACCGACGGAGCGTCGCCCAGCGTCCGCCGCCTACCGCACGAACGATACCACTGATCACGCAGCGATCATGAGCGCGCATCCTTGCCTCGGATGCGTTCAAGCCCAATCGAAAACTGCTCATCGCTAAGCCAGAAGCTCAATATCTTTCTCTGCAGTGACGCGACGGATAATTCCCACCTTGATCGTGTCCCGGGGCGTAGATGCTATGGGCGAGCGGCGAGGGTGTGGCATCTTTCGGCGCTGTTAGAACCAACTCTTCAGAAGGAGGCGCCCCATGAGCCGCTGAAGAAGATTGATGCCGACGCGCCATCATTGTTGAAGCTGCGCGACGAAGCCGGCCAGGCCGGGCATACAATCAAGCGGATCGCCGTCGCCTATGAGGCGGCCGGCGACGGCTTTTGGCTGGCGCGCTGGCTGCGGGCGCGCGACATCGAGGTCTATGCCATCCACCCTGCCAGCGTGCGGTGTCGCGTGAGCACCGGCGTGCCAAGGTATTTCGGATATACTATCCGTCGCGTTCCAGTGGATGAAAATTTTCGCGCAATCGTCTCGGCAATGTCTGAAGCAGTTAGCGAAAACACAGTCATGATGCTCGCCTCAATGCCGTCCTGGTCGCATGGCGTTTGTGACCCAGTTCGAGAATTAGCAGAAATTGCCAGCCAACACGGGATCTGGTTGCATGTGGATGCTTGCGTTGGCGGGTTTTTGGCGCCTTTTGTGCGGGAGCTCGGACGGGACGTTCCGGACTTCGATTTTCGACTCTCTGGTGTAAGCTCAATTTCGGCGGATTTTCACAAGTACGGCTATAGTGGCAAGGGAGTGTCGGGCGTTTTCTATAAAAATAAGGTAGCCCGCCATCAACCCTTCATTTTCGACACATGGGCAGCAGGACTTTATCGTTCACCAGTTCTCACTGGAACACGAAGCGGAGGCGCAATCGCTTCGGCCTGGGCAGTCATGCGTTATCTGGGGCGGGACGGTTACCTCTCTCGCGCTGCTCAAATCCTCAAGCTGAGAGATGCCATATTGGCCTTCGTTGCACAGTGCCCCGGCTTGAAGATAGTCGGCGGAGCTGAGCTTAACGTGGTGGGAATACGGAGCGAATACTCTGACATCTATTCAATTGCAAGCCGGATGAAGGAGTACGGGTGGAAGATAAATATACTAAAGGAGCCAGAGGCAATACAATTTGTACTTGGACCACTGCGAGATGAATATATAACCTTGCTGGTGAATGACCTTGAGAAGGTCGTTGAAGTTGTACGGCGTGAAGGGTTCAGAGTTCCTACGCCAGCCGTTGTCTATTCCGACGAATTCTTAGACTAACCGGGGATAATTAGCATAAGTTTATACGGTCGATTTCAATATGGAGAAGCCGACTGGGTACTTGAAAGGCCGCACGCCGATGTTGGTGGGATAATCCTCACCGCTGGCAGACTTAGACGCGGTGTGGCAGTCAGCCGGCCTCCTAGAGAGGGAGTCTGTTCTGTGGCGATCGATTTCTTCGTTTCTGCGATCGGCCCATCCTTGAACAAGACAATGCCCGCTAGAGCGCAAAGTTCTATCTCTGGTGGAATATACGGCGGCTCTTGGGCTCGCACCAATACGGGAGAAATTAAATGTCACTTTCTGAAGCAGTGCTAGCGAAGTTAAAAGACAAGTCGTTAGTGACGGATAAAGCTCTCGTAGGGGCTGGGTGGGTAGCGGCAGGTTCAAGGGGCCTCACGTTCGAGGTCACCAATCCCTCAACCGGCGAAGTCCTTGCAACCCTTCCAGATCTCGGTGAAGAGGAGGTCAAGTCGGCGATTGAGGCGGCCTATGTTGCCCAAAAGAACTGGGCGAAAAGGACGGGTAAGGAGCGCGCCGCAGTCCTGCGAAAACTGTACGACCTCATAGTATCGAATGTCGATGATCTTGCCACTATCCTCACCCTAGAGATGGGGAAACCATGGACGGAGGCGAAGGGAGAGATTCTTTATGGTGCATCCTACGTCGAGTGGTTCGGTGAGGAAGCAAAGCGAGTCTACGGCGACACCATTCCAGGTCATCAGCCGGATAAGCGCATCATCGTGATCAAGCAGCCCATCGGAGTTGTTGGGGCCATCACGCCGTGGAACTTCCCGAATGCAATGCTTGCCCGCAAGATGGCCCCGGCAATCGCTGCCGGCTGCAGCATGGTATCAAAGCCTGCGGCTCAGACGCCCCTATCCGCGCTCGCTCTGGCTGTCCTTGCCGAACGCGCCGGCCTGCCACTCGGTCTTTTTTCTGTGCTAACCACGACCGATGCCGCGATGGTCGGTCAGGAATTCTGCCGCAATGAGAAGATTCGGAAAGTCACGTTCACGGGCTCGACCAATGTCGGAAAAATACTGATGCGGCAAGGCGCAGAGCAGATCTTAAAGCTCGGCCTCGAGCTCGGAGGTAACGCGCCCTTCATCGTTTTCGATGACGCGGATCTCGACGCCGCCGCCGACGGCGCAATGGTTTCCAAATACCGCAATGCTGGGCAAACCTGCGTCTGTGCCAATCGGCTCTATATTCAGGAGGGCGTCTATGATGCCTTTGCCGCCAAGCTTGCCGAGCGCGTTCGCCAGATGAAAGTCGGCGACGGCTTTGCCGAAGGGGTCACGACAGGCCCTCTCATCGACCGGAATGCGCTGAAGAAGGTACAGGAGCACGTCACTGACGCCATCGCCAAGGGGGCTACAGTGGAGGTCGGTGGCAAGCCTGCGAGCCAAGGCGGCCTCTTTTTCGAGCCCACTATCTTGACCGGCGCAACGGGGGATATGCGCCTCTCGAGGGAAGAGACGTTCGGCCCTATCGCGCCGCTGTTCAAGTTTTCGACCGAGGAACAAGTGATAGAAATGGCGAACAACACCAAGTTTGGCCTCGCTTCATACTTCTATTCCAGAGATATCTCGAAGATCTTCCGGGTGGCGGAGGCTCTCGAGTGCGGCATGGTCGGGGTTAACACTGGGCTGATCTCCACGGAAGTTGCGCCTTTTGGTGGCATCAAGCAATCTGGCCTTGGCCGCGAAGGGTCAAAATACGGAATCGATGATTATACAGAGATGAAATACGTGTGCCTGAGCGTGTGATCCTGAAATCTTGATCTTGTAGATGTTCCCCTCCAGATCGGCTTCGAATGCCTCGATTGTCTGCCCATCCACTCCAGCTCCGCCTTTCGAGGATCTGAACGCTTTGTAGGCCAGCCGCTAAACGGCTTGTCTGTCATGGTCGCCGTCGTCATCCTGTTTCCAGTTGTTCCGAAAAATACGACCACCTGAACCGACTCCTTCGCTCCAGCCCACTTACGGGACCTTCGTCACTACTACGGGTCGGTCCGTCCCAGCTTCCTGCATCGGTACTCTCGCCTCACGGTGGTTTGCCGCCTGTGCTTCTCCCTTGGCATCAGGAAGCTGGTTCCTGCAGTTCCGCCCAAAAGCCTGCATCCGGCTCATGCCCCCAATACGCGTCCACTGTCTGCCCAGTCATCAAACATCATGGCTCTTCTACCACAGCAGCTTGGGCTGGCCTGAGACCCGCTCCTGAAAGCCGATCCCGAGGGGCCTACCTTCATCTTTTACGCAGCTTCTCAGCATGTTGTCAGTTCACCATCGAACCTCCTTCTGCTTGCTGCAGCACACTGTGGACGGAAACTAAGGCTTGTTGAGCGTCAGCGTGAGTTTATGACGGCGGCTGCGAGATTGATGAAGGCTGCGAAGCTCTGGTCGGTTTTGTAGGCTCGCATAGCAATACGCTTGAATTCCTTGAGTTTGGCGAAGAAGTTCTCAATCAAGTGGCGCCACTAGTAGAGTGCCTTGTCGAGCGGCAGGGGAAAAGTACGACGTGAATGCTGTGAAATAATGATCTTGGCGCCGCGCTCATTCAAGGCAATGATGGTGTTGCTGTCGAAGGCTTTGTCGGCCCAAGCCGCCGAAACAGACACCATCGATGAGCGGTGCGACACCCACGGTGTCGAACCGTTGGCCGGGCAAAAGAACAAAGCGCACAAGATTGCCAAGTGCATCGGAGAGTGCCAGGATTTTGGTTGTCATGTTGGAGCGGCCTATGGCGTGGCTTTGAGTCCCCCTTTTGCGCCCTGTCCATGGCGGTGACCTTGACGATGGTGGCATCAACCATGGCGTGTTCCATGCCCGGTTCATCCGAACAGGCCTCGTAAAGCCGAATGAAGACATCAGCTCTGACCCAGTCGCGGTAGCGCTTGAAAACGGTGTTCCAGCTCCCGAAGAAGGCTGGAAGGTCGCGCTACGGACTTCCTGTCCGCACAATCCAAAGCAACGCTTCGATGAAGCGGCAAGGGCGATCGAAACTACAGCACATTGATTATCCAAAACGGCGCAGTTGGATAGCCCGATCCTCTTTGGCAACCCGACTCACTATGTCGGTAAAATACCTTTCAACGCCAAATCCAGGGGTCAGAAATCTTTCTACGATCTCGGTATAACGGTCAATTGAAGAAACAACAAATTTGATATGGTAGTCAAAATGCCCCACTACTTCATAACACTCTGCGACTTCGGGAATGGCACACACGTGACGTTCGAAAAACTCCAATGCGTCTCGATTTTGTCTTGACAGGACTACTTTAGACAAAACACCCTGAATACTTTGTAATTTTTCGATCGCTATTTCCGCGATGTAACGACGGATAATTCCATCTTTTTCGAGTTTTTTTACCCTCTGCCAACACGGCGAAACGGAAATGCCGACCCTGTCGGCAAGGACCTTTATTGGGAGTCGGCCGTTTTCTTGGAGCACATCCAGAATCGGTAGTCCATTCGGTCTAGCTTGTTCATACCACTTACTCTAACATACGACAGAATCTTGGCTCAACGTCGTTTTTTCCGCAGCGCTTGCTATGTTGTGGCCGGCAAACATGCCGTGGCAATGCCTCGCCACAGCAAGTGATTCGCCACCCTGCCACATTTGCCGAATCGTAACAGCCCCTTCTGTACGGGCCTCGACAGGTCAACCCCTTTTTGCGTCGTCCAGTTGCTGGGTCTTGCTTCTGTACGGGGTCGGTGCGCGACCGCCACCTGATGGTTTGAAGAGGATAAGGCGGACCAGTCTAGTGACGTGTGATCGAGATGCCACGAAGGCTGTTGCGGTCTGACCTGAGCCATCGTCCCGGCAAAGGGACCTCGCTTCGGGAGGTCCTGGTGTCGTGAACCCGCCCGAATTTCTCAGGCGGCTGCGGTCACCGTCGTGGCCGCCTCGTTGAAGACAGTTCCATCGGCAAGCTTGCGGTGCAGGATCACCGCAAGCTTGCGCGCCAGCGCCACCTTGGCCTTCTTCATCACGGCCCGCCGGGCGATCCGCATCGCTCAGCTTTTCAGCTCCGTGCAGCCCTGACGGGCTTCACCAGCATGATGTGATCGTAGTGCGCCGTGCGCACTGCGGCATCCTATCTTGCTGATGCGGCAGTGTAGTCGGTCTCGCCGGATTGATACCTCTTCGCAGTCAGGCCGAAATGCGCGCCCACCCGCTTCGACGAGCGAAAGCGCCCGAGGTCGTCGATGGCAGCGGCATAAGTGAGCGGCACGATCGGACCGACTCCCGGCATCGACATCAACCGCCTAGTGTGGCATCAAGGCGTACCAGCGCGCGAACCTTTTCTCTAGAGCCTGGAACTCGCGCAGTAGCACGGCGTGCCAGCAAGCAGCACCGTGGCCACCGTCTTTCAGGTTCGGATGGCCAGCCACCAGCTCACGGATGTGGCAAGCAAAGTCGCGCGGTGTTGTCTTGCCGACCCTGAGCCCGAAGCCGCGCAAAATGCCACGCACACTGTTCTCGACATCCTTCACGCCCTGATAAGGCGCGGAGATCTGAAGATAGGGCCGCCTGCGGGCTTGGTCTACTTGCCCGATGGCAGCCTCGCCCTTAACCCGGACGATTGTCGCAGCCGGATGAGGCGAGCGCCATCGAGGGATGGTGGAGAGATAAAACGAACCAGCCGATCACCTTCAAATAGGTGAAGCCGGTCTGCCGAAGCTGGTTGGGCGCCGCGTTTGTCATGGAACTCGTTGGCCGCCTTCTCGAAATAGATAGGATGCAGGGCTTGACGAGAGAAAGGCGCTCTTAAGGTTGGTCGCCATGACACGGTCCCATTCGGCAGGATCGAGGTCGACCAGCTTGGTCTGCGGAAAAATGCCGGCACTGGCACAGAGAATGTCGATGCCTCCGAAACTCAGCCTCGGGAGATTATTCTCCTGACGCAAGCGCCTCGATTGCCTGTCGATGCACCTGGTGCGATCTCCAAGCGATCATCTCCTTCCAGTCTGACCCCTGCGGATAGTAGTGCAATTTGGCGACCTGACGGATCTGTCGGCCCCGCTCGGAATCAGCCTCTTCTGGCTGATACATGAACAACCAATGGTCGTCGCGCAGCACCGCTGTATTTAGTTTGTACGTTCCAAATTCAAGAGCAATGTAGGTGTGCCGGCTCCCCAAGATACGCTCCCAAAAAGCGTCTTGGGTCCCAGGTATGATTTCGGCGGAAGAATTCCCTACCTCCGGCGACGTTACGGACGGGCCAAAGATGTTGATGGCTCGCTCATAACCGCCCAGTCCGGACGACTGCTCGCATTGCAGCTCCCCATAGCCGTAAGGGCCGAGGCCGGTGTGGTAATCTATGATGATGACCTCATCGCGGGCCGCTACGTTGAATTCCTTCGTTATTTCCTCGAGAGTTCGCCTGGCTTCGGTAGGCTCGGTTCCGCCGTAGAACAGGCCGCCCGGATTGGTGTACTGCCCCGATCCCCGCGCCTCCCGAAGTTTCAATTCGCCGTGGCGCGCTTGATATGCCGCGAACGCAGCCTCAGCGCGCTTCAATCCCTCCTCGGAGATATCCGCGGGAACAAAATGCTCAGCCAACTCCTCGTATCCAGGATTCGAGGGGAGCGGTTTGGAAAAGTCGACAAAATTCCGGTTGAGGTCAACCCCCTCCGCGGTAACTCGGCGATCCCAGGCAAAACCGTAGCAATTCAGCGCGTGGACGAAGAGCACCGCCGTGGAGGATGGGAGACGCTCGTGAAATTTAGCTCGCAAGAATAGAAGTTGCGCCGCGGAACCGATGTAACCTTCTGGTCCGTGCGTGCCGGAAACCAGAACCAGGAGTTTCTTGGCGTCCGCCGGGCCAAAATATGCTGCGTCCGTGTAGAGAGCCTCACCAGAGGGTCCGTTTGTCCTGCATCGGTATGCTCGCGACGTCGGCGCCGCCGCCAGGAATTTCTGCCTCGCTTCGAAATAATTGTCAGAAAAGACGACGGAGGCTAGCTCCTTTGCGCTGTCAAGGTTCATTGTGTTCAATTTCCCTGCTGATCATTCTGCAGCACCAACTGAGGCACCATAGGTCGATAGATTCCTTCATTTTCATGTCGGATCCCGGGGCCAATCCTTGCGGCGACTGACTATTCACCACTAGCCTCTCGTGCCGAAAATCAACGGCGAACCGACAGGCTGAGAACCTTTTCTAGATACCGCGAAGAACGTGCATCCGAACTATGATCGGTCGCGGAGATCGACGTCAAATTCAGTTTGCGGATCGGCGCTATCTCGTTTTGAGATTAACCTTTGAGCGGCCGTGACTTGTGAGGAATCGCCGGCCCGGTGACCGCCTACAAGTCGCGCCCCGATCGGAACAGCTCGGGCGCCGGCGTCTTCATCGTCAGCAGCGAGGCTGCGATCGGGCCGACAGCGGGGAGCTGGGCCAGCCGTCGGCTGCACTCGCTTTGGCGTCGTCAGGCCCATCCAGGCGCGAACAGATCGGGAGGTCTGGAAGTTGCCCGGATCTTCAATGGCAGTGGCAAACGAGGTTGCGGTGATGGCGCCGATGCCAGGGATCGACATGAGCATGCGGCATGCCTGGCTCTGACGTGCATCTGCGACGAGCTGGCGCCCAAGCTCGGCGGCACGGATGCGAATGCCGCGCCAGGCCTCCACATCGGCAGCACGATGAGAGCAAGTTCCTCGTAGGCGCCGAACGTTCTTCTCGAACGTGGTTCCCTTTCCTGCAGGAACGAGCAGCCCGAACGTTTTCATGATTCCACGAATCTGGTTGGAAAGTTCGGTGTGATCCGGACCAGCCGGGTGCGTGCCGCCACGAGCGTGCGGGTCAGCATGCTGTCAAATCCTTTCACCCGCACCTCACGGAAGAATCCCACCTCTGCAAGATGCGCCAACCGTGTCGAGACCGATATACTCTTCCATGGCTGTTCTCCATCAGACGCTTGGGTCCGGCGTCAGATCCGTGAGCCCTATTTCCATCTTATCGGGGAACAGCCACCTTCCGTGTCGATGAAAGAGACGTCGGTGTCGATCCGACGTGAAGGCAAGCGCGTCTGGCGCGGGAGTGCGCCTCTGATCCAAAGGTCATTGCCGAGCTTATCCGTAAGCGGGCGCCAGCCGCCAAACGCGTGGTGTTCGAGACTGGACCCCTTTCCGTCTGGTTCTATCGCGCTACGCGCGGAAAGGCTGCCATCAAGCGGGCCAGACCGCTGCTTCCCTTTCCACCGCTGGAAATGGATGCGTGGTAGGCTGGTCAAACTCAAGGATAGGAACACCCCAAGAATGATCAGGCCTGGTCGAACAGGAGAGCGGCGCTATCGGCTATGGGAGATTCGCCGGCGCTGCGGCGACGGCGACGCGATGACGCGGTGCGCCTCTACGGCAGTCCGTTTAGCCGTCGTCAAGTGCGGGAGAAAACCCGGATCGGCGGCCGCTTGCGCTCGTCGCGGAGATCCGGTTCGAAGAGGAGCATAGGCGCGAATACGCGATCTTTCCTTTGACGCGTCCGAAGTCAATGCGTCGGCATGCGCCTTGCGTCGGCGCCCTGTGAATTCGGCGGCAAGGCGATTTTCATCCGAGACGTCGCGCCGACCTCGCTTGGGGTGAGATCAGCCCACCAGGAGTGGTAGGTGCGGTTCGCAATGGACAAATGCAACACTACCCAACAGCGGATGGCGAAAGAACCGCGAAAACGCAACGTTGGAGAATGCCACCATGAGTGAAATCGATTTGATTGATAATGTCATCCCACGTACCAATTCGTCAAATGCACAGCGCGCATCGGCGCTGAAAAATCGCCGCTGAGCGAGCGGACCGGAAAGCTTTTTGGCGTACGCGCACTCCGTCGGAAGCGGCCCTGAGTGTCAGGGTCTTTGGAATGCCAATCCGGACATCTCGTCGCTAGATGATCGTGATCTTCAAACTGTATTTGACCCCAAGCTTCCGCGATAGTTGTGTAGGAAGGCTCTCCAGTATGTCGGCTATTGGTTGAAACTCGTCGCTGGCGCTGCCTGCGTGAAGCTAAGGCCACTCGGGGTAAAAAACAGACCATCGGGGCTGCCCGATGGCTCTACTTCTAAGAAAAAGGGGAACTCCCTGACGCGAACACGCTTCATCACCTGGCCTATGCGCGTGTGGGAAGGGATCCTAAACAGGACGTAAACCCATTCGGCAGTGGCCCCGCTGCAGACGGCGCTCGCAGCGATCGATGTCATCGCTAGTGCAGTTCTCTCGCGACGGAAATGTGACGGCCCACCTCTTGGGCCAGTGATCAAGGAAAGGAAAACAGGCATGATCGCCAACCATAATCTACTGCCTGTCGACGCGATCGACCAGCTACCCTTTACTTCAGCTGAATTCGACATGCGGCTTGCTTCGTGCAGGAAAGCAATGAACGAGCGCGGGATCGACTACCTCGTGCTCAGCTCTCCCGAAAACATATACTATATATCTGGATTCATTACGAAAGGATACTATGTTTTTCAGGCGCTTGTCGTGACGCATACTAGCGACCCATTCCTCGTGGTGCGTCGCTACGAGCAAGTCAATGTCGAGCGTCTGTCCTACTATCGGGATGCCACTGTATGGCAGGATACTGACGTTCCGGCTGAGGTACTAGCAAGAGCGATGTCCGATTTGGGCGCCTTGGGAAAGACCGTCGGTGTGGATGCCAACTCCATGTTCCTTACGGTGAGCGCCTACGAAACGCTCCGCGGTGCGCTGCCCGGAACCAACTTCGTCAATGCGTCTACGATTCTGGAGAAATGCCGAGCCATCAAGTCCTCGCAGGAGATCGCTTACATTCGTCGCGCGGCTGAGGCGTTGACTGCAGGCTTCAAGGCCGCACATGAAGCTGCGCGTCCTGGCCGTACTGAGAACGATGTGGCCGCGGCTTTCCATTATGCTGCCATCTCGGCTGGCAGTGAATACATGGGCAGTGCCCCATACATCGCTTCCGGGCCGCGTACGGCCTTGCCGCACGCCACCTGGGCTGGCCGAGGCATCGAGAAAGGCGATCTGGTCATCGTCGAGGGATCCGGAAACTGGAAGCGATACAGTGCAGCCTTGATGCGGACCTGGTCGATCGGGAAGCCTAGCGACAGCGTGCGTCGAGCTGCCGACGCTTCAGAAGCCGCCCTCGACGCCGCGCTCGCCGCCATTAGACCCGGCGTAACAAGTGGAGAAGTCGATGCTGCGTGTCGTGGCACTGTGGCTCGCGCTGGTCTCGCCCATGCCTTTCTTAATAGAACCGGCTACTCCGTGGGCGTTGGCATCTGTCCGGGTTGGGGTGAAGGATGGGTCATGGACCTAAAGGACGGAGATCCCCGCGTCCTGCACCCAGGCATGGTATTCCATATCGTGCCGGTGCTATTTCCCGAGCCGAACATTAGCGTAGGCTTCAGCGCCACAGTGCTCGTCACCGAGACCGGCGCTGAAATCATCTCGGATTACCCGAGGGAGATGGAATGCTGAAAGCCATCGACGACATCACTCCGTAAGACTGGGATCCACGCTCCTCAGCCTCAACGGCAGAGCCGTCGACGACGTCTGCCCCCTGAGATATCGCAGGGCGAATTCGTCGTGCTCGGACCCAGCGGATCGGGCAAGACCACTACGCTGATGATGAGCCGGTTTCACGACTTCCGACACCGGCCAGCATCCACGGTTGTATCATTTTCTCGAAAGGATTTCATTATGGACGAATATCGCGCTACGAAGTCGGCCCTCGCATGAGCCAAATGCTTGCTCACGGCAATACGATTTATACTGCAGGGATCGTCGCACTGCGTGCCCCGGCGGACCGGTTGCCAAGCAGACAGCTGACATTCTGACGAAAATCGATGATCTGCTTGCCGCAGCTGGAACAAGAAGAGAGCAAGCTCCTGACGGCCACGATTTGGCTCGCCGACATTTCTTCATTCGCGGAATGAACCGCGTGTGGGATAATTGGGTGGTTCCTGGCAGCACGCCATGTCGGCCCTGCGTTGAGGCAAGGCTGGCGGGAGCGGAATACACGGTCGAGATCCAGATTACCGCAGCGCTTTAACTCGGACGCTTCGGCTGCCAGCTCGCGGTCCAAACTACAAGCGGGCTGGCATCGTTGGCCACCTGCGGAGGATTCGCTTGCCTGCATACCCTACGCATTTTCTATTAGGAGATCAAATGACATCTAAAGCGCCACGCTCACTGGGCATTCTACTCCTCGACCGCGGGCTAGCGCCTGGCGCCACACCGCCGCCGCCGGTGCACTCACCGATGCGAGATCCAGCCACCTTCGACTTCCCTACAGTCTACGAAACAGTCCATAGAGCTTATGCCAAGAATGTTATTCATGGCGATTCCTCGCTTGAGCCAGTGTGCATCGCGGCTGCCCAGCGTCTCGTCGAGCGGGGCGCCGTTGCCATAAGCTCAAACTGCGGCTTCTTTGTCCGGCATCAAGCGGCGGTGGCCGCTTCGGTCAATGTTCCTGTAGTAATGTCTAGCCTGCTCCTCGTACCGACGTTGCTCCGGCAGTTGCCGCTGGACGTTAAGTTGGCGGTGTTGACCGCGGACTCAACTCATTGCAGCGAAGATCTGCTCGGGGTGGACGGTCCGGCCGAGCGGCGGAGAGTAGTCCTCGGCGGCATCGAAGGTGGCACGCTCTGGCAAAACGAGATGAAGCTCCCAACAGTACCAACAGATGCCGCTGATATTGAAACGGATGTCGCCGCCTGCGTCAGGCGGCTCAGAACCGCGCACCCGGAGATCGCGGCGATCCTGTTCGAATGCACAGCTTTTCCGGTGGTGGCACCAGCAATCCGCCGGATAACCGGGCTGCCCGTCTACGACATCACGACCGTTTGCCGGATGACATTCGAGTCTACTGGAATGACGGCAGGGAGGCAAATCGCGTCTATACAAAAGGTATAGAATACCTGTTACTTCGGTTTTGTTGCGACGGCTGAATAGAGGCGCAGAGAAGGCCTAATGCGACGTCAATCAGGCTACGAGGATTTCGAACTGCGCGGCCCGGGACGTATTCGGATTGCAGGTGTACCTCACCTGGCGTGCGCATCATGTAGATCATGTCGATGCCGGAAAGGATGGCGAAGGCGGTGGCCATCTCGAAGCCGAGTATCGGCCGCACTCGGGCGCTTGATGCGCCTATCGTCCTGTTCGATCTGATTGTTCAAATGCTCGTTCCGGCGGACGCGGATCGGCTTTCCAACCGGCGCCGGGCGCGGTCCTTGCGTATTTCAGGCGATCGTGAGCATAGATTTCACCGCATCGTGAGCACCGATTTCACGGGATCATGAGCAACGATTTAGGCGATCGTGAGCACCTTTTCGGAGGTGCTGGACGCTTCGGCCGACACTCAACCGGTCTCCAGGATGATGCGTCGTTCAAAACGATGAAGCCTCATGCCAACCCAGAATATCGATGGGCCGGATCAGAGAAGTTTTACGTCTAAGGCAAGTCCAGGGCCTGACCGAACGCGCATCGCGCACACGCTTGGGGTGAGCAATGGTCTCGAGCGTGGTTATCTGCGGCGCGCCCGTCTTGCCGCGGCTGAGCTGGTCGCTGCCCGAAGGGATGGATGTCGAAGGCCGTGAGCTGCTGCTGTTCCCAGCGCCGAAGGCGGCGTCGCAAAGCCTCGGCGGCCGGTGCCCCGGCTGGAACCATGAGGAGAAGGAGTTGCGCTGGCGCGGCATAACGCGGGTGCTGGGTGTGGGAAGAGTATCGTGCCGCCAATCCCGACGGCTTTGGTTATACCTGGTTTTGCACGACCTTCGTGGCCTGGAAAGGGTGTGCGCCGACGACGCACCAGGCACACCTGGCGGCGAGAAGGTGTTTGTCGATTTCGCCGGCGACAATATCGACATCATCGACCCAATCACCGGCGAAGCGGATCCCATGAAGCTGTTTGTCGCAGCGATGGGCGCCTCCAACTATACCTACGCCAGTCCGCCTGGACCTTGCGCACGAGATCCCGCAGCTGCCCAAACGGCGCCGTCCGCCCAGAGGGCGAAGCGCCCCGGCCTCTTCGGCAAAGCGCTCTGCAGGAGCCACACCACACGTCGATCGGCAATCTCGCGCGTACACCGGTCCAGATGCCCTTGAACGCCGCCCAGTTCAATCGTCCAGCCCGTCAAACCCGGTCGGCCGTATAAGGCTTGCGAAACGGAACAGTCCCGCCCTCCCGCAGATACCGACGCACCGTGTCGCGCGCGCACCCGAATTCCTTCGCCAGTCGCTTTGCTCCCCAGCCAAGCTCATGCAGCCGCAGCATCGCCGCCACCTCTTCAGGCTGAAGTATCTCCTCTCCCTACATCGTTCTCGACAATGCAGGAATCGCCGAAATCCCAATCGTCATTGATGCCTCCTCTCATAACCGAGGGGGTCAGTTTCTCAATTCGGCGGACAGCCCGGACCACTCTTCGCTGGCAGTCCAGACAGGAGCCATCGCCCGAGGACTTAACTTTCATGCTTATTCGGCGGGTCCGATTCATCGCCCAAACTCGGCAATGTCCTGCGTCCATCTCGCGGCCAGATGGCCAAAATATAGAAATTGCATTTGACGAAAGATACCCGGCGATCGATCGTTGGTCTCACGGCGTGGGCTAATAGTAGCTGTGCGAACTGGTGTGGTGCCTGTCGACTACGGTCGCGAGACAGCAGCTGGCGGCATAGATCTTCACGCTCGTTCGCCTAGATTTTCAGGGGCCTCTTTCATGACCGACCAAATCTCTCGCTCTCTTGGCATTCTAAACCTCGAACGAGGACCGCGGCCTCCGGAACCGAAACTCGGCGCCTTGTTAAATCCGCATACGTTCGACTTTCCGATTATATCGGAAACTGTGAAGGGGGCTTGGGCGGATATAGTCATACGCGGTGATCCAGCGCTTGAACCGGCCTACATCGCGGCTGCCCGGCGGCTGGTCGATCGGGGCGCCGTCGTGATAACCTCGAACTGCGGCTACTCTATCCGGCATCAAGCGGCGGTGGCTGCATCTGTGAATGTACCCGTGGTGATGTCCAGCCTGCTCCTGGCGCCGACATTGCTCCGGCAGCTGCCGCCAGTTGCCAAGCTCGCAGTCGTGGCCGCCCAGTCGAGGCATTTGGGTGAAGATCTGCTTGGGATCGATGATCCGGCCGAGCGTGCGAGGATCGTTATCGGCGGCATCGACGGCAGCAAGTTGCTGCAGAATGAGAACATGCGCCCGCCGATACCGACTGAAACAGCCGACATTGAGTCCGATGTAATGGCGTGCGTCGCAAGAATGCGAGATGCGCATCCGGAAATCGCGGCCCTCCTGTTTGAGTGCACAGCGTTTCCGCGAGTAACGGCCGCTATACGCCTCATGACCGGATTGCCCGTCTACGACATTACTACGCTGTGTCGACTAACATTCGCGTCCGTCACATGAATATATGAATGCAGTTTGCCGGGTTTGTTGCGACGGCTGAATAGAGGCGCAGAGAAGGCCGAATGCGAGGTCAATCAGGCGACGAGGATTTCGAACTGCGCAGGCGCTCAAGGCGCTTCGGCTGATCCGCACCAACTGCTCGGCCACGAGCCGCTCCACGATCTCGTTCAGCGTGATGTCCTTGCGCTCATCGATCAGCCCGACGATGAAACTTCATGCGCATCGAGGCTGGAGGCGCGGCGGCGAATGGGATCGGGCTCGAGCGTCCCTCTGTACCCTGCTTCCATTTCCAGTGCACGGTGTTTTCCTGCGCGGTGATGTGAGATTCAAATAGATCGAATAGCCTCTAGCTGTCATATTTCGAGACGCCAACAAAACGTGCTACATAAGAGCCGAGCATGAGCGTGTGCTCGCCGGTCTCAGGGTGGACGCGTACGATGGGATGCTCGAAAAGGGCAATTGATCCGCATAACATTTTGAATCCTGGCAAGGTTCTGTCCGAAAGCTGACGAGCAAGCGTATTTGCCCCTCGATGATACCAGGCGCCCACCGAGCAACCCAATGGGCCTTATGGCGAGCCGGAGAGGCAGAAGGACGACCACTACCTTTGGGCCTTCCAACAGGGTTCGCGCACGAGGCGGGGTCTCCTGGTACACCCGCCCTGTGGCTTGGCTGCGGTCTGCTGCAGCCGTTCGTCTTTACTGCCCGTTGCGGACGATCTCGCACGAGTTGGTTCACGAGAGCGTCGTGAAGCAGTCGAGGCGTCCGGTTTGGCTCTGACAAGCGTCGCAAGATGTTCGCGGATCCAGCCATGTCTCCGCAATCCGACCGGTAACCGACGACGACTTCGGACTGGTTGGCGGTCCTACGACCTGATCGGTGTTCCTACGGAGCTGATCAGCGAGCCAAAAACAGCGGCAATGTGGTCTTCCCAAAGCTCCAGCTCGGCGGACCGCCGAAAATCCGCTCACGCAGCCCACGGCTGCCATAAGCGCCCATGACCATCATGTCAGCACAGATGTCGTTCGCGTGCTGGGTCAGCACTGTGCCCGCCGATTTGCCGGCGCTCTTAAGCAGGTCAACGGAGACCCGAGCACCGTGCCGAGTAAGATAGGCAGCGATGTCAGCTCCAGACTGCGCGCCTTTCCCGTTGTTTTGCGCCTTTGGATCGACCATAGCGACACAGACTTCCTTGGCAGCGGATAGGATACTAAGAGCTTCCCGAACCGCACGCGAGGCCTCTACACGCGAATCCCAGCCGACCAGCACGCGTCGAGGCGACAGCGTCGCCTTAACGCCCTTCGGCACGATGAGCACCGGCTTTCCGCTATCGAACAAGCAGCCGTTGACAACAGGAGGTCCGAGAGTCTCATCGTTGAGGAGGTCTCCTCCAACGATCGTCAGGTCAGCGCAGAGCGCCCGCTGTCGTGCCACTTCACCGAGGCTAGCCGGATCGCAATAGTCGGTGTCAACGTCACAGGAAAGCGACATAGCTTTCAGCCTTTTGAGGATATCCACGGACCGTCTTTCCATTCTGGTCACGTCCTGTGAAAATTTCTCGATTTGCTGAAATCGATAGTTCGGTACTGCAATTGCCTGTGCACGTCCTGTATTCCATTCGGGGGGCGGAGACGACATCAAGAGCAATGGAGGCGGTATAATGAGTACCGATAGGTGCGCGCCGACCTCGGCACACAGTCCGGCAGCTGTTGTGAGGTCCTCATCAGAATGATCAGCACCCGTCACACTGAATATGCTTTTAAATTCCATTTGCCTGCTTCTCCTGGTCTTCGTTAGGAGCGCCTCAAAGCGGCAACACCGCTCTCAGGAGGAAGAGAGAGCGGCACCACATTCGACCACCGATTTCAGTCGTCCGGCTTCTCGAGCGAGTAGCCGACCGACCTGACGGTGCGAATGACGCTGCCGGGCAAGGCCGTTTTCAGCGCCCTCCTGATTCGGCTGATATGGACATCGACGGTGCGTGCACCGACATGAATGTTGGGCAGCCAGGCCGCCCCGATAAGCTCGTCCCGGCTGAAGACCTTGCCGGGGGCCTCAATCATAAGCCGCAGCACGTTGAAATCGATCCGTCCGAGATGGATGTCGTGGCCATTACCGCGAACCCGATGGGCATCGAGCTTCATCTCCAGGCCTCCACAACAAATCCAACTGTCGTTTTCAACCCCGTTCGGACCACGCTTGGTCAGCCCGAGCCTCGCCCGCAGGCAGTCGAGCAGCTTGGCCGGAGCCACCGGCCGCACAAAGCTCTCAACGCCTGCCTTCAAGAGATCGAGGTGCTGGTGCTCGGCGCCAGGCGCGATCAGGGCGATGATAGGCAGGTCGGTGGTGCGCGGTTCCCGCTTGAGGTGGGCGCAAATTGCGGACCCGTTTATGCTGGCTGGGTCGCAATCCAGCACTACGGCCTGAAGCTCCCGTTGTTCGGCCAAGGCCAGCGCAGCCTTCGCGCCGTCTGCCGTCTCACTGCTGAAACCGTCAACCTCCAGTATGTGGCTGTAGAGCAGATAGAACTCGGCATCTTGCGAGCAGATCAGGACCAGCGGCTTCTTCATCGGCGATACCCCAACAACCTGGTCGGCCTCGAGTCCCTGGATCGAGGGGACTGGCCAACATAGTTTCTCGGGTCCGTCATGATGGCCTTTCTCGAAAATCGCGCCCATCATGCCAGCGCCACGTGGGGAAAGGTTTCGATGACTGAAATCGCATCGTCGACCAGCTTCGTACCGGCCGTGGCGAGCTTCAGGAGCGTCTCGAAGCCAAACCGGTGGACATCGCGCAGCGTTTTGGACAAAACGACCAGCCGTCCGGTCGTGAAAAGCACCCGACCAAAACCCTCATGGCTCACCTGGATCATCGGCGATGCCATAAGGCCGCAGCGCTCCTCGATCGCAAGCCCGATGGCGGCGTAGTACTTGTCGAGCCTCCACAGCACGTCGGGATCGGGATCTCCGATGATTGGGATCCCTCGGCGCTGTTCCTTGGTAATGATGAAGTCGCCCAGCAGCTCAGCGTCCGCTTTGCGTTCCCACGAGCCATAGGAATCCTGAGAACGGATCAGCCGCACGAGGCATTTGACGAACGGGGTGCAAAGAGCCGCCTCGTCTTCGGCGACAGCTGGGGGGATTGCGGGGTCAGGCATTGGCGTCCTCCTCTTTTCAGTCCTCGTCCTCGAAGGACGGTTTCTTTTCGGCAATGCCCGCTCGCGCCAGCACCTTGCGCAGCCAAGGCGGAGGACACGTCCTGAGCATCATCTGCGTGCGCAAGAGCACCTGTGGGATCGATTGGGGCTCCGCCACTTTGATCGGGTGGATTTTTGCCGCGACAAGCTTGGCTGCCGAAGGGCCGCCAATTGCCAGACAAAACAGGATCTGACAGCCCTTGAGCGCATCCACCTTTGGCGTGATGCGATCATCGCGCTCGGCCCGATGCTCCCCGCTTTCATCGGACACGTCATCGAAGGCCACGGCTTCTACGAGATTCCATTCCTCGCGCGTCACGTCGTAGACAGCAAAGCGCCTGGCCGACCCGAAATGGGCGTTGAGGTCCTGCATGTCCTGAGTGGCGATCGCAACGCGCAATGCGCCCTTACGTCGTTCAGGCATCGGGGCGAAAACCTCACTACTGACCAGCGAGAGGCGGCGAACAGCGTTCATCGTGATATTTCTCGATTACGGAGTGGATCAAGCGCCTCAGGAGTGGGCGCGTGTTGGTTGGCCTGGAAGATGCTGGCGACCTCGAAGATCATGTCGCGGGTGCCCTGATAGAGAATTGCGAGCTTGTGCTGGCTGCCTAGTCGATCGAAGACCGGGAACCCGATGCGCATGAGCGGAATTCGGAGCCGCTCCGATGCTTGGCGCCCGTGCGAATGCGTGACAAGCAGGTCAGCACCGACGGCAAGACTTTCCAGATCGCCGAGATCGCCGATCTGAACCGAAACCGCCGGGACTTTCTCGAGAATTTTAGACCTGTCGGTCGTTGTGACGGCCGCGGCTATCTCGGAGCCGAGGCCAGCAAAGAAGGTCGCAAGTTGGAACAGCTGGTCTGGTTCGGCAGCGATGGCAATTTTCTTGCCGCCGAAATGGAAATGTCCGTCGAGCATCGCGTCCTGCAATTGCGCCCGGCGCCGGCGCACGCGGGCCGGTACCGCCGCGCCCGAAATCGCAGACAGCAGCGACACGAAGCGGTCCGTGTCCTGCAGCCCAGTCAGTGACTGGAACAACACGTAAGGCACGCCGGTCAACCCGTGCAGCGCTTTCGCCGGGCGGCGCATGTGCTCACCGATGGCGATGCATTGCATGGCCGTGCCCAACTCGCGAATGTCTTCGACGCTGGTGCCGCCGTATGTGGTCGCTACCCAGCGGTCAGGAACCGTACCGTCGAGCGAGCCTGAAATGTCGGGCAGAATAACCGGCTTGAGCCCAAAGCTTTCAACCATGTCCCGCATATGCTCGATGTCGGCGATAGAGAGGTTGCATCCGGGCAGGATTGCGATCTTCTTCGGGTGCCGCGCCCGTTCGCCCGAGCGCGTAATCCCTTCGATCATTGCGGTGACTGCCTTGGCCCAGCCCTCTTCGATCGCGCCGTCAAAATCCGGCGTGTTGGCCAGCACGACCTCCGTACCCGCAAGCTGTTGCGTGTGCTTCCGCATGATGTTGGCAATATCACCCGCGCAATCTTCGCCACGCGTCTCCACCAGCGCGGTCGTGCACACCCCGATCAGCGTTGGCTTCGTGCGGTTCTTGAGGTTGAGGATCGCCTCTTCCAGATGGTCGGCTGCGCCGAGGATGGTCGCCACCTCATCCATCGCCGTAGTCTGCAAGGGAATCGCTTCTTTGAAGTGCCGCACGAAGAGAACGAGCGCAAAGCTTGTGCAGCCTTGGCTGCCGTGGAACAGCGGCATCGCACCGTCGACGCCAAGAAAGGCAAAGGCGGCACCCAGCGGCTGCGACGACTTCAGCGGGTTGACTGCCGCCGATTTGCTCTGGGGAAGGATGCGGGCCATCGGTCGCCTCAACACTCGTGTGCCGTCGCGCAGGCGAATTCATCAAACAGGTACGCGGTCTCGTTCCTCGTGCACGGCAATTCGCCTATCAGCTCAGGCTGGCAATCCCACGGGGCCGGCTGGCGCACCTGAGACCAGATCGGATTGTGAATGGCGAGGTCGATCTGGCGTACGAGTTCCACCATGCCGTCATAGCCGGCATAAGGATGCTGGCGCTCCTGGTTGATATCGAGCCAGGGCGTCTTGGCCTTGAGCGCAATGAATTGCGTGCGACCGCCCGACAGCATGATATCGGCCCTGTGTTCAGAGAGCATGGCGTACAGCTCGCTCGCAGCCATGGATTCGAACATGTGCTTGTCGTGCTTGAGAACTTGTTTGATGCGCTCCTTGTCCTGCACCGTAGATTTCTTGATCGAGGTGCCGACGATCTCGATTCCGATCTCCATCAGCGCATGGACAACCGACCAGGACTTCACACCGCCTGTGTTGAGCAGCACGCGCTTGCCTTGGAGCCTTTGCCGGTAGGATTCGAGTTTCTTCCACGCGATCGCCTCCTGCTGCGCGATCAGCGTCTCTGTGCGCTCGAGGATCTCCGGATCGGCGCCCTTCCTCACCAGCAGCCTGACAAGGTTTCGAAGAGCTTGCGATGTGTCGGAGATGCCATAGAAGGAGCCCTCGAAGAACGGGATGTCCCAGCGCTCCTCCATCTTGCGGGCAAGACTGATCAGCGCGGTCGAGCACACCATCATTGCCGCCCGGGCGCGGTGCGCGGAAGCAATGTCGCGGTAACGCGCATCGCCGGGAATGCAGGCGCGCACCCGGATCCCGAGCCGATCGAGGAGCGGCTTTACAAGCCAGAATTCGCCCGAGAGGTTGAATTCGCCAAGGATGTTGATGTCGTAGGGTCCGGGGTCGTCGGGTTCGACCGTGCCGATGACATGATCGAGCAACGCCTCGGCGGCGAGCTTATTGCCGAGGTTCTTGGAGCCTGCCAGGCCAGGCGCATTGATCGGCACCACGGCCAAACCGAACTTTTCCGTGGCGCGTTTGCACACGGCCTCGATGTCGTCACCGATCAGCGCCGTTACGCAAGTCGAGTAGACGAAGATCGCCGGCGGCGCGTATGTGTGCTTGATCTCGCGGATCGCCTTGAAGAGTTTCCGCTCGCCCTGCCCCATCACAAGGTCGAGTTCGGTGAGGTCGGTCGTGAAGCTTGTCCGCCACAAGGTCGGCCCTGACGAAACCGCACCACGGTTGTCCCAAGAATTGCCCTCGCAGGCGAGCGGCGCATGGACCAGATGCGCAACGTCGGTGATCGGCTGCAGGACGATCTTGGCTCCGTCAAAGGCGCAGCCGCCGGCTGCCGCCCCTGGTGTCAGCGACTTCGAGCAGCCCTCCTTGCGCGCCTTGGCATCTTTGCCACGGTTCTTATCGCAGGCGGGCTCATCGAAGGCGTCCTTGATTTTGGCGCTGAGGGAGGACATTGCTCAGCCTCCCCAGTCCATTGGGCAAGGAATGGCCTCGGCGAAAAGCCGGCCACGGCTCTTAGCGCGTGAGGTCATAGGAATAATCCGTCACACCCGTCTCGCTCGTCTCGCGATCGAGTTTGTCGAAGATCTTGTCGAGGATCGTCGTCAGCACGCGCAACGCTCCCTGGTAGCCAAAGAGCGCAAAGCGGTGATGATGGTGCCGATCGAAGATCGGAAACATCAGCCGGATCAGCGGTGTTCCGGTGTCGCGCTCCAGGTACTTGCCGTAGGAATTGCCGATCAAAAGGTCCACCGGCTCGGTAAAGAGCAGTGAGCGCAGCGCCCACAGGTCCTTGCCCGCCCAAACCTGGGCAGCCTTGCCGAAAGGCGAGGATGCTAGCAGCTTCTTCAAATCGGCTTCCCATGCCGAGGTGCCATTGGTGGCGAGGCAATGGGTTGGCTCGCCGCCGGTCTCCATGACAAAGCGGGCCATTGCGTGAACGAAGTCGGGATCACCGTAGATGGCGTATTTCTTACCATGCAACCAGGATTGGCTGTCCGCCATGGCGTCTACCAGTCGGCCGCGCTCGAGGCGAATTGCCTCGGGAATCTCCTTGCCGGAAATCGCCGCGACCTCCATCAGGAATTCGTCCGTCGCCTGAACGCCGAGCGGATAGTGGAACGAGGCCGTCGCCTGCCCGACCTCCTCGCAATAGCCCAGTGTCTTTCGGGTGTTGTGATGCTGCAGCGAAAGCGTTGCCTCGGCGTTGAGGGCCTTCTTCACCTCGTTGATCTTCGTGCCCCCGTCATACATGCGGTATTCACCGTCCGAAGGCGTATCGAACTGGTCAGAGGCATCCTGGATCAATGTATAGGACACGCCCATTACATCGAGCAGGCGCTTGAGCTCCCGGTTGTTGCCGACGCAGAAGCCGTCGAAGCCCGGAATGATGTTGATGGTTCCTTCGATTTGCGTACGCTCCTGACCTTTCCAGAAGTGCTCCAAAATGCCTTTGACCATGTTGTCATAGCCGTCGACATGACTGCCAACGAAGGCCGGGGTGTGGGCAAAGGGCACGTCGAAGTCGCGCGGGACTGAATCTTCGTCCTTGGCGTTCTGGATGAAGCTGTGCAGGTCGTCGCCAATGACCTCTGCCATACAGGTCGTCGACACGGCAATCATCTTGGGGTCGTAGAGCTGGTAGGTGTTGGCGAGCCCGTCGACCATGTTCTTCAGGCCGCCAAACACCGCCGCATCCTCGGTCATTGAGGAGGAGACCGCCGCGGCAGGCTCCTTGAAATGGCGCGACAGGTGCGAGCGGTAATAGGCGACGCAACCTTGGCTGCCGTGGACGAAGGACATGGTTCGCTCGAAGCCGGCGGCAGCGAATACCGCACCCAGCGGCTGGCAGGCCTTGGCCGGGTTCACGACAAGCGCTTTGCGGGCGAGGTTCTTTTCGCGGTATTCCCACGTCTGGGTGAAATCGCGCTGATCGGAAATGATTTCATCGGGGTGCGGACATTCGAAGTTTAGCTTCTTCTCAGCGAGCATCTTTCTGTATTCCGGCTCGCGGAACAGGGGAGCGTGATCGAGAATTTTTTCAGCCGACTGCGGCATGATGATTACCTCTTTTGCATCTGGCTGCGCGGGACGGCAGCTCAGGACGTCAAGACGTTCCAGGCTCCGGCGGATCAGAGGCCGCGGGAGTTCACCGTCTCAGTGGGAGACTGGGGCTGAAGCAAATGTTTATTCGGCAGCCATCGCCCGCTCATCGCCCCGGCTTCTTTTCCAAGGCGCGTGGAATAGGTCCCAGACCGGGTTGTTAATGGCGAGATCCACATCACGTGCGAAAATGGCAAAGCCATCGTAGCCGTGATACGGGCCTGAATAATCCCAGGAATGCATCTGGCGGAACGGTATGCCCATCTTCTGCACCGGGTATTTTTCTTTGATTCCCGAGCCGACCAGATTTGGGCGAATCCCTTCGATGAATTTCTCCAACTCATAGCCGGTCACGTCATCGTAGATCAGCGTGCCGTTCTTCACGTAGTGGCCGGTGCGCTGATAGTCGTCGCTGTGGGCGAATTCATAGCCGGTGCCCACGATGACCATGCCGAGGTCCTCGTAGGCCGTGACGACGTGGCGGGGGCGCAGGCCGCCCACATAGAGCATCACGGTATTTCCTTCCAGGCGCGACAGGTACTTGGCGATGACCGCATCAACAAGCGGCCTGTACTTGGCAATGACCTTTTCGGTCTTCTCCTCGATTTCCGGCCCAAAATGCTTGGCTATGTTGCGCAGAGAGGCTTCGATCTGGGAGGGACCGAAGAAATTGTACTCCATCCAGGCGACGCCATACTTTTCCTCCATATGCCGACAGATGTAATTCATCGACCGGTAGCAGTGGATAAGATTGAGCTTAGCCTTCGGGGCGCGCTCGATCTCTGCGAGTGTGGCGTCACCCGACCAGTTGCCAACCACGCGCAGCCCTATCTCCTCAAGCAGTATGCGCGAGGCCCAGGCATCGCCGCCGATATTGTAGTCGCCGATGACGTTGACGTCGTAGGGGCCGGCCTCGAACTTGACATCCTTTTTGTCGAAGACCCAATCCCGGATTGCATCATTGGCGATGTGGTGGCCAAGCGACTGCGAGACGCCGCGGAAGCCCTCGCAGCGTACCGGCACGATCGTCTTGTCATACTCCTTGGTCTTTTTGCGAGAAACGGCCTCGGTGTCATCGCCAATCAGGCCGATAGGGCATTCGGACTGCACGGTGATGCCGTTGTTGAGCGGAAACAAGACTTCAATCTCGTCAATGATCTGTTCCAGCTTCTTGTCGCCGCCGAAGACGATGTCCTTCTCCTGGAAATCGGAGGTGAACTGCATTGTCCCGAACGTGTCGACGCCCGTTGTACCGACGTAGTAGTTGCGGCGCTGCGACCAAGAATATTGGCCGCAGCCGACCGGGCCGTGCGAGATATGGACCATATCCTTGACTGGCCCCCACACCACGCCTTTCGAACCAGCATATGCACAGCCGCGAATCGTCATCACCCCGGGAATGGACTTGATGTTCGATTTGACGTCGCATTCGGAAAGGACCTCGCTTTCCCCGCCAGCCTCGTTGCCGCTCTTTGCGACGTTGAGGTGCTTCTTGCGGCGCTTCGCCGCCTTGTCGGGATAATGCGACAGCACCTCTTCGATAAGCTTCGCATGAAGAGCACCGTCATTCTCGTATTCCCGGCTCATGAGTCCCCCTTTCAAGGTTGGGTGACGCCTCAACGAATAGGCGCCGTTCTCTGCAAGGCGCGCCGATTCATGGCAGCGCTAATGTCACTACTGGACCGCCGCCTTCGCCGCTTCCTTGGAGTGAAGCTCGGCAAGCATCTGCTCGTCGGTCTTCATGATGCCGAAGTCGAGCAGCATCTCCTCCAGCTCCTCCATGGTGATCGGCGTCGGGATCGTACCCTGGCCCGAATTGGCGTGGATCTTCTCGGCCAGAGCGCGGTATTCCCCTGCCTGCTTTGAGTCCGGCGCGTACTGGATCACCGACATCTTCCTGAGTTCGGCATGTTGGACGATGTTGTCGCGGGGCACGAAGTGGATGAGCTTGGAATTCAATCGGCCAGCCAGTGCTTCGGCCAGATCGAGTTCGCGGTCGGTTTGACGTTCATTGCAGATCAGCCCGCCCAGCCGCACACCGCCCGAATGGGCATATTTGAGGATGCCCTTGGCGATGTTGTTGGCGGCATAGAGCGCCATCATCTCGCCGGACATGACGATATAGATCTCCTGGGCCTTGCCTTCGCGGATCGGCATGGCGAAGCCGCCGCATACCACGTCGCCGAGGACGTCATAGGAGACATAATCGACATCGTCATAAGCGCCATTCTCCTCGAGGAAATTGATCGAGGTGATGACGCCGCGGCCGGCGCAACCGACACCCGGCTCGGGGCCGCCGGACTCCACGCACTTGATGCCTCTGTAGCCCACCTTGAGCACGTCCTGGAGTTCGAGGTCTTCCACCGAACCTTCCTGTGCGGCGAGATCCAGGACGGTATCCTGAGCTTTCGAATTCAGGATCAAGCGTGTGGAATCGGCTTTGGGGTCGCATCCTACGATGAGGATTCTCTGCCCGAGGTCGACAAGGGCAGCGAGCGTATTTTGGGACGTGGTGGACTTGCCGATGCCGCCTTTTCCGTAAAAGGCGATCTGACGCAGACCTGACATAATAGCTTTCCTTCCTTCGTTCTAATCATCGCGACTGCCCGCGACACAAGTGCCGATAGGCAGCTCGTGCCGCCTCACACCAAGCATCGCAAAAAGCGTACCAGCGTGATCGGCCGATCCCAGAAAAAACTTTGTCATTAAATTCCAGCCGCTTAGACGGCGGCAAAACGCGCGAACGGGCCTTTCAGGCGTCTGTCACGGACACGACAAAGCCGACACAGATTGTCGTGCGCCATCCAAACCGCCGTGTGTCGAGCTCGAAGCGGGAGAATGGGGAAGTTAGCCCAAAGCTGATGGCGAGACCATCGGAAGACATCGGCTCTTGTCTTTCCAGCCTGCCATTGATCGGGCGGTCGCTGGATGAGCAGGAGCCTGGGGCTTGACCGCGGCGCGGGTAGTTCAGGCAGGCTTACAGAGCGGGAACGCCGGCGGCCGATAGACATCCGCGCTTAACCTTTCATAGCCCGTCTACAAGTTGGTTCCGCCGACGCGCTATATGGAAGCCAAATAATTCAGTAGCTTAGCCGAGAGCATTGATTTTTTCAGAAAGATACGTGTTATACGCGTACGAACCGCCGAACCCATGGTCGGCGCCCTCATGCGCGTGAGACCCCGTTGTGGGCGAGGCTCGCGACTGGCTGCACGATCCTAGCCGGCCTGCTTGCCATTGAGTTTGGTCCCGCCGCGGTAGGCTGCGGCATCAAGGGCAACATCAGCTACAACACTGGCAAGAAGATTATCACGTTCTTGGACAGGAATCTTACTGGGAGACACGCATCAACAGGCGGGCGGGCGGGCTTCGAGAGGTTAGTGTCGCGGCAGCTTGCAGATCTGCCCACGGGGCCGCCACGATCGCAAAGTGTGTACAAAAGCGCCCTCTCTGCCGAACTGAACAGTGCTCACGGCCATAGCCTCGGATGAGCCCGACTGGCTTGACCTCTGCATGATGAGAGCAGCTTTTACACCAGGTGCGCAGCACATGTCTTTAACGAACGCATCGTCTTCAAGAATATAGAGAGCAATTCGGAAAACCGAGTAGTTGGCGGCGAAGCTAGGAGAAGGTATACACCACCCTCTTGTTACCCCAGAGTAGAACGTGCAGCTGCGGCAAGACGCGGGCTTCGAACCACCTGTCGCTGGTCACCTTTTCTACCAGCGATTCCATGCGCATCATATTCCGTCGGACTCGACAGAGACGTCTTCATTACCACGGCGGGGCGGCGTGTGATTGCCGGGTTGCAGACAAACCTCGCCGCGACGTCTTTGGGACGAGTGGTGTCGGCACCGAATCCCTATCATTTAGACTAGCCAGCTTGGGGAGCGCCGTCAGACCGCCAGACCGGAAGAGGAGGCTTCGCGCCAACTTGTGCCAAGAATGTTGGACCGTGCGGAACCGCTGGGGCGGCGCTCAACTCTGGCGCAGGATGAAGCGTCGATTGGGTGAATGAATAGGGCGCGCGTTCGACGGGTAGAGGGAGGCAAATCGCTGGATGTCTGCCGGATCAACGTCAACCGGTTCCATCGCCACCATCCACTCGACGTTTTCGGTGCACGGCGGCGTCGTCAGTGAGCCCTCATAAGTCCAATAGCCAAGCGAGGCTGGCAGAAGCCAGTTGGGATTCACCTCGTCGATCGTCACCTCCCCATTCGGCAGTTCGGGAAAGGCCGCAGCAAGGGCAGCAAAGCTGGCATTTGTCGCGCCGGGCGTTAAAAAGACGCCCAGCACGCCCAGAGTACCACTTTGCGTGTCCTTGTGAACGAAATGCACCTCCATCGGGAAGCTCTTGCCCGCCACGTGATGTTCGCTTGGCGCATGGAAATGGAACTGTACCAGTTCGTAGACACGATCGCTGCGGGTCAGCGTGCTGCCTTGTGGCATATTGATTTGAATGGTGTGGCCGTTGTTCACCATATTGCCGCCGCCCTTGTGCCAGCCGATGGCGATATGCGGGATATCCGCCTTGACCGCGCTGTTGATATTGATCGGCGATTGCTGCGTGCCGGCAGAGCATACGAAATTTTCCTTATCCAGATCAGCCCAGTGCTCCGGTCCGACCGGACCGGTGTACCCCCAATGGGCACTGGTCGCTTGGGCGGCTTGAACGCAAATCCGGCATGCGCCGAGCGCAACCAACCCTTTGATCAGGTGACGACGATACATATTACTTTTGCTCCTCTTGCGAACTGATGTTGGTGGCTGCCCTAATGGACGCGTGATGGCCAATCGGCGCGGCCAGTATTGTCCTTTGCAACTGATAGATGCCCGCATGCCTTGGCGTGCTTTCATAAGTGCGGCTGCCGTTTCTCGGCTGGCCGGCTTCTGCAGCCCGCAACGGGAGCAGTTTCAACCAGCTAAACGATAAAAAATTTGAGCAGACCAGCGCTTGACCCCCGCCGCAAAGGCACAGGCGAAGGTGATCACTGCGCGGCTGCCGTTCGCGCCGGAGGCCGCATCGCTATACTTTACACTCGCTGCCCAAGGAGACGCAGGCGACCCTAATACGTTTTCATCGCTACTCCCGACGCAGCCGACCCACGCCACGAAAACGTTGCTATATTTCACGTTGGGCCAGTGAGGAAATCGATCTTCTTTATGGAAGGCATTTGCGCAATGGATGCATTCCCATGCTGACAGTCGTGCGTCAGGCCGGACAATGAGATACATCGATAAGAGCTGGACAAGGATGAGGGGATGACGTGCTTGCGACGGAGCAGGTGGGGCGAGAAGGCCAGTTCTTGCGGATTTCAACTTTGCGTGACGACAGCTCATCGGAGTCAAGGTGACACACGCCGGCAGCGGGGTGTCCGGGCGGTTTCCAGCCGCACAATCGCGAGACCGCTGACGCGAACAAAGCTCGGCTGTACTCGGCACGCGAAGAGAGCCTGCCAAGCCGTTGGAGCCCGGCCTTCCGGTGCGACGCAAGCCGCAGACTAGACCGCCCTCTTGTTACCCCAAAGCAGAACGTGCAGCTGCGGCAACACGCGGGCTTCGAACCACCTGTCGCTAGTCACCCTTTCGACAAGCCATTCCATTCGCATCATTATTCCGTCCAAGTCGACAGAGGCGTCTTCACTGCCAGGGCGCGGCGGCGTGTGATTGCCGGGTTGCAGATAGATCGGAAGGTGCGGATATCTCGCCGCGACTTCTTTGGCGTAGGCATAGTCACTCTCGTCGAAAACGACGAGCTTGAGCACGATTTGCGGCTTCTCTTGCGCCGCTTCGAGGCATGCATCAAACGCAGCCCAACGGGTGGTCATCTCGCTGGACGGCGGCTTTGGGCTAAGGGTCAGCACGTCAAGATCCGCAAACCACTCCCTCACCACGGAACCCTGCGTTTCCAGTGCAAAACGATAGCCCTCGCGATGGCCGCGTTCTATGAGGGGACCGAACGGCTGAATGGCCGGGTTGCCGCCTGACAAGGAGACCATAACCGGCCTGCCGCCGGAAAGCGCATGGACGGTTTGCCACACGGCATCGATCGGCATCGGTAGCCATTCATGGCGATACTGATTGTCCACCGCGTGAAGGCTGTCGCACCATGAACAGCGATAATCACATCCGCCGGTTCTGATGAACACCGTCGGCAAGCCGATGAGCACGCCCTCGCCCTGGATAGTCGGCCCGAATATCTCGCTCACACGGATTGCGGGATGCATGTCGGTCACGGACGGTATTCCGCCCAAGTTTTCGGTGTTTCGCTAACGCGCACGGCCGCGGTCTGCGGCAGACGTGCCTTGCACCATTCATAGAAATGTCTGGCCAGGCATTCCGCCGTGACCTTCTCATGTCCCAGCACGTCGTTGAGGTGCCGATGGTCGAAGCTCTCGTCAATGTAGCGTTTGAGCGGCGCCAGATCGTGATAGTCGCGCACGAAGCCGTGGGCGTCCAGTTCCTTGGCCGACAGCTCCACTACGACGACATAGTTATGCCCGTGCAGGCGCGCGCATTGATGGTTGGGAGGCAAGGAGGTGAGCTGATGCGAGGCCGAGAAGTGGAATTCCTTGGTGATGTGGAACATTACGCGCGCCTCCTGCGCAGCGCCTCAAGCCAGAAATCGGCGTCCTCGTAGTCGGTGGGATCAGCGTGCCCGGCGAGATGGAACGCTTCGCGCCGCTCGACGCAGGTCCCGCATCGTCCGCAGTGACGCACGCCGCCCTTGTAACAGGACCAGGTCTCAGCAAACGGGGTGCCGTATCTTGCGCCATCCGCAACAATGTCAGCTTTTCCGAGATTCACATACGGTGCATAGAGGCGTATCTGCGCATAGCCGTCGAGCGCGCGGTCTTGCATTGTCTGGAAAGCTTCAATGAAGGCCGGACGGCAATCGGGATAGATGAAATGGTCCCCACCATGCACGGCCGCCGCCACCGCTTCGGCGCTGTGGGCGGCGGCGAGACCGAAGGCGATTGCCAACATGATGGCATTGCGGTTCGGCACCACCGTAATCTTCATCGTGTCTTCGGCGTAGTGGCCGTCCGGCACGTCGATACTGCTAGTCAGCGCTGAGCCGGAAAGGCCACGGCCAATTTCGCCGATGTCGATGATCTGGTGCGGGACCTTCAGTCGCTGCGCGCAAAGAGCGGCGAAGCCCAATTCCTTCCTGTGCCGTTGGCCATAGTCGAAAGATAGAAGGCCGGTGAGTTCGTGCTCCGCTGCCACCATGTGAGCAAGGGAAACGGAGTCCAATCCGCCAGAGCAGACGGCGAGAGTCTTCATCATTGGTATCCTTGTTTTGACCGGGTAAGGCTGCGACCGGAGATTTCTCTGCGCCCCCACTACTCCAGCGACTCAGTTTTGTGAACCGGGAGAATTTGCGCTCAGCCCGATTGGAACGGGAGTGCGTCGCGTCCAACACGCGTGATCAATAAAAGTTGAGCGCTTCAGCAGTTTGTTTCGCATCGCGCCAACTTTCGCAATCTGCTGTCGGATCGTCGACTTCGAGACAAGGTGATGTTCGGCCGACATCGGCTGACTCTTAATTAAGCCGCAGAACACATGTTGGCTTTCTGGCCTTCGCTTGTGCGGTTGGCACGACAATTGACATTCTAATTGTGGGGCGGCACACCCCGCCAGCCGAAAGTGGCAGTGAGCTCCTTCAGGCGCAGGTTGATGTGCTGATTATTCGGCGATTTTCCGATCTCGAACCAGAAAGCGAGGGCGACATGGATGCCAGCAAATTTGACATTGGCGACATCCGCCTGGAGAACCCTGCGCGGCGCGATTGAGGCCGCAGGCGAGCCTGCTCTACCTGCCGCCCTACAGTCCCGACTTCAATCCGATTGAGAACGCCTTCGCCCAACCTAAGGCGCTGCTGCGAGCAAAGGCCGACCATCAAGGCTCTATGGGACTGACGTTGCCCCAGCAGTTTTGAGTTCGTTTCCGGCGTGGGTTGTGCCCTGCTGGGCGGGTGAAGCGACGGGCGCTGGCGCGGAGCCTTTGGCATAGCGCAGCGCGAGCGACCGTCGCGGATTGAAGGTGCTGGCGAACTTGGCCGGGGTCTGCCAGGCGATTTGGGAGTGCGGCCGCGCGGTGTTGTAGTCGGCGTGCCACAGGGCGATGGCTACGCGCGCCTGAGCCAGCGAGGTGAACAGCGTCTCGTTGAGCAGTTCATCGCGCAGTCGGCCGTTGAAGCTCTCGATGAAGCCATTCTGCATCGGCTTGCCGGGCGCAATGTAATGCCATTCGACGCGGTTCTGATCCGCCCAGGAGAGGATGGCGTTCGAGGTGAACTCGCTGCCATTGTCGCTGACGATCATCCTGGGCCGGCCGCGCTAGTGATGAGCCGGTCCAATTCGCGGGCAACCCGCATGCCCGAGAGAGACGTATCAACGATGAGTGCCAGGCACTGTCTCGTGCAGTCGTCGACGACGGCCAGGATGCGGAAGCGGCGCCCGTCGGTGAGCTGGTCCGATACGAAGTCGAGCGACCAGCACTCGTCGGGCCTCAGCGGCACCAGCATTGGCGCCCTGGTCCCGATCGCCCGCTTGCGGCCGCCACGGCGGCGAACGGCGAGCTTCTCCTCCCGATAGAGCCGGAACAGCTTCTTGTGGTTCACGACCAGGCCCTCCCGCCTCAGCATCACGAGAAGACGCCGGTAGCCGAACCGGCGACGCTCCTGCGCGATCGCCTTCATCCGCTCGCGAACCTCCCGGTCGTCCGGCCTGCTGGTCTGGTAGCGAACCGTCATGCGGCAACAGCCGATGGCTTTACACGCCCGCCGTTTGCTCATCCCGAAGCCTTCCTTCAGGCGAGCGACAGCTTTCCGCTTGGCGGCGGGCGTCACCATTTCTTTCCCACAAGGTCCTTCAACGCGGCATTGTCGAGCATGGCGTCGGCCAGAAGCCGCTTCAGGCGCGTGTTCTCGTCCTCCAGCCCTTCAGGTCGCCGAGCCTCGGTGACATCCATCCCGCCGAAGCGGGCCTTCCAATTGTAGATCGAGGCGTCGCTGACCCCGTGCTTGCGGCACAGATCGCCAACCGATACCCCGGCCTCGTGTTTCTTCAAAATTCCGATGATCTGCTCTTCAGAGAAGCGGCTGCGTTTCATGTCCTGATCCTCTGGATGGGCCAGAACGAACTTCAAACCGGATTAGATCAGAGGGGCAAGGCCTCGGCGCGGTCGTCGACCTCTTCACCCCAGCCGAATGTGCCAACTACTTCAAAGCCGCAGGATATGACCTGGATCAGATAGGACGTGCTCCAATGGTTTACACCTGACAGGAGTCCGGCCCCCACAACCGTTTCGCAATGAGGAGCAGCGCTGCCGCTGCTCCTCCAATCACACGACGGATTCACGATGCGGCAACTCGAGCCATGATTTCGGATCGAATGGCCGATGCGGTGTATAGTGAGGCATCCAGCGGCAAATCCCCAAATGCCAGTTGACACAGAAGATAATTAGCACCTGCCTCTTCCAGCTGATCAAGGAGAGCTTTTCGGACAGAATCTGCCGTTCCCACGACGCACAATTCACTTTCAATTGCTGCATCGAAGTTCAAAGGCAAGTTTGGTGGAGTGGAAATGGCATTTAGTTCGTATAGAAATTTGAAGCTATTGAGCCATCGTTCATAGGCAGGTGCTGCGAGCAAATACGCATCTGTTTCAGAACGCCCTATCACCACCATTCGGAGCAATCCAAGAAATGGCGCTTGCTGGCCAATGTCAGCATCGTGAATTCGGGCGGCGCGGAACGCGTCGGTAACGCTGCGAACAGAAGTGGAAGGTCCGACGCAGGCGATGTTTGCCCCATTCGCAGCGGCCCAGCTAGCCGGCTCGGGTCGATTGGTGGCGATCCATGTCGGCGGATGGGGATATTGGTGAGGTCTCAACGTCAGCGGAACATCTTTCAACTCAAAGTGGCGGCCCTGATAAGAAAGCGTCCCGCCTTTCATCGCATTGATGAGAATCTCACTGGCCTCCGCATACTGTTCTGGTGCTGCTTCTACAGCAACCCCGAAGTATCCCAATTCAGTGGGAGCAGAGCCGCGCCCTATGCCGAGTTCAAGCCTGCCGCCGCTCAACTGATCAAGCATGCAGATCTCCTCGAAGGCACGCAGCGGATGATAGAGCGCAAGTAGCATTACCATGGGACCAACACGAAGACTGCGGGTTCGCTGGGCGACGCTCGCTAAGAACAAATTCGGTGATGGACCTCTGCCATGCGGCGTACAGTGGTGCTCGGCGAGATGATACGCATAAAAGCCATAGCCATCGCACGCTTCTGCTAGGCTCAGCCGATCTGCATATTGTTGTGCGATGTCATCGCCGTTTTCGTCCAGATGATCGAAGATGCCGAAGGTCAGGCCCGAAGCGGAAATTTTCTTCAATTAATTGTTCTCCAAATTACCTATTATTTATTCGCTAATCATCATAGCTGGCGACATATCAGCACCTATTACTTGGCGCTTAATGTGAATTGACTTAATGCTTGTGCACACCGCGATTCTTCTTAAAGCTCATACAGACGCGTTTGGCGGCAGCAAGGAATTTGTCCATCTGCTCTGTGGTGCCAATGCTGACGCGAATACAGTTCTTCAAATCTACGTCAGGAAAGCTGGCGATGAGGATCGCCTGCTCTTTCAACGCGGCTTGCCAGCATGAGCCCTCCTGTCCCGCCGGCACACGGGCCAGCAAAAAGTTTGCGTGGGAGGGTGTTACGGAAAAGCCAAGTTGCAACAGCGCCAGGGTCACTCGCTGTCGTTCATGCTTGATGTGCCTGTGGTTCTCTTCGTAGGCGTGGCGATGCGCAAGAATGCTTTTCCCGACCGCCTGCCCGATCACGTTCATGTTGAAGACATTCTGGATGTTGCGCAGCCTGCCAATGATTTCTGGGTGACCGAAACCGAAGCCGACTCGCACGCCAGCAGCAGCATAGCTCTTTGAAAAAGTCCTCAAGATCAAAAGATTCGGATGTCTATTGACGAGGCGCAGGGCATTGTCGGGTGCGAAGTCAACGTAGGCCTCATCCAAGACGACCAAGCGATCTGCTTGCTCCACAAGGCGTTCGATTTCGGCCACCGGCACGAATGTTCCGGTCGGATTGTTCGGATTAGCCAACAGAATGAACTTCGCGTCTTTTGCGGGGCCGGACAGCAGTTTTTCTATCGGCAGGGGATGAGCTTCGCTCGATGCGATTTCGAGAAACTCGGCACCCTGCAACATGGCAAGTTTACGGTTGAACGAAAATCCGGGCGACAGCATCGCCACTCTATCTCCTGGGGCGAGGAAAGCTCTGTAGATGAGTCCGAGCAGCTCCGACGAACCGTTGCCGGCAATCACCTGATCTTTGGAAAATCCGTAAGCATCGGAGGCAGCTGCCCTTAAGCTGAGATTGTCGTCTTCCGGATAAAGATACTGGTGTTCGATCGCAGCAATTGCACTTTGCATTACGCTCTTCGGCAACGGAAACGGGTTCTCGTTCGTATTTAGCTTAACGCAATTTGCATCCGTCGCTGGTCCGTTGGACGAGAGAGCATCTAATTTGCTGGCCACCGGCGAAAAAAGCGAAAGCACGGTCTTCAGTTTTGCATCGCACATGTTCTTCTCCGTTTTTCAGTCCCGCAGGGCATGTGACATGAGGCAATAGTTGATCGTGACTTGATCGACGTTCGGCTATATCAGCGCTGCCTTCCCACCCTGGTGGGGATCGCCGACCACGGTTTGGATTTGACACCGGCAAGCTGTCGAGAACCTGATGACGACCCAACGTGTGGCCGACGGCCGATTCGGCGCAACAGACGGTGTTTCAACATCGCATCGTCCTCAAAGCCGCATGCAGGGCCTGCACGACAGCCCGTCTCCAGCGCCCGCAGATAGGTGGAAGCCGAAGTCTTGCCGAACCTCAGTTGCTCTGCCACCTGGCCCACCGGACTGCCCTGTTTATGGGTCAGGCGCAGGATATCTCTGACGCTCGTTCGTCTTGCTTGCTTCCGTCTTGGCATGGGCTCTCTCGGTTTGCTGATGAGAGAGCCAAATACCGGCTCATCTGAGCATGAGACGCAGGCCTGACGATATGGAGCGTCGCTGTGGCGCGCGTAGCCAAGAGGGTTCGCCTCGGTGGCGGGGCATGCAAGACGGCGCACCTCCTTAGCCATCCTGTCCCATCGTCTCAGATCGTGAGGCGCACCTTATAGTCGGTGAGGAGATCTTGCAGGGTCAGGTTACGCCCTAGCGCTTAAGGTTGTTGGTCGCACCGAGCAAGCGCGGGACCTGTCGACGGACAACAGCGGTGCCACTGCCGGCACTAGGTCGTCCAGCATCGCAGTGAACCGCGTACGTAGTATTTTGTCGTAGGCGGCATTCTGGATAGCCGGATACGGGCTCTTCACCCGCTGCACCACCGATTGCGGGATGATGTCGCGAGAAACATTCACGGATTTCGTGAAAAAAGTGTACCCGCCGAAGAGCCCCACTCGCGGGGGCGGTGCAGCACCACCTCGGTGTCACTGCTCGTGTTCATGCGATGGACTAGGCCGGCCAGCTGTTGACGCAGCTCGCGGTAGTTGTAAGTCTCACCCGTGTAGACGAGCACCAAGTCAGGTCGGCCATCCTCCTGGAGCATCCTCGGCTGACGGCCGCCCTGGATATCGATGATTGCCAGGCGGTGGTGTCCCAGCGCCGCAGGCCCGCCGATCCAAGTCCCCTCGTCGTCCGGACCGTGGTTCGCTATGGTGGCCGTCATATCGGCAAGCTCCCTTCGCGCATCGGGACCTCCGAGGTCTCGATTGAAGTCGATCCATTCACAGATGCCGCACAGGTTATGTCGCCGCATTTGGGGCGAAGCAGATATAAGGCCAGTGGGAAACCATCGAGGCAAAGTGACGGATCTAGCCCAGCTACGATCCGCATCCGACATTGTCGGACATCGGACAGCACCGCGATTCGCTGCATAGGAAGCCTGGAGTCGCGATTTCCCTTGGGGGAATCAGCGCATGAAAGGAGAGCTGGGTCGTGTCTGCCGAAATGAGAAATTGCTCCCCCTTATTGCCTCACCGAGGAATGTTACCCAGCGCGATAGACGGACATGCCCTACCTCCCCCCGTTGCAGCTGAGGGAGATAGGGGCCAGCTCTTCATTCAACCCTCATGGAGGATGATCAGCCCAGCCATTTCCATGCGCCGGCCTTCACAAGCCGTGCACCATTCAGGTTCTTTTCCTTGAAGCGCGACGATCCTTGTCAGACGTCGCAACACTTGCTGCCGAGAGCACGAGCTCTTCCTCGAGCATGCCTTGATCTGCGCCTCGAACGGCTCGCACATGCTGGGTTTCAACGACTTCGCAGAGGTTGATATTCTGCAGTGACTTCGTCTCGCTGCTGCACGGCATTGACGCTGGGAGCCATGCTCGCGTGGCGCAATTGTGCTGAAGCCGGTGCCCACGGCAACGTTTCTTAACCCGCCCCAGATCCTGGCGTTTGGCTATTTCCGACATTCGTGTCCGGCTTCGGACAAAGGCCGGGTTTGCCGAACGGAGTCGCACCCAATTTCCAGTGCTGCTTGAGCAATAATATCGACCGGCATTACTGCACAACACGAAAGTTGCTGCAAAAACCGAAGTGAACCCAAGGCATCGGGTCAATTGGCATGGCGCTTGCGACTCGGTCGATAGAACGCAGTCAAAATCACGGTTGCAGACCATGCCTACCTCTCAAAGCTCGATAAAGCACGCGAGCGAAATTCCCCGTCTCCGCGGAAGCTCGTCGCCTTTAAACGTGCCTGCTCGGGGGCGGTCTTGCACAAGACCGGTCCGAGGCAACCACGCCAAGGCGCGAGGCTGCCGGAACTGTCGACCGAAGTCGATGCCGCTTCAGTTTAACCGAAAAATGCACCGTACCACTTTGGCCTGGGAGCAAATCAATGACCGACAGAAAGAACGTTCCTCTCGTGACCTTTCGCACGCGTGTTCGCGATGAGTCGATCGGGGGGCCAAATCCTTATCGGTGGGAGAACAAGACCTCCGACGATTATTTCGGGGGCAAGCGCGTCATCCTGTTCTCGCTGCCTGGCGCCTTCACCCCGACCTGCTCGACCTTCCAACTGCCCGATTTCGAAAAACTCTATGATCAATTTCTGGAACTGCGAATTGACGCGATCTACTGCGTCTCGGTCAACGATGCTTTCGTCATGAATGCGTGGGGAAAGTCCTTGGGGCTGCAGAAGATCGAGCTGATCCCAGACGGGTCGGGCGAGTTCACGCGCAAAATGGGCATGCTGGTCGCGAAGGACAATCTGGGCTTTGGCATGCGCTCCTGGCGATACGCCGCTCTGATCGACGATGGCGTGGTGGAGCAGTGGTTCGAGGAGGAAGGCTTCTGTGACAACTGCGAGACGGACCCCTATGGCGTTTCATCCCCGCAAAACGTTCTCGACAAACTGAAGGCGGCGGCATGACCCAGAAGTGGCAAGTCTCACACAACCCAAGCACACACTAGAGCATCCTCGGCAGATTACGGTTCAACATGCATCTCTCAGCAAGCCTGCTTCAACGCCAGAAGCAACGTATGGTCTTATCGCCTCAAGCCATTGAAGCTATTCGCTTGCTGCGATTGACGCATACTGAACTCCATCAGCTCGTGCAGCAGGCACTCGAGAGGAACCCCGTTTTGAAGCCTGACCCGTTTGACGACGATTCGCCGCTGTCAGGGGTGGATCAGCGGAGCAGTCAAAGCAGAAGCGAAATCGGCGAATCGCCCATTGGCGGGCCGTCTGGCGGGCGCGGGCAATGGAAGTCGCAACGCAGTAGCGGCAACGATCGACCTGCCGTCGAGGAGTTTACCGCCCACACCGAAACATTGCACGACCATGTCGCCCGCCAGGTCGCCCTCACCCCGTTCACCCCCCAGGAGCGGCTGATTGCCGGACAGCTCGCCGCCCATCTGGAGGACACTGGCTATCTTCAGGTAAACCTTTTCGATCTGGCCAGGAGGTTAAACGTTCGGCAAGCTGATGTGGAACGGGTCATCGGAATCTTGCAGCAATTTGATCCGCCGGGGATTTTTGCGCGAACTCTCAGCGAATGCCTGGAGATTCAGCTGCGCCAGCAAGACCGGTTCGACCCGGCTATGGCAGCTTTGGTCGCCAATCTCGAGATGCTTGCACGGGGGGATTTTCAGGGATTGAAGCAGCGTTGCGGAGTCGACGAGGAGGATCTCCTCGACATGAGGAACGAAATCCGCGCGCTCGATCCCAAGCCTGGAGACCGGTTCCAGTCCGGGACGCCGGAAACCATCGTACCGGACGTCTGGGTAATGCCCAAGTCCGAAGGTGGATGGCGGGTGGAGCTTGATCCGGCCACGCTGCCCAAAGTGTTGATCAACCACACCTATGTCGCCGAAATCTCGCAGCTGACCAATCAAAATCCGGAAGGCAAAGCGTTTCTCGACCATTGCCAGGAAAAAGGGAACTGGCTGATCAGCTGCCTCGAGCAGCGCGCTAAGACGATCCTTAAGGTTGCGACCGAAATCGTGCGCCAGCAGGATGCCTTTTTTACACACGGCGTCGCCCATCTGCGGCCTCTCTGTCTCAAAAATGTCGCTGACGGGATCAAAATGCACCAGTCGACGGTAAGCCGGGTGGCTTCGAACAGGTACATGTTAACTCCGCGCGGGGTGTTCGAGCTGAAGTATTTTTTCACAGCGACAATCGCATCCTGCGAGGGCGGCGACGCGCACTCCGCCAAATCTGTCCGCCATCGGATCAAGGCAATCATCGCCGAAGAATCGCTCGACAAGGTACTTTCCGACGAAGACATCGTTGCTCAGCTCAAGCAGACCGGCATCAATGTCGCTCGCCGTACCGTCACCAAATATCGCGAGGCGATGAACATCCCTTCCTCCATACTACGGCGCCGCGATAAGCGTTTGTCCGCAGCTGCGATCAAGCGAAGTGACTAACCGGCATTCCTGGTCGGCGAGAGGCGACTCTCAACTTCCTCCGGGCCGAAGCAGCTTTCGAAGTCCTGGCATTCCCGACAACTGGGTGCAGTGCATGACGAAAAGCCTTCGGCCTCACACAGCTTGCGGTAAAAGTACTTTTTCCATTTCATGTTTTCTGTGTTGCCTGCCGCCAGCGCGGGAAAATGTCTGGCAAGCAGGCGGCTGAGCTCAGCGCGATTTGAGAGGCCAAGATCCCGCCAAAGATGGTCCGTGCGCATCGCACGCCGGGCGATGATCTTGGCCAAGCGGCCGCTCGCCGGGTCGGCCGGCGCAGCATGCGCTAGCAGCAGCCGGCGTAGCAGCTCCTCTTCCAGTTCCGGCTCGGGCTCGCTCAACTCCTCCAAAGCGAATACGCTGCTGGAGGTAGACGGGAAAGTTGCGGCCAAGACATCACGCAATTCGACAGACGAAAGGCCTGTCCCCTCCGTCGCCAACACCTCGCCCGCCTGGACCTCCTCAAGCGAACGTGAATGTACGCAGGGCAGCACATGCTGATCGAAGCTCCTCCCTAGCTCGGACCCACGCCATTGCGCGCTGGATAGGCAGCCATCATCGTAACGGCCGGCTTCAGCTTCCGGCATGACAAAGCGCCTTGTTGACCGCAGGGATGATCTTGTCGCCCCAGAGCTCGATCTGGCGCAGCATCGTCTTTTGGTCGAAGTCGCCCAATTGAGTCTGAACTGCGATCTGGTCCGGTTTCAAGATATCGATCTCTTCCAGCAGGCGATCAATCACGCGATTTACGCTGCCAATCGGCAAATTTTTGCGCATGGTCTCGAAGGACAGATCCTGCTGGGTCGGTGTCTCCTGCAGCAGGTAGCCATCGTGGCTCTGTTGGCGGCGCTGATGCAGGGCTTCAGAAAGCCGGCGCTGGAAGCGGGCATTGTCGAGATAGCTGTTGATCTCCAACTCGTCGTGGCTGGCATAGCAGCAGCGCAGCAGCGATATCTTGACGTCGGTGACGTTCTTTTCCTCGGATGCCGCCGCCCTCTCGACTGATTCACGCAGTGTGGTCAAAGTCTCTAAGCCGTCGTGGAAGGCTGTGACAAAAAAATTGTGCCCCTCGCGGTAGGCCCGAGCCATCCGTGCGGCTCCGCCAGCGATCCAGATAGGCGGCGTCGGCTGCTGGACTGTGCGGACCGAAATCGCTGTTGGGGGGATCTTCTCATACTGGCCGTCGTGTTCGAAGACGTTTTGGTTGAGGCCCTTGAGAATGATGTCCAGGTATTCCGAAAAGACGGCCGGCGCCTCATCGATGTCCACGCCGAACCGTTCGAACTCGAACTGCTGGTATCCCAAGCCTACGCCGAGCTCGAGACGGCCGTTCGCAACGATGTCGGCGAAGCCGATCTCGGACAGCAGGCGCTGCGGTTGGTAAAGCGGCAGCACGCAGACGGCAGTGCCCAGGCGAATCGTGCTTGTCAAGCCGGCGCAGTGCGCCACCATCATCAGCGGGGATGGTATGAGGCTGTAATTGTTGAAGTGGTGCTCAGCAAACCACGCGGTGTTGAACCCAGCCTGCTCCGAAGCGACGGCCTGTTCGATGGAGTTGCGGATGACGCTTTCTGAGGATTGGTGATAGCCACGCTGGGCGGCCAGAATGAAAGTGGCAAATTCCATGATTTCTCCTCGTTATAGACACGTCAGCCGACCGGGAATGTGCTCGGCATGCACATGCTTGGATCTCAAGCACCTCAGGTGCGTCGTGGAGCCGAGGCTTCATAATGCTCGGCCGGTCGCCCTGCGAAGGCCTGGCAATTAACCTGCGGCCTCCGCAAAACATTCGTCATAGAGTTCGCTGGCGTTTCCCGCATCACCGAACGAGGTCCAGCCGCCGTCCACGTAGAGGATCGAGCCGTTGATGTATGAGGCGTCAGACGAAGCAAGGAAGAACGATGCATCTGCGACGTCTTCTGGCCGTCCCATCCTGCCCATGGGGATGCGTCGTCCGATTGCTGTCAGGTCGATGCGGCCGGCTTTGGCCAACTGAGCAAGTGCGGGCGTGCGGATGTGGCCAGGAGCGACGGTGGCTGTCCGAATTCCGACCGGCCCGAGTTCGGCCGCCATGCAACGGGTCAGCATATCCATCCCCGCCTTGGAGGCGCCGTAGGCATGGCGCGGCGCGAACGGCAGAAAGCTGTCGATCGACCCGAGATTGAGGATCACGCCGCCCGGGCGCATAGCCTTGATCGCTTCGCGCGCGCAGGTGAAGGCGCCGGTAAGGTTGACATCCAGGACGTGTTCGAGCTGTTTCGACAGTTGCTCGATCGCAGGCACAATCCTGTCGGCGGTATCAGCACTATTGACCAGAACATCGATATACCCGAAGCGTCCCCTCAGTTCTTCGAACATCGACACCACATCGCTCTCGACGGCCACGTCCAGCGATTTCGCCAGATGCTTGCCGGGGAGCGATGTAGCCAGCTCTGCCGCTGCAGTGCCATCTTTATCAGCAATCACGACGGTGTCGCCGTTCGCGGCAAAGCGGCGAGCGACGGCCGCGCCAATGCTTTTTGCGCCACCGGTGACGAGCACGATTCGCGCATCTGTGCATTCGGCCGGACAGGAGAGCTCGGCTTGGAGCGCACCATCCACCGGCGGGTGAGCATCCCCCGGCTGGTTGAATGACATCCAGCCTCCGTCGACTGCCAGCACCGAGCCGGTGATGTAGCGCGCCTGCGTGCTGCTCAGAAAACGCACGACCCTGGCGATCTCGTCGGGGCGAGCCAAGCGCCCCATCGGCACGCGGCGGCGTATCGCCGCGAGGTCCATTTTGCCAGCGCGTGCCAGTTCTGTGACCATTGGGGTGCGGACGGAGCCCGGCGCCACCGCCGTGACGCGGATTCCTCGCATAGCCCACTCGCATGCAAGGGACTTTGTCAACGAGATCACGCCAGCTTTCGAGGCTGCGTAGGCGTTGCGCCTGGGATTGCCGACCACGCCCGCCATCGAAGCCACATTGACGATCGCACCGCCCGGCTTCATGCGCCGCGCCGCTTCCCGGGCCATAACGAATGGCCCAATAAGGTTCACTGTCACGCCGCGTCGGAAGGTATCGACAGCGGTGTCGATGATCCTATCCATCGTGGGTCCAACCGCCGCATTGTTGATGAGGACATCGATTTGCGCGAACCGTGCTTCGACCTGGCCGAAAAGTGAGAGCATGTCCTTCTCTCGCGACACATCGCACTCCAGACCGACGTGCGGCGACCCGAGATCCCGAGCCAGTTCAACCACACCACTGCCCGGAAGGTCCACCGCAACTACAGTGTCTCCGTCCGCGGCAAGGATATCGACCAGGGCACGGCCGATCCCGCCCGCAGCGCCTGTGATGATTACGGTGCGTGCTGCCAGTTTCACGAGAGCTTCTCCACGATGACCGCTTGTGATCTCAGCCCATCAACCTTGGGCGGAATGAAGGGCCGAGCCAAATCGTTGCAGTGACCGCCAGTTGCGGCCCCACACAGATGTCGTTCCCGTAGGGCGCTCATCCTCCATTTCTACCCACTTATGCAGCTCCCAGTTGGGGACCCTCGACGCCATCTTGGTCGGTGGGGATGTGACCCTTGAGCAACTGGTAGATGGGATCGTCTGGATGTTGTGCTCCAATCGGCTGTCGCCGGCCGAACCTATCTGCCTCAAGAATCGCTGGCGGGATTTGCTCCTCAACCCAATCGTAGACGACTGTCCGTTCCGCAATTCGCCACTCGTCCTGCCTCTTCTGAAACAGATCGCAGTAACGGCCGCAAAGCAGCGTCTGACGTATTTCTTGGTCTGTATCCGGTCCGCGTTGCAGCGCGGTGAAATAGCTCTCGACCGCGGCCTCTGCTGAACTGATGAAGTCGATCAGGCTGTTCGTGATTTGATGGATGTTACGGTGCCCCGGCAGACCGAGAGCAAATTGGATGAAGTCCTCTGCCGGTCCGCAATAGGGACCGTGCCTGTCATACGCTTCGGGCCAGTATGCGCTACGCAGCGCCGCCTCATCGGCGCGGTCTATCCCGCGGCAGTACCGATACAGGCAGTTGCGGATCGCCTCTCGGTCACGCAGTTCGGTAATTTTCGCGTGGTCGACAGGGTCTGTCGCGAATTGTATGATTGTTTTATCCTTCCCGATGCCAGTCTGCACTTTGCGTGTGTCTCTCTCTACAACTGAGTTAGCGGGGGGCTCGTCAACTTCCAGAGCTTGTTCGGGGCAGGCTCGTACCCCTTTTGAGGCAAGCAGTTGCTCCCCATCGGCAACATCAATATCACCGGGCAAGATGTAGCCGGCGTCATCAAGCTTGAAGACTCTCGGCGCCCGCGCCCAGCAGCGCGCATGACCCTGGCATCTGGCTTTATGTACGACGACACGCATAGCGAACTCCAATGTCGTTGGCTGAAACTTCAGGACCAGTCCAGGATCAGATTCTCGATCCCGAACACATGGCCGCCGAAGGTGATAGGTTCAGTCCCTGTCTTGATCCGAAAGGCTGGGATGCGCGCCAGCCACTCCTCCAGGCCAATGACAATCTCCCGCCGGGCAAGGTGTGAGCCAAGACAACGATGGGGACCATAGCCAAAGGCAGCGTGCCGGTTGTCCTCGCGCGCCAGATCGATCTCATTCGGGCATTCGAATTCCGCCGGGTCACGATTGGCAATCATCGTGGCACAGGAAACATAGTCTCCCTTGCGGATCGGCGCGCCTTTGAAGTCGACATCCTTCGTTGCCACTCGGATCATCTGAATGGTCGAATAGGCGCGCAGCAATTCTTCCGCAGCGACGGCAATCCGGTCCGGTTCGCTTCGTAGCAATTCCTGATCTTTGGGGTTGCGCGCGAGATGGGCCAAGTCGAAGCATATGGCTGCTGAGACCGTGTCGAGTCCCGCGACGAACACAAGCACGCCGATGCCACGGACTTCTTCGTCACTGAGCAGACGACCCTCGACCTTTGCCTTCACGATGAAGGTCATGAAATCATCGACCGGCTCCTTGCGGCGCTCGGTGGCAAGTTCGTCGATGAAGGCCACGATCGTCCGGGCTGCGGGTGGTCGTTGCTCCTTATCGCCGTGGAGCAGATCTCTAGCCCAGCCGACAAATGTTTCTAGTCCGTTGTCCGAAAGCCCAATAAAGCGAAGGAAGATATTGACCGCGAACGGAACTGCAAAATCCTTCATGATGTCGCAGCTCGTGCCTGATGCGGCGATCCTGTCGATCAGCTTGATCGCTCGTTCCCGGACAGCCGGCTCCAATGCCATTACCCGCTTTGGCGAAAGCAGCGGATTGAGCAGTGAGCGAAAAACACCGTGGAATGGCGGATCGAGCTCAAGCGGGATCATCGGCCAGCTCTCGCCGAGCACAGAGGCGAAGATGCTGCGATGGCTGGAAAACGTTTCGGTGTCCTGCAGCACCCGGCGCTGGTCGCTCGCGCGAGTGATGACCCAGGTACCCCGACCGTCGCGCGTGTTGCTGGTTGAATAAAAGATCGGAGGCCCGGCATGAACGCAAGCAACCGCTGCATGCGGATCCCCGTTAGCGGTCGGCAACATGCCGGGCGACGTAAACAGGCTGAAGTCCCTCACCATTTCGGGCGGGACATGATCTGGAACCGGCCGCGATTTAACCGCGCCAGAATCGAGAGACCGTTCATGAGATGCTGTCGGCATTTGCATGCAATCGTTGGTGCAAGCTCCGTGCCGAATTCGTCTTTCGATAATCCTTGCCGTTTGCTGGGCAACAGGTGGCGCCTGCGCTGACTTGCTGGTCGGGATTGCAACATTCTTGTCCAGCGTCGGACACAGAATGTAGAAAGCTAGACACCGACTTGGAGCAACTCAACTGGTGGGATCGCTAGCTGTGGAGCCTCAACAGGTTGTCCTCGGTTAGAGCGAGGCGACTGATAGGTGTTTTGGACTTTAGGCTCCCGTGGGGACGGTGCCAATTGTATCTGTGCAGCCAGACCGGCAACTCTGCGGCGCGGTGATCTGAAGTCGGATAAGCGATGGCATAAGCCCATTCGCGCAGTGCTGTCTGGATGAAGCGCTCGGCCTTGCCATTGGTCTTGGGTGTATAGGGTCTTGTCCTGACGTGCTTGAGGCCGAGATCGCGGCAGGCCTTGGCGAAGGCCTTTGATCTGTAGCAGGAGCCGTTGTCGGTCATGACGCGGGCTATCGTGACGCCGAGGCTGGCGTAGTAGGCCACCGCCGCCTTGAGGAAGGCGATGGCGCTTTCTTTTTTCTCGTCGGGCAGGATCTGCGAGAAGGCGATGCGGGAGGCGTCGTCGATGCAGACATGGACGAACTCCCAACTGCTGCCGCGCGAGCTGGCATTGCCGGTGCGCTTGCCGGTAATGCGATGACCGATGCGCTCGAAACGACCGAGCTTCTTGATATCGATATGGATCATCTCGCCAGGATGCTCGCGCTCGTAGCGTCGGATCGGCTCGGCCGGTTCGATATCCCGCAACCGCGACAGTCCGGCACGCTTGAGAACCCGGCTAACGGTGGCGGGCGAGACGCCGACCTCATGGGCGATGTGCTTGCCGGTCCAACGTTGCCGCCGCAGCGCCATGATGCGCTCGGCGATCAACGCAGCGGTGGCCTGCGGCATATGGGCGGGCCGCGAGGAACGGTCGATCATGCCGGCCCGCCCTTCGGACTTGTAGCGCTCGACCCAGCGCGCCACGATCTTGGCCGACACGCCGTAGACACGCGCCGCATGGGCTTTGGAGAAAGCGCCTTCTATCACCGACAGCGCCATCTCCTCTCGACGCAGCGGTGTGAGACGGGCATTCTTATGGATGTTCATTCGGATCCTCCGATGGATGCTGAAGCGTGGTAACTCCAGTCTCCTCGGTCCGGTCCGAATGGACAACCTCCCGAAAGCTCACAGCTAGCCGATCATGTGCCCGGGGAGCATCCAGTTCGAAAGCTTGCTCTAAGCGGCTTGGTGACTTGGCCGAGGTCACCCAGGTGGAAATGACCAACACTTGGGGTAAGCCTAGTGGCGCTCCCCTCGATGATGTCTGGCGGGGTGGTTAGCCGCCTCCGTGGGACAAGATCAGTCTACACGAATGGGCTATAGCCTCTCCTCGCCTGCCTCACTGGCCGTCCTTCAGAGCCGGCCACACGAGCTTTTGTCTTTCAGCAGGGCGTTTTTCTCGCCAGCTACAGAGCCACACCGACGCCATTAATGAGCGTCCAGTCGACGGGTTGGATGGCCCTGTCCATCTTGCCCAGCACCTTGGCTTAGCATTTGCCGGTGCGGCGGAAGCCTTCAAGACGCAGTTCTTGACCTTCTCCAGATCAGCCTCGGATGGATATCGGCAAGGGTTCAGCTCGTCCTTTTGAACTTGCGCATCTTCGTGTTGGCCAACCCCAGGCCGCCCGACATATTTGCGGTCTATCCGGCACCTCAACTTCGAACAACCTTGCGGCAAGCTCTTGGGATAGCCCACGCTCGTGCCTCCACCACCCGCTCAGCAGAGCCAGATTTGTCGTTGATGGCACGGAACTTGCGGAGTCATTCGCAGATGCGTCACGGACCGAGAGTGTCGTCCCATGAATTCGATCACCAAAAAGGCCGCCCGACGTTGCTGGGACCGCCTGCAATTACCTTATCCCAGAATTGGGAGCAACGGCTTCAAAAGGGATAACTCATCACCTCAATTTTGTCGATCGCGCGGCCATCGAACCGCAGCCATCGATCAGACTTCCGCCTCGTTGCACTCATTGCGACCGCCTTGGTGCTTGCGACAACCGCTCAATTCTGGCTGCCAGGATAACCACATATGGCGACGGAACTTCCTGCTTCAAAGCAATATAGAGATCGTCGATCATCCCCCCATCAAGGCCTCGATCGAGGACACCGCGTTCGGCTTGCTTGGTTCGCAGTGAACAGACCGCACTTCGACGAATGCGATCGATGCGACCGCGCCGAGAACTCTCCCGCATTGTCGACGGTTGGGTCCGTCGGCCCTCCGATGAGGCCTCGGATGCGTCGGGCGCCGAGGCCTCGACTGATGCCGACTGGCCGCCGCCGGAAGGTCTCGCGGCTTTGATCCCCGGCGATGTAGCCACCCCTGCTGCAACAGCTCCTAGCCGGAGAACTCATTCATGACCGAATCGGCGACAGATTTAGTGGACGCGGCTTTGTTCGACCGAGATCGGCTTGACCCAGAAAGTCCCTATCAACGTTCTGGCCCTGCATGGGGTGCCATCATTTCGCTTTCCTTCGGCACCTTCGGGCTTGTGACGGCAGAGTTTCTGCCCGCCAGCGTTCTGACACCGCTCGCGCATGATCTCCGTATCACCACGGGCACGGCTGGACAGGCGCTAACAGCGACCGCAATCGTCGCGGCGATCTCGGCACCGATAATCGCCATCGTGACAAAGCGTCTGGACCGCAGGGTCGTCATCTGGGCGATGACGCTCCTGCTGATCCTGTCGAACGTTCTGGCAGAGGTTGCGGGGTCGCTGCCGGTTTTGCTGGCGGCACGCGTCGTCCTTGGCATATCGCTTGGTGGTTTTTGGTCTATTTCGGCAGCGTTGGCGATGCGGCTGGTTCCAAGTCACCTCATGCCGCGCGCCATGTCGATCATCCTCACCGGCGTTTCTGTCGCCTCCGTCTGCGCGGCTCCAATCGGCGCTTATGTCGGTGACATTTGGGGATGGCGAGCCTCGTTCAAGGTCGCCGCAATCGTGAGTGCCGTTGCGCTGCTCGTGCAACTCGTAACCATTCCGCCACTGCCTCCGATCGAAGTGCGCAGATTCCGCAGTCCGCTGGATGTCGCGAAGAATCCGGCGATGAAGGTTGCGGTGCTAGTCGTGCTATTGGTCGCTTCCGGCCATTTTGCCAGCTTCGCCTACATCCGCGCCTTTCTCGAGAGCGTTCCTGCGCTCGAAAAGAAGTCAATCCCGCTCGTGTTCCTTGCTTTTGGCACGGCCGGCGTCTTCGGCAATTTAGCCGGCGCATTCCTCACCAAACACAGTCTCAAGGCGGTCGCGGCCCTGCCGCCCCTGCTCATTGCCGTAGCCGCTGTCTCGCTCCTGACTATGGGAGCATCGGCCTTGACCTCGGCAATTGCAGTTGCCGTATGGGGCTTTGCTTTTGGCGCGGTCCCGGTCGGATTGCAGACATGGATGGTGCTACGCGCCGCTCCGAAACAGGCCGAGAGCGCTGGTGTACTGATGGTCATAACCTTCCAAGTGGCCATCGCAGCCGGCACAACTTTCGGTGGCCTATTGGTGGATCACACGGGTATTGCCAGTGTCTTTGTCTACAGCGCGGTTGCCACGTTCCTCGCTGTCTTGACAGTATTTTTGCTCGGCCCGAACCGCAAAACCTGACCGCCTGGTGGGGAGTGACGGTCGGCGGCGTTCACGCTATTGCCACCTCTGAGCTCGGCCCAAAGGCCGCGGCTTCGTCGTAACCATGCGGTCGATGGGGCAGCGCCAAATTGCTTCCTGCTCATCGCGTTGCGATAATACAGCGCGCTTATTGCGTCATCGTGTCCCCGGTCTCGGCTTCAATGCCCGGCTACTGGCTGCGGAGGCAGATGGGCGCCGGCGTCCCACCGACGACGATCGGTCTTTTCTCATGTAGCTGTCGGGGAAACGAGGCAGGTTTTCCGCCAGAACCCGCCAGTCGTCGCGCTCGCGTTCGCCTTCCTTGCGCGCACCGAACAACTGGATGATGATCTTGCCGTCGGACCCATATGCTTCGAGCGAGGTGACGTGACTGTCATTGGTCGGCTTGCGCACGGCCCAAACCTCACGGATTTGGTGGGTCCTGAGATGCAGCCGGAACGTTTCGTCCAGCACATGGATGCACGGCCCGATCTGCTTGACCGACTTGATTAAGCCGGAATGGGTCTGGATAGAACCTCGGTTGCCGACGAAGCACATGATCGGCAATTCGTCTTCGGCCGCACGCTGGAGCACGGCGCCAACTGCGGCATTGTCGAGCAGCCAAGCGTAATCCTGGCCGACCATGCGCAAAGCCTGGCAGCGGCTGAGCTTGAGCGTCTTTAGAAGGTTGACGTCAGTCAGCCGGCTCCAGTGCTCGCGTAGGTCGTCCACCGTGCCGGCCCAGTCCGCAGTCCTCGCGCCCAGGTCGGCTACTCTCGCCTTAAGCGACATGGTCGGCTCCTGGTTGGCGGATACGAGCTCGGCCACCAGCTTTCGATAGGCATGAAGGTTGGAGACCGGCCTGAGATGCACCTTATGCACTGCTGCGCCGGTGGCGTCGAAGAATTGCAAACTGCGCTGGATTCCGCCGCGATGGCGCCTTTCAACAGCGAAACCATACCTCCAAGCTTGCGGGAAGACGCGAAGGTCGAATTCGTCACCAAGGACCATGGCGTGATTGTTGCCGGTTATCACTCTGTTGAAGACGCCAATCTTTTCGTGCACGGCACCTTGATTGCGGGTCAGCGCCGTCACTTCGCCCACGAATTCGAGGCCCGTCAGAACGTGATTGACGCGCGGGTCGATGCGTGCCGCGCCGAAACCGCAATGGGCCGCGACCAGTTCCGCTTCCGAAATGGCCAATTGGGCTGCGAAATCACGCGCGGGAATGTTCGGACAGACTTCCCACGCACGCCGGATTTCGTTGGGCGACCGCTTCTTGCGCTGATCCATGTTTTTACCCCTGCCCCGTTCTTCTTTTGACGATCGATCGAAAAACGGGCCTCAGGGGTGTGCACGGCGGACGCGATCGATCGTCAGGCACATGCCAGTCGAATCCTGTCTCCGGGCGGTCAGCGGCCAATCGCCGGTAGAGAGCGATTGTTGGGTGGTCGGCGCCAATCGGCCGATCGAGCATTCGGGTACCACCGGCGGTGCTGCTTTCCCACTCAAGGCGGGTCTGATGGATCATATTGCTCTCCTTCGTTCTTCGATTGCGAGGGCAACCCAAAGGTGAATCGGCCGGCAATTTTGCCGCCGCAACGAAGGCTTCACAAAAATCGTGCCAGTTGCTCCGCGGCAAGCTCTGAACATCTTTGGCTCTGTTCATTGCTTTACGCGTGAGTGCATCGCGAACTCAGGCGCCCTTCCTGTGACGCGGACGCGACAAATCCGACAGTAAGTGTCGGTTGTCGGACGTCTCCCCAGCAATCGAGCATAAGAGACGTCGGGATGTCCTACGGTTTTTGACACGTCTTCCCTTTGGCACGGTCCATGCGAGATGATCCGCGAAAACGTCGGACCGAGGAGAAATCGAGCCATGATTACGCTCACCGACAACGCTGTTGCCGCCATCAAGGCCGCTCTTTACCGCGCCAGCGAGCCGGCGGAAGGATTTCGCATCATGGTCCATGCCGGCGGCTGCGCCGGCTTCCAATACTCAATGGGCCTGGAGAGCGTCTCACGTGAGGGCGATGCGATCATCGAGCGAGATGGGCTCAAGGTGTTCATGGATAGAGGCTCCCAACCCCATGCAGCCGGCATGACCGTGGACTTCGTCACTGGGCTCGAAACATCCGGCTTTGTTTTCGATAACCCCAATGCGCGTGAGACGTGCGGCTGCGGCAAGTCCTGCAAATGATTGCGAGGGAACAGGCTATGTTCGACTATAGCGACGCCAAGGAATACTGCGTCGAACCGGCACCGCCGGCGCTCTGGAACCGGCCGACACGCACTGTCGGCCCGGAACAATTGCGTTCGGTGATGCGCCAAATCGCGATCATCGATCGTTGCCGTGGGCAAGCAAACAAAATTGCCCGAAACAGCTGAATTCCCGGCAGATGCCGCCACCAAAGGGCAATGTCGACAGCGACCGGTCAGCCAAGCCATCGCTCGCCCGGCCGCCCACCTTACCAGATACGATATGCGCCAGAGGTTCAATGGCCCGCCTACCCTTGAATCATTTCAGCAGTTGAAGGATCACTCCCATGAACCCTGTCTATCTCGACAACAACGCAACGACGCGGGTTGATCCTGCAGTCGTTGGAGCGATGTTGCCTTTCTTTACGGAGCAATTTGGCAATCATTCGTCCATGCACGCCTATGGCGCATCGGTTGCTGAAGCCGTGAGAAAGGCGAGGCAACAGTTGCAAGCCCTCATCGGCGCGGGATTCGAGGACGAGATCATCTTCACCTCGGGCGGGACTGAAAGCGACAGTACAGCCATCCTTTCGGCGCTGGAGGTGATGCCCGACCGAACGGAAATAGTGACTTCCGCGGTTGAACATCCGGCCGTTCTGAAGTTGTGCGCGCACCTTGAAAAGACGCGCGGCGTCAAGGTGCACATTATCCCAGTCGATCACCACGGCCGGCTCGACCTGGACGCCTACAGAACCGCTCTCACTCCACAAGTGGCAATCGTCTCGATAATGTGGGCGAACAATGAGACCGGTACGATCTTTCCCGTGGTTAAGCTTGCCGATCTAGCCAGGGAAGTCGGCGCGCTTTTCCACACTGATGCAGTGCAGGCGGTCGGAAGGCTTCCGATTGAGCTGAAATCGACCGCGATCGACATGCTGTCGCTCTCCGCCCACAAGCTGCATGGTCCAAAGGGGATAGGCGCGCTTTATGTAAGACGTGGCGTGCGCTTCTCCTCCATGATCAAGGGTGGGCACCAAGAGCGCGACCGGCGTGCAGGCACTGAAAACACACCCGGCATAGTCGGACTGGGCATGGCGGCCGAACTCGCCTTGAAATTCATGGACGAGACAAAACGAATAAAATGGTTGCGCGACCGCCTTGAGAACGGGATCATCCAGCGCATCCCAAACACATCCATCAACGGCGATCCGCAAGAGCGATTGCCAAACACTGCAAACATTGGATTCGAAGGTATCGAAGGCGATGCAATTCCAATTGTCCTGAGCCGGCTGGGAATCGCCTGTTCCGCCGGGTCCGCCTGTGCCTCTGGCTCACTGGAACCGAGCCATGTTCTGATCGCTATGAACGCGGCATGTGGGGCAGTCCGCTTCTCCTTGTCGCGTGACAACGGCGAAGATGACGTAGACCGCGTGCTTGAGGTCCTGCCTGCGATCACCGAGAAGCTACGGGCCGTTCCCAGTGCTGGACTGTGCGGGCGAGGTGCAGAACAGCTTCATTCCGGCCCGGGTCCGAGCGGCACAATAGCCGACGAGCCGTGAGGTCTTCCTCAACGTGACGACCCTGCGCAATGGAGAGCAGTCAAACTCGGGGTCGCCTTCACCACTTCAGAAAAGCTTGAGATCGCCAAGTCTCTTGCCCAGCCGCCGTGCCAGAGGTCGGCACGCCGTCAGCAATGTCACCAATGCATCGACACCACAATTACGCGCCGGGAGAATACAATGAACTGCTCCGCTGATAGCCGCCCGATCGATCGCACCGATATCCTAGCGCGACTGAAGGGCCTGTCGGCCGCGGAGGACTTCTTCGCCTGCCTTGGCGTCTCCTACGACCCGAAAGTGATGAATGTCTCGCGGCTCCATATCATGAAGCGCGTGGGCCAATACCTTGCCGAAGAAGATTTCTCCGGTCTGCCTAACCAGGTAATCGCCGCGCGGGTGCGCGCCAAGCTGGAACGCGCCTACGAAGATTTCGCGACTTCCTCGCCGCTCACGCAACGTGTGTTCAAGGTGCTAAGGGACCACGATCCAAACATATGTCCCGCACCTGGCCGCGCCTTCGTCCCGCTCGACTCTGCACTGAAGCGGTTCGGAAAGTAATGAGCCCGACACGGCTGCGACGCGACAATGTCGAGAAGTCGACAAATCCAGTCCTCATGACGCCTCCTCGGAAGCAAACGAAGCCACCTTCTGGAATAGAGGCAGGAAGACGACTTGGCATGAACGATGCAGGCAATGAGGCGAACCGCCAAGCACGAATCCGGACTGGGAGCTTAGAGAAACCGCCAATGCATATCGTAATCTGCATCAAGCAGGTGCCGGATTCGGCACAGATCCGCGTGCACCCGGTGACGAACACGATCATGCGTCAGGGTGTTCCGACCATCATCAATCCTTACGACCTGTTCGCCCTCGAAGAAGCGCTCAAACTGCGCGACGTTCATGGTGGCGAGGTTACTGTGCTCACAATGGGTCCGCCCATGGCGGAGGACTCGCTGCGAAAGGCGCTCGGTTACGGTGCTGACCGAGCAGTTCTCTTGACGGACCGCTATTTTGCCGGATCCGATACGCTGGCGACTTCCTTTGCTCTTTCGCAAGCAATCGCAAAAATTGGGGAGACTTTCGGCAGGCCGGACATCGTCTTCACCGGCAAGCAGACGATTGACGGCGATACCGCCCAGGTCGGACCGGGCATAGCCAAGCGCCTAGATTTATCGCAACTTACCTATGTCGCGAAGATTGCCTCCATCGATCTCGATACGCGAGAGATCGAAGTCGCGCGTCGCGCCGAAGGCGGCACCCAGTTGCTGAAGAGCAGACTCCCTTGCCTCATTACCATGCTGGAAGACACCAACGAAATCCGCCGGGGCTCGCTCCAGCAGGCTCTGTGCGCGGCGCGCAGGCAAGTCGTGAAGTGGACTGCAGCCGACGCCGGCATTGACGATCTCACCCGGTGCGGTCTGCGTGGCTCGCCTACAGTCGTCAAGCGTGTTTTCGCCCCCACCGCACGGGCAGAAAGGGCGGCGCAGATCGACACCGCGGAAAGGGGCTTGCAGGACATAGCCGATGAACTCATCGCCGATATCTTAACCCGCCGGCCGGCGCTGGAACATGAGCTGGCCTTCAACAGCGGCACGTGACGGCCAGGAGCAGAAAATGTCGACCGCAAGCCAAACCACCCCTCGCATTGCCCCCGGCCGTGCCGGTGTAAAGAAAGAACTTCCCGACCATTTCAAAGACTACCGGCACGTGTGGGTCTTCCTCGAGCTCGAACGCGGCAATGTGCATCCTGTATCATTCGAACTGCTGGGCGAAGGCCGCAAATTGGCCGACAAGCTTGAAGTCCAGCTCGCGGGCGTCGTGCTGGGACCGCCGGGCGAGATGGTCGAGGACGCTGTTGCCGAGGCCTTCGCTTACGGGGCGGATCTTGTCTACATCGTCGATGCGCCGCCGCTCGCCGACTACCGGAACGAGCCGTTCGCCAAGGCGCTCACGGATCTGGTCAATACCCATAAACCCGAAATCCTCCTTCTCGGCGCGACCACACTGGGCAGGGATCTTGCAGGCTCGGTAGCGACGACCCTGCAGACGGGGCTCACGGCCGACTGCACCGAACTTGATGTAGATTCCGACGGTTCACTCGCCGCGACCCGTCCGACTTTTGGTGGCTCATTGTTGTGTACGATCTATACACTAAATTACCGGCCGCAAATGGCGACGGTGCGACCAAGGGTCATGCCTATGCCGCAACGGGTGGATAAGCCGGTCGGGCGTGTCATGCGGCACAAGCTGTCGCTCGTTGAGGACGATATCGTCACCAAAGTCCTCGGCTTCCTACCGGATAACCAGTCGGCAATGGCAAATCTTGCCTATGCGGATGTCGTGGTTGCGGGAGGCCTCGGTCTCGGAGCGGCGGAGAACCTTCAGCTTGTGAAGAATCTTGCCCGAGCGATCGGCGCCGAGCATGGCTGTTCGCGCCCCTTGGTCCAGAAGGGCTGGATGCCGGCTGATCGACAGATTGGACAAACTGGCAAGACCATTCGACCGAAGCTTTACATCGCGGCCGGAATTTCCGGCGCCATCCAGCACCGAGTTGGGGTCGAGGGGGCCGATCTCATCGTCGCGATCAACACCGATCCGAACGCGCCGATTTTCGAGTTCGCCCACCTCGGGATCGTCACGGATGCAATCCGCTTCCTGCCCGCACTGACGGAAGCCTTCACCCGGCGGCTGTCGCCGCACAGTCGAGACAAGCTTGCGAGTTGAGGGAGAGGACATGATTGAACAATTCGATGCCATAGTGGTCGGAGCCGGCATGTCTGGAAACGCAGCTGCTTACACTTTGGCAAGCCAGGGGCTGAAGGTACTGCAGTTGGAGCGCGGGGAATATCCGGGCTCTAAGAACGTCCAGGGTGCCATAATGTACGCGAACATGCTGGAGAAGATCATCCCGGACTTCCGGGATGATGCGCCCCTCGAGCGGCACCTGGTCGAACAGCGACTTTGGGTGTTGGACGACACGTCTCACACCGGAATTCATTACCGGTCGGACGACTTCAATGAGGCGAAACCCAACCGCTACACGATCATTCGCGCCCAGTTCGACAAATGGTTTTCCCGCAAGGTGCGCGAGGCTGGCGCGACGGTCCTGTGTGAGACGACCGCGACGGAACTCGTCCGTGATGGCAATGGCAAGGTGATCGGCGTCCGCACAGACCGGGCTGGCGGAGTGGTCTTCGCGAATGTGGTCGTTCTCGCAGAAGGGGTGTCGGGATTGCTTGGCACTCGCGCAGGCCTGCGCGAGATGCCGAAGCCGGAGACCGTGGCGCTTGCCGTCAAGGAAATGCATTTCTTGCCCGAAGAGGTCATTGGCCAGCGGTTCGGGGTCAAGGGCGATGAAGGCTGCGTAATCGAGGCCGTGGGCACGATCTCTCGCAGCATGGCCGGGCTCGGCTTCCTTTACACCAACAAGGAGTCGATATCACTCGGCATCGGCTGCCTGGTCTCGGATTTCGCCGCGACGATGGAGAGCCCGTCCGCCCTCCTGGATGCGATGAAAAACCATCCTTCGATCCGGCCGCTGATCGCTGGCTCGGAGGTGAAAGAATATGCCGCCCATCTTATCCCCGAAGGTGGTTACAAGGCCATTCCGCAGCTCTTCGGCGACGGTTGGGTCATCGTCGGCGACGCAGCGCAACTGAACAATGCCATTCACCGTGAGGGTTCGAACCTTGCCATGACCTCGGGTCGTGTCGCGGCTGAGGCGATCATCAAAGTCAAAAGCCGCAACGGTCCTATGACCAAAGCGAACCTTGCGCTCTACAAGACGATGCTGGATGACTCCTTTGTGATCAAGGATCTTAAGAAATACAAGGACATGCCAGCCTTGCTCCACACCAATTCCAGCAACTTTTTTGACAGCTATCCGCGGCTGATGTCGCATGCCGCTCAGAACTTCATGCGTGTCGACGGCACGCCGAAGATCGAGAAGGAAAAGAACACCACGGCCGCCTTCATCAACGCGCGCTCGCGCTGGGGGTTGGTCAGCGACGCGGTCCGCCTGGCATTGGCATGGCGCTGAAGAGGGTACAAGATGACGATCGCAGTGACGAAGGTTCGTGTCGAGGACAAACTTTACCAGAACCGCTATCTGGTCGATTCCGGCCGCCCCCATATTATAGTGCGACCGCACGACAAGCCAAGCGCGAACTTGCTTGCGTTGACCTACGTCTGTCCGGCGAAATGCTATGAGTTGAATGACAAGGGTCAAGTCGAGATCACCGCCGACGGCTGCATGGAATGCGGCACCTGCCGGATATTGTGCGAGAAAGGCGGCGACATCGAGTGGAACTATCCGCGCGGCGGCTTTGGTGTCCTGTTCAAGTTCGGATGATCAGCCGGGACCGTGCCAAGAGCATGCCGGCAGCGAGCAACTGCGGCACACCATGAGCCTCTCCATCCACTTGCAAAGAGCTAGTGAATATTGGCCTTTCGCAATTCAAATTTCCTTGACTCGTTAGCGGTGTCCTCAGGCCACGGCGCTGCCCTGTGCGCCGGACTTACCACCGGTCACGTGGTCGAGCCCCTTTGGGACAACGCCCGGCCATCGTGCCGGATGGCAGCCACAACGGCCGGTGAGCAAGTGGAACGGCACAACCCATGGCAAAGACGTATGTGCTAGTGCATGGTGCCTGGCATGGCGGATGGTGTTGGCGGGACGTGGCTGCCAATCTTCGCAAGATGGGATGCCACGTGACCACGCCGACCAGGTGTCGGCGAACGCGCACGTTTGCTGTGCAAGGACATCACGCCCGACACATTCGTGACCGACATCGTCAACCACATTGTGACGGAAGAGCTGAGCGATGTGATCCTTGTCGGTCACAGTCTAGGCGGCATCAGCATCACCGGCGCCGCCGACCGGATACCCGACCATATCAGCCATCTCGTTTATCTCGACAGCGCCATCGTCGAGAGCGGTCAAAGTGTATTCAGCACCATGCCCCCCGACATCGTCGCGGCCCGTCGAAAATTGGTTGCGGAGGAAGGACGGGGTATCTTCATGCCGACTCCGCCGCCAACAGCATTCGGCATTCCCGAGGGACACTCGCTCACGGACTGGGTGCGGCGCCGGATAACACCGCATCCGGCAGGCACCTACGAAAGCGGACTTAAGCTCGAGCACCCGCTCGGCAACGGCAGACCCCGAACCTATGTCGTCTGCACTAATCCACTCCACCCGCCGATGGCGGGAGCGCGAGAATGGGTCGCGAAGCAGGATGGCTGGGCGTGGCAGGAACTCGCCACTGGCCACGACGCAATGATCCTCGCGCCGACGGAAGTTGCTCTCCTTCTTAGCGCAGTCGGCTGAGGAACCAAGTAGGGTGAGCGGCGGCCGATTCTCAGGCCGTGGCCTTGAGCTCTGGTGCACGGATAGGCCCAACGGGTCGTTCCGGTGGCGCCACCGAAACCACTAGGCGGGAGTGGCCTGTCCTGCCGACGTCGCAAGCTTGCGAGCGTTCCGCCGCGGCCGCAGCCCGTAGCGCCGGGCAACCTCCGAGATCACCGCGTCGGCTCCAGGGTCTCGGAATGACTCCGTGCCTTGTCGTCCATCGACCAATGCCGCCGACCAACAGCGCCGTTGATCACCCTCGAAAACGCCGAGGCTGCCGCTCAGGGTCAATCGTAAGTTCAAGTTCAGACACAAGCCGATCTCCGATCCACCTCAGAATCGGCAGGCCCACAGATCGCGGGTCCTCCTGGAAGGACACAGCGCTTACCCTTGAAATATGGAGAACCATGGCTTTGCGCCGTCGGCAGTTGAGCTGATCTCGCAATGCTATTTCCCCGGCAACGTCCGAGCCGGAGAACTGCGTGCTTGGCGTTCTCCTCTGGAAGGAACCAATCTTTCGGAACGTGGCAATGTCATCGACGAGCTCTCACGGGCCAGCACGATGCCGGTTCGGCGCATCGGCGCCCCCTGAACACGAGATAGCCACTTGCGATTCTAACGATACGGCCGGACGGGGGCTGAGACCGCGGCGGACGGAGCGTGACGGCTGATCGACACAATGGAGAAGGCCGGCTGGGTTCAGGCTAATGCGGCTCGAATTCTCGGCCTCAAGCTGCGACAAGTCGGCTAGGCGATACGCCGGCATAGTATCGAGGTGAAGGAAATTCTAAGAGCCTGATGAGCCAATCGTCAGGCCAGTGGTCTTGCGCGCCCTGTGCGCGACAAGGAGTGCTTCGTGCTTCTGAACGGATTTGGACTTGCACTGTCGCAAGCAGGACAAAATTGTGTCGCGCCGGCCTGACACAATGCGATATCGACCCGAATAGTGAACTGAAGCCGCTTTTTTCAGTTGGTATGGCTCTTGCACCTTGAACCGCGACGTTACCAGCAACGGAGCCGTTTGATGTCCTCACCGACAGTTTCGATTGAGGGGCCGACTAGCACGACATCCGAGGGTTTTCTGGCAGCCGCGAAATCCGGTGGCTGCGCATCGTCCTCCTACGGCTCGTCGCCGACCAGCCCGGGCGAAGGGGATCCGGCTATTTGGGAAAGGATCAAGGATCACCCCTGCTTTTCGGAGGAAGCGCATCATTATTTCGCGCGTATGCATGTGGCGGTCGCGCCGGCTTGCAATGTCCAGTGCAACTATTGCAATCGCAAATACGATTGCGCCAACGAGAGCCGGCCTGGTGTTGTGTCTGAGAAGTTGACGCCCGACCAAGCGCTACGCAAGGTCATCGCCGTTGCCAACAAAGTTCCGCAGCTTTCGGTTCTTGGCATCGCTGGGCCGGGGGATGCCTGTTACGATTGGGAGAAAACGAAGGCAACGCTCGACCGCGTCATCAGGGAAATCCCCGACATAAAGCTGTGCGTCTCCACTAATGGGCTCGTGCTGCCGGACCATGTCGCCGAGCTTGCCGAAATGAATGTTGATCACGTGACGGTCACCATCAACATGGTCGACCCGGAAGTCGGCGCGAAGATCTATCCATGGATCTTTTATGAAAATCGCCGCTACTTCGGCATCGAAGCCGCTCGAATCTTGCACGCGCGGCAGATGCTGGGCCTGGAGATGCTGAGCGCGCGCGGCATCCTCACCAAAATCAACTCGGTGATGATTCCTGGAGTGAACGACCAGCACCTGTTTGAGGTGAACAAAATGGTCAGGGAGCGGGGCGCGTTTCTGCACAACGTGATGCCTCTGATTTCGGACCCGGCGCACGGTACCCACTACGGACTCATCGGGCAGCGCGGCCCAACGGCAATGGAGATGATGGCTCTTCAGGATCGACTTGAAGGTGGCGCCAAGTTGATGCGCCACTGCCGGCAGTGCCGGGCAGATGCTGTCGGCCTGCTCGGTGAAGATCGTGGCCAGGAATTCACGCTGGACGGGATTCCCGACGATGTCGCCTACGATGCTGGCAAGCGTCAGGCCTATCGGCAGGTGGTCGCACACGAGCGCCGTGATCATGAGGCGGCGAGGAGCGAGGCCATCGGTATGGTCAAGGCAACAGACTCCGAAAAGTCGCTTCTGGTTGCGGTGGCCACTAAGGGAGGTGGACGGGTCAACGAACACTTCGGCCACGCGAAGGAATTCCAGGTTTATGAAGTCTCGCCTAGAGGGATCAGCTTGGTCGGGCATCGGAAGGTCGAGCGGTATTGCCTCGGAGGCGGGGGCGAAGACGCCATCCTCGAGGGCGTCATCGCAGCGCTCGAAGGCATACACATAGTGCTATGCGCCAAGATCGGAAATCGCCCGAAGGAACAACTCTCGCGAGCTGGACTGCGCGTAACCGACGCCTATGGCCATGACTACATCGAGACCGCAGTCAGCGCACTTTACGCGGCAGAGTTTGGGATCAGACCACTAGCGGCGACGGCCTGAGCCGTCTCGTCCGATAACCAGGAGTTAGAATGGCTTTAAAGATCATCGCATCCCAATGTACCCAATGCGGGGCCTGCGAGTTCGAATGTCCTTCGGAAGCGATCAAGTTCAAGGGCGACGCCTATGTGATCGATCCAAACAAGTGCACCGAATGCAAGGAGGCCTTCGATACGCAGCAATGCGTGTCGGTCTGTCCGGTACCGAAAACCTGCGTTCCCGCTTGATTCCTACCGAAACGGTCGGGTTCGCCGCACGACGACGCCTGCAACCCGCGACCACAACAAAAGCCTCGAGAAAGGAATGGACAGCATGTGGTCCAGACGCGAACAGGAGGTCGAAATCGGCAGACCGCCACGGTTCATGCAGGGTGAGCGGGTCCGTGCGATACGCCACATAAAAAACGACGGCACCTATCCCGGCAAGGAGATCGGCGAAAACCTCGTGCGGAAGGGCGACGAAGGCTACGTGCGCGACATTGGAACCTTTCTCCAGCAATTCTTCATCTATGCGGTCGAATGGATCGATCGTGGCACGGTCGTCGGCATGCGAGCGCGCGAACTCATTAGCCTCGACAAAGTCGAGGTTCCCTGCGGAGCTGAAGGCATTTCCAACGGGGGAACAGCCGGATGAAAGTAATGATTCGCAGGACCGCTACTGGCTTGTCGGCTTATGTCCCCAAGAAGGATCTCGAAGAGCCGATCACCGAGATTGAGAACGCTGACTTATGGGGCGGGACCGTGACGCTCAGGAACGGTTGGCGGCTCATGCTGCCCGACCTTCCGCGCGACACGCGTTTGCCGATCACCGTCGAGGCGATGAAGATTTCCGACGGGGCCTGATGCCGGTGGGTTCAGTGGCGGAGAGGAAACGCGTATGAACACGATGCTGAGCTGGGACCATCTCGTCGTCGTCCGGGGCAGTTTTGCCAAAAAACTGATTGACCTGCTGAACGGCGCTCTCAAGGCCGATCGAGTGATCCCCTATCTCGGTCCTGGTCTTCTGCAGCTTAACCCACCGGAATCACCTGTACCTTGCACCCCTGAAGATGTCGCCGCGGCCCTCAACAAGCGGGCGCCTGCCCCTTCCAGGATTCGCACCAATATGTGGTCGGTCGCGCAGTTTATCGAGCAGCGCCGACATCGTCGGACTCTCCAAGCGTGGATGGCGGAGATATTCGCAGCCCCCGCCGAGCCGACCGTTCTTCACGCCTGGCTCGCAACCCTTCAACTGTCTGTCATCATCGACAGCTGGTACGATGGCGCCATGCGAGCAGCCCTTGCAGAGGCCGGCCAAACAGACGTTGTCGAGATACAAGGAACGACGCGCGCGACCGGAATCGGTAACATCTGGACGAGAACTTACGATTTGTCAGGAACAGAACTCGAGGCCGAACAAGTGGCTAGGACGGTGCTCTATGCGCCGCACGGCAGCGTCAGGCCGGCGGCAAACTTCCTCGTGGCTGATTCCGATTACGTCGAAGTCCTAACCGAAATTGATATCCAGACGCCGATCCCGGACGCGGTGAAGCAACGGCGCGTCAACCGGGGTTTTTTCTTCGTGGGCTGCCGCTTCAACGATCAGATGCTGCGCACATATGCCAGACAGCTGATGAAGCGCTCCACTGGCCCACATTTTGCGGTGATCGATTCGGCTACGCTGACCAGAAACGAACGTCGTTTCCTTGCCGAAGGCGCAATCACGGTCATCGACATGCCGATCCGCAACGCCGCGGCTCGCCTCGTCGGGGTCGATGCTAGCCAGGATTAATGGCCGGCGATTGCTGGTGAGTCGCTGCTTGCCTCCAAGGGCGAAAACTCAGTTGGGAATACATTCGTGAGTAGTAATGCTAGTGGCAGCACAACGTAGGCTCTGAATTCGTTGGGCGATGTGAAAGGGTCCGCTGCTGCGGGACGTGAGCACGTTGCGGCGGCATTACGCACATGATCTTGTGACCCCCGTGGCAAAAGAACTGAAGCGCCCGAGTCGCGACAACATATGCAGCGCTCAATGGCTTCGACAAAAATTCGGCACAGTTTCGACAGTTCGCATGCACCTCCAGGGTCAACGAGGTTGATTATGCCTGTTTATGTGGGTCGGCCACGCGAGCAGGAATTCCCACTACCTTTGCCCCGGCGGGAACATCTCGTGTGACCACGCAGCCAGCGCCTACCACTGCATTATCACCAATCGTGACGCCAGGCAGAATGATTGCTCCACCGCCGATCCAGACACGGCTGCCAATGTGAACAGGACGCCCGACCTGCAGGCCGGCCTGCCGCTGCTCGGCATCATGTGGATGATCGGCGGTATAAATCTGCACAGCAGGCCCAATTGCCGTTCCTTGCCCGATTTTGACCTCTACCACGTCAAGAATAACGCAGTTGAAGTTGATGTAGGCATTGGCTCCAATGCGGATATTGAATCCGTAGTCGCAAAAAAAGGGCGGACGGATGACCGTTCCGCGCCCAACCTCTCCCAGCCGCTCGGACAAAAGCTCATGCCAATGCCCCGTGGTCTGCCCCAGCGTATCATTGTACCGCTTGAGCCAAGCCCCGGTGGCCAACAGGTCAGCTTGGATCTCCGGATCCGCCGCATTGTAAAACTCGCCTGCGAGCATCTTTTCTTTTTGGCTACGCATCATAGTCTCCCGTCAGGTCGTGTCCCGTACAGTGATGCAGGAACGCACATCAAACTGCCTCGGCAACTTTGTAACTCGGTCTTGCCGGGCGCGCGGTCGGTCACGAGCCGGGGCGACAGTTTCGTCTCGACCAACTTCCGCGAATTTGGATATCGCAGATCAACCGGTCGCAGGGGCCAATACCTGACGAGGTCGGCAACTGTCCAGCGGTCGAACTCACTTTCATGCCCATCTCAGATTGCGTGATATCGAGCGGTAAGCCATCAGCTAATGTATCGACCAGGTCCCGCCAGCGGAGATCTGCGCGTCGCCTCTACGCATGCTGGCGTGTCACCAATAATACATCGATTATTTCTGGATCCAGGCACGTCGAATTGATTTGCCTTGCGGTGTAGAGCGAAGTTACTAGCCATAGGATTACTCCTTTTTAGTTTGTCAGTCGCAGAGCCCCAGTATGACTACGTGGTAGAAAGCACACGGCCGGAATCTTGGCAGCGCTGTTCACACCCACTTCGTAAGCCTGGCCGATGGGCTCGCCAGAGCACCAATGCTTGACCTGCTCCAGCTCTTGCTCGGCGGGTTGTTTCAGAGACGCTTGATCTCGATACCGCGTTTTCTCAGCACGTAGCCGATCTGGCGCGGGGTCAAACCGAGCAGGCGCGCCGCCTTTGCCTGCACCCAGCCACACTTTTCCATGGCAGCAATGACCGTATCGGCATCGGGCACCCTACCACGACTCGTGGCAGGGCCTATCGGCGCTTGCCCGTCGCCGACGGGCGGGGCGGCACAGGCGGCGGAAGGCTGGATCGTAGTCGACTTCTCTGACGTCGGCGGTCCGTTCTTCCACAGCGCCGCGGCCAAGCACTGATCCGCGTAACAGGCAAAGTCAGTTCTGAGGATTGATGGACCCGTCGCCAGAACTGCCGTCCGTTGAACGCAGTTTTCGAGCTCTCGGATGTTGCCTGGAAATTCGCAGTTCATTAGCACCTCAATCGCTTCGGGAGCGAAGGTCAGCGTGTGATCATTCTCAGTATTGAAATTCTTGAGAAACTGAGCGGCCAAGAGCGGAATATCACCTCGCCTTTCGCGCAATGCCGGCACGCGTAAAGTGACGACGTTGATGCGATAATAGAGGTCTTGCCGGAACTCCTTGCGTTGAACTGCCGTTTCCAAGTCCCTGTTCGTTGCGGCAATCACGCGAACATCAACTTTAATGGTGTGGTTGCTGCCGACGCGCTCAAACTCCTGCTCCTGCAGGACACGCAGCAGCTTAGCCTGGAACGAACCTGATATTTCGCCAATCTCGTCCAGAAACAATGTGCCTTTGTCGGCAGCCTCAAAGCGCCCCTTGCGCAAACTGCTCGCGTCGGTGAAGGCACCCTTCTCATGACCGAACAAGTCAGATTCCAGAAGCGTCTCGGTGAGCGCCGCGCAATTGACCTTGATGAAGGGCTGCTTGGCGCGAGGCGAGAGCTCGTGAATGGCTTTGGCAACCAGCTCCTTACCGGTTCCGGATTCACCTCGCAACAGGACCGTAGTCTTCGCCTTGGCCACCTTGACAAGGTGCTCACGCAGCTTGCGCAGCGCCTGACTATCGCCAAGCATCTCCTTGCTGATCTTTTTACGTTCCATTTGGCAGCCCATCCCACTCCGCCACCCGCCGGTAGAACTGCACTGGACGGTGAGCTGTGTTGTATTTCGTCATCATCATTCTCGATCTCACCTTTGTTGCTTCGAAATTTTCGGCGCGCGGACGCCCTCGGCAAATGGCAATGGCGCCTGAGCATCGTTGCCTTTCACCAGGACGAGCGTCTTCCTCCGCGCGGGCGCTCGCAATATGCGGTTTGCGCAGGCCTTTACTCGACCGGTCGCTGTTCTGTCCGGCTTCTGCCGCACCGCAGCCTGCAAACTCATCCTTGACAAGAAAGGAGGGGAGTCAACCGAGCTCTCCTTGCATTTATGCAAGGAAAATTGTCAGTTTGATAGAATTCTATCAAAACGGCAGAAACGCCCCGCCCCAGTTTGGCTGTACCTGCGGCGTTCAGCGTACGTGACGACATGTGCGGACTTGTCCCAATTGCCATCCGAGTTGTGCGGAACAGTAGCTGCTGCGCTGTTCGCTTCAACCGCGTGAGGCCGGAGACAGTAGAGACGGCGGCTCGTCGAGCGAGGTTTCATTGTTCGGCTACTAAACCGGCTGTCCTTTGGTGGGAGTTGGTTTCGCCCAAGTTCTGGGCCTGGGGGCGTCTAGCCCGTTTCGCCGCACAGGCTCCTTCCACATCGTCGAGGCCGAGAAGGAGGGACCCCACAGCTCTCCCTGTATCACAATGCCCCGCCCCTCAAGCAGCTAGATACGACAGGTGACCTCAAATGAGGCGTCTTGCATGGCTTCTACACCTGCCTGAATGCCAGAACTGCGTTCGTACCGCCCATGGCGAAGGCGTTGCTCATGGCGACGCGCACCTTGCGCTCGCGCGGCACATTGGGTGTGATGTCGAGGTCGCAAGCGGGATCTGGCTCGCGATAGTTGGCGGTCGGCGGCACGACGTCCTCTTGGATTGCCATCACGCAGGCGATCATTTCAAGCGCGCTCGCTGCGCCGAGGCAATGCGCGTGCGTGGACTTGGTGGAAGAGATGGACATCGAATAAGCGTGGTTTCCAAACACACGCTTGATCGCCGCCGTTTCAGTCTGATCATTGCTTTTGGTACCGGTGCCGTGCGCGTTGAGGTAGTCGACGTCCTCGGCATTCAGCCCGGCATCGGCAAGGCAGGCGCGCATCGCCGACGCTGGCCCCTCGACAGATGGCGCGGCAATGTGGAAGGCATCGGCGGAAAGGCCGACGCCGGCGATCTCGGCAAGAATTGTGGCACCACGCCTCGTGGCATGCTCGTAGCTTTCCAGCACGGCCATGCCCGCACCCTCGCCCAGCACCAGGCCCTTCCTATCGGCGGAGAAGGGCCGGCAGGTATCGGGTGAAAGCACGCGCATTGCTTCCCATGCTTTCAGCACGCCCCATGCGAAGGGTGCGTCGCTGCCTCCGGAAACCATTACGTCGGCCCGGCCCAGCTTGATCTGGTCCACCGCCGAGGCGATCGCATGGTTGGCCGAGGCACATGCGGAGGTCACCCCGAAGACCGGCCCGCGCAAGCCGAGGCTCAAGCTCACCTGGCCGGCGGCGGCGCTTGGCATCGTTTTGGGTACAGCGAGGATGCCAACTCGCCTCGCGCCGTCCAAAAGGAGGGCCCGGTAAGTTTCCTCCATCACATCCCAGCCCAAGCCGCCGACGCCCACTGTCGCGCCGAAGCGATGGGCATTCCCCTCGTCGCAGGAAAGTCCGGCCTGCCGCATGGCTTCGCGCGCTGCAAGCACGGCGAGCAAGCTGAAGCGGGCCATGGAGACGAACTGCTTGCGATTGATGTCGTGCTGGGGCAGCGCCTTGATCTCAGCGCCGGTCATGCCCTCCAGGTCATGAAGCTCGGAATTGGCGATCGGGCCGATGGCGGAGCGGCCTTCGCGCATCTCTTTCCACATAGAGGCGGCGTCGGTGCCCAGTCCGCACAGGCCGCCCACTCCGGTGATAACGACGCGCCTGTCCATTCAAGCCTCCTTCGCAAGCAAGCCGCGGACGGCTTCCACGACGTCGCCGACATTCTTGAGATTGGACCAGGCATCGGCCGTGTTCATGTCGATCTTGATGCCGTAGGCCTGCTCCACATCCCAGAGGACGTCCGCCAAACCCAGCGAATCAAACCCGAGCGCGTCCAGTTCCGTGGCGATTGTTATCTCGCCGACGAATGACGTAGGCATTCCCTCACCGCTCTCCGACTCGGCGCGTTTCTTGATCAGGGCAATGACGTCCGTTGCGAATTGATCGGCCATTCTGTTTCCTGTCTTTCTTTCCCGCGTTTCGACCTGGACGCGGCTCAGTTCCTGAGGCGCGCCGCGTCGCGAAAGCCATCACGCTTGGGCAACTGACAAAGCCCAATGCTCATAAAGCCGGATCAGGTCCGGCCGGTGTGTGGCGTAGGTGCAGTATGACGATGTGAGCCGCTACACCGTGCGCGTCTCCCAGTCTGTCCATAGGCTCGGAAGAAGTCGGACCCGGTCAGTTGCAACTCCCTTTCCCAGCACTCCACTGCCCGGTAGAGCGCATGAAAAATCTCCTTTCGGGCGGTTTCTTAAGACGCTCGCCACGCCATGAGGCAGTGGGGGCATCGGTGTGCGTCAGGTGCTTCTGCCCATGCAGGATTCCAGAACATTGATGAAATCGTTTGTTTCGATGAAAGGCATCCACACTTTGGATAGTTGACCACGCGTTTCAAAGATCGTGAACTACATCTCGTCGTTGTGCTCGACGCACTCCCGACAGAGCGCAACCTCATGGGCGCGGCATGCAGGATTAACCGAGCCCAGCCGGTCATGAGTGCGGCCGGCGCTCGGCTGCTCGATTATTTGCGCGATAAGCTCGCGACCATGTCCGCGGAGGTATTCAAACTTAACGCTGCGTCCGGGAGCTCTTGCCCTCCAGTTCGCGACGCTCTCCCGCCCATCCAGTGCTCGTTTATTTCGTCGGATAGTTTGACCCGGCTCTACCGAATCGCCGCTTCAGGATCATTCTTCCCGATTTCGTCACGCTCGTATTTTCTGCCGCGTCCTACACCGATTGGGCGCGAACAAAACTGAGCGCCTTGGAACCCGAACCCGTGCGTCGTGACCGGGAGCATCCGGGGCGAACTCATCCGCTCGGGGGCATCGCATCACCGGACGGCGACAGGCACGGTCGACCGGCATCTCGGCATCGGCTGGGAATTCGTCCATGGTCTGCATTGGCGACGACGCTTCCTGAGGCCACGTAGCCCTTATGCCAAGCTGGGCGCCCGGTTTGCGGCATCCGTGCCTACCCTCTTCGGACCTCGTGGGTTCCAACCGGCGACGAGGCGTGCATAGGCGCCCTCGGCCTGCTCCACCCAGCGGCGCTCTTCTTCCCGGTGGCTCTTTATGTTGTAGGCGTGCGCTCCCTTTTGGCCGCGCACAGCCTTGCTCCCGGCCTTGAGTTCCACATCGCGCAAGCTTCTTGGCATGCAGGGAGGGTCGAGCCTACGCGTAACTCTCGCCCTTCTCAACAGATGACAGATCACGACAGAGAGTTTGCGTGCGGTTGCCACGGCCGCGACATGCTGTCCGCGCCGGGCTCGCACGCCGCAGGGAGAAGGCTCGCAACGGTCCGGGAGCACGAGCGGCCGCCCAGGCCGCCTCGACGAGCATGCCGCGCGCATGACCACGGCCCTGCTTGGTGATCCGCCCATGGTAGGCCGGACCTGGCCGGACTGCTGGACGCTTGGGTTCAACCCGAGATAGGTCACGAGCTTCTGCGGATCGTCGAAGCGCGACACGTCGCCGATCGCCGCCCTTCATCGCCAGCGCGACGGTGATGTCGACGCCGGGAATGGTCATCAGCCGCTTCACGCCTTCATCCTCGAGAGCCGAGCGGACAAGATCGCGTTCGATGACCTGGAGGTCTTCGCCCAATCGGTCGAACTCGCGCAGATGCCCATCGATCGCGAGGCGCTCGTCCTGCGGTACGACCTGCTCGATTACCAGGTCCGACCCTTGGCGCCGCACAGGTCGGCATGCGGGCAGGACGGATCAGGTGGCTATGAAGGATCGACTGGATGACGCTCTTCAATCGAGATCTCTGTCGGACAATCTGATTGCGCCGTGTCACCTGTCGACGCAGAGCCTGCGTCGGCTCGTCCGCAATCCAGACTTCTGGCAAGAAGCCGCTGGCATAGAGCTGCGCAAGAACGTCGGCGTCGATCGTCGTTTTGATCTTGGCATAGGCAACGATAAACACCTGTTTCGGCTTGGCGATCCCCACCTTCTTCACATGCGGCGCAATCACAGCTGCAGCGGACGTCGCGCTGCCGGTGGCCTCGATCACCCCGACATCGTTCGGCGACAGCTTCGCGGCGAACGCCGCCAGCAGATCGCGCCGCATGTCGACGCGGCCGAGTCGCCTGAGCCTGCCCTCCTCCCATGCCACTGCTTCGGCGAAGGCGCGGTGAATATCCAGTCCGATGATAAGCATGCCCGTTCCTCCTTCTTGGCTCGGTCAAAGACGGGAGCTGGCGGGCAACACGACATCTACTGATCCGCGCTCGCAGCGCATCCGGGAAAGTCGCCAGGGGCGGCCATGTAACGAGCTCGGGCTCTCAGCCCACGGTCTATTGACGGCCTGCCTGCACCTTTGTGCTCCCGGTGCCCCACGTCCCGGATGGGCTCACCATAAGGGCGTTCCAAAACAAGAACAGCAGGACGAGAAGACACCACAGATCACATACCGGATAGCGGCAAGGCCAAGCGCTTCGTTCAGATAGGCTTGCGCCAATGGGCTTAGGCCGAGCCTACAACAGCTCTCAAAAACGCTGCCGGACTGCTGCATTGGCTCGCCGATACAATTGGCACAGGCCTCACGGCAGCTTAGGATCAAACCGCCCATCAGTCGCCTCGGACTGGAAAGGTGCACCCTATTAGATTCCACGCCCAGCTAGGTCGGGGCCGCCGAAGACGCTGGTTGATAGCCCGGCGCCATCGGCCCGGCGTTTCAAACTGCCAATCTCTGACCTGCACAGTACGAACGATTGCTCGCTTCGGCAGATCACGCGGCTCATATGTCGGACCTTAACGTCATCCATCATAAACTTTTTGCGACAAAAGATTGCAAGAATGCTAAATTGTTAAAGTCGTTTGTTTCGGTTAAAGGCATCCATCCCATGGATGGCTGATGACATGCGTTTCAAAGGACTTGATCTAAATCTCCTCGTTGTGCTCGACGCACTCCTGACGGAGCGTAATCTCTCGGCGGCGGCACGCAGGATCAACCTGAGTCAGCCCGCCATGAGTGCGGCCGTCGCCCGACTGCGCGATTATTTCCGCGATGAACTGTTTACGATAAGAGGTCGCGAACGATTTCTAACCCCGCGTGCGGCAGCATTTGCCCCCGCAGTTCGCGACGCTCTCCAGCACATCCAGTGCTCGATTATTTCTTCGGATCCGTTTGACCCAGCTCGAGCCGATCGCCTCTTCAGGATCATTCTTTCCGATTTCGTCACGCTCGTGTTTTTCGAAAAGCTTGTGGAGCGTATTTCACGGGAAGCCCCCGCCGTCAGCTTCGAACTGCTGCCTGTCGACGATAGCCCCGATGAGCTTCTCCGGCGCGGTGACGTCGATTTTCTAATTCTACCGGATATGTTCACGTCGAGTGTGCATTCAAGCATTGCGCTGTTTGACGAGAAGCTCGTGTGCGTAGGCTGTCCCACAAACAAGCAGCTGCCACAGCAGCTTACATTCGAGAGATACATGTCGATGAGGCACGTCGCGGTCAGGTTCGGGCGTACGATGAAGCCGTCTATCGAGGAATGGTTTTTGCTTGAGCATGGCCTTAAGAGACGTGTCGAGGTCGCCGTGCAGGGCTTCAGCATGATTCCACCTATGGTGTCCGGCACAGCTCGTATAGCGACCATGCCCTTACGGCTGGTCAGGCATTTCGAAAAAACGTTCCCCCTGCGGGTTATCGAACTTCCGCTGCCATTTCCCACATTCACCGAGACCCTCCAATGGCCGGCCCTCCACAATAGCGATCCGGCAAGCATCTGGATGCGGGAGATAATGATACAGGAGGCATCTCGGATGGCTGCCCCGCTGTGAACCCTCGGAAAATTCAGGCGCACCTATAGTCACTACACCTGTCACCATCTACTTTGACGACAATAGCCCTCGCCGGATAAAGTCGATGCTGGCGGCAAGTGCGCCTGCGAGATCGTCCAGAGAATGGACTTCCTCGATCAGCTCGAACGAGAAAGGTCCCGCGTAGCCGCCATCCAGCAGCGCCTGAATCTGGCTGCCATTGTCGGAACCTGCAAGAAAGCGATCGGGGTAAATCCAGAAGGTCGGGTCGTTTACGCTTGAAATGTGCACCAGGCCGGTAAGCTCGCAGAACAGGCATGTCTCCCCGGCCAGGGTGTGGTGGAACGTGTCGTGCACGAGGCGAAAGACGGACTGGCCATCAACCGCGGCAACGGCCTCGGCCGCTTCCTTCTTTGATCGAAGCGAGCAGGTTCGGAAACCCAGCGGCTCGATGAGACCGATCAGACCCCGCGACTGGAGGATTGGCTTGATCTCGTTTAGAGCGAAACGAAGATTGTCCTGGCGCTCGCTATTGGTGGGCCACGAGCTGCGGTTGGCCGGCACCAACACGAGCGTCTCTGCCCCGCACGCCGTCGCATAATCGGCGAGGTTGCTTGCCTCGGCCTGACGCGTTGGAGTCCAGTCGTTGAACCGCTGCAAGGCGTTGACAGAGATGATCGTGACGCCCGCTTCGGTAGCGGCAAACCGAACGTCCGCAGCCGGAATGCCGCGTGCGACAGGATTGCTGAAATGAGGGTAACGGATTTGGACGTCGGTCAGGCCTTGGTCACGGGCAAGCGCGAAAAGCGCACTGACGTCAAGGCGGGGCGCCGCCATGTGATCGAGTGCAAAGCGGGGCGATACCTGGCGCATTGCTTGACTTTCCTTCCATGAAGCGCGGCTGCCATTTCGGCATCCGGCTTCTTTCAAGACGGAACCACGCCGGTTCACAGATCGGACAGAGACGGCCGAGTCAATCGAGCTTTCCTTTCATCGGTGAAAGGAAAATGGGCGCTCATGATAGAAATCCATCAAGGTCAAATATTTTCCGGAAGATAAATGTCGAACGGCAGAAATGTCTGCCCCGGGCTCTCCGCGACGCCGGCTTTGATGGCCCGCTCCATTGCCATTATCAGCTCCTGGCAAAGTCGGCGCATTGGCGTGCCGACCGCCATCGTCAAGATGTCATCCGCAAGCGCCCCACGTGACTGCGGCGTCATTTCACTCACGATCGCGACGAGATCCTGACCGCTCCCCTCTTCTCGGAGCGCGGAAATTGCTCCCTCTATACCCCCGCCGGCCATATAGAAGCCGACGAGCTCTGGTTCCCGCTGCATAAGATCCAGCAATTTTTCGTAAGTGAGCTGCCGTTCATCAAGGTTCACGAGCGGATCAAGCACCTCGAATTTGGGCGCGTTCTCACGAAAATAGGCACGAAAGGCCGTTTCCCGCGTCGCATGCGCCTGGAAGCGATGGCTTCCGACAAACACCGCCACCTTGCCGGGCCGTTTTGCGGCCTTGGAAAACACCCAAGCGGCAGTCCGTCCGACCTTGCTGTTGTTGAGGCCGATGTAGCCCTCGCGCACGCCATCGGCGAAGTCGGATAACAGCGAAAATACCGGGATACCTTTCGCCTTGAGCTCCTCGACTGATGCTGTGATTTTCGGGTGATCGGCCGCCACCATGGCGATCGCCTGGCAGCGGCTTCCAAGGTCCTTAAGAAGCGGGAGCAGGTCACGCGGCAAATGTGACTGCGCGAACTCGATGATCGGAAGGCCGTGGAAGGATTTAGCCATACTGACCGACTCTTCAATATTGCGAGCGAAATCTTGGTAAAAATCGTGGGCAGGTTTTCTCAAGATGAAGCCCAGCTTGTAGTGCGGCAGGTGCTGCTGCAAGCGCTGTTTGATGAGACCGGCAGCATGATAGCCGATCGCGTGCGCGGCCGCATGGACCCGCTGGGCGGTCTCCTCTCGCACCGGAAGGCGGACGTTCAGAACCCGATCGACTGTTGCTACGCTGACTCCGGCTTCGCGGGCGAGATCGGCAATTGTGACGCGCTTTCCCCTAGCGATTCTGATCGGCCGGTCCTCCGTCATCCGGTGCGATCCCGCGACGGCTTGGGGCGGCAAGCTGAAATAGTTACCACACCCCACGGTTGATAACGCATTCGACGAACAGCGCTCCATGCGGACCCAGATGAGTTTCCGTGAACCGTTCGTTTGCTTAGGGGCTTCATGGTGTTGTATTACTCTCCGCGTTAGTACACTATTTCCAGCGCTCTTTGGAGGCCGGCAATTCGACTGCTGTGAAGGCCGTGACTTACACGTCGCGCTATTGCTTGCTTGCGGGGAGCCCGTTTGATGTAACCCTAACCGCGGAAAGCGGCTTCCATCCGGGACTGGTCCAATTCGCCTTCCCAGCGAGCGACAACGAGCGATGCCACCGCATTACCGACTAAATTCGTCAGCGCGCGGCATTCCGACATGAAGCGGTCCACGCCAAGAATTAGAGCCATTCCGGCAACGGGAACACTCGGCACGACAGACAGAGTAGCGGCCAATGTGATGAAGCCGGCGCCGGTGACGCCTGCCGCACCCTTCGAGGAAAGCATCGCAATTAGCAGCAGGAGGATCTGATCGGCAATTGACAAATCTGTGTTCGTCGCCTGCGCGATGAAGAGGGCGGCGATCGTCATGTAGATATTGGTGCCGTCCAGATTGAATGAGTATCCAGTAGGGATGACGAGACTTACGACCGAACGCGCGGCGCCGGCCTTCTCCATCTTCTCCATGAGCGAGGGCAGCGCGGCCTCCGAGGAGGACGTTGCCAGGACAAGCAGCAGCTCGTCCTTGATGTAGCGGACAAGAGAAAAGATCGAGAAGCCGTTGCAGCGGCAGACCACGCCGAGAACCCCGAACACGAAGAGGAAGGCGGTCAGATAGAACGTCGCGACCAGTATCGCGAGGTTGGCCACCGAACCGATTCCGTATTTGCCGATCGTAAAGGCCATAGCGCCGAAGGCGCCGATGGGTGCAGCCTTCATCAGAATGCCGACGAGCTTAAAAATGGGGGCGGTGAGCGCCTGGAGAAAGGTAACGACCGGCCTGCTCGTCTCTCCGGTCATCGCCAGAGCAATGCCGAACAAGACCGAGAAGAACAAGACTTGCAGGATGTCGCCTTCCGCGAAGGCACTGGCAATCGTTGACGGGATGATGTTCATCAGGAAGCTGGTCACGGACTGCTCGTGAGCCGTGGCCACATAGCCCTTAACGGCTTCGACATCGAGCGAGGCCGGATCGATGTTGAGGCCGGCGCCAGGCTGAACGATATTCGCGACAATCAGCCCGACAACGAGTGCAAGCGTCGAGAAGGTAAGGAAATAAACCATCGCCTTGGCGGCAACTCGGCCGACCTTCTGCAGATCGCTCATGCCGGCAATGCCGGTCGCAATTGTCAGGAAGATGACAGGTGCGATAATCATCTTGATGACTTTGATGAAGGCATCGCCGAGCGGCTTCAGGCTTTGGCCGGTTTCCGGATAGAGGTAGCCAATTGCGGCTCCAAGGACCATGGCGGCAAGTACCTGCACGTAGGTCCGGGCAAAATGGCGCTTGCGGGGCGCTGCGATCGCGCGGGGGACTCTTGGAACCAACATCGTTTCTCTCTCCCTGACCGGATCGGGGTGGGGGCTCCTCCTTCTCCCATGCTGCGCTCCGGTCGAGCGCTGCTGTCATCTCGGAGCAAGCGCCGTGCCAACTGGACGCCTGTCCCGTCCAGCGAGATTGGTGCAGTTGCGCACTGGAACCCTCCACCTTGCCGGAATTCTGCACTCGAGGCTCGCCAAAGATCGCGTCTGAGGAAGTGCTTCATCAGAGAGGGAATTGACCAGGTCGCCTTGCGCCCGTGCCCTTTGATGTTCGCCGCAGATCGACTGCCGGTTGCCTTGGTGACTTTGGTTTGTCAGTTTTGGAACGGAATGCGCGCAAACTGCAGGATATCCTACACGCCCATCAGAGCACGCGGTACAAGCGATTAAGCGTAGGAGCGCATTGAATCTCCGAGGTCAAAAAATCTTGAATAAGGTCCGCGTGCGAAGTGAATCCGCAACTCGTCAAAGTTCTCCACCGTTTGATCAAGCGGTCGCGTTTCCTGGCGCTGCAAGATGGCGTTATCTGATGGCTCAAGCGCTGGAACGCCCAGGAAATCCCAAACCGCTCCCAAGCATTGGGCAGGTTCGTGAAGTAGGCTCTCGTATTCCATTACAAGCAGGTTGGTCGACGTGAAGGAGTCCATAACGCGAGCGTGAAAATCGTCGGCGGCTTTGAAATAAGCCTCACAGTCGGCGATTGACAACCTGACGCTCGGTGGCCGAGCGGTATCGTTGTCCGAGCTGAACTTCAGCCACTGACCGCTTTCCCTGGCCTGCACAAAGGATCGGAGCGATTCCAATACGTTTCGGCGAACAACGAGGATGACCTTGAGTGCTGGCCAACGAGCTAATTCCGCAAAGAATGCTGGACGCTCGCGAAACTGAGGTTCATTGATCTTGCAGCCAAGATGCGTCACATTCTTGTAGTCGCGCATAGGGCAGCGCACATAGGCAAGCTCAAGAAGCTCGCGATCCGTGCCTAGCAGGCGATCCGTGCTGGGCCAATTGGGATCATATTCGTTTAGCAACTCACCGTTACTCAGAACGGTCGGATGCTCGTTTAGCAATTCTTCTAAATAGTGTGTTCCGGTCCTTGGCATAGCAAGGATCACAAAAGGCTCAGGAGTTGGTTCGTTGTGGGTCATTGCATGTGTATCCAACTAAATAATGGCCGCGACGGTCTGGGGACGCGCACAAGAAGCTTGGCTGCTATCGCTTGAACGCTCCGGGTGGGTCCGCGCGCCTCACCACCCAGCCTGTACTCCGAGGTGTGGTCGCGAAGATGGGCGCGTGCCTGCAGCGGCTGGGTGGCGCCCGGCTTCGGCGTTGTTGTACCACTCGCGATTCCTGGCACACGCATGCCTCCGGGCCGCTGGGGGCAGTTTGCAATCCGGCATTGCGGACCTCCTTCTCGTTGATGGGCGTAGGTAAGCGTCAACGCATTAGTCGTCGATGAAACAGTCCAGCCGACAGAAAAAAAGGCAATACAGCGAACATGCAAAGTGCGCCTATATGCAGCCCTACATTGTCGCCCAGGCGGCCGAGCATCACCGGACGGATTAGATCGATAGAATTCGCCAGCGGCGAGAAGGCCGCAATCTGCTGAAACACTCCTGGCAATTGGCCGACTGGAAAAACCGCGCCCGAAAGGAACAGCATGGGTGTGATGACAAGCGTCTGATAGAAAATAAAATAGTGATAACTGGGCGCGAGCGCGATGACGAGCATGGCCAGGCTCGCAAAGGCGAACCCGGTGAGAGCGATGACCGGCAGCACGTAGAGAACCGACGTCCACGCGGCATAACCTAGCGCGGCGGCAACAATCGCAATTGTCGTACCGGCCAGAAAGGCCTTTGTGGCTGCCCAGGTCAATTCACCGAGAACGATGTCGCCGAGGGTAAGTTGTGTGTGCAGGATTGCTTCCCAAGTGCCCTGATCGCGCATTCGACCGAAAACCGCGTAAATTGTTTCGAAGGTTGATGCTGTCATCGCGCTCGTCGCAACCATGCCGGCTGCCAGAAAGGCGATGTAGGATGCACCTTCGATGCGGCCTACCAACAGTCCAAGGCCAGTGCCGAGCCCGAAAAGGTAAATCATCGGATCAGCAAGGGTGCCGAGCATTGAAGCAAATGCCACCTTCTTCCATGCCAGATGATTGCGGCGCCACACCGCGATCCAGTTCCAGGCGTTGGCGGGTAGAGCGGCCGCAAAACGTTCACCCATTGCTCACTTCTCCATCTCACGTCCGGTTAACCTCAAGAAAACGTCCTCCAGACTGGGTGGACGCTCTAGAATACGCAGACCCGCTCGACCGCGAAGCTGGATGCGCACATCCTCCGGCTCAGGCGCATAGCAAAAGAGCGTCTCGCCGCTTACCTCGACACGCTGAACGTACGGTCTGATCAGCGAAATCAGCTCCTGTGGATTGCCGCCGAAGATCTCGATCACGTTGCACCCAATGTACTCGTCGATCAGCGCATGAGGACTGCCCTCGGCGATCTTGCGTCCCCGCTCGAGAACACACAGCCGATCACAAAGCCGCTCAGCCTCTTCCATGAAATGGGTGGTCAAAATGATCGTTTTTCCGCTCGCCAGCAGGAAACGAAGTCGCTCCCAGATCAGATGGCGGGCATGCGGGTCGAGGCCGGTCGTGGGCTCATCCATCACAAGCAACTGGGGGTCGTTGATCAGAGCACGTGCCAGCGTCAGGCGCCGCTTCATCCCGCCGGATAGCAGGCCGACACGTGAATCCGCCTTGCTCTCAAGGCGAGCGAACTCGAGGAGCCGTGGGATGACGGCGTTGATCTCTCTTGTACTCATGCCGAAGTAGCGCCCGAACACCAACAGGTTCTCGCGTACCGTAAATTCCAGGTCGAGATTGTCGAACTGCGGGACCACGCCTATGCCCTTGCGGGCCAAGCGGCTGCGTGCCGGCACTGGTAGACCGAGGACTGTTATATCACCCGCGTCAGGCCGGGTCATACCGAGGAGCATACGCGCAATCGTGCTCTTGCCTGCGCCGTTCGGCCCCAGCAGACCGAAGCACTCTCCCGATGCAACGGTGAAGGACAGCCCGTCCACAACGAGCTTGTTTCCGAATAATTTGGTTACGCCGGTAAGGTCGATTGCTACATTGGACATGCGTCTATCTCAAGCGGAATGAGTCCGATTGGCCACCGGCAGCTTACTTGCGAATTCTGGTTCAGAGCAGGCCACCGCCTTGAGATGGCACCTTTGGAAAGTCGCGGCCGGAGCGACGCGTGTATCGCTTCCGCCAAAGAATAACGTCAAGATGCCACGTGTCGCTTCCAGATAGTTCCCGTTCTGACCATAGGTAACTCGAAAGCTTCACCCCGTGTCGACTGACACAACTTACTCGGTCACTCGGCGCTGCAAGGCCGTCAGACTTCACCAGCTGTGAGCGAAAGATCTGCAGTATGAAGTGACTCCGCAATTCCAGAATTGCCCGCAGCATTTGCTCCGGCAAGCGGCATCGCGCTTGTGATTTCCTTTGTGCTCCTGTTGGGCAGGGGAACACTTTTACGCGACAGCCAATCGCTATTGCTCAATGTACACAGGGCGTAAGCCTTCAAGGGGATCAACAGGAATATCCTGATTAACGCGTGCATTGAATAGCCGATGAATCGAAGCTGCCGAGTGCGGAAAGATAACACCGTAGATCTGATTATGGTCATCGTGACAATAGCCAGCACCGTCCACCAATTTACTGTATGTGAAAATAGTAGCTCACCGAGCGCCGTTACTACCGCGATGCCGAGCAACAATGGGCCGAGATTCTCTCCCATCACATCCAAAGTTAGATAGCGATCCAGGCCACGCAGTAGACCTCGCGCAAGCATCGTGTCCCGGAAGGTGCTTCGTGCCCAGCGGAGTTGTTGGCGCAAATAAGGTCCCATCTTGTCCGGAACGACTGTCGCCGCGACGGCACCTGGAACGTACTCGGTTCGAAAGCCTGCTTTCAGCATGAGGATCGTAAGATGACGGTCTTCACCGAAGTCGCTTGGTTTCCCCCTGAACAGCTGCGTCTCGTATTGATCCAGCAGAGAAAGGAGACAAGACCGGCGGTACATTGCACATGGGCCGCAGCAGCACATGACCGCACCAAAGCGACCTTGCGCCGCGCGCTCCTCATTGCAAGCCAGCCAGTATTCCATATCGATCAATCGGGTCAACCAAGTGTCGCTGCGGTTGTATGCCGTCAGCTGGCCCATGGCCGCTCCGACCATGGAATCCCGCATTTTTACTGCAAGCTTTGTGATGACGTCGGACGCAAGTGTCGTGTCAGAGTCGACGCTGAGCACGAAATCTCCAGATGAGCGGCGGATGGCGGCGATCTGCGCCTTGCGTTTGCCAACATTCTCGCGGAGCAGAATGAAATTGAATCTCGGGTCGCCCTCGTAGGCGTGATGTACCGGGATGACGGCATTACGATTTCCAGAACCGTCGTCAACCAGATAGACCTGAAATGTTCCGGCGTAATCTTGATTTGCAATGGAAGCTAAACACGCCGCGAGTGTGCGCGGGTCCTCATTGTAGCAGGGGATAATGACATCCACGCTCGGCCAACGGTCGGATCCGAACAAGCTTTCCGACGGCGGCGTAACATTTTCCGGTTGGGAGTAGACCGCTTGCATGCCTCTGTAAACAGTCGAGAGCACCGCATAAGACGAAACGGCAACAGTACTGGCTGTGGTGAGAAGGTCCATAGGATCTCTGTTTGTTCAGGGGTGTTGAGGAAGTGATCGGATTACAAATCCGCGGCCGTGCAATTCTGGAATTAGGCGTGACAACGCTGTCACCGTCTGGTCGCGCAGACTGGCTTGATTGCCTGGTTGCAATTCGTCGGGAGCGCACCCGTCGTGCAACAGCACGATTGCGCCCGGCCGGATATCGGCGAGCACTCTGTCGACGATGGCGTCAACGCCGGGGCGAGACCAGTCGCGTGGATCAATGGACCAATGGACGGGCGCCAATGCCGCACCCGCTGATGCAGCGATTACTTCTTCGGTCCAGATGCCATACGGTGCACGAAAGTACCGAACCATGGCCTGCGGGCAAGCCATCCCTATGACTCTGTTTGCCTCAACTATCTGGCAGTCGACTTCGACGGACCCGCATTTGGCCAGGTCCGGATGAGTCATCGTGTGGTTGGCTATACCGTGCCCGTCTGTAATAATTCGGCGAACGAGTTCCGGCTCGTCGGCCGCGTAGGCCCCAACAACGAAGAAGGTCGCCGTCACCTGATGTTGCGCCAGCACATTGAGTATCTGCGGTGTGAAAAATGAATTGGGACCATCGTCAAACGTCAGATAGACGCTGCGCTCTGCAGTGCCATCGGCATTGTCACTCTGCCCTTCGCATATGTAGTCCAGAGGCTTCATAGTTCCGGACCGTTCCGGTCGATCAGGGTACCGGACGGCCACTCGTCCATCGAGCGTCCGATCGGCGAAACCAACACGAGTACGTCTTCCAGGCGCGTGGGCGGCAGGTCGGGATGCACATCTGGACGGGTCGATCGTACGCGAACGCCCGACACAATGTTCGCGAGGCCGGCTCTGCAGAATCTTTCGACATGGTTTCGCAGCGCGTGCCGAACCGTGCCGAAAGCGAATGGAACACCCAACTGATGGAGCACTGGGTACGCCACGCGCATCGAAAAACCGATTCCGAGCCCTTCAAGATCCGGACGAACCGCGTACAGGCCCAATTCAGCGACGATCAAGTCGACCTCGCCAACTTTGATGAAGCGCCGCAGCATGCCGATGTGAGCCGCTACCCCATGCGCGTCGTAGCCGATTGCGCGGAATTCCGGCCTCGCGCCGGCCCAACTGCGGCCGCCTTCGAATGGCTCCGCGTTGAAGGCGCCAGTCCGTCCATAGGTCTTTCGAAAAAAGTCGGAGAGTTCGACATGGTCGGCCAGTTGCAGCTCATTTTCCCAGCACAACTTCCAATCGACATTCGGGCGCATGGAAGACCTCACCTTGGAGCTGTCTGGTTGAGATAAATGTCCAAGCATTGGTTAAATAATTGGCATCGCACCAACGGGGCGTAACTTGTGGAGACCGCCGAAAGACCAAGCCGTAATGCAGATGCGACTGACTTTGTGCGCCCCGCACACCAGATGATGCTCCTCGGATCCAACGCAACCATGGGAACTACCTATCTTTCCAACTTGAAGCGCCTCTATGGGACCTGCAGCAAAAACGGTAAAATCCTTTGTTTAGATGAAAGGTATCCACGCTTTGGATAACTGGGCGAATGCGTTCCATATGGCTGGTCAATTATCGTCGTCACGCTCGAGGCACTTCTGACGAAGCGCAAAGCTCACGCCCGCGGCACGCGCGGCCGTTGCCGGGCCGCGCGATTATCTCCGTAAGAGCCGAGCGGAGCTCAGACACGACGATTGATCAGAATCTGATTCGCGGGTTCAGTATCTCTTTCGTGTATCCAGCTCTGGGCTGTCCTTTGGCGGGAGTTAGGTTCGCCCAGGTTCTGAGCCTGGGGCGTCGGCCCGTTCGCCGCACAGGCTCCTTCGCACATCGTCGAGGCCGAGAAAGAGGGGGCCACACAGCTCCCCCTGTACTTTCCACCACCCGACACCAGCGCTCACCCAGGGCGCCGGCCTTGCTCACCTCAACGGATAGCGCACTCGCGCCGCTTCACGATTAAAAGAATTCTACAAGCAGATGCCTGTTTGATCGTGAGACGTCCGCTGCCAATTCCCGCATCGCAGAGGCAGCCAATAGCGCTCGCTTCACATAGTGGTCCGGCAAGCAGCTAGATACGACAGGTGACCTCAAATGAGGCGTCTTGCATGGCTTCTACACCTGCCTGAATGCCAGAACTGCGTTCGTACCGCCCATGGCGAAGGCGTTGCTCATGGCGACGCGCACCTTGCGCTCGCGCGGCACATTGGGTGTGATGTCGAGGTCGCAAGCGGGATCTGGCTCGCGATAGTTGGCGGTCGGCGGCACGACGTCCTCTTGGATTGCCATCACGCAGGCGATCATTTCAAGCGCGCTCGCTGCGCCGAGGCAATGCGCGTGCGTGGACTTGGTGGAAGAGATGGACATCAAATAAGCGTGGTTTCCAAACACACGCTTGATCGCCGCCGTTTCAGTCTGATCATTGCTTTTGGTACCGGTGCCGTGCGCGTTGAGGTAGTCGACGTCCTCGGCATTCAGCCCGGCATCGGCAAGGCAGGCGCGCATCGCCGACGCTGGCCCCTCGACAGATGGCGCGGCAATGTGGAAGGCATCGGCGGAAAGGCCGACGCCGGCGATCTCGGCAAGAATTGTGGCACCACGCCTCGTGGCATGCTCGTAGCTTTCCAGCACGGCCATGCCCGCACCCTCGCCCAGCACCAGGCCCTTCCTATCGGCGGAGAAGGGCCGGCAGGTATCGGGTGAAAGCACGCGCATTGCTTCCCATGCTTTCAGCACGCCCCATGCGAAGGGTGCGTCGCTGCCTCCGGAAACCATTACGTCGGCCCGGCCCAGCTTGATCTGGTCCACCGCCGAGGCGATCGCATGGTTGGCCGAGGCACATGCGGAGGTCACCCCGAAGACCGGCCCGCGCAAGCCGAGGCTCAAGCTAAGATGGACGGAAGCGGCGCTGGGCATCACCTTTACTCCAGTGAAGAGTTCAGCACGGATTGCGCTACCCAAAAGCAGTGAGCGGTAAGTTTGTTCTGTTGCGTATGAACCGGTAAATCCGACGCCCACTGTCGCGCCGAAGCGATGGGCATTCCCCTCGTCCCAGGAAAGTCCGGCCTGCCGCATGGCTTCGCGCGCTGCAAGCACGGCGAGCAAGCTGAAGCGGTCCATGGAGATGAGATGCCCCCGGTTGATGTCGTGCTGGGGCAGCGCCTTGATCTCAGCGCCGGTCATGCCCTCCAGGTCATGAAGCTCGGAATTGGCGATCGGGCCGATGGCGGAGCGGCCTTCGCGCATCTCTTTCCACATAGAGGCGGCGTCGGTGCCCAGTCCGCACAGGCCGCCCACTCCGGTGATAACGACGCGCCTGTCCATTCAAGCCTCCTTCGCAAGCAAGCCGCGGACGGCTTCCACGACGTCGCCGACATTCTTGAGATTGGACCAGGCATCGGCCGTGTTCATGTCGATCTTGATGCCGTAGGCCTGCTCCACATCCCAGAGGACGTCCGCCAAACCCAGCGAATCAAACCCGAGCGCGTCCAGTTCCGTGGCGATTGTTATCTCGCCGACGAATGACGCAGGCATTCCCTCACCGCTCTCCGACTCGGCGCGTTTCTTGATCAGGGCAATGACGTCCGTTGCGAATTGATCGGCCATTCTGTTTCCTGTCTTTCTTTCCCGCGTTTCGACCTGGACGCGGCTCAGTTCCTGAGGCGCGCCGCGTCGCGAAAGCCATCACGCTTGGGCAACTGACAAAGCCCAATGCTCATAAAGCCGGATCAGGTCCGGCCGGTGTGTGGCGTAGGTGCAGTATGACGATGTGAGCCGCTACACCGTGCGCGTCTCCCAGTCTGTCCATAGACTCGGAAGAAGTCGGACCCGGTCAGTTGCAACTCCCTTTCCCAGCACTCCACTGCCCGGTAGAGCGCATGAAAAATCTCCTTTCGGGCGGTTTCTGTTCTGCCCATGCAGGATTCCAGAACATTGATGAAATCGTTTGTTTCGATGAAAGGCATCCACACTTTGGATGGTTGACACGCGTTTCAAAGATCGTGAACTACATCTCGTCGTTGTGCTCGACGCACTCCCGACAGAGCGCAACCTCATGGGCGCGGCATGCAGGATTAACCGAGCCCAGCCGGTCATGAGTGCGGCCGGCCGGGTCGGGCGATAGGCAGTCATGCCCTGCCCTTCCTGCGGGTCAAGCACTCCGAAAAAACATTTCCCCCATAAATGCTAGATCTTCCGTTGCCTTTTCGCGGGCTTCTGCGTGAGGTGAGGCACGCCATCCATGGCATGTGGCACACGCACGCGATGCCAGTGCACGGTCGTTTTCTCGGCAAGGCCGTTCTCTACCTCGACCCGCACGCGCTCGCCCTGACGGACCCGGATTTCCGGGCCTGGAACGGGCCTTCGGCGCGCAATCGAGCCCGGTTCACCCGGCCCAATGGCGTCCACTTTGGGGGCGCATGCACTGCAGACCCGCTGGACCTGATCCGGGAGAGGATGGGCGCGGCGATTGGAATAGCTATGAAAGCGCATCGGACCGTGGAACTGCGCGCGCAGACTTTCGGAGGAAGGCTCGCTTTTAAACGTTATCGTGCAACTCTGACCGTTCTTCGCCTTGGCGGGTGCCGCGGAAGAATCCCGGGTTCTGCGAGCGCTGCGAGAACACCTGCGGTCGATCCTGTACCACAATCTCGCGAAGCTCGATGCTCTCTACAAACGATGTCTTGGATTCTCACGCCCTTATTTCAGCACTTCGCTCGCTTGCCCGACTCGGCCGCGGTCAGCCTTCACCGCCAATTTTATTGGCGCAGCGACGTTCCTATCGGTTCAGGCGAAGCTTCTTGAACCTGCCGCTCTCTCGTTGCCCTGGCACGATTAATCGTCCTCTCAGTCTGTCATTGGCGGAGTCGCTCCTGAGGCGCGCGCCGGCGAGTTCGAGGAGCGCGTGGCTATCTCCTCGGTCCAGCCGGATTCCGCTGCGCGCTCAGCCAATTCCTGGAAGGCCGATTCCAAGGCGAGCTGGCATTGAAGGCCGCGGTCCGGATGGTCGACTAGCTTGGTTCCACGATCGCAATGCTTGATCGCTTCATTGCAGGCCATGGGCTCTCGCCCTCTCCTTTTGCCACACGAGGCGCCAGCTCACGTGTTGTGCGCCCCGGCAACCGCTTTCACCAGCCGCTCCAGCGATCCCGCGCGCTCCAGCTCCGCAAAGAATGATGCGGCGTGACGCTACCCAGCCGGTGCTTCTCGGCCATTTGCACACATAGGGATAGTCGACCATGAAATCGGACCGAGGCGAGGCGTTGGACGTTTCAGTCTTGGTCTGAATGCGCCGCCCACGAGCCGATCGGCCTTCTCGATGATTTGGCGCACCCTCGTTGTCGACAAGCCATGTTCCTGAGCCAGGTCGGCGAAACTCTTGCCCTTCAGAAAGCCGTCGACCAGGGCTATGTTCCTATCGACGGTCGGCTAAATCCCAGCAGGCGCGCGCAGTTTTCCGGCATCATTCCGTTTGTTCATCCGCTTGTCCGCGCCCCCTGCAAATCCTACCGGGCCAAATCGGTGCTTGGAAGACCCACTCATGTCATGGCCTCGGGAAAGTACAAGGCCGACGGTTATGTGAATACGAAAGATGCTGGCGATCACCATGATCGTTGGTGACCGCTGACCTCCCCAATGTCGGCTTCGACGGCACACCGGGAGCTCTCGGCAATGTTGAATAATTCCGTTTGAAGATGGTTGACTTCGTCGTCGAGGCTCGATCCATCAGGATCGGTATCGACGATTCTATATTTGAGAAACCCAAATTCGTTTGACTCGCGCAATTCGCTGTACGGCGTATCATCGCAAGCGCGGGATTCCGACATCCTGCGAAGTGCCCGCGTTGCTGGAATCGATTTTGCGGAAGTAAAAAGGCCCCGGCGCTGGGTCGGCGCGCAGGGCCTTCAGGCATGTACGAGCTACCAGCATGTCCAGTTATGATCGTGCGCTATCATAATGAACAAACGGTGAATGATCGCTATCCGAGGTGCAGGGCGGGCGAGATGGTGGGGCGGTGGGGGACCTGTACCGCTGCAGCGGGGCCACGAGCAGCGACTCGAGCCATGCGCCACGCTGCAGGACCTCGATTTCGGGCCAAGCCTCGAGCCCGCAACTCGCCTTGCTTCTCGGAAATCATAAGGCTTTGTGGGGCGGTTAAGCAGCGCGATATGGCCGCGGCGATACGAAGTTTTCATCTTTACCCTGTTCAGACGGTCAGGCTGCCTTCGCCGCCGGCTTGGCTGCCTTGACATGGGTTATACTGCGGCGACCGTCGACGCCGATCGGAACGTCACCGTCAACCGTAGCGCGACGCACAACCCGGTGCTGGTCGCCATAGTCGTTGACCGCATAATGCTGGTTAGCACGGTTGTCCCAGATAGCGACGTCGCCTACTTGCCAGCGCCACCGCACGGTATTTTCCGGGGCAGTGACGTAGGACTGGAACACCTCGTAGAGTTTGGCGGAATCGCTCTTGGAAAGGCCGACGAGGCGCTGCACGAAATTGCCGAGCAGCAGCGACTTCTCCCCGGTTTCCGGATGGACGCGCACGACCGGATGCTCGGTCTCGTAGATCGTCGATGTGAAAACTTCCTCGAAGTGCTTCTTCTCTTCGGCTGTGGCGCGCGGGCGCACGGCTGCGTAGTCGTAGGCATTGCTATGAATAGCCCACAGATTGTCCGCCAATATTTTGAGCGGCGCCGGCAGATTCTCGTACGCGGCGTGCGTGTTGGACCAGATCGTGTCGCCCCCCGCCGCCGGAATGACGACGCCACGTAGGACCGAGAATTTCGGATAGGCATCGACGAAAGTCACATCGGTATGCCACTGGTCTGCCCTGCCACCGCCACGGCCGGAATCGAGATTGAGGATTGAGGCCGTGCCGGCTGCCGGCCCCTGCGTGGGATGAGGTACAAGGTTACCCAGACGCCGCGCGAACAATTCCTGCTCCGCATCGTCGAGATGCTCCTGGCCGCGGAAGAAGATCACCTTGTGTTTTAGAAGAAGCTGGTTGATGGCTGCTATCGCTGCGTCCGAAAGGTCTCCACCAAGGCGAACTCCTCTGATTTCAGCTCCAACACGGCTGGTCAGCGGTACAACGTCGGAGTCAGGAATTCTCTTCGTCAAGCTCGAAAGCCAAAATCCCGGCGGATCGATCAAGGATCGCATTGCGTTGTCGATGATCGTTAATGCCGAACAGCGTGGCCAGCTCGCGCCGGGCGGTACAATCATCGAAGCGACCGCTGGCAACACAGGGCTCGGCCTGGCCTGGCGGCACGAAGCGCGTGATCGCGTGTCCAAAAGCTGACAGCGTCAGACAAATGTCAGGTTCATTACAACCAACATCTGGGCACTGACGAGGTTTTTCGAAGCAATGGGCGCTAACTGCGCGCTGAGCGCGTTGGCATGGCTTTTGAGACTGAGTGACTGTGACTGCACTTAATGGGGCAAGACGAGCGATGCGCTCCTCCCTGAACCCGTGTGCCGTCTCTGAGAGGAAACCAGCTCGTGCAGAAACCTTTGGAAATAGCTTTGGACCGCAACGTGGTATTGCAGATGGAGTCCCCGGCTCCTTCGATTAGAGTCGAGAACTGGCTGCATGGCGAGCCCCTCACGAGCTTTGAGCCCGGCAAGTGTACATAGTCGAATTTTGGGCAACTTGGTGCGGCCCATGTGTGGACGGGATGCCCCATCTGATCCAGCTGCAGGGCGTCGCCAGGCGCGCCATCTGGACAGCAGGAGCTGGACTATGGGCAAGGTAACAGGCTTTCTCGAAATCGACCGGCAGGTGCACAAGTACCAGCCGGCCTCCGACCGCATCCGGCATTTCCGTGAATTCACGCTGCCGATGTCGGACAAGGAGGTCGAGAAACAGGCCGCGCGCTGCATGGATTGCGGCATTCCGTTCTGCCACGGGCCAACGGGCTGTCCCATCCACAACCAGATCCCGGACTGGAACGACCTCGTCTACAATGGCGACTGGGACAATGCGATCCGCAACCTGCATTCGACCAACAATTTCCCGGAATTCACCGGCCGCATCTGCCCCGCACCTTGCGAGGAAGCCTGCACGCTGAACCTCGAGGACATTCCCGTCGCCATCAAGACGGTCGAGCAGGCGATCGCCGACAAGGCTTACGAGACCGGCCATATCAGGCCCTATCCGCCGGAGAAGAAGACCGGCAAGCGCGTCGCCGTCATCGGCTCCGGCCCGGCCGGCATGTCGGCTGCCCAGCAGCTCGGCCGCGCCGGCCACGACGTCCATGTCTATGAGCGCGAGAGCCGGCCCGGCGGGCTGATGCGTTACGGCATTCCCGACTTCAAGATCGAGAAGCACTATATCGACCGGCGCATCGAGCAGATGCAGGGCGAGGGCGTCACCTTCCATTGCGGCGTCAATGTCGGCGTCGACAAGCCGGTTGCCGAGCTGCTCGCCGAACATGACGCGGTGCTTTATTGCGGCGGTTCCGAAACGCCGCGCGCGGCCGGCATTCCCGGCGACGATCTCGGCGGCGTGCATGACGCGATGCCCTATCTGGTGCAGCAGAACAGGCGTGTCGGCGGCGAACCGATCCAGTCGGTGGCGTGGCCGTCGCATCCGATCCTCGCCGGCGGCCAGCATGTGGTCGTCGTCGGCGGCGGCGATACCGCGTCCGACTGCGTCGGCACCGCCTTCCGCCAGGGCGCGGTCCGCGTCACCCAGCTCGACATCCGTCCGCAGCCGCCGGAAAAGGAAGACAAGCTTTCGGTCTGGCCCTACTGGGCGACCAAGATGCGCACCTCGTCCTCGCAGGCCGAAGGCGCCGAGCGCGAGTTTCAGGTGGCGACGCTCGAGTTCATCGGCGAAGACGGCCAGCTGACCGGGGTCAAATGCTGCGAGGTCGACGAAAAGCGCAAGCCGATCGCCGGCAGCGAATTCGTCATTCGTGCCGATCTCGCGTTCATCGCCATCGGCTTTGCCGGGCCAGCCGCTCGCGGGCCGGTGTCGGAACTGGCCGGCCAGATGAAGATCGCCATTGACAGCCGCCGCTCGAAGAATGTCGAGGCCAATGACCGGGACTACAGGACCAGCGTCGAAAAGCTCTATGCGGCGGGCGACGTGCGGCGCGGCCAGTCGCTGGTCGTCTGGGCGATCCGCGAGGGCCGCCAGGCGGCGCGCGCCATCGATGAGGCGCTGATGGGATCGAGCGTGCTGCCGCGCTGAGTCCGTCTCGAGACCCTACTTGTGCGGCCACCTGAAGGCGCTTTCCGCCCTTCCGCTGCCCCGGGCAGCTTACGGACTGATCGCCGTGGTCGTTTCGGTTGTGGCCCCGGCCGCAGGCTGCCGCCTTGGCGGCCAAGAAAAATCGTCGGCGCGGCCGGGCGAAGCAGCGCTGGGTTTAAGTGCTTGGGGTGACACGGCGTGATCTCCGCCGTTGGCGGGAACAGGGCAGTGCAATAGTACTGCCCTGTTCCTTTTGATCAGAGGCCAGTGCGGATTTCTTCGGCAAGCGCCCTCAACGTCGTCTCGACGTCATCGCCGTTTGCCATCTTCTGCATCGCCACGGCCCATGCGTTCATGGCTTCGCCGAAGCCGACACGCGGTGTGAAAGCCAGCGCGGCTTGATCCTGTATCTTTTTGAAGCTGTCAACGAAGTTGTTGAACTCGGGCTGCGAAGCGTACTTAGTCTAGGTATCGTCCTGCCAGGTCGACGTGCGCGGCGGATTGACGAGCTGGCCAGCAAGGGCACCCTTGAGCGCCACCTGCTTGGAGGTGGCCCACGGGATGAACAGCCAGGCCGTGCCCTTCTTTTCGGAAGCCGCGTTCATGGCGAGAGCCCAGATCCAGATGTCAGAATCCAAGCTCGTGGCGCTCGGTGCGTGCAGCGGCGGAGCGAAGGCGATCTTGCCGGATGCCGGCTTCCCCGCAACATCGTTCCAGAAGCCGAACATTTTTGAGTCGATCGTCATCGCGGTGCGGCCGGACGAGATGCCGTCCACGACCTGGTTCCAGTTATCATTGGCGAAGGAAGGAGCCGCGCACTTCTTGATCATGTCCGAATGTAGTCGTATCCAGCATCGGTAAGCTTCGGATCACTCAGGTATTTGTCCAGCAGGCGCCACTCGGAGCGAGGTCCTACGCGGGCTGAATGCCAGTGCCGAACACATCCCATGCTGGCGACTTCGTCGTCAGTTGGATCGTCATCTTGTTCCAGTAAGAATCGTCTGGGTAGAGTTCCGGCGTGACCTTGATGCCGGGTCAGCTTCTCGAACTCCGGAAAGTTGCGCAGCGAGAGCATCCGCATAGGGGTGGATGTCGTAGGCCCAAGTTATGCTGGTCCCTTCGAATTGACGCCAGTTCACGGTGTCGGCAGCGGCCGAATTAGTGAGCGATGCCGAAACGGCAAGAAACGCCAAGTCAAAAGCAAGCTGTTTGCGTAGCGACGCGCACCTGTAACGAGTACGGGGAATGAGCGACCCATGTAATCCTCCCTGGGGCATTTTGCCAATTTTTGGGTCCACTCCTCCATCCCGAGTTTGCTCATAGCCACAATAAGCGGTTTCCAACGACCTCGCTCTGAATGCACCAGGCCAACTGGGTAAAAACGGGTAACCGGCACTTAAAGGCGATGTAGTATCGCCACCAGAAATACTGCTCCGTGGTGCTGGCCTTTGCCTGGGGGCGCAACACGGCAACTACCCGCTCAAAACGGTTGGTCCTCTACCTCTTATTCACCGTCGCTTTCCTCGCGGCCTAACCCGGCCGGAATATCCGTTGCCAGAAAAAGGCCTCGCGGCCGGTTCGAGGCGCATCCCTCCTCCGAAGCAGCACGCTCAAGTATCGTCACAAGCCCCGAGCGCTTCGCGTTCGGCGATGTCCAAATTCCGACAATGTCGGATACAGTCAGATCTACTGGATTGCGTTTGAATGGTTTTCTCATTTGGCACAGTACATGCGGGTCATCCGCAAAACACGTGACCGACCAACAAGAGTTCGCATGATCACCTTACCACAACATACAGCCGCCGCGGAACAATCACTTGGCCCCTGATCGCCCGCCCCGGCACCACAACCGGAGTCATCGATGTTCTGACAGGCTGCCCAAGGATACCTGCTGCAACAGGGCTTGCCCTGGTGACGACCACTCCGGCTCCGCCGGTTACCGACGAGGGCAAAGTGACGGATTTCCTGCTTTTCAACGGCATGGAGGTGGCTGTCATTCCCGACCACCGCGCCGCTCGTCACCGATATGGTCTGGTGCAGGATCGGCAGCGCGGATGAGCCGCCGGGGATATCTGCATGTCTTCGAGCATCTGATGCTCAAGGCGCCTCATGACGAGCACGGCTCCGTCGCCTGGAGAGATTGAACCCAAAGGGAGATTCAGATGTCTGAAGCGAATCAGGAAAAGTTGGACGCATTCTTGGGGAAAATGGTCGGCGATCTCGGTGCGATCGCAACGGGCGCGGGAGTCCTGCTGGGGGACAGACTCGGCCTGTTTAAGGCATTGCGCGAAGGCGGCAAGATGACGGCCGCCGAACTTTCGACACGCACCGGCACCCAGGAACGCCTCGTAAGGGAATGGCTTTCCGGGCAGGCGGCGGCGGGTTACGTCGACTACGATGAAGCGAGCGACAAATTCTATCTCAACGCCGAGCAAGAGCTGGTGTTCGCTGATGAAGACAGCCCGGCCTTCATGGCAGGCGCATTCGAGTTCCTGTCCGCGCTGTGGCTCGATGAAGAAAAGGTGAGGCAGGCATTCCAGTCCGGCAAGGGCGTCGGGTGGCACGATCATAGCGCGTGTCTGTTTCGCGGTACGGAACGGTTCTTCCGTCCAGGCTACAATGCCAATCTGATCGACTCCTGGCTGCCGGCCTTGGAGGGCGTCGTCGAGAAGCTCGAACGCGGCGTGGACGTCGCGGATGTTGGATGCGGTCATGGTGCATCGACCGTGCTCATGGCACAGGCCTTCCCCAATTCGCGCTTCGTCGGCTTCGACTATCATGCCCCCTCGATTGAGCGCGCCCGCAAGGCGGCCGAGGTAGCCGGCGTCGGCGTTAACACGCGGTTCGACGTGGCGGCCGCCAAGAGCTATCCCGGAACGTATGACCTCGTCACATTCTTCGATTGCCTTCACGACATGGGCGACCCGACGGGCGCCGCCACCCATGTCCACGGATCGCTCAAGCCGGACGGCACGTGGATGATCGTCGAGCCGTTCGCGCATGATCATCTGGCGGCGAACCTCAATCCCGTCGGCCGCGTTTACTATGCCGCTTCCACTTTCGTGTGCACGCCCGCATCCGTGTCGCAGGAAGTCGGGCTCGCGCTTGGAGCCCAGGCCGGTGAGGCGAGGCTGCGCAAGGTTGTGACCGGCGGCGGCTTCAAGCGATTGCGTCGCGCCGCGGAGACACCGTTCAACATGGTGCTGGAGGCCCGCCCTTAGCGTGGCCGTCGCCAGAAATTGCAGCTCATCGCATTTGATTGAAGATCACCGCCAAAAATCCGGACGCATCGGGGACATTTTCAAGGCGCCTGGGTTCACGCAGAGGTCGCTGCCGAGTTGTGTGCCAAGAGTCCCATACGTTGCGGCTCAGAAAGGACCCGACGCACGGCTACGAACATGCCCATAGTGATGGCCGCTATAATCACATATGCCCACCATGGCGCGTTCACAAAGCTGGTAAGCCACGTCGCACCGAACGCGCTTACGACAAAAACGAGAGCCTCGATAAAATGACTGAGCCTGTACACATTCAGTCGTCTCATCCTCATACCACCCATCCAAAGACTGAGCTTGTTGCGCTACTGCGACAGAGCCTAACATATTGGAGAGCGCTCACTATTTCTATGCTAAACAGTCTCGCCTGAGTATATGTTTTGAGTCGCTAATTATGGAATTCTGCCAGTCTGCATTTCCCCTGATCTGATGTAGAGCAGCTTCTAAGTGGGAATTAGTCCCCCATCGACCGGATCGGGCGACACGAACATGCGCTGAAGGCTTGGCGGAACGGCTACTGGGACCATGATGCTACTCGAATGCAAGATCGTGTCAGAACGTCCCGGGAAGGCTGCAGGCAGGGGATGTCAGGTCAATCAGCCTATAGATATGATACCGCCCATTCGCTGAGACTTCACGATGGGCATAGGAGGTGGGAATTCGTGCCTTGAGATGGACGCGGCTGTCGGAGCAGGCGAGCACGGCAGCAGCGATGGCCTGAACCTTCGGGCCGCTGACAAAAACGTTCACCACCGCACGCGAGCCGAACCCGTCGAGATACGTCTCGAAAGCATCGAGGTGGGCCATCAGCCCGAAAGCCTGGATGTCGCGAACTTCGCCATCTTCGAGCCGGTGGGTTTCACGTACCTTGGCCACCTGTTGATCGAGCAAAGCATCGATATGCGCATTCTTCTCGCTTCTTGGGACGAGGAGCGAGATCCGTTCCGGACTGACGATATCGATCAATCCGTAGAATACGTCGGCATCTCCTCCGATCCCCACGAGCAGGACTTTCTCTTCGCCCATTCCTCCGCTGCCTTGAAGATGAGGGACGGTGACGTATCGGTCCAAGCCGCTGGAAAAATCCTCTTTGCCGATCGCGTTCCCGTAGATACCTTCGGCGTACCCGAATTCGAGAGACTGAATCGACATTTTCTTGAATGCCACCGCAATCAGCCATTGGATGTAGATTCGCGGCATCGTCGAGCACTCGACGAAAACCTTCCGCAGGCTTCCTTCGTATGAGCCACATGAAGCGGCCATCTGAGTGAGCAGGTGATCGAGGAGATTGATGTTCTTCTGATACTCGATGGAAGGCTCGAGGGTGATCGCAGTCACTTCGACGCCCCATCGGGTACCCATAGCGATGAGCTTTCGCCGGTTTTCTTCGACGGCTGGGACGTTCGCTTCCTTCAGAGCAAAGTCCAGAACCACGATTTTGCCGACCTTCAGGTCAAGATGGTTTTCGAACGCGGCGAAACGCGTTTCCCATCCAAGCGCGACGATCGCGATATCTGCCTCCATCGTTTCGCAGGTACCTGCATCTCTCGCCTTCTCAGTGACGGCCAGATGGCCGAAGACTCGATACTCGACAGTTGAAGCGGTCATTCGAGATCGCTCTCGAAAAGCGAGTGCTGGAATTCGGTCTTGAGTGCGGGCCGCGCGACGAGCTCCTTAAACACCGAGTCGGCCCAGTCTTCTGGGAGCCGATGCCTGGTAAAAAGCAGGTCGACCATCTGCGCCGCAGGGATTGTGTTGATTTCGTACGGGCCGCGATAGGAGAACCCGAAGTAAGGTGCAAATCGCCGATGCAATCTGATCAGCATCTCCTTCGATGCGGGGTCGGCGCGGTCCACCTCAAAGTTGCCGGCGGCGGAGACCTCCCGGATAAACCCATCCCTTTCCGCCCGACGCAGGACCTCGTCCAGTTTTCCGCTGGGTTGCTCCAGTCGGTTCACCAGCGAGCGCATTTCCTTTAGATCAACCCTGAAAATGCCTCTCTCTGTCGTTCCTAGAGCATTTTCTTCGGCAAACTCTGTCTGGAGGCGAGCGGTCAGGTAACCCAACGCCCGCACCATGCGCACGCTCTCTTCTTCGTACGGATGTGAAAGCGCCTGAAGTCCATCAAGCTTCCGTTGAGAGGCGGCGTTCACAGCCTGTCTCTGCTGTTCGAGATGAATCTGTAAATCCGAGTTGATGAATTCCACCAGTTTTCGTGGATCACTGGAACTCGGAACACTGCGGCGGAAGATCTCTCCCATTATATCAAGGAAATCGCGTATACAGACGTCGCTCAATGATGTGATGATCTGGTGCCCTACGTACGGGTAGTCATGCAGACGCAGCATCTGGCACGCTTTCAGAAAAGCCCATCCCTGTTTCCGGGCGATCGACCTCTTCAGATTTGAAGCATCCGCCTTGCTCATGGGCCGGCGCTTGATTTCCGGGTTCATGAGCGCGAGCGCCAGCCCTTCGGCATAAGGGCGCGCTTTTCGATCAAGAAGGAATTGCTGCTGATCCGCCGTCCTCAAATTCACGGAGAGGAATTCACGTGCTGCATCAGCGAGTGCCACAAGCTCTTCTCTGCCCTCGGAATGACCCGATATGATAACCCGCTCGATGATGTCATTGACGGAAAGCCGCCCCAGCCGGTTTTTGAGCGAAAACGCGCTGAGCGCATCGTTGCGCTTGAGATCACTCCGCAGATGGTCAGGAAGCGCATAGTAGAGCCGAAGCGACGACACGTTCTCGCACAGCGTGGCGAACTCCCTCGGATCGACTGAATCAAGATTCTCGACGTCCCGGTCAGCATTCGAGAGCGACTGGCCGGGTATGATCGTCCGGATCGTGTCGTAAAGGCCGCCGATGTAGGCGAGGACCCATTTCACATTGCCGCGCGTCTTCCTCACCAAGGTGTTCAGGAACTGCTGTTGGAGCGGTGTCAGTGCCTCACAGTCGTCAATCAGGATCTTGAAGAAGGGCGCCCTGTCACCGGCGAAAGATGGGCCATTTAAAAGTGGGGTGATCGCGGTCGCGACCTTGTTAATGATCGCGCCAGGGTCTGTCGCTCTGAAGCCGGTCGCTCCCTCATCGGCGGCAAAGAAGAACGCGTTGAAGCATTCGTCGACGTACCGGGTTATCCCACCCCGCAGCTCATCTATGCTGAAGAAGTCGAGACGGGCAGGTTGGGGTATGAAGTGCAGCACTTCGCGATGCAGTGCCAAGGCGACGTCCCTATCTTCAGAGGCCCGGTATTTCAAGTGGCTGTCGCGTCTGAGCTGGCTGATGCTCTCGAGCAGGCGTTCGACTATCTTCAGCTCCAGATAGTGAGAGAAGATTACGAATTGCCGCGGGATCACGGCGGCCGTGTCGAAGCGTATCCGCTCCGGAATGAGGTTCAGAACCGCGTTGTCGATTAGGGGCGAAAATGTCTCATTGAGCTGGAAGAAGACGCCATACCAGCCGAGCTTGCCGACTTGGTCCGCGAGACTTTTGTCTTCGAGGATATGAACTGTGGAAAGCGAGCGAAGAATACTGGTCTTGCCGCTGCCTCTCGTCCCTGCGACGAAGACCGGCTTGGCGGCGGCAGAAATCAAGGCCGACTTCTGACTGAACCACAGTATCGGGCGACTTTCGTACTCGATCCTGTTGGGGCCGAACGGATTCTCCATCTCTATTCGTCCCTTACCTTAATGCGCCAAGCCGAGTTTGCCTTCGTGAGGCCGTCTATCTCGACGAAGCGCGCCGCTTGGAGCATCAGAAGAGAGTCTTCCAAATCTAGCCCGAGCTCGGCGGAGGCGGCAATCTCAGTGATCTCGTCCCAGAAGAGTAACCCATTCCCGCGCCTGGTGGCATGGTCGCGCAGTCGGCGCATCAGGTCAAACGTGTCGTTGTTCAGAAAGGCCTTGCCGTTGGACATAGTCGAGATGAAGCAATGTTCGCCTTCCATGACCGTCCCGTCGGCGACATTGGTGCGGTAGGGTATAAGTCGGATGCCGACGAGCTCTCCCTGATCGGTCGTGAAGAAGACGAGCTCATTGAAACCTGACTGTATCTCTGGTGCTGAGATGCAGATCAATTTGCCGTCCGGAAACCTTGGATCGTTGACGATCTCGACCGGATCGGCATGTATGTGTCCATGCAGGTAGACGATAGGCTTGTTGCCCTGCAGCAGCTGAGTTCTGACAAATCCGCTGTTGAGCATCTCCGCGTATGGCGTAATGCGCGGAGTCTTTTGTGGCAGCAGATTGTGATGGCCGATCATGATGCCGTAACGCATGTCGGGCTGCTGGAGCAATTCCTGTAGGCCTGCAAGCATCTCACGCGAGATGTATGGCGTGTCCATCTGACCGTAATACTCGTCGTCGGACGCCTCCTTGTCTGGATCGCTGGGAGGTGTCGCGGGCGAATGTCCCGAGGTGTCCGGCGAGCCGAGATCTACAGGTTCTGTAGAAGGACCGAGTGCCTCGAGACGATCACGAAGGAACGCGGGAAGGTTCTGAAGCTCCCAACTGCCTATCGCTGTGTTGACGAGGATGAAGTTTGCGCCTGCGGATCCTGTCGGAAGTCTGAAGTGCACGGGTTGGTCCACGGGAACGGTCTGCCAACCCAAGCGGGCGGCTAAACTCGCCATTTCGCTGAATTTCTCAGTCGGTCCAAGTTCGCGCGCGTCATCACGGTTCACATCGTGATTTCCCGGTACGAATATCAACGGAAGCGCCTTTGAACTGCGCCCCTGTGCGCGGCAGAGCAACGTGAAATGCTGGAATGCCGAAGCAATGAAAGTCTTGTCGCCACGGCTCGTGAAATCCCCCATGAAGGCGATCGAATCCAAGGGCTTCGAAGTCGTCAGCCGCCGAAGCTTCGTCAAGACGGCACGCAGCGAAGACGCGCGTAGCTTCTGCGTTATTTTCGGAGCGAACTTGCTATCCTTGGCATCGATGTTGCTAGAGGAAGGATGCCAATCCGGATAGTGAATATCGCCTACTTGAAGGATTCGCACCCGTCGCATAACTCGCCCCCCCGCCGAGAGCCATAGACTAATCCGTTCGCTTTTGCCAAGCGCGAAACGATCATCCGACCGCATCGCCTGGAAAGCGCGTTTATCTTTTTGTTGGTAATGGAGAGGCACGACGCAATTGTGCCCCCGGTTGCTTGTCTGCCCACCAAATGGGCACTCAATCTGGGCGCATGGCTTATGATTTCTCGAGTTTGTCCCATAACGAGTTTGAGGATTTGGCCCGCGACCTCGTAGGTCGCGAGATCGACAAGCGTTTCGAGGCCTTTCCCGAGGGACCGGACGACGCGATGGATGGTCGACATGCCCTTGCCGGCGGCGACATTGTGCAGGCGAAGCACTACCAGCGGTCAGGCTTCTCGGCGCTGAAATCCAAGATGAAGAGCGAGCGCACAGCCATTGATGGCTTGGCGCCCTCGCGATACTTCCTCGTCACGTCGGCTTCGCCCGCGGCAGGCGGACACCGGCATGCGCAGCAGGATGAAGCCAGTGAGGGCCAGTAATACACGACAATAGTCATTAGGCTAGAGTACAGTCGCCTTGGGAGGCTGTTCGAATTCAATCCGGCGCTTTTCGGCATCCTTTTTTCGTTTGGTGGTGTCGATACGATATTGGTCAATTCCATCAAGATCGCTCTTCATATCGTTTGGTGTTGGAACTGGAATGGCCTTGGCGGACGCCATGTCATGTCCAGAACGCTCCGAAACTCGCTTCATGGCCCAATAGATTCGCTTGTGGTCTTCGTCCTCGACCACCACACCCTTCAGGCTCTGTGTCTTGACATCGCTGTTAAATCGCTCGACGACTTTACCGAGCAGGATTTCTTCAACGAGCCTCTCCCAGGTTTCCCGAAGATCGCTGTAGAAATCCTTCGCTGACCTTCGCCAAGCATCGGTGGTGAAATCAGTGGCGCCGTCGAAGCTCTTCAGGCGCGTCTTGAGAGTCTCGATGCGCTTCGTGACAGACTGTGCGATCCACGGCTCGTCAGTTTCGCTAATCAAGCCAAAACCGGCAGATTCGGACTTGTTGATGTAGTTTCGAACAAGGGGAATCGGCGGATTGGCCTGCGCAGCTGCGTCAACCACCTCGTTGAAGAACAGAAGATTATGGGTGAAAATAATAATCTGACGTCCTGTGGCCGCTTCTTTTACGAGCCTTGCCGCGACCCGCCTGATCCGAACATGGTCGAGAGATGACACGGGGTCGTCGATGATCATGCCTTGACGCGATGTGTCTCCTCCGACCTCGGCTAAGAAACAGGCCAGGGCAAGCGCGCGCTGCTCTCCTTCGCTTAAGACCTTGCTGTTTGAGATCGCTTTTGCCGCGTTGAGCCCGACCTCGAAATAGCTCTGCCCATCTTGACTACGATCATTAACTGCGAACGGGATGTGCGTTAACGCCAGAGTCTCAATCTCGGCGACGACGCGCTTTTCGAGATCCTGCATGACGAGGCTTCGTCGAAGCGACGTCATCTGCCGTGACACCGAGCCTGTTTCGACAGCATCGCAGCATGAGAGAAGCTTGCGCCGCTCTTCGAGATTCGCCAAGCGCGCGAGAACGATGGTGAGATCGTCGCCCAGTTTTTTCCGATCCTTGAGTGTATCGCGACGAGCTCGATCGGTAGCGCGGTTCCCGTCGTCGGCCGCTGCCTTGTCGTCCGTCAGCGCTTCGGCCTCTAGCGCCTCCGCCTCCGTTCGGAGTTTCGATGCAACTGGCGCCGCAAGTTGCGGGAACGCAGCGTACTCGGACAGCGCAGCCGCAACGACAATTGCATCACGCCTTTTACCTGCCTCGACATAATATGCCGAGATCAGGGCCACCATCGCCTTGCGTGCGGCGGACAGATCGCCAAACTCTCCGAGAGCCGCCTCAACCGCCTCCCCGGTCGCAATGGTGAGTCCTTTGATTTGGCGCAGGGCCTCTTCATGGGCAATAGATGCGACTTGCGCCGCCTTATTTGCGGCGCCCGTTACGAAGTCATTGAAGGATTGGATCCGCCCCGCGGCGTCCGCCGTCATCGGCTCCTGGCAGAGCATGCAACGATCGCCTTCCTGATCTGGCAAGTGCTGATGATCGATGCCAGTGACGCTCGCTAAATAGGCTCGTGCATGGTCGAACATATACCGCCAGGGAGAAAGCCCAACGCCGCTCAACGGCATAGTCGCGAACGCTCCTGAGGCGGCAAGTTGTGCAGCCTGCGCTGTAGAATCGGCTGTTGCATATAGATTGCGATAAATCTCGAGGGCCGCCGCTGAGAGAGCCGCGTCGATCTGTTCAGATGCAGTCAGCAGTTTTTCCAAGGCCGCCTTGGCACGCCGACGCTTTGTCGCCATCGTTGAAGGGTCGCTTGCCAGAGCCTGTTCGAGGCCAGCGAGATCAGCCATGTCCTGCTCTGAGAGGGCAGCGAGGTTTTTGATTTCGGCTGCGGAAGGCATCACGTCCTTTGACTTGATTTCGAGACGAGCCAGCAGCTTTACGACCGCGCCGGCAGCTGTGTACCCACTCGGCAATGGTGTCTTTAGGTTCTTTTCGATCGCTTTGATTTCTTCCCGGAAGTCGGCTTCGAGCTCGGTGCGGTGACGTCCATGGCTTTCGAGAAGCGCGATGGCTGCGGGCAGAAAACCGATACGGTTTTGCTTATCGACGTAGAGGCGAGCGTTCGCGGAGTCGAAAACGGAGATCCGTGCAATTGACGCGGGGGGCAGCGTTCCGTCCTTCCAGGTTATGGGGGTCGGTTCCGTAGCACCCTCTTCGAGAAACCGGACAAGCACTTCGGCTGGCGGTTTGGTGCCGATCTCGAACACGTTGCCAAGAAGATCATCCGCCGTCAGACTACGGCAAAGCTTCTTCGCGATCCGGCAATAGCCGCTCTTTCCGCTTCCATTGTCGCCGTAGATAATGGTGATGCCATCGGTGGCGAAACGCAGTTGCTGCTCTTCGGCGAGGCGGTTCAAATGCTTGACGGGGCCGAGTGAGCAAAGCACCGCGCGCGGCTCGTTCGAACTGTTGGCCCTCAAATGCTCCGCCGAGAGCGGAGAGCATTCGGGCAGATCAGCGGTAAATCCACCGACGTGGCGGACCCGAGCTGTTACACCGGCCTTATCCTCCTGCTCGAGGTTGAAGCCCGGCCGCGCGGCGTGTCTTCTTAAGGCATCCCTAATCCAGTCGGGCTGCTTATCCGCCCATTCCAAAAGTCCAACCTCGGCCATTCCTGCCCCCCGAATCTTACCATCATTATACTTATTGATTAGTCCAGATTCGATGAATTCGCTTGTCTGGACAAATTTTCCTCGCGATCGCACATAGAGTGCTGGAGATGTACCCAATAAATGACCTCCCCCCGCGCCGCTAGGTCAGCAAACAAATGCTTCAGCGATCAAACGTCTCCACAACGACATCAGCAATCAAAGGCATTGGACCGCGCGCACGAATTTAGGTAGCCGGCAACGCGTACGAGGAGATAGAGCTGGAAGTGCGTGCCTTTCGATAGTCTATGGGCGGAATTCGACCGCCTCACCGATAGGCCGATCGAGGTTCGCCGTCACTGTCGGGCTGGGTCCGAGTCCGCGATAGGCGCCACGACAGCGCTCGCGATAGGCGCGCAACGCTTGGTCCATGGCGCCCGGACCGCCACACATTTGCGGATGACGTCCTGCCCGTCTTGGGTTTCAGCAGCGTGCGCCGGCGCTCCGATTTCCGCGACTTTTGGATCCCCTCCAATCGTGACGACCGATTATCGCCTGTCTCCATTTCGACCGTTATCTGGGCGGTAACACTTTTAGAAATCTATGCTGCTGGACATAAGCGGCGACCATACCGAGAATTTACTTTCAAATTCTGGCGGCAAAGTTCTATCGTAAATGAAAATAGGGGATGGGGTATGGAAACGAGTTCGGAGACTGGCGATGCTGCCGGTATATCAGCCGCGCCCGTAATAGAAGTCGTGGCGGACATCGCCGCCAGCTTTACATATGCGTCCTTCCAAAATGCTATTCCGGTGATCCGGTCTATCGCGCTCAACAACCCGACCCAGCAGGGTTTCGAAAAATGCACTCTCGAGCTGACATCGAACCCCCCTTTTTTGCGCGCCAAAAGCTGGACAATTGATCGGATCGTTGCTGGCGACCGGCTTCCCTTAAGCGATCGAAAAATCGATCTCGACGCCGGCTATCTGGCCGGTCTCAACGAGGCTGAGCGCGGGGAGATAACGTTGCGCCTAACCTCAGGAGGCGCAGTGCTGGCCGAGCAGCGCGTTGCGGTGCGCCTGCTTGCCCGCGACGAATGGGGTGGCGTCGTCGATATGGCGCAATTGCTCGCCGCATTCGTCATGCCGAACGACCCGGCGATCGCAGGACTGCTGCGTTCCGCAGCGGAGCTGCTCGCAGCGCATGGTCATCCTTCCAGCCTCGATGGCTATCAAAGCGGCAATCCGCAACGCGCATTCATGCTGGCGGCCGCAATTTATTCGGCCATTGCTGGCCTATCGCTGCATTATGCAGAGCCACCTGCGAGCTTCGAAAGCCGCGGCCAAAAAATTCGACGTCCCTCAATTATTACGGCAGAAAAGCTGGCAACCTGTCTCGATACCAGTCTGTTATTCGCGTCCGCCCTGGAGGCGACGGGCTTGCATCCCGTCGTTTTGATGTTTCAGGGACACGCGGCCGTCGGCGTCTGGATGACACAAAGGACGCTCGCCAACGCCATTGAACCCGATGCCATGGAGGTCCGCAAGGCGCTGGCATCGCGCGAACTCATCGTGTTTGAGACGACAGGCGTGACGCATCGGCCGGCGATGACGTTGGAGGCTGCCCAACACGCAATCGAACAGCGGCTCGACGAAACGCAGGTAGCCACCTTTGTCGCAGCCATCGATATACGCCGCTCGCGCAGCGGCGGCATCACACCGCTTGCTTCGCACGAACCGACGCGCCGCAGCGTGGATGCAGAGGCGGCAACCGAAATCGCGTTGCCGTTGCCAGCCGCACCGGCCGTGGTAGCCCTGCCGGTCGAGATCGTCGAGGTAAAGCCGACGACAGCGGCCGGACGGATCGACCGCTGGCAGAAAAAGCTCCTCGATTTGACACTGCGGAACCGCCTGCTCAATTTTCCGGACTCCAAGAAGACAATTCCGTTTCTTTGTACTGACGTCGGCTACCTCGAGGACCGTCTGATGGCAGGCGCTTCGATCCGGCTGATTTCGCTCCCCGAACAGAATCCACTGGGCGAGCGGGATGCTGTCCTCTATCGCGAGGTGCACGGACGTGACCTCCAGCGTGGCTTTGCCGCGGAAGCGCTTCTGCGCGACGAGCTCCCGTCGACGCTCGATGGGCGTCAATTGGAATCCCGGCTGATCGATCTTTACCGGCAAGTGCGCAACGATTTTGCCGAGGGCGGCGCGAATACGCTCTTCCTGGCGGTCGGCTTCCTGCGCTGGAAGAAGAAGGCCGAGGACGAGCGCAGCTATCGCGCGCCATTGCTGCTCGTACCGGTCAAAATCGAGCGCCGCAGCGCAACATCGCATTTTACCTTGCGCTTCCATGAAGATGAACCGCGATTCAACGCAACCTTGTTGCAGTTTCTCGAACGCGACTTCGAGCTCAAACTGCCACAGTTTTCCGGTGAGCTGCCCGAGGACGAAAGCGGCGTTGATGTGCCGAGGCTGCTCGGTCTTATGCGCCAGGCAGTGCGCGACGTCCCCGGCATGGAGGTGGTGGACGAGACGGCGCTGTCGACCTTTTCCTTCGCCAAGTTTCTCATGTGGAAGGATCTGGTCGAGCGTACCGATGCGCTGCGCGAAAACCGTGTCGTGCGCCATCTGATCGACACGCCGGAGATAGCTTTCGAGGGCAATGGCGCATCATTCCGCGACGAGCGCGAACTCGACCGGCACTATGCCCCGTCCGACATGGTTTTGCTGCTGCCGGCCGACTCCTCACAGACCGCCGCAAGTCTTGCCGCCGCTGAGGGTCGCGATTTTGTCATCATCGGTCCTCCCGGCACTGGCAAGAGCCAGACCATTGCCAACATGATTGCCAACTGTCTTTCAGTTGGCAAAACCGTGCTGTTTGTGGCCGAGAAGACGGCGGCGCTCGATGTGGTGTATCGCCGCCTGCGCGAACATGGCCTGGGCGCGCATTGTCTCGAACTCCATTCCAGCAAGGCGGACCGACGCAACTTTCTCACCCAGCTCAGGATCAGCTGGGAAAGCGGCGTGCGCGTGGACGCAGCGGAGTGGATTGCGATCAACGAGCGGCTTCGCGTCCGTCGCGACGAACTGAATGCCTATGTCGAAGCGCTGCATCGGCACCATGTCAATGGTCTGACGCCTTATCTGGCGCTCGGCATCGCTCTCAAGAACAAGCGGCAGCACGCTCCGAGATTGTCCTGGCCATCGCGCGATTCCCATGACGAGGCAAACCGGCTGGCGCTGGAGCATATTGCCGCCGAAACAGGTCTCGCATTTCAGTCGGTGGAGATGCGGTCGGTCTTGCGTCTTATAGATGTCACCGAGTGGACGTCAGGCTGGCAGGACAATTTGCTCGAAGGGGCAAAGACCCTCAAGAATGCGTCCGAGGTTCTAGCGACCGCACTCGACGCCTTCCTGGTGAGCATCGGCCTGCGCGCCAAAGGCGACGCGTCAAAAGCGGAGCTCGAAGCGCTGCGAAAACTAGCAGCGGCACTCCAGGACAGTGCCGGCTATGACGTCAGCATTGTCTTTGATCGAGATTTCGCCCAGTTGCGGGGAGCCCTCGCCACTCTCAATGAGGCAATCGGAGACTATCGCAAGTCTCGCAAGGACCTGTCGGCCCGCTATGACGAGGCTGCCGTTGCGCGCATACGGGTGGAGGACATAGAGCAGCAATGGCAGCAGGCCGCTTCTGCATTCTGGCCAAACAGTCAGTTGGGCAAACGCAAAGTCCAGAAGCTGCTTCAAGGCTATGTCACAGAGGGGGTAGCCGATCCTCAGCACGACTTGCTGCTGTTGCGCCTGATGCAGGACCGCCGGGCCACTGTCGAAGCCAACATCCTATCTGGGAAGCCGATCGGATTTGCCGCACTTGATACCGACACCCACCGTATCGATCAGATACTCTCGATGGCCGAAAGGCTTCGACAGACGCTACGCCTGCCCGGCCTCGGCACGGAGGATTTCAAAGCGCTCCTGCAAGCAACCGCCCCGAGCCTGCGAAGCGGTGCAGCAGATAGCACGATGCGCTATGGGGCAGCCCGCTTCCTTGCGGCTTCTGCAGCATTCGAGGCTGCCAAGACCCAATTTGCGATCCCTGCTGGAAAGACGCCTTCTTGGGCAGAACATGATAACCCGCTGACCGAATTGACGACTGCGATGGGAGACTTGCTCGACGCCCGTCATCTTCTCCGGGACTGGACTTCGTGGTGCGGCATTCGTCGCAGGGCTGTCAGTCACAATCTGGGAGCGTTGGTCGACGATATCGAGGCGGGTCTAGTGCGACCAGCTGAAGCTCAATCCGCGTTCCGCCTGGCCTATGTACGCTGGTGGCTGCCGGCCACGCTGGATGCCGATCCGGTGCTGCGGAATTTCCGTCGCTTCCAGCACGAGCACGCCATCGAAGATTTCCGGGAAATCGACGATCTTGTCCGCGCTCAAGCAAGCCTTCGCGTCATCAGTGCCATCGCTCATGGTTTGCCGGCTGTGCAAGGCGTCCCGCGCAATTCCGAGTTGGGCCTGTTGCGCCATCAGATGGAATTGCAGCGGCCCAGCCGGTCAATCCGCGAGATGATTGGCGCGATGCCGACGAGCTTTGCCAAGCTCGCGCCGTGCATGCTGATGTCCCCTCTTTCAATCGCTCAATATCTACCGCCCGACCAAGCCCTGTTCGACGTGGTGATTTTCGACGAAGCATCGCAGATCACCACCTGGGACGCCGTCGGTGCCATCGCGCGAGCCCATCAAACCATAATCGTAGGCGATCCCAAGCAGTTGCCGCCCACCAATTTCTTTGGCCGCAACGAGGAGGACGAGGAAGTCGTCGAACACGAAAAGGATCTTGAGAGCATTCTCGACGAAGCCAAAGCGGCCGGCATCCCGGTACGTGACCTGCGCTGGCATTATCGTAGCCGCAATGAGTCGCTGATCGCCTTTTCCAACCATCACTACTATCAGAACCGGCTCATCACATTCCCTTCGCCAACGGTGGAAGATCGGGCAGTTCAGCTGCGAAAAATCACGACCGGCATCTATGACCGTGGCAAAAGCCGCACCAATCGAATCGAAGCCCAAGCGGTAACCGACGAGGCGGTCAGCAGGATGCGGCGTTGGCTGGCCCTACCGGAAAAGGACCGACCCACGCTCGGAGTCATCACTTTCAACGCGCAACAGCAGTCGCTCATCCTCGACCTTTTCGACAAGGCACGCCAGACAGAGCCGGAGCTTGAATGGTTCTTTGCCGACGAGCGTATTGAGCCCGCCATCGTCAAGAATCTGGAAAATGTCCAAGGGGACGAGCGTGACATAATCCTGTTTTCGATCACCTTTTCGCAAGATAATGCCGGCAAGCGCAGCATGGATTTCGGCGCGCTGAATCGGGACGGCGGCGAACGCCGGCTGAATGTCGCGGTGACGCGTGCGCGGCAGGAACTGATCGTATTTTCAGGTTTTGCCGCCGACCAGATCGACCCCAACCGAACCAAAGCGATCGGCGTACAGCATCTCAAAGCCTTTCTCGATTTTGCCGAACGCGGCGCTGTGGCATTGCCAGCGCAGGAACGCGGATCGGTCGGAGCCCTGGAATCCCCTTTCGAGGAGGCCGTCGCTGCCGAGCTTGAGAAGCGCGGATGGACCATCGTTCCTCAAGTCGGCATTTCGGGCTTTCGAGTGGATATAGGGATCCGGCATCCCGATCTCGCCGGCGCCTATCTGGCTGGGGTCGAATGCGACGGCGCGACCTATCACAGTTCTGCCACGGCGCGAGATCGAGACAAGGTCCGCGAGCAGGTCCTGCGCGGCCTCGGGTGGAACATTGTCCGGGTATGGTCAACCGATTGGTGGTTTGATCTCGAAGGTTGCACCGAGAGGCTTCATGCCAGCCTGGCCGCGCTGCTCGAGGAAAGCCGTCGCAAACAGGCTGAACAACAGGAAAGTGAAGCCGCGATCCATTGGGACATGGGACATAAGGTCGACCCCATGGACCCATTGCCAGCCGAAGACCTAGCATCGGCCGGCGAACCGGAACATCCGTCGATAAAATCAGAGCCAGAACTTGTCGCCGCTCCCCTCGCGACGGGAGAGCGCCCATCGGCATCTGCAGGAATTTTGCCTGCGGCCGCGCATTCGACGCATGATACCGTACCGACGGGCGGCCGTTATCGCCTGACTGATCTAACCGGATTTTCCACCAGCCCGGATCAGTTTTATGACTTCGTCTACCGAGGCACGCTGCGGTCCATGGTCGACGCGGTGATCGAGCAGGAAGGACCTCTGCGAGATGACGTCCTTGCGCAGCGCATCGCACGGGCGCATGGCTGGCTCAGAACGGGCAACAAGATTCGGGAGCGGATCGACCTGCATCTGCGCGAGTTCGATAGAACTGAAGAATCCAGCGGCAGCTTCCTATGGAAGAGAGGGACGGTGGTCGACCTGCTTGATTATCGCATGCCGTTCGATGCCGATGCCCGCCGGTCCATTGCCGACATTCCAATCGCCGAGCTGGCCGCTGTCGTCGTTGCGAACGAGGACATTCTGGAACAGTCCGACCCCGCTCTCGACCTTGCACGTCTGCTCGGTGTCGAGCGACTTGCGGCGATTTCACGCTCCCGGCTGGATGAAGCCATCGATCGCGCCCAGCGCAACCTGGCATCGACATAGTCTCGGAGACTCCATGTTTCGATTCATCCACAGCTCCGATCTTCATATCGGCAAGCGGTTCGGCAACATGCCAGAGGATCTGCGCGGGCGGCTCCGTGAAGCGCGCCATGGCGCGATCAGCCGGCTGGCAGAGCAGGCACGCGTCCATGGTGCATCCACCATACTTCTGGCCGGCGATACGTTCGATACCGAAACGCCCACTCCAGCGATGTTGCGGCAGGCCATGGCCGAGATGAGCCAGAGCGCGCCTCTGCGCTGGATATTGCTGCCTGGCAACCATGATTCCCTGTTGGCTGATCAATTGTGGAGTGCAGCGGACAGCGTTGTGCCGGACAATGTCCTGCTGGCGACGCGGCCCGAAACCCTGACCATTGGCGCGGACGTGGCGCTGCTGCCTGCACCTTGCACCACCCGCAGACCCGGTCGCGACCTTACCGAGTGGATGAACAGCGCCGCGACGCCGCAAGGCGCCATCCGGCTCGGCCTTGCTCATGGCGCTATTCAGAACTTTTCCGAAGATTCAGCAGCGTCCGATGTCATTGCACCAGATCGCGCGACTAAGGCCGGCCTCGATTATCTGGCACTTGGCGACTGGCACGGACCCGTCACCATCAATGAGCGCAGCCGTTATAGCGGTGCGCCCGAACCTGACCGTTTCAAGCATGATACACCCGGTCAGGCCCTTGTCGTTTCCATTGCCGGGCCTGGCGCCGTGCCCGAGATCGTGGCCGTTGAAACAGCTAGCTTTTCCTGGAAAACCGCTCCCCTGCATCTGCTGTCTGGCGACGACAGCGCCGCGGCATTTGAAGCGTTGCTTCCACCGGCTCATCTGCGGCGTCAGACTTTGCTGCGAATTGCCGCGTCTGGCCGGGTGCGGTTAAGTGGGCGAACGATCCTTCAAGCGGCGATCGCGGTAGCCGCGCCCGACTTCGCCTATCTGGAACTGGACGGGGACGGGCTCGCGACCGACTGCGAAAGTGGCGATTTGGATCGGATCGACCGCTCTGGTGCCCTTCGCGAGGCAGCGCAGGCACTGTTGGATGAAAGCAGCGACGAAACCCGGTCGGCTGTCGAACGCGACATATCGCGAGAAGCACTGGTTCGGTTGTTCAGCTATTGCGAGGCGATGGGATCATGAAACTTACGGCCCTTCGGCTCCACAACGTCAAACGGTTCGCCGGGCAAGGCGTCGCCATCGAAAACATCGGCGACGGCGTCAACGTGCTTTGCGCGGTCAATGAGTTCGGCAAATCAACCTTCTTCGAAGCGCTGCACGCACTCTTTTTCCAGCCTCACACGGGCACACCCGAAGGCGTGCGACTGTTGCGGCCTTACAGTGGGGGCAATCCGGTGGTGGAGGCCGACATCACCACTTCAGAAGGACGCTATCGACTTGCCAAGCAGTTTTATGGCGGCAGGCTGGCCAGCGTTATTGACCTCGACGGCGGGCGACTGTTGGCTCAAGCCGATGAGGCCGAAGCCTTTATCGGCAAACTAATCCATGGCGGAAGCGCAGGACCGGCAGGATTGCTCTGGGTTCGCCAAGGGGTCACCGGCATCGAAAGGCGCAGCAAAAGCGAGGAGGACGGCGAAAAACGCGTGCGCGAAAGCCTACTGTCCTCGGTTCAGGGGGAAGTTGAAGCCCTGACCGGCGGGCGACGCATGGCCGAAATCGCCGCGGCATGTGAAGAAGAACTCTATAGCCTGGTTACGTCAACGCTGCGTCCCAAGAGCGGCGGTCTCTATGCGGCAGCGCTCGACGAGCGTGACAAGCTGGTGAAAGACGAGCAGCGTCTCAGCGCCGAAGTCACCGGTCTGCGCGATTCGCTCGACAAGCGGCGCATGGCGTTGGCGCGTCTGTCTGAGCTTGAAAACCCCGAAGAAGGCGCCACTCGGCGGGAAGCCATCTCGGCCGCGGAAGCCGCAGTCGAGGCCGCCAAATCGCACAGCGAAGCCTTGAAAGCCGCCGAGGCGGAAGCTGCCCTTGCCGCAATTCACCACGACGCGGCGCAGCAGGCCCTCGATAGTTTTCGGACCGCGCTCAAACGAGCCACGGATTTGCGCCAGCAGTCGACGATTGCGCAGCTTCGCCGCAGTGAGGTTCTCGATCGGCGCGCTTCTGCCATTGCCGAAAACGAACAAGCGATGGGCGAAGTTCAAGCAGCCGAACTGGAAGAGCGCGAAGCACGCGAATTGCTCGCGCGGCTGGATGCGACTCTTTTGGCGCGTGACGCTGCCGAACAACTGGCCGGCTCGGACAACCGGTTGAAACAAGCCGAAGTCGCCAGAACCCAGATCGAAGATGGAGAGGCAGCACTGGCGATGCTGGCGGTGCCGGAACAAGCTGTCGAGCAACTCCAGGCGCTCGAAATCGAGATCGCCAGCCTTCGTGCAGCTCACCTGGCAACCCTGCCGACGCTATGCATGGAATACCGGGACGGCGCCGCCGATTTGGTGACCATCGATGCCAAGCCCTTGCCCCATGCAGAAGACCAAAGCTTTGCTGGCACCGTACGCCTGGATATTGCCGGCATCGGAGCCTTGACCCTGCGATCGAATCGGCCGCAGCAGGCCGACCGGACCATCGAAGACGCCGAAGCGAAGCACCGCAGCCTGCTTGCGTCCCTCGGTGTCGATAGCCTCAGGACGGCACGCCAGCGCCTAGTGGAAGCGCGCGACAAAGCTACCGAACTGGGCTTGGCGCGTCAGCGACTTGCCGATCTCGCGCCCAAGGGGATACAGCAATTACACGAGGAGCTTGCTCGTCTGAGTGCCCTCGGGGCCGGGGACCTCGAACTCAAAGTCGATCCAGAACAGATCCGGCAACATCATGCCGCAGCCGAGCAGCGTGTGGCGACAACACGCAACAGCGTGCGCGAGGCCTTGCCTTTGCGCAGCCATGCCGACGAGGCTGTCATGGCTGCGGAGACGGCTTATGTCACCATCCAGGCGGAACTGACCAGCCTCGAGGTCATATTGGGACCCGATGCAGCGCGCGAGGAAAAGGGGCGCTTGCTGCTCACCGAGGCCACCGCACGACAAAAGCTGCGCGAAGCGGCCGAAATGCGCGCTGCTCCCCTGCGCGACGGCGCTCGCGATCTCACCAGCGCTGAAGCCGTTCTGCGCCGCGCCCGTTCGGTTCAGGATGCCGCCACACAGGAAGCAAGTCAGTTGCGTGTAACCCTGGCCGATCTCAATGGCCATATTCGCACTCGGTCCGACGACGCGGTGGAAGAAGCTTTGCGCGAGGCCACAGAAAAATTGGAAATCGCTGGAGAGCGAGCGAGACGCTTCGAATTCGAAAAAGCCGTCCTCGACCGGCTGCGCACGACGCTGGTCGCTGCGCGCTCGACGGCACGCGATCTTTATCTGAAGCCGGTCATGTCCGAGCTGCGACCGCTGCTTGGATTGCTATTCGATGACATCTCCATAGTGTTCGACGAGAACACACTGTTGCCACAGACCGTTCGCCGCAATGGTCAGGATGAGGATGTCGATAGGTTGAGTGGCGGCATGCGAGAACAGCTTTCGGTTCTGACACGTCTGGCCTTCGCCCGTTTGCTTGCCCGCGACGGCCGACCCACACCGGTTATCCTGGATGACGCTTTGGTTTATTCCGATGACGACCGCATCGAGCGCATGTTCGACGCTTTGCATCGTCAATCACACGATCAGCAGATTCTCGTTTTCTCCTGCCGCCAACGCGCGTTTGCAAAACTCGGCGGTAACATTTTGCAGATGAGCGACTGGCAACCGGGTCGGTCATAAGCGGAGATCGCGCAGCCTCAGCTAGGGCGACGGCAGATCGTATCGTGTTACGATTGCAATGCCGTTTTCGATCTCGATTTCGATAACTTCATTAATCAGGAATTCCTCTGGGCCAAGATCCTCGAGGAGAGCATCGAAGAGCTCTCTCTGTTTTTCAGGCCCGACCTGAGGGACGACGATAATCAGGCCGGCGTGAACCGGTTCTTTGGCATAGAGCTTCCTGAAGTCCTTAGCATTGTTGGTGACGAAGGTGAAATCCTCATCGATAATGAGCGGCATGAGGTCCCAGTCGGTTTCGCCGCTTAGCCCAAGCCAGTTGACGTGGTTTGCTTCATGTCCGCGTTCTTGGGCTACCGCAACCAGAGACGTGTGCAGGCACTCATCGATCAGAAACCTCACGAGGTCACACGCGTCTCGACCTGGCCGACGGACCTGGGTCGCCCTTCAAAACCACGCGCTTCGACGACTTTATTTTCACGCCCTGCTCGACCAGCTTCTTAGGCCGCCCACGAACCGGGTGCGCGGCGACCCACATTCTGGCGAGCTCAATCACGCGCGGCGTTAGCTTCGGATATCCCTCCAGAACCTCCGCTTCATCTGCGCCCTGCGCTAGCATCGTCGTGATCATACGAACAGGGATGCGGGTTCCTTTGAAGACAGGCTCTCCGCCCATCACCCCTTTAACGCGGCCGATGGCGGCCTCCGCTTCATCAAGATCCACGATGCGCGCTTTGAGCTGTTTACGTGCCTCGGCGACGTCGACGATCAGCAGGTCGTCGGCCCTTACGGTCTTGGCCCTTGGGGCAGCTTTGATTTCCTCGAACAGGCGGTAGCGACGATCAGCGGGCAATGTCGCACCCACGCCATACCAAAGCTTGAGCCGCAGCAAATCCTCGCCGGTCAATGCCCGTCGGACGACCCCACCGATGCGCCGAGCAGTGCTTGGCACAGTATCGACAATGCGTTTGTCGATCGCATTGTGCACGGCCTTGATTCCTATCCCGCTGACGGCGGCTGCCTCTGCGGGGGTGTAGATGCGAGCAAGTGTGCCCATTATTCTTCTCCTTATAAAGAATAATATAGGCCGTTTGACCCCCTCCGTAAAGGCACGCGTCTTTGGAATCACGGCGGTTAGCAAAGGCGGTGGTGAGCCGAGAGGCCTCACAAACCCTTGGGGCTCGAGATGGCAGACTCGGCGCAGTATAATTGCGCTAACTATCGAATTTGCAGTTGGCGACAAACGACACACGAGTTCGTCGCGGACTTTTAACTCTGCGAAGGCGCGTCTTCGAGCGCTTTGAAACCCTACACCCATCTGCAGGCCATCTGTATCAAGCTTTGGACCAAAACCGTTTCCATCGCTCACGAGCGTTCTCTCTGGGGGTCTCAAGTGGGGCTTGCCCATGGCCACGAATTTTTGGGCGACAGCGGTGCAGAGGCCGCATACCGCTGCCTGCTTGACGTCGCTGACCGTGTCCATGTCCGAAATTTGCCTACAAATTTCGGACGCCCTTGGGCGCGCTAGATTCGCTATGGAAAGCTGGAAGCACTCGCAAGCCCGGTGGCCACAGCGTCTGCAGCGCCAAGCTATTCCTCCGTATCCAAACCCGCATCCTCATGGCCACTAGCCAACTCTGGCATAATTTCACCAGCAAGCAGCTCATCTCTGCTCAGCAGCCCGGCATCCTCGAGCGCCTCGCAGTCCGGGAGATCGCGAAGCGTGTCGAGGCCGAACTCGAGCAGGACGCTTTTGTCGTCACATAGGTGTAGGGAGCGCCGGGCGTCGGACTGCGCGGGTTCGACGCGATCAGGCCGGTGCCGCAGATGGCCGATCAGGTCGCGACTGATTACTTCCCGAAAACCGACGACAATTCGGCGCGGGTAATCGGCTGGAAGTGCCGATGCACATCAGCATCAGCACGTCCGACCACGTCAGGTCCACGGCACGCCCGCTGCTTCCGCAGGCGCGGATGGCATCGGCATAGGCCGGCCGTGTCAGGTGCTTCCAGCCGCCGGCGACAGCGACGAGGTCATAGGGCCGTCCGCGCAGCTCTCGGATGTCGTCGATGAGAAGGTCACGGGCGAGCTCGCGGGAGAGACTGCACCGCAAGCGCGTCCCGCGCGCGCGAACTGCTCGATCAACTGATCTCAGACGACGACGAATCTCGTCCAGATTCCAAAAGCGGTGGCCGCAGCGGCGCTTTGCGGGCTCGCGTTACCACAGATCGCAGAACTGTGATCTCGCCTTGTGCCCGAGACCGCAATCTGGGCTCGCGACGAAGCATATCGCTTGCGATCATCAAAGGACGCGTCGACGCCGTCGGTTGCCTTTTCCACCGCCGCCTCACACATCGTGTTGGGGCTGAAGAGCTACCTGCAAATCCTCGCAACGGGCGCGGCCGCATCCTTGATTTTACAAATTGACACGTCTTGGTTTTTAGAAAATGCCACGTGCGATGATGGCGCCAAAAAAAAATGTCACGCGAGATGATCATGCCTGAGGTAAATGGTCCGCCAAAGTTGGGAAAGGTATACCGGTTGAATGGTGGATAGGTACGCCGGATAAAAAGGGCTTCGGGTTCCGGAAGACGAACTAATCGACGGATAGGCGCTGCTCGTGAGGGAAACTGCATGCGCATTACGGTTATGACCATCCAGGGATGTCGGATATGATCTTGAATAGTGACATTGCAGGCCAAAGAGCGGCCGAGAAGCTAGCAGAGGGCCTGAAATCGCAGGGCAAGCAGCAATACGAAGAAAGGTCGAGGGAACGCGAACGAGATGTGTCTCGTTAGGTCGCACGTTGCACCAGGGGTGCGTCGGAAGGCACTCCGCCGTGTCCTGAAGAGGTAGCCTGCACTTGAGAATAGCCACGGTGGTACCTTATTTTCGGCTGTGAAGCACACGAGACCCGCGACGTGAGACCCAGTTGCTCAATACCCAGTTGCTGGGTGAGCGTGCATGACTGCCAACGGAAGGTCTTGCACGCACCCTCGCGATCTTGAGCAATGGTCGCCATGACTTTCTTCTTGCAGGCTTTTGAGTGGCCCAGCCTGCAATCACCAGACCCCACCGACTCTAAAGAGCGTGGCAGACGGGATAGTCGAGGTTGCCCGGCACAATTACGCTCAAGGCTTGCGCCGCCCAGAGGACACGCTGAAAAGGCAGCATGGGCGCGCAAGCACGCCATTCACGAGAGGTTCGACATGAAGACTATGCAAGAAAAAGACATTCCGGCATTCGTGCAAGCAGTTGTGGAGGCCGGCTGCAACATTTGCGCGATTGGCAACTTGGGATATGTCTTTGGCGATGCTGATTTGACGCCGGCGCAACGGAGGTCCGTCGAGCCACAGCTGCGCAGGATTGCTGAGATCTACGGCGAACGCGATCATCTCATGGACGAGATAGCTGTATATCTGCGGTCGATCGGACGCCATGTCGAGGTTGAGCCGAAGACAGGTGTTTCCTGATGGCCGCGATCGATCGCGTTCCGTAGTCGCCATTTCTATTGGGTAACGAGCAGCCGTCTTCCAACCTCTGAAACAAAAAAGAGGTGACCCCCAAAGGCCGCTCTCGAGACCGCAAGTCTGAGCCGCTAACGCATTGCGATAACCAGGCTGTCCGAACTGGGCGTCGATGCCTTCCTCGACCAGGTCGCGGTAGGCGGCGATCTCATCTACCGCATGCATAGCCAAGCCAGAGAAGTTTTCGGCAGCGGAATTCTCGGTCGCTTCCCCTTTTATGACTAGAGGGTGCGGCCGATCCGGCCGCGACGATCTCGCAGGGATTGCCATATACGGCAACACGAACACCGGCGGATCAATACTCGGATAATGGCGGCCGGCTATGTAGCGATCGATCGCGCACCAACATATCAATGCAATAGCTTAGTTGCTTTCAAAGGCGGGTCTCTACGAACTGCAAGCAAGCTAAACGATTGCGTCAACTCTTCCTCGCAGAGCGAAAACTCCGCGCCCACGCGATTTCTCTGCTGGAACAGCGGCACATCCTCAGCGCCAGGACACGGCCGCCGCCGTCGGGTTTTACGAAGCCGGTGATTGCATAAGTTGCCCGCAAGATATCATTGGTATCGGGAACGCCGCCGATGCCGCATCCTGAATAGAGCGGCCGCTTGCACCTGCCAGCCCGACGACCAGATCATATCTGCAACTCCATCTACCTGGACGTGGTGCAAATCACCTCGCTGAAGCCGCAAATCGTCGCCTTCGACCAGGATAACCACATCCGTGACCGCCTGAGCTACTCGGTCGATCTCGACGCACATGGCCGATACAGTTTTTCCATCCTTCACGAAGCGAATGAGACTTTGGCCATTCCAGCCCTGGTCTACGGGGCGTGACTTGTCCCCGATGCATGCGCGAGCTCTCCGCTCGGCCGGCCGCCGGACGTCGCCACCGGCCGAAGGCGCCCGAAGGCGCCCGAAGGCGCTTGACAAAGCAGCACCGGCCCATTCAACTTGAGGCATTCACCAGGGGAGTCCCGGTAAGGGGCTGAGATACTGCTGGCTTTCGCGGCGCAGTGACCCGTTGAACCTGATCCAGTTCATACTGGCGTAGGGACGGTGCAAGCGCTTTGCGGGAGTTTACGCCCGAGGTCCTGCTGCAGCAGGTCTACAGAAGCGTCTTTTCATCCTTCCGGCACAGAACTGGGTCTCCAATGCATGAGCAAAGGAGCCTCACGATGAATGCCCTCACCCCCGCCGTGTCGACGGGACCACTGCCCGCCTCGCGGAAAATCCACAAGCCCGGCGTCCTCTACCCGCAGATCAGGGTGCCGATGCGCGAGATTTCCGTCCATCCGACGGCCGGCGAACCGCCCGTCACCGTCTACGATCCGTCCGGCCCCTACACCGATCCATCAGTCCAAACCAGCATCGAAAAAGGCCTTGCCCGGCTTCGCCACGAATGGGTCACGGCGCGTTGCGATGTCGAAGCCTATGACGGCCGCCACGTCCGGCCGGAAGACAATGGATTCGCCACCGGCGAGCGCCTGACACCGGAATTTCCGATACGCAATCGGCCGCTCAAGGCCAAGCAGGGCAAGGCGGTGACCCAACTTGCCTATGCGCGCGCCGGCATCATCACGCCAGAAATGGAGTTCGTAGCCATCCGCGAGAATCTCGGCCGCGAGGTGATGCGCGGCAAGCTGCAACGCGACGGCGAAGCCTTCGGCGCGGCGATCCCAGATTTCGTCACACCCGAATTCGTGCGCGACGAGGTGGCGCGCGGACGCGCAATCATTCCCGCCAACATCAATCATCCCGAGAGCGAACCGATGATCATCGGGCGAAATTTCCTGGTGAAGATCAACGCCAACATCGGTAACTCGGCTGTCACATCGTCGATGGCCGAAGAGGTCGAAAAGATGGTGTGGGCGATCCGCTGGGGCGCCGATACGGTGATGGACCTGTCGACCGGCCGCAACATCCACAACATCCGCGACTGGATCGTGCGCAATGCACCGGTGCCGATCGGCACGGTGCCGCTCTATCAGGCGCTCGAAAAGGTCGGCGGCATCGCCGAGGACCTCAACTGGGAGGTCTATCGCGACACGCTGATCGAGCAGGCCGAGCAAGGCGTCGACTATTTCACCATCCACGCCGGCGTGCGGCTGCACTACATACCGCTGACCGTCGACCGGGTCACGGGCATCGTCTCGCGCGGCGGCTCGATCATGGCCAAATGGTGCCTGCACCATCACCGGGAGAGCTTCCTCTACGAGCATTTCGAGGAGATCTGCGACATCGCCAGAGCCTATGACGTTTCCTTCTCGCTCGGCGACGGCCTTCGTCCCGGTTCAATCGCCGATGCGAACGACGCGGCGCAATTCGCCGAACTGGAAACACTTGGAGAACTCACCAAGATTGCCTGGGCAAAGGACTGCCAGGTGATGATCGAAGGCCCGGGCCATGTCCCCATGCACAAGATCAGGCAGAACATGGACAAGCAGCTCGCAGTGTGCGGTGAGGCGCCGTTCTACACGTTGGGGCCGCTGACGACCGACATCGCGCCGGGCTATGACCACATCACCTCAGGGATAGGTGCCGCCATGATAGGCTGGTTCGGCACCGCAATGCTTTGCTACGTCACGCCGAAAGAGCATCTCGGCCTTCCCGACCGCAACGACGTCAAGATTGGGGTGATCACTTACAAGATAGCCGCCCATGCAGCCGATCTGGCGAAGGGCCATCCGGCAGCGAAAACCAGGGATGATGCCCTTTCGCGCGCGCGCTTCGAGTTCCGCTGGGAGGACCAGTTCAACCTGTCGCTCGACCCCGAAACCGCACGGTCCTTCCACGACCAGACCTTGCCCAAGGAGGCGCACAAGCTGGCACATTTCTGTTCGATGTGCGGGCCGAAATTCTGCTCCATGCGCATTTCCCACGACATCCGTGCCGAGGCTCAGAAGGAAGGCATGGCGGCAATGGCGGCAAAATACCGGGAGGGCGGCGATCTCTACATGCCGGCGGACGAGACTGGCGTACCGGTCGTGCCGGAGGCTCCCAAACCATCATGAGGGTGCTCGTCAAAGGGGCCGGCGTTGCCGGCCTCACCGTCGCTTTCGAACTCGCCGCCCGCGGCGCGACGGTCACAGTCGCCGAGATGCGGCATGGCCTTGGCGGCAACGCGTCGTGGTTCGCCGGCGGCATGCTGGCGCCATGGTGCGAGCGCGAAAGCGCGGAGCAGCCGGTGCTGGATCTCGGACGCGACGCTGCCGACTGGTGGGATGCGGTGCTGTCGGGTCAGGTGACACGGGCCGGGACATTGGTCGTGGCCGCGCCGCGTGATGCCGGTGAGCTTGACCGGTTCGCCAGTCGCACGTCAGGGCATAGGCGCGTCGATGAAAACGAAATTGCGCTCCTGGAACCCGACCTCGCCGGCCGCTTCCGGCGTGGATTGCTCTTCCCCAACGAGGCTCACCTCGACCCACGCCAGGCGATGGCGGCACTTCATGACAACCTTGCGACCATGGGTGTCAAATTCCACTTCGGCTGCGACGCCCGGCCTGTTTCGGGTTTCGCCCGTCAGATAGACTGCATGGGAATGGCAGCGGCCGATGACAGGCTGCGCGGTGTTCGCGGCGAAATGCTGATCCTTCGCACGCCTGATGTCTCGCTGTCGCGGCCGGTCCGTTTGCTTCATCCACGCTTTCCGCTTTATGCCGTGCCGCGCACCGATCACCGTTTCATGATCGGAGCGACGATGATTGAAAGCCAGAGCGCCGGACCGGTGACGGCGCGTTCCATGATGGAGCTGCTGGGCGCCGCCCATGCCCTCCATCCGGCCTTTGGTGAGGCCGAGATCGTTGAAACCGGTGTGGGTGTCCGTCCGGCATTTCCCGACAATTTGCCACGCGTCGAAACAGACGGTGAGATCATCGCGATCAACGGTCTTTATCGTCACGGTTTTCTCCTCGCCCCCGCCATGGCGCGCCAGGCTGCCGGCCTGGTTTTCAGTCAAGACAGAACCAAGGAGCATGCTCATGAAACTGATGGTCAACGGCGAGGCGCGTGAGATTGCCGCCACCACGCTGGCCGAGTTGCTTGCCGCGCTCGACTATGAGGGCGATTGGCTCGCCACCGCCGTCAACGGCGACCTCGTGCACAAAGCCAACCGCACGGAGTTCCAGTTGAGCGACGGCGACCGGATCGAAATCCTCTCGCCCATGCAGGGCGGCTAGCATGTTGGAGCTTTATGGAACCGAGCTTTCGTCGCGCCTGCTTCTCGGCACCGCTCAATATCCTTCGCCGGCCATCCTTGCCGATGCAGTCAAGGCGTCGGGCACGTCGGTGGTGACCGTCTCGTTGCGGCGTGAGATGGCGGGCGGTAGAGCCGGCGAACAATTCTGGTCGTTGATCCGCTCGCTGGGCGCCAGAATCCTGCCCAATACCGCCGGCTGCCTCTCCGTCAAGGAAGCCGTCACCACCGCGAAAATGGCGCGCGAGGTCTTCGGCACCAACTGGATCAAGCTCGAAGTGATCGGCAATCACGACACGCTACAGCCGGATGTGTTCGGTCTGGTTGAAGCCGCCCGCATCCTGTGCGAGGACGGCTTTGCGGTATTCCCCTATACCACCGACGATCTCGTTGTCGCCGAGCGGCTGCTGGAAACGGGCTGCAAGGTCCTGATGCCGTGGTGCGCACCGATCGGTTCCGCCTTGGGACCGGTCAACATGACGGCGCTGCGCTCGATGCGCGGATATTTCCCTGGCGTCCCGCTGATTGTGGATGCGGGGCTCGGACGGCCGTCGCACGCGGCCACCGTCATGGAACTCGGCTTTGACGCCGTGCTCCTGAACACAGCGGTCGCCAAGGCGGCATATCCGGTCGGCATGGCGCGTGCTTTCGGTAAGGCGGTCGACGCCGGTCGTGAGGCGTTCAGTTCGGGAATGCTCGAACCGCGCGACGTCGCCGTGCCATCGACACCGATGGTCGGCAGGGCCGTTTTTTCATGAAGCTCGATCCCTTTTATCTGATCGTCGACAGCGCTGCCTGGATCGAACGGCTGGTCCCACTCGGAGTCCGGCTTCTGCAACTGCGCATCAAGACCGTGGATGAGGCTGGGTTGCGCGCGGAGATCCGCACCGCGAAGGCCTTGTGTGCTCGATACCAGTGCCAACTCATCGTCAACGACCACTGGCGCCTGGCAATCGAGGAAGGCTGCGACTTCATACATCTCGGCCAGGAGGATTTGCAGACCGCTGACCTCTTGGCGATACGGGCAGCCGGCGTAAGGCTCGGACTGAGCACACATGATCATCAGGAGCTGGAAACGGCGATGGCCGCCGAGCCTGACTACATAGCGCTTGGACCCATCTATCCGACCATCCTGAAGAAGATGAAATGGGCGCCGCAAGGGGTCGAACGGATCAGCGAATGGAAGCGCCAGGTCGCGCCGTTTCAATTGGTCGCCATTGGTGGCCTCAACCCTGAGCGGCTCGACGGTGTCTTTGCGGCTGGCGCGGACAGCGCGGCGGTGGTGACCGACATCACGCTCAACGACGACCCCGAGGCGCGCACGCGAGAATGGATCGAAAAGACGGACCAATGGCGCTGAGGCGAGAACCACATGTGCTTGTCGTCGGTGGATCGGACTCCAGTGGCGGTGCTGGAATTGCACGCGATATCGAGACGATCTCTGCCATTGGCGTGCGCACCTGTCTCGCCGTCACAGCGCTAACGGTGCAAACGCATGACGCCGTGATCGAAATCTATTATTCGCCACCTAGCCTGGTGGCCAATCAGATGTGCGCCGCGCTGCAGGCCAACGACGTGGCCACAATCAAGATCGGCATGCTGGCGACTGCCAAGATCATTGTTGCCGTTGCCGCAGTGCTGCGCAAATTTCCGCATGTCCCCGCAGTACTCGACCCTGTGCTGGCCTCCACCTCAGGCCGCGCACTTCTGCAAGCAGGCGCTATCGCTGCCATGAAGCGCGATCTTATGCCGCTTTGCTGCATTGTCACGCCCAACCTCCCTGAACTGGCGCTCCTTAGTGGCTCCGAACTGGCAGTGGATGAGGACGGAGCGCTCCAACAAGGAAAAAGACTGCTGGCCGCCGGCCCTCAAGCCCTGCTGATCAAGGGTGGGCATGCGTCGGGAACCCGGTCGACCGATATTCTGTTACGCTCCGGGCACGAACCCATCCGCTTCGATGCACCGCGCCTTGCCACATCGATGCGCGGGACAGGTTGCATGCTGGCCAGCGCGATTGCGGCGCATCTGGCGAAGCCGAAGCCGCTCGAAGACAGCGTGCGCGAAGGCAAGCTGTTTGTCTTGGAGAGGCTTCAGAAATGCCGGCTGAATAACCACAGCGTTCTGCGTCCAGCCAAGCAGACCCATTTTCCAGAATTTTTCCCGTAGCGAGACTAGAGAAGGGGCTACTGCTTCTCTATGCCATCCTCACAACGCGTTGAGTTTCTCACTGCCAATTATGCGACTTTCGAGGTGCAAATAGCGAATATCGAGTTCTTAGTGACAGAAACGACCGGAATTGGTTGCGTGGATCACCAGGTCGCTACCGATTGGGTCAGCGACTCAATAGAACGTCACATCTCTGTCCACACTCGAGCTTATTTGCCGCAAACGCGTCGAGCCCCGCGTCAATCGGTCTTATAATAGTATCCGGGGCAGCTCCAAAGCTGTGGCATCGGCTACCCGCCGGCCGTGGCGCTTGCTGTTCGAGCGTCGGACGCCGCCTGCCATTGAACATCTGATGGGCTATTGGGTGGCGGCGACACACTCATCCAGGTGCAACTGGCTTTTTCAACTCGGGAACCAGCAGAAGCCTTCGCTGCGTCGCAACATTTGGATTATGTCGTACAGCCCGATCTTCCAGAGAAAACAAGACCTAACGTTCGAAACCTGTCACGCAACCAACCACCGAATGAAAGATCCAGCGTGCGATCGCAGGGAGGTAAGAATAACCGGTCTGGCTTTCCTATCGCCGGTCCAGGTTAAGACCAACGACGTCGTCACGACATCAACACAGTGCGCGAAGCGCTCGTATTCCTGAATCAGTGGCCAAAAGCGCGTCGGGGACCGGTATTCAGTTGCGCGGTGAGAAGCAGCAACGCAGCGATCGCCGGACAGATGACACCCGAGCAGGCGCGGCAAGCATTGTGGGATTTGCCAGGATTGCCGGCGTGCTGGCCAAATCTGATTTCGTCGTTGGTGGCGACTGATTTAAAGCTGCAGGAAGATCACCGCCGGTAACGCGTTGGCCCGCTGCTCGCCAAGACGGAAAGAACGCCGCCTTGTGAGTTCCAATAATGGGCGATGCGGGAATTGCACATGTCTGTGCCCATCTGTCCGGCCGAAATGCAAATGGCGTCACTGGCGAAGGTCAGCGAACGCGGCACGCAGGGCTGGATTCTTTTGACTTGCGGCAAGCCGACATAGGTGCTGGCTTGATGTCTCGGTCACTGCGACGTGTCATGCCGATTCATTCGTCAGCTACCATGACGATGCGGCGCGTCGCCTGCGATCAGTTGATCGAACCGCGGTGCAATTCGGGACGCTTCGTCGATCCCGACAGTTGCGCAAAGGGAAGCCAAATCAGCGACTAGAGGCAACGTGGCTACGGATTCGAAGGGACCCCGCTGTTGCCGAAGAGGTGACTGGTGGAATGTCAAAGATCACCTCGTGAAAGGCCATTTGGGGCCACCTAATGATAAAGCCGGATGCCGCTATCGGGTCCTGGCACGGGAATGACGGTCCGGCCCTACGGTGGATCGAGTTCGGTTCATGTCGCTTCGCAAGGAGGATGTGTTCCGGCGTCTGCCCGAACCCCTCTTTCTCGCATTCTGCGAGGTTGCGCGATCGGGCCGCTCGGTCTCTGTGCTGATCGCCCCTCCTGTTGCCATCGATCGATTCCGCTTCCGGTGCGCACGCACGTGTCGCGCGTGGCAATCATGCAAGGTCGTGAATCATAGGAGGATGTACATGCTTTTGTCGGATTTCGGCCGCATCGGGTTCGATCCGTTTGTGGAAATGCGGCGCATGCAACAGGAAGTAAACCAGCGTTTGGCCGGGCTGACCGCCAGCGCCGCTCAGGAGTTTCCGCCGATCAATCTTTGGACTGGCGAGGACAGCGTGGCGGTGGCCGCGGAACTGCCGGGGATATCACCTGACGAAATCGGCCTCACGGTGCGCGAGAACATTCTGACATTGAAGGGAACGCGCGAGCCTCGAACGGAGGACGAGAAATCCGTCTGGCACCGCCGTGAGCGCGCCTATGGGACCTTCTCCCGGACAGTGCAATTGCCATTCCGCGTCGACCCGGAACGGGTCGAGGCGCGTTTCGCCAACGGGCTGCTCGAAGTCGAGTTGCACCGGCCGGAGGCGGATCGGCCGAAGAAGATCCAGATCAAGGGATAGAGGGAGGCAAGCATGGCTCAGGAACGCGGATCGGCCGTCGCACCATGCTGCTCAATGCCCGCAAGGTGCTTTACGACCATAGTTCGGCCATCACCATCCTTCTCGCCTTCAATGACATAACGGCCCGTCGTATCATCGAGCGGGAGAAGGAAGAACTGCTCGGTCGCACCGAAGACCTGCTTCGGCAGAAAGACGTCCTGCTGCGCGAGATGGAGCATCGGGTTGCCAACAGCCTGCAGATCATTGCCTCGATCCTGTTGCTGAAGGCACGCTCGGTGACGTCGGAAGAGACGCGCCAGCATCTCAAGGACGCCCATCAGCGCGTTCTGTCCGTGGCCGAGGTGCAACGCCATCTCCACACCTCCGCCGGCGTCGACGAGATCGATGTCGGCTCTTACCTACCGAAATTGTGCAGCAGCCTCGCCTCGTCGATGGTCGGCGAAGCCCAGCCGATCACGGTCACCGTAATGGCCGAAGGCGGCAGGATAGATTCGCAAAGGGCAGTCAGTCTGGGACTAATTGTCACCGAACTCGTGCTCAACGCCATCAAATATGCTTTCCCCAAGAAGAGAACCGGCGCTCGCATCCAGGTGAGCTACGAGACCGCGGGCAGTGACTGGAAACTGACGGTTTCGGACAATGGCGTCGGCAAGATCGCCAACGACGTACCGGCTACCGGACTTGGAACAGCCATCGTCGAAGCACTGGTGAAACAACTGGAGGCCAGGGTGGAGATTATCAGCGATATTGACGGCACCAGCGTGTCGGTCACCCGGGCGACGTTCACCTCGCGCGTGCCGCGAGCGGCGTAAAAACCGTTACTACGATGCTGCCTTCCGGACATCGCCTGATGTCCAGGGGATCTTCTGCCGCCACGGCCTTGTCCCCGGAGCGCAGGACTGCCAGTCGCATCGCATAAGCCGAAACCTCTCAGTCGGTTGAGGGCGCTTCCGATGGCCAAGATCCGCTTTTTTGGCGTTCAGCCGGTGGGACCAAGCTCTGAAGCTGACGCTGCGCAGGTCTTTGCGTGGATGACTCGGTGCGGTCGGTAAACTCGAAGTGGCGGTTGTGTGCGTCAAGTTCTGCAAAATGGGGCGGCCACGATGCTGGTCATGCGGCTTGGCGTAGAGCGAGCTTCTTGTGCTCGCGCAGGTCGTCAATGTTGATGTAGGGCCTCCATCCAGTTTTCGTTGGTTTCGACAGCCGGCGCCCTGACGAGGCGCAGGCAGCTTTCGGCGTTGGGGAAGATGCGCACGACATAGGTGCGCCGGCGGATTTCCTCATTGAGCCGTTCAAGCATGTTGGTGCTCTTGAGATGCTTGTGATGCTGGCGCGGCAGGCAAAAGAAGGTCAGCGTGCGCTCGATGGTCTCCTCCACCGTCGTCCATCTCGGCCTCGAGCACCTCCTGCATCACCGCACGGATCATTTCGTGAAGTCCGTCCGGGTCTGAAAGCAGAATGTCTTTGACGGCAGCGCTGGCGGTCTTACTTTCAATCTTGGTCATGGTGGCGTTCCTTCGCGGGAATCGGCGACATGAACAATCACCAGATCCCATGGCGACGGATGGATAGCGGCGCGTGCTCTGGCAGAGTGACGCTGCTAACAAACACCCCGCGGAGGAACACCATGCATGTAGTGGCCGACCGATCCGAAACTCTGACTGCTATCCGGACTGGTCTGGGCGCAATCTTCGTATCGCTGGAGCTCAGCCGTTCAACCTGGCTGATCTCGTCGTTGTCGCCAGGTGGCGGCGAGAAGTTGTCGAAACACAGTGTCCCCAGTGGTGATTTATCCGCCTTGTTCCGTCGCTTCGATAGCGTGCGAGAGAAGGCAAGAGCACGCATGGGGCCAGACTTCCCCGTCGTCGCTATCCAGGAAGCCGGGCTCGATGGCTCCTGGATCCATCGGGTTCTGAGCAAGGCGGGGATCGAGAGCTACGTCGTTGATCCCGCTTCTATCGCAGTGTCTCGTCGCAGTCGCCGAGCCAAAACCGATAAGATCGATGGTGAAACGCTCGTCTCTCCTTGCCTTCAAGCGAGGCGAACCGCGCATATGTGCAATGGTCAAAGAGCCAACACCGGAGCAGGAGGATCGCCGGCGTATCTGTCGTGAACGCAAGGTACTGACGACCGAACGGGTATATAAAACGCCGCTCACTCAGAATGGTCTCGTCGCCCGAGCCCAGCGGCCGTAGGCGGGATGTTGGTGCAGCCGTGAAGAGCAGCGACCGAATGTGAGGTTGATCTGCTCGGTTACGAGCAGAGTCCTGCAAGTCGGGTTCAACCTGGATCCCATAATCGATATGACAAGCTAATCCCACTTTGACCGGCGCTCAGCACACCTAATTTCGAGCCGCGCCGACCTACACACCCGCTATCGACATGATCCGAGTGGCGGCCTGAACTAGGCCGGCAAACTCATGTTCGTTGGCACTGTTTTTCGCTTGCATCCCGGTTAGGCGGGGACAGACGCCCTACTGCGACGCCTGCCCGGCTTGTCCGTGTCTCGCTCGCCTGACGTTTCGGGTTCGGTCTCAATGATCTCGCCCGCCACCACGGCGCGGGTCCGCTCCAGCATCGCGGGGATGTCCCGCGCGGGCAGCGGGCGGCTGAGCAGGAAGCCCTGCGCCTCGGTGCAGCCTTCTCTTCGGACCCGTTCCAGCTGCTCCACGGTCTCGACGCCCTCGGCGGTGGTCTGCATCCCGAGGCTGTTGCCGAGGCTCGTGACCGCTCGAATGATGGCGACGGAACTGTCGATATCTCCGGCGTCCGTGATGAAGGATTGATCGATCTTGATCTTGTCGAATGGGAACGAGCGCAGATAGCTCAAGCTCGAATATCCGGTTCCGAAGTCGTCCATCGCGATATGAACGCCGAGCATGTGGATATGTTGCAGCATCGAGAGAGTCGCCTGGCTGTTGGCCAGCAGCACTGTCTCGGTGATCTCAAGCTCAAGCCGGCTGGGGGGCAGTCCCGAGATATCCAATGCCTCGACGATGGTGGAGAGCAAGCGCGCGTTGCGAAATTGCGCCGGGCACAGATTGACGGCGACCTTGATGCTACCGGGCCAGCTTGCCGCGTCGAGACAGGCTTGCTTGATAACCCATTCACCGATCGGGACGATGAGGCCGATGTCCTCGGCCAGCGGGATGAATTCTCCCGGGGATACGATGCCGCGCGTCGGGTGATGCCAGCGCAGCAGCGCCTCGAAGCAGCTGACCTCGCCGCGGTCGAGATTGAGGAGCGGTTGGTAGTAGATTTCGAACTGCTGCCGCACCACCGCTTCGCGCAGGTCGAGTTCGAGAAACCGCCGCGCCTGCATGCGCGCATCCATTTCCGGTTCGAAGAACCTGTAGGTTCCGCGGCCTTCCGCCTTCGCCCGGTAGAGCGCCATGTCGCCGGTCTTGAGAAGTTGGTCGGCGTCAATGCCATCGTCCGGCGCGATCGAGATGCCGATGCTGGCGCTGATCATAACCCCGTGGCCATCGACGACATAAGGTGCGCTCAGCCCATCAATGACCCGTTGGGCAAGAGCTGTCGCCTCGACCGGCTGATCAACCGCGGTTTGAATGATCACGAACTCATCGCCGCCGAGCCTTGCCACGGTGTCGCCTTCACGGGCCACCTGTTTCAGTCTGGCGGCGACCTCCTTCAGCAAGGCGTCGCCAACCGGGTGCCCCAGCGTGTCGTTGACCATCTTGAAATGATCGAGATCGAGGCAGTGGAAAGCAATCTTGCTACCATCACGCCGCATCTCGACCAAAGCCTCCTCGGCGCGTTCGCGGAACAATATGCGATTTGGAAGCTCGGTAAGTCCGTCGTGGCGCGCCATGTATGAAATCTTGGCTTCGCTCCGCCGCAAGTCGGTCACGTCATGGTGAGTGGCAAGCCACCCGCCGCCCGGCAGTGGCTGATGGATGAGGTCGATGGTGCGTCCGTCCCTGAGTTCCACCAGGCTCACCGTCCGCTCTGCGCGATCGATGGTCTCCGTCAGCTGCTGCACATACTTTTCCGGGTCATGGCCGGCATAGAGGCCCGCCGCGATCCGGAACCGCATCAAATCGATCCACGGCGTGCCGGGACGAGTCAGGGGCTCCGGCACATGGTAGAGATCGGCGTAGCTTTGGTTGCACAGAACCAGCCGCCTCTCCGCATCGAACATGCAAAGCCCTACGGGCATATTGGCGGCGGCCGCGGCCAATTGCTGCCGCTCCAGCTCGGCTTCTCGGGCCAAGGCATCGCTGCGCTCCAGGCTGGCCCGGTAGCCGGCAAAGGCCGAGAACAGCACTCCAACCTCGTCCTGCCGATCCCTTTTCAGCGCAATGAGACTCGAACGGCGCTCGCCCTGCGCCAAGCAACGCATCGCCTCGGTCACGGCGAGGATCGGCTTGCTGACATTGTGGCGTATCCAGGCGACAAGCCCACCAAGACACCCGGCGGCAAAAAGAACTGCCAGCCAAGTCAATCTTTGCGCAACGGTGTAGGTCCTGTCCGCCATCACCGCCGCGGCCGTGCTGCGCTCGTTGGTGAGGGCCAGCAGGTCGTCCAATCGCTGCGTGGCGGCGGCAACGGTCGGGAGCGATACCGTCTCGAACTCCTTGACAGCCATTGTTCGCCCTCCTGTTTCGAGGAGCGGGAAAATCGATGTCAGGGAATCTTCGTAGGCCGTCCATAGGTTGACGAACTGGTCGAACAGCTGCTGCTCGGCCAGCGATCCGGCACTCCGGCGATAGGCGCGCCGACCTTGCAGTATTTCGTCGCTTTCCCTCGCCATCTCCTTCTCAATGCCGGCTATCTGCGCAGCCTCGGCAGTGCGCACGCGCAACGTCGCATAGAGCTGGTGTTCCGCGAGGTTGCGCTTCATCTCGCCGACGATCTGGACCTGGGGCAACCAAACGCTGGTGATCTCGCTCGTGACCTTGTTGAGTGATCGCAGTTGCGCGACCCCAAATACTCCCACGGCCACGACGCACAGCAGCGCCAGCCCAAAGCCCAACGAGAGCTTGGTCCCGACGCTAATGTCCTTTAGCCCTCTCATCTAGAAAACTGCAAACGCAAGACCAGTCCTCGTCAAATAGCATCGAGCTTTAGCGAATAGTAAAAGTATTCCTAGTGTCGCGTCTAAGGTATTAATGCTGGCTTAAGACTGCGTAATCCCCTAGAGGATCGACCAAACCACGTTGTAAAAGGCCGGCGGATGAAGCTCACCGATTTCCATATGATCCGATGACGGGCCTACAATGAGATCGAGGTGCTCGCACCTAGTCTTGGAAGCCGCTTGCAGCTTCTTTCACCGCACCGTGGGATCGGCCTTCGATCCCCTTCGAATGTAGCGAGGCCAGCCCATATTATGCACGACGATGGGGCTTTGAGGCTGGCAGTCGAATCTATGATCGGCAGTGTTCATCAGCCGAGGAAGGAGCGCCGCGGCGCGCGCCGAGGCGGTGCGCGAACTCGAGCGTGATCGCCGAGATCGAGGCGAAGGAGCCGCTCGAAGCGCTCGACACCTTCATGGCGCAGAACGCATCGATGATCCAGGCCCAGCATGCAGCCTCCAGCTTCGATGTCCATCGGGTCCTTCAGGCCATGGACCACGAGCCGAGACCGCCGCAAGGCGATGCCGGACTGATGCGGCTGCCGGTGGTCGACATGCAAGGCCGGCCGCTGGCCAGCGAAGCCGAGTTGCGCTATTCCATTTTCCACCGCTTGACCTCGGGCGCGGTGAAGGTGGTGGCGGTGCAGCTAAAGGGAACTCCGACTGGAGCCATGCTGACACGCACGTTCACCGTGGAGGGCGTGCCCTACCGCATGGACCTGTTCGGCGGCAGCAAACTGAAGCCGCCGCAAAAGAGCCTGAACCAGCTTGCCTCTCACCTGCCTTTCACGGCCGCAGAGGCCCCAAGCGGCAAGCTTTTGGCGATCCCCTATGCCGAGACGGCTCCGGGTACGGCCTTTGAGCAGCTGTCGCGGGCCTGGGCGCCGTTCAAGGAAGCCTATTACTATACCCAGCGCCGCGGATTTGCCGCGCCGCCGGGCATCCCCGACATTGGCCCCCATGATTATGCGCTGGAAGGGTGCTTCAAGCTGTCCCTTCTGCCCGACCATCCCGCAGGCGCAGTGCATCCCTTCCGGTTCGAGGGGCGAGACGGCGAGATCGCCTTGCGGCCGCATGACGGCTGCGGCTTCATTAGGGCCTCACTGGCCGAGCGCATGCCGTCCATTGCCCGGGCTCGCCACGACGCTCCCGAGCGGATGCCTGCCTATGCCGATAAAAGGCAATCGGCGGTACCGCCCTCGGCGCTGCAACATTATCCGCGTAGCGTCGAGGTAGCACAGGAGACCCGCGAGAAGGCTCAGGCTTGGCTCGAAACCCATCAAAGCCTCACCGCCGAGGAGCTGTTCCGGACGGTCACGGGCGGGCATATCGAGGGTTCGAGCGCTATCGCCGTGCCGTCCAGCGACGAATGCCTGCATGTGCCGACGGGCAAGAGCAAGACCTTGACCCGTGACGCTGGCGTGCTTGTCGGACGCTCCCCCTATGACAAGCCCAACCTGCGCCCGTTCGCCGCCGACCGGGTCAGGTCGGCGCGCGATGGCGACCGGACCGCGGCGTTCCTGGATCGGTGCGTGGCCTTCCAATATAGCTTCAACTTCGCGCACAGGTCGGGGGCTGGGCTTGCCGCCGACGATCCGACCTTCTTTGCCAAAGGCATCTTGATCGTTGTGCCCGACGAAATGTGGCCGGCGGACTTCGCCGAGCGCGGGGTCGTGATGTCTGCCGAGGACGTAAAGTGCCATTCGTACTGGCTGGAGGAAAAGGACCGGGTCAAGGCCGACACCGCGCTCGAGTGCGTCGGCATCCTGCAGGCGACGGAGGTGTTCGCGCCCGGCTCTTTGGTTGCGGTTCCAAGCGTCGAACAAAAAATGCTCGACGGCGATTTTGATGGCGACACCGTCGTCATCATTGGCGACCAGCCTCGCCTTTACGAGCATGTGCGCCAGTTCGACGCGCAGCTGCAGGCGCGCGGCATCGCCTCGATGAAGCCGCCGAAGTCGCACACGCCGGCCATTGAGAAAAGCGGCTACCAGTTCACCCGGTCCAAGCAGATCCTGTCGGCCACCGGGCTGGTGCTGGAGACCTACAGCTGCCTGCAGCGCAACGTGCTGGCGCAGCCGCTGGAGGCGCAACGCTGGTTTGCCGAGCGTGCCATCTTCGGCACCTACGAGGGCATTCATAATGAGCTCAAGGCCGACATCCGCGCACTGTTGCAGGAAGATCGGCCGGATGGCCAGGCCCTCCATGAGCTCATCGCCAGGGCGAGGGAAGACAGCAAGGCCGCCAGGCATCCGGTGGCCTGCGAACTGGCCGCGTTGTTAGTGGCCGAGCTCCAGGACTGGAACCTGCAGCTCAATAGCGAGCCGGCTCATGAGCAGTCGGAAGTCAAGCTGCATGAAAGCGCCATCAATCTGTTGAGCGTCGGCATCAAGGTCGGCACTGACGCCTACAAGTCCGATACCGGTGCGCGGGTGTTCATGCAAAAAACCACCGAATTGCAGCGGCTCTTGGAGCAGAGGCCGGGCTTCAAGTCGGCGCCATATGTCAAGGCGCAGGCGGCAAAGCTCCACCAGGGCCGGTTCGACGTCGATGGCAGCCTGGCGGATCTGAAGGACAACCCCACGCTGGCGGCATCGGTCATGGAGGCCTCGATCAGACTCGCCGTCGAAAAGCGCATTCTGCTCAGCGCCTTAGCAATCTCGGCCGAAGACGACCGCGCCAGCACGATAACGCTGAGCAGCGAACAGGCCCTTGAGCGGGCCAGGCTCGAAGCCGCCCCCGCCGAAGCGCAAGAAAGCGCGATTACCAAAAATTGTGCATGCGGTTGCCGAGCTTTTGCGGCAGGACGGCATCGAGGTGAAGGTGCCGCATCTTGACCAACGGTCGGGCGGGCAGGTCTGGATAGCCGACGAGTTGACCGGCCAGAGCGTGAGCACGGCGCCGGAGGCCCAACTGGTCACCAATGCCGTGCGCCATGTCTTCGAGATCCCGGACGAGGCTTTTACGCGCGCCTTCAGGAAGGCGGCACTGGCCTTCGAGGAGCGGGACTGCAGCGAGGTCGAGACCACCAACTGGGTCATCAGGATGGACAGGCCGCGGTTACGCGGCGTTCACACGGCGTTCAGAACCGCGCAGAACTATCGCTTCGAGGTCGAGTTCCCTACGCCGGCCAGTTATCGGGCCGAGCTCGCGCACCGCGCGCAGAGCTCACAGCTAGTCCCCATTCCCCGTGGTGCCTGGGAGATATTACACTGGGACTCGTCAGGAGAAAGCAGGTCGAGGGCGGCAGGGACCTCCAGGTCGCCCATCGTCGCAAGACAACAGATTGCGGTCGCTCGCTCGCCGCAAGCCGGCGAGATCCTCGCGGCCCTCGGTACGCGGCCGGTCGTGCTCGTCGGCATGCCGGCGAGCGGCAAGTCGACCATCGGCGCCCAGCTTGCCAAGGAGTTGGGGGTGGAGTTTGTCGACATCGATAAGCATATCGTCGCCGATCACGGCAATCTGATGGAGATGTTCGCCGACCCTGGCCGTGGCGAGGCGCACTTCAGGGACCTGGAGACCAAAGAGCTCGCCAAGCAGCTGGAGAGAGGCCCCATCGTCATCGCAACCGGCGGCGGCTGCTTTGGCAAGGAGTCCAATCAAGCCCTGATTCTTAATAAGGCGAGGTCGATCTGGCTCGACACCCGAGCTGAAAGAGCTCCGCAGGCGCCTCGAGAGGGACACCAGCCGGCCGCTGCTGCAAGGCGCCGACATCGAGCAGAAGGTTGACCAGCTGTACGAAGAGCGCAGTCCGTTCTACCAAAAGGCCGATATCAGGTTGCCCCTCGTCCCGCCCTTTCAAAAAGACAAGAAGGACGCCCGCATTTGCGTGAAGGAACTCTACGCTTTCCTGTGCAGCGACAGAGAAGCCGCTCTGCCCGCTGCCGAGATATCACATGTCTCCGGTGCTTCCGGCACCGCCATCAGCATGTCCCCAACAGCTCAGCGCATGCACGATGATCATCACAACGGCTACGATTGCGGGGGCGGCGTCGTGGAAACCATCCAGGCGCCGGCGGCACTATTGAGTGAAAGGGAACGGCCGCCGCTCCTCGACACCCTCACCGCCGACCCGCAGCCTTTGCTGGCCGGCAATAACGCACGAGCGAATTTAGCGTCTTCCACGAGAAGCAGGGAACGCTCAAGTCGAGGACGATAGCTTAGGCGTCGCAGGTTTGGTGCAGGGTGCGGGTTCGCACCGAATGCTAATAAAAGTGGGAAACGCATGCATAAGTCGTGAGAAGCCTGATGGCCGAGTTGATCCGGCCTGGATGACACAAACGTACAAAGACGAACCGCCGGTGCCGGGTCGCGCGCCAAATCCTGGTGATCGACCGGAAAGGATCAGCTCCGAGTCTAAACGGCATCGTCAACTTAATGAAGCGCGGATACTATGACAGAGTGACCCAATCCACCGCCGCGCCATTGCGTCGGTTTCGACAGATAAGATGGATTGGGCAGGCGAGCTCAAAAGAGCGATTGTAAATCGCAGTTGTAGCAGTGTAACAAACTGCGTAACAAAAAGCGCGAAAAGATTAGCATTTTCAGCAGGATAGGCGTGAAACCGAATCCCTCCCTCTCCGCCAAGTCGCAGCTCAGCGGGCTGCCGCAATCGGTCCCTTCCAGCAACTATCCAACGCGATCGCGATCAACTAGCCGAGCCGGCAGCTTCAGCATCAGGCGACGCGTGCCCCAGTTCGCCAGATGGAGATGAAGGTCGAACCAGCGTTCCATGAGTTCGCTTACCTTGGGCCACGTGCTTGATCCGCCTTTTCCTTGCTGATCTTATGTGCGTTCCGGCGAGCGATACCTTGCCGACTCATGACAAAGTCCAGCAAGCATGAAACCGGATCAGCGGGCAAGAAAGTGGATCGAAAAGAAGGCCAAGAAGGGGGAGGCGCCTACCCCACCGGCACTATCGCCTTCTGGCCCTGACAATGTCAGCGCCACGAAGCTGGCCGTCGGCATTGTCCGCGCTCCGCATTCCGAGCCGACCGAATTGCGCCGCTGGTTGATGGAAACCGGTGACATGCAAAAGAGCGGAACGATTTTCGCCGAGATCGCGGCGTTCCTGAAGGAGCGGGAGGTGCATTCCGTGGTCATGGCCGACAGAATCATTGGTTGCCCGCATGAGGAGGCGATCGACTACCTGGAAGGGGGCGTCTGCCCTCACTGTCCCTATTGGGCGGGCGGGGATCGCTGGACGGGGAAGTTGGAAGCGAGTTGAAGCCTCGCACGCGGCCCTCGCCGCGCGAGGCCGCGAAGTGCAGCCGCAAGAAGGGGAGATCAGATGGTCGATAGTTCCTCGAAACAGACGAAGGTGACTTCGAGCCACTGGGGTGCGTTCGAGGTGGATGTCGAGGGTGATCGCATCGTCGCCACCCGACCCTTCTCGCACGATCCCCATCCCACGCCGATTCCCGGCATTCTTCCTGCGGCCGTCCACCACCGCACGCGCGTGGCCCACCCGTCAATCCGGCGTGGCTGGCTGGAAAAGCGCAAGCGAGACGGGCGCGGCAGCGACGAATTCGTCGCGCTTCCGTGGGACGAAGCGCTCGACATCGCCGCGACGGAGATCGACCGGGTGCGCCGCGAGTATGGCAACAAGGCGATCTTCGGCGGCTCCTACGGCTGGAGCTCCGCCGGCCGGTTCCACCACGCGCAAAGCCAGGCGCACCGGTTTCTCAACTCGATCGGCGGCTATGTCGCTTCGTTCGGCAGCTACTCTACCGGCTGCGCTCAGTCGATCATGCCGCATGTCTTCGGCGTGAACTTCCTGCAGCTCCTTTACGAGCACCAGGACGGCTGGCAGACAATCCACGACCACACCCAGACGCTGGTGATGTTCGGAGGGATCAATCCCAAGAATTCCCAGGTCAGCATGGGTGGGGTCACGGAGCATGAGACGGCCGGCTGGTTCCACCGCTTTGCCGCGAAGGACATGCGCTGCATCAATATCGGGCCGCAACGCATCGACGCGCCGGAAGGCTGCGAATGGATTCCTGTTCGGCCCGCATCCGACACCGCGCTGATGCTGGCGCTTGCGCATGTTCTGGAAAGCGAGGGGCTCACCAACCGCGACTTCCTGGCCCGATGCACCGTGGGGTTCGAGCGTTTCCGTCCCTATCTGATGGGCGAAACCGACGGCCAGCCCAAGAGCCCAGAATGGGCCGCGCCGCTTTGCGGCGTCGATCCCGACACGACTCGGAACCTTGCGCGCCGGATGGCTTCGACCCGCACGCTGGTCACGGTCGCCTGGTCGCTGCAGCGCGGCGAACACGGCGAGCAGCCCTACTGGATGTCGGCCGTGCTCTCCGCGATGCTGGGCCAGATCGGCCTGCCCGGCGGTGGAGTGGGCTACGGCTACGGCGCCATCGGCGGCGTGGGAAAATCACTCATCGGCCTTGGCGGCATGACCTTCTCGCAGCTGACGAACCCGGTCGAAACGGTCATCCCGGTCGCGCGGATCGGCGACATGCTGCGAAACCCTGGCCAACCCTATGATTTCAACGGCCGGCGCGAGCCCTATCCCGACATCCGCCTCATCTATTGGGCCGGAGGCAACCCCTATCACCATCATCAAGACCTGAACGCGCTGCACGAGGCGTGGCAGAAGCCCGAGACCGTGATCGTGAACGAGCCCTGGTGGACCGCGACCGCCAAGCGCGCCGATATCGTCTTCCCGGCGACGACGCCCTACGAGCGCGAGGACATCGGGCGCTCGAACCTCGACGATTATCTTTTCCACATGCCGCGCCTGATCCCGCCGGTGGGCGAGGCGCGCGACGACTACGCAATCTTCGCCGGACTCGCCGAGCGCCTCGGCGTGGGCGCCGTGTTCACCGAAGGACGGAGCGCCGCGGACTGGCTTTCGCTACTGTACGAGGAATACCGCAGCCTTGCCGTCCCGAAGGGCGTCGAAGTGCCTGATCTGGAAGAGTTGAGAGCGCGGAACTGGATAAGGCTGCCGATCCGGGCAGAGGGCCCCAACCGCACGCTCTTCGCCCCCTTCCGGGAGAATCCCGAAGCCTCGCCGCTCGGCACGCCCTCGGGCAAGATCGAGATCTTCTCCGAAACCATCGACGCCTTCGGCTATGACGACTGCCCAGGGCATCCGGTTTGGCTGCCGCCCTCGGAATGGCTGGGCGCAGCAACAGTGGCCGCGCCGCTGCACCTCGTCTCGCCGCAGCCGGGGGACAAGCTCCACAGCCAGTTCGAAAGCGCCCTCGCCGACCGGGAGGGTGCGCGGCCCGAAACGCTGGTCATGCATCCCGGCGATGCGACCGTGCGAGGAATCCGAACCGGCGATCTCGTCCGGGTCTTCAACACGCGTGGCGCGTGCCGGGCGCGAGCATCGGTATCCGAGGACATTCATCCTGGCGTGGTGGCCTTGCCCACCGGCGCATGGTTCGGCGACCCCGGCGGGAACATCGACCCTGACGGAAACCCGAACGTGCTGACGAAGGACGTTGGCACCTCGCGACTGGGGCAGGGATGCAGCGCCCACACAGCGCTGGTCGATGTCGCAAGGCTGGAAGCTTAAGGCCGGCTCGATAACTTCGATGGTGGCCGAGCTCCTGCTGCACGAAGGCAACATGCCCCGCCCTGAGCCGCGACATCCGGAGGCGGAGCACTATCCTGCGGATTCCTGTGCAGCGATCGCGCTCAGGAAAATATGCCCGAACTCCCTGAGCTTGGCTTCGCCGACGCCGTTGACTTCAGCGAAGGCGTGGAGATCGCGAGGCCGGCGCTCGGCCATATCGATCAGCGTGCGATCGGAGAAGATCACATAGGCCGGCACCTGGCGCTCCTTGGCCAGACGCAGCCGCAGCGTCTTGAGCGCGCCCAGCAGGGCCGCATCAGCATCCTCCATGGCCGTCGCGGCTCTGCCTTCGGAACGCGTCTTGCCGCGCGAGTCTCGACCTCGCGTCTCGACCCGGTACTGGAACGCCATCTCGCCCCGCCCGAGCGCGCGGCCCTTTTCGGAAATGGCGAGGCCGCCATGGCCGCTCGGGTCCGGCATCAGGAACCCTCCCGCGACGAGCTGACGGATCAGCGACAGCCATAGATCTCTTTTGTGCGCCGCGCCCGTGCCGAAGCTGGCAAGCCTTTCATGGCGTCTCGCCAAAACCTTCTCGGTTTCGTGGCCGAGCAGGATGTCGACGATATGGGCGGCGCCGAAGCGCTCGCCGGTCTGCGCGACCGCCGCAAGGATGACACGCGCCTCGTTGCCGCCGTCGGCACGCGGCGCCTGGCTGAGGCAGTTGTCGCAATTGCCGCAGCCCGAAGCCTGTTCGCCGAAATAGCCAAGCAGGATCTGGCGCCGGCACCCGGCCGCCTCGCAATAGCCGATCAGCGTGTCCAGCCGGCGGTGCGCGCGCCTCTTGTGCTCCGGCGAAGCATCCTCATCGTCGATGAACATGCGGCGCGTGCGGATGTCGCCGAGACCGAACAGCATATGCGCTTCGGCCGGCCGGCCATCGCGGCCGGCACGGCCGATCTCCTGGTAATAGGCCTCGAGGCTGGCCGGCAGGTCGGTGTGGAAGACATAGGCGACATCAGGCTTGTCGATGCCCATGCCGAAGGCGATGGTCGCCACCATGACGACGCCCGACAGCGTCATGAAAGCGTTCTGGTTCGCTTCGCGCGCCTCCTTGCTCATGCCGGCATGATAGGCGAGCGCGGCAAGGCCGTTCTTTTCGAGGAAGGCTGCCATCTCCTCGGTCTTCCGGCGCGACAGGCAGTAGACGATGCCGCTGCGGCCCGGATGGCGGCGGACGAACTCCAGCAGCTGGCGCTTGGTATCCTGCTTGGCCTCCATGCCGAGCTTGATGTTCGGCCGGTCGAAGCCCAGCACCAGGGTCTCGACCCGCCCGGCAAACAGCTGTGCGCTGATATCGCCGCGCGTCGCCTCGTCGGCGGTCGCCGTCAGCGCGATGATCGGCACATTGGGAAAGACGTCGCGCAGCCGCGAAAGGTCTTCATATTCGCGGCGGAACGCCGGTCCCCATTGCGAAATGCAATGCGCCTCGTCGATGGCGATCAGGCGGATGTCGAGCCGGCCCAGCGCATCCAGCATGCGCTCGGTCATCAGCCGCTCCGGCGCCAGATAGAGCAGGCGCGTCTGGCCCGACGCGACGCGGCGCCATGCCGCGACATTGGCGTCGCGGTCGAGCGAGGAATTGATCGTGTCGGCCGCCACGCCGGCAAGACGCAGCGCCGCGACCTGGTCCTGCATCAGCGCCACCAGCGGCGAGACGACGATTGTCAGCCCACCCAGAACCAGCGCGGGCACCTGGTAGCAGAGCGATTTGCCGGCGCCCGTCGGCATCACCGCCATCACATGGTGGCCGCCGAGCAGCGCCTCCATCACCGCCGCCTGGCCGGGGCGGAAATCGCCGAAGCCGAAGACGTCCTTCAGGACGCGGCGCTTGGGATCTCCAGCCGTGCTCGTCGAAAGCTCAATCACCGAATTCTCATGCGTCGGGCTGCCTCGGCATGTCATACCCAAACTCGCGGCAGAAGGCTTCCACACGGGCAAGAAAGGCCGGCGGCAGGCCGTGAAGATAGGTTCTGAAGTCCTCGTTGCGTTCCCATTTCCGCAGCGACGTCGTTCGAATCTGGTTCCGGGGATCGGCGCTGAAGCGAATTCTCGGCGAGAGGCTGAACGCGCGTGCAATCGCCACCTGCGCGCTATCGGGGTCGCCGATCAGATCTTCATAGCGCAGGAAGACGATCGGCCGCAGGGGTTGAACCTGCCGCAAGCGCTGCAGCCCGTCATATTCCGCCTCCCAGCGCTCGGGCGTGACGTGGAAAGGCCGCAGGTGCTTCGTTTCGGGATGCGAGCTCGTCAGCACGTCGAAAGGGTGGCGCACGCAGTAGATCAGGCCCGCTTCGGCCGGCAGGTTGCAGAGCTGCCTGTGGCTCTCGGCGGTTCGCTTGACGACGACATTGGCTGTGCGCGGCCTGAGATCCATCAGCTCCGGGAACGGAGCTTCGCGGCCCAGCACATGAATATCCTCGAAGCAGGCCATCAGGCTGCGGGTCAGCGTGGTTCCGCTGCGCGCGCAACCGGCGATGAAAATCCTGTTCAGTTGCTTCGCGCTTTCCTTCCCAAGGATCCGGCCCAGCGAGCGAGCCAGCCGCCGCGCCTCGTCTTCGACCGTGGCGGCAATGCGCGACAGCCCGGCCGGCCCGGACGCTGCCGGAACGATTTCAGCCAACGCGATGCCACTCTCCCCGGCGACGGCATAGAGGAGCCACACCCGCCCATCTTCCTCGAAAATCGCGGGGTCGCGCAGCGCGCTCTCCCTCCCCGTCGCAGCCCCGGTGCGGCTGGGACGCAACGGCAGATCCGCGCCTTCGAAATCCGTGCCCGGCCTCAGCAGTTCGTCCGAGCCGCGCACCCTCCACCGTTTCCAGTCGCGCGAGAGGTCGATTGTGCCGTGAAATATCCGCTCCGGCGCGTCGCCCTTGCGGGTATGGAAGATCCGCAGCCAGCGACCGGACTTCTGCACCGCTAGATGTCGTGGCGGCAATCGCCCAAGCGACCCGGACAGCACGACCGGTCCCTGCTCGAAGCCGGATAGACCGTCGCTCGAACGGAATAGCTTGGTGGAGTCGGTGCCGAAGAGACCATACCACCAGTGGCCGTGCCGGAAGACTCGGGCATAAGACGGCCCAAGCGCCTTGGGATGTGGAGAAAAATGCAGGCCGTCGGCGGAAGTGGCGGCGAAAGTCATCTGTTCGCCGCCAACCGCGGCCGGGCCATGGAAATACATGACAATGCGCTGATTCTGCTCGTCGACATGCAGGTCGGGAGAGGCGATGTGCTCCTTCAGGAAAGGACATTCGGCAAGCGACAGGGCGCCACCGGGATGAATTCGCCACGGGCCTTGCAGTGCGTCGGCATAAGCAAGCCGGATGTAGCTGCCATTGTGGTGTGCGAAATAGAGATAATAGGCGCCGAGACGGCCGCGAACCCACTCGGGGACCTTCATCAGCGACGGACCGCAGATGTTGGCGCCATCGTCACCCGGCAGCATGTCGGGCGTTATCAGGGCGCCGTGCCGCCTTGCTGTGATACCGGCGGGACGCGCCTGCTGCTGGATATCGGTCAATCTTGTCTCCCCGGCGGCAAAGACGGCCAGATAAAGCGATTTGCGGATCGACGCCAATACCGCCGGTGCGATCGCACACGATGCTCCTGTGGCGATGCGATGCAGGCGTTAAGCCTATCTTCATCATGTTGCGGCACGGTCGTCGTCCTGCGGCGATGTGATGTTTTGAGTACCGCGGCGGCGCCACAAGCGCCCAGGCAACAAGCCCGCGCCTCACGGCGCGGGTTTTCCTTTTGGCAGATCGGTCTCTCGGGGAAGGACGTCGGCTCGCCCGGCAGGTTTCGGCCGTCCTTGCGACGGCGGTGAACAGATGGTACGCCGCCCGTGCTCGATCGCGCCGGACATCGACAATGCCGCTCCGCCGGAATTCTTCAGCCGTTTTGGTGCCATGACCGGTACCCGCCTTTCCGACCGCACGCTGCGCTCCTTGCCGGCAGGGTTTCGGTTCCGGCTTACGATCGCACCAGCGTCACGCCCGGTATCGTCCATCTCGGTGTCGGGGCCTTTCACCGCGCCCACCAGGCGGCCTATGTCGAGGCCTGCCTGGCAGGTGGCGAGACGGACTGGGGGATCGTCGGCGTCTCGCTGCGCAGCCCCGACACGCGCGACGCGCTCGCACCCCAGGACGGGCTCTACACGCTCGCCATGAGGGGCAGCGAGGAACAGCAGTTGCAGGTTGTCGGATCGCTCCTGTCGCTGCTGGTGGCGCCGGAGGACCCGGGCGCCGTGCTTACCGCGCTGACCGATCCGCGCATCCGCATCGTCACGCTGACCATCACCGAAAAGGCCTATCTGAGGGCGGCCGACGGCAGCCTGGACGACAGCCATCCGGACATCGCGCACGATCTCGCGAACCCGGGATCGCCGAAGACGGCGCACGGCTTCCTGGCCGAGGCGCTGGCGCGCCGCCGCGCTGCCGGCACACCGCCCTTTAGCGTGCTTTGCTGCGACAATCTTCCGGCTAACGGCGCCGCGCTGCACCGGCTGATGGTCGAATATGCGAGCTTGCGCGATCAACGGCTCGACCGCAGGGTCCATGCCGGCCCCGCCCGACAGGCCGACCTCGCGCGGTATGTTGCCGACGAAGTCGCCTTTCCGTCGAGCATGGTCGATCGCATCGTGCCGGCGACCACCGATGCCGACCGGGCGCGCATTGCGGTCGCGCTTGGTGCGGAGGACGCCTGGCCGGTGATGACCGAGCCGTTCCGCCAGTGGGTGATCGAGGATCGGTTTCCGGCCGGGCGCCCGGCCTGGGAAAAATTCGGCGTCACCATGGTCGAGGACGTGCGCCCGTTCGAGGACATGAAGCTGAGGCTGCTCAACGGCGCGCACTCGGCCATCGCCTATCTCGGCCTGCTGAGCGCCCACGCCACCGTCGACCGCGCCTTTGCCGATCCGGCGATCCGGGAGTTCGTCGACCGTCTATGGGCGGAGGCGATACCAACGCTGGCGCAGGATGCCGGGCTCGAGCCGCTCGCCTACACCGCCGAACTCGCCGCGCGTTTTTCCAACGCCGCCCTTGCCCACCGCACCGCGCAGATCGCCAATGACGGCAGCCAGAAGCTGCCGCAGCGCATCGTCGCCTCCGCCCTCGCCAGACTGGAAGCAGGATTGCTTCCCGAACACCTGTCCCTGGTTGTCGCCGCTTGGATCGCCGCGTGCGAGGCGCGCGGCAGGACTTCGCGCAAGGACCACTTCACCGATCCGCTGGATGCCGCGCTCGACGAGCTGTTCAGCCGCGACCTGCCGACGGCTGAAACGGCAACGGCGGTGTTCGACCTCGCCGGCTTTGCCAAAAATCATCCCGACCGGCAGTCATTGGTCGAGTTCGTGGCCGTCCATCTGGTGCATTTCAGGCAGGGTGATCAGGCGCTTGCCCTGGCAGCTCTCGGTATTGGCGGTGAGCGCGGAAGAGACGACTGACCGCTGAGGCGCTTGCCACATCTCGCGCTGCGTGCTGGGACATTGGCCATTCTTCCCGGAAGTCGCGGGCTGTCCAACAAACAAAAAAGCGGGGCAAGCCCCGCCTTGGGGCAAGCCCCGCCTTTCAATTCTTCGTCAGGAGCCTGCCTCAGGCCGGCAGCAACGCGCCTTCCAGCGTGGTCAGCTGGCTGAGGAACTGCTCTGCCTTGCTGCGCGCCTCGTCGTCCTTGGCGTCGGCAGCGTCTTCCTTGGCTTCCTGGATGCGGCGGGTGAGGTCGGCGCGGTCGATGTCGTTCACATGCGTTGCCGACTCTGCCAGCAGCGTGCAGCCGGACGGCAGGATGTCGGCAAAGCCGCCGAACACCACATAGCGCTCTTCCTTGCCGGCCGCCGTCTTCACCGTGACGACGCCGGGCTTGATCGTGGTCATGACCGGAGCGTGCTGCGCCATCACGGTCATCTCGCCTTCGGCGCCCGGGATGACGACCGATTCGACCTGCTCGGAAACGAGCAGCCGCTCCGGCGAGACCAGTTCGAACTTGAAAGCTTCAGCCATGATCAATCTAGCGAATGGTGAATGGTGAATGGTGAATGGCCAAAATGACCTTCACTTCAGTCCGATTTCCTATCCGCTACTCCCTATTCACCATTCACTATTGACCATTCACCAGCTTACGCCGCTTCAGCCGCCAGGCGCTGCGCCTTCTCGACCGCCTCGTCGATGCCGCCGACCATGTAGAAGGCGGCTTCCGGCAGGTGGTCGTAGTCGCCGGCGCAGAGGCCCTTGAAGCCCTTGATGGTGTCGGCGAGGTCGACCAGCTTGCCCGGCGAACCCGTGAACACTTCGGCGACGAAGAACGGCTGCGACAGGAAGCGCTCGATCTTGCGGGCGCGGGCGACGGTCTGCTTGTCTTCTTCCGACAGCTCGTCCATGCCCAGGATCGCGATGATGTCCTGCAGCGACTTGTAGCGCTGCAGGATCGACTGCACCTGGCGGGCGACCTGGTAGTGCTCCTCGCCGACGACCATCGGGTCGAGCATGCGCGAGGTCGAGTCCAGCGGATCGACGGCCGGGTAGATGCCCTTTTCCGAGATCGCGCGGTTGAGCACGGTGGTGGCGTCCAGATGGGCGAACGAGGTCGCCGGCGCCGGGTCGGTCAAGTCGTCGGCCGGCACGTAGATGGCCTGCACCGAGGTGATCGAGCCCTTGGTCGTCGTAGTGATGCGCTCCTGCAGGGCGCCCATGTCGGTGGCGAGCGTCGGCTGGTAGCCCACGGCCGAGGGAATGCGGCCGAGCAGCGCCGACACTTCCGAGCCCGCCTGGGTGAAGCGGAAGATGTTGTCGACGAAGAACAGCACGTCCTGGCCCTGGTCGCGGAAATATTCGGCGACGGTGAGGCCGGTGAGGCCGACGCGGGCGCGGGCACCCGGCGGCTCGTTCATCTGGCCGTAGACCAGCGCCGCCTTGGAACCCTGGCCGCCGCCCTTCTTGTTGACGCCCGACTCGATGAACTCGTGATAGAGGTCGTTGCCTTCGCGGGTCCGCTCGCCGACGCCGGCGAACACCGAGAAGCCGCCATGCGCCTTGGCGACGTTGTTGATCAGTTCCTGGATCAGCACGGTCTTGCCGACGCCGGCGCCGCCGAACAGGCCGATCTTGCCGCCGCGGGCGTAAGGCGCCAGCAGGTCGAGAACCTTGATGCCGGTGACCAGGATCTGCGCTTCGGTCGACTGGTCGATATAGGCCGGAGCCGGCTGGTGGATGGCGCGCAGCGCGACGCCGTCGACCGGACCGGCTTCGTCGACCGGCTCGCCGATGACGTTGATGATGCGGCCGAGCATGCCCGGGCCGACCGGCACCGAGATCGGGGCGCCGGTGTCATAGACCTGCTGGCCGCGCACCAGGCCTTCCGTGGAGTCCATGGCGATGCAGCGCACGGTGTTCTCGCCGAGATGCTGGGCGACCTCGAGCACCAGGCGGTTGCCGACATTTTCGGTCTCGAGCGCGTTGAGGATCGCCGGCAGATGATCTTCGAACTGCACGTCGACGACGGCGCCGATGACCTGGCGGACCTTGCCGGCAACGCCGGTCCTCTTGACCGCAGCGCTCGGCGCATTCGCCGCCACCGTCTTGGCCGGAGCGGGCGCCTTCTTCGCCGGAGCGGCTTTCGCGGCGGCTGCCGGAGCCTTTGCCGCGTCCTTCGGGGCCGGTGCCGCCTTGGCGGCGGTCTTCGGGGTAGCTGATTTCGCCATCGTCTTTGCCCTTTTCGTCTATCTGTTGTTCACGCTGCTGCGAGGGTTGCGATCCCGCGCGGGCGTGCCTAGAGCGCTTCGGCGCCCGAAATGATTTCGATCAGTTCCTTGGTGATCTGCGCCTGCCGCTGGCGGTTGTAGGTGATCGACAGCCTGTTGATCATGTCGCCGGCATTGCGCGTCGCATTGTCCATGGCGCTCATCTTGGCGCCCATCTCGCCGGCCGCGTTTTCCAGCAGCGCGCGGAAAATCTGCACGGCGATGTTGCGCGGGATGAGGTCGGAGAGGATCTCGCCCGGCTCGGGCTCGTATTCGTAGACGGCGGTGGCGCCGGTGCCGGCCTCGGCAGCCGGCGAAACCTGGGCCGCCGGAATGATCTGCTGCGCCGTCGGGATCTGGCTGATCACCGACTTGAACTGCGAATAGAACAGCGTGCAGACGTCGAAACCGCCCTCGTTGAAGAGGTGGATGACCTTCTTGGCGATCGCGTCCGCATTGACGAAGCCGAGCGTCTTGACCTCGCGCAGGTCAATGCGCTCGAGGATCAGCGAGCCGTAGTCGCGGCGCAGGATGTCGTAGCCCTTCTTGCCGACACAGATGATCTTGACCTGCTTGCCGTCGGCGAGCAGCCGGCGGATGTGGTCGCGGGCAAGGCGGGCGATCTGCGAGTTGAAGCCGCCGCACAGGCCGCGCTCGGCGGTGCAGACGATGAGCAGATGCACGTCGTCCCTGCCGGTCCCGGTCATCAGCGCCGGGGCATCGCCGCCGCCGCCGATCGCCTGGGTGATGTTGGCCAGCACGGCGCCCATCCGCTCGGAATAGGGACGCGCCGCTTCCGCCGCTTCCTGCGCGCGACGCAGTTTCGCCGCGGCGACCATCTGCATCGCCTTGGTGATCTTCTGCGTCGCCTTGACCGAGGCGATACGGTTACGAAGGTCTTTTAATGAAGGCATGCTTCAAACCTGATCCCGTGCGTCCGGCTTCTTCTTAAGCGAAGGTCTTGGCAAAGGCGTCGATCTCGGCCTTGAGCTTGGCGCGCAGATCGTCCGACAGCGCCTTCTCCTTGCGGATGCCGTCGAGCACCTCCTTGCCGGCCGAGCGCATGTGGCTGAGCAGGCCATGCTCGAACTTGCCGACCTGGTTGAGCGCCAGCTTGTCGAGATAGCCGTTGACGCCGGCGAAGATCACCGCGACCTGCTCTTCCGTCTTGAGCGGCGAGAACTGCGGCTGCTTGAGCAGCTCCGTCAGGCGCGAACCGCGGTTGAGCAGTCGCTGCGTGGCGGCGTCGAGGTCGGAACCGAACTGCGCGAAAGCCGCCATTTCGCGGTACTGCGCGAGTTCGCCCTTGATCGAGCCGGCGACCTGCTTCATCGCCTTCACCTGCGCCGAGGACCCGACGCGCGACACCGACAGGCCGACGTTGACCGCCGGGCGGATGCCCTGGAAGAACAGGTTGGTCTCGAGGAAGATCTGGCCGTCGGTGATCGAGATCACGTTGGTCGGGATGTAGGCCGACACGTCGTTGGCCTGCGTCTCGATGATCGGCAGCGCGGTCAGCGACCCGGCGCCGTTGTCGTCATTGAGCTTGGCGGCGCGCTCCAGAAGGCGCGAGTGCAGGTAGAAGACGTCGCCCGGATAGGCTTCGCGGCCCGGCGGGCGGCGCAGCAGCAGCGACATCTGGCGATAGGCGACGGCCTGCTTCGACAGGTCGTCATAGCTGATCAGCGCATGCATGCCGTTGTCGCGGAAATACTCGCCCATGGTGCAGCCGGCGAACGGCGCCAGGAACTGCATCGGCGCCGGATCGGAGGCGGTGGCGGCGATGATGATGGAGTAGTCGAGCGCGCCGCGCTCTTCCAGCACCTTCACGAACTGCGCAACGGTCGAGCGCTTCTGGCCGACGGCGACGTAGACGCAGTAGAGCTTCTCCTTCTCCGGGCCATTGTCGTGCACCGACTTCTGGTTCAGCATCGTGTCGAGGATGATGGCGGTCTTGCCGGTCTGCCGGTCGCCGATGACCAGCTCGCGCTGACCGCGGCCGACCGGGATGAGCGCGTCGATGGCCTTGAGGCCGGTCGACATCGGCTCGTGCACCGACTTGCGCGGAATGATGCCGGGCGCCTTGACGTCGACGCGGCGGCGCTCGGTGGCCTTGATCGGGCCCTTGCCGTCGATCGGGTTGCCGAGGGCGTCGACCACGCGGCCGAGCAGGCCGGGGCCGACCGGAACGTCGACGATGGCGCCGGTGCGCTTGACGGTGTCGCCTTCCTTGATGTCGCGGTCGTTGCCGAAGATGACGACGCCGACATTGTCGGCTTCGAGATTGAGCGCCATGCCGCGGATGCCGCCGGGGAATTCGACCATCTCGCCGGCCTGGACGTTGTCGAGGCCGTAGACGCGGGCGATGCCGTCACCGACGGACAGCACCTGGCCGACTTCGGAGACCACGGCCTCCTTGCCGAAATTCTTGATCTGGTCTTTCAGAATTGCGGAAATTTCCGCGGCGCGGATGTCCATCAGCCGACCTCTTTCAGTGCAAGCTTGAGCGAATTGAGTTTGGTTTTGAGCGACGTATCGATCTGGCGCGAGCCCATCTTGACGATCAGGCCGCCGAGCAGCGACGGATCGACGGTCATGGCGATGGCCACGTCCTTGCCGGCGATGCCCTTCAGCGTCGCCTTGAGCTCTGTCTGCTGCGCTTCCGTCAGCGCATGCGCCGAGGTGACCTCGGCCGACGCCTCGCCGCGGTGGTCGGCGGCGATCCGGCGGAACGCCTTGATCATGCCAGGCACGGCGAACAGCCGGCGGTTGCGGGCAACCACACGCAGGAAATTGCCGACGAGGCCGGTGATCTGCGCCTTGCCGATGATTGCGCCGATCGCCTTAGCCTGGTCCTCGCTGGAAAACACCGGGCTGTTGATCAGACGGGCAAGGTCGGCGCTGGCGTTGAGCATCGCCTCGAAACCATTGAGGTCGGCCTCGACCTTGGCGACGGAATTTTCCTGCAGCGCAAGCTCGAACAGCGAGCTTGCATAGCGTTCTGCGACAGCGGAGATAGGCGATGACGATTGGGCCACGGACCGTCTTTTCTCTTATCTGACAGGCCGCAGATTGTTGGCGCGAGCAAAAACTCTGGCTAAATCTTTGACCTTACTGCAAATTTTCCAAGCACGGAGGGATGGCTTCCGCTATCCCCGGCCGAAAGTCGAATGCCGTCTAGCACAGGCCTTTTAAGACCGCAATGCATCGTCCGGCATGGTTTTCAGGCACTTTTGTCGCATCCACCGGCGAAGTTCAACCACCGGCCGCGAGGAATTCCGCTTCCCGCCATTTCGATCGTGCGCCTGCTTGAAAATCTCTGTCTCGGAACTTCACCCAATTTCCTGCACTCATCAGTGGAAGAAGGCCGTGACCCCCTCCAAACCGCGACCGGTTTGCTTGCTGATCCCTGTGGTTGGCTCCCATGGCGGCAGCAACCGGAGTTTGATACGGAGCACTCATCTTCTGGGTGGGGCTTGCTGCGTTGCTGGCCATTGCAGCGCGGCCTTGGGAACATGCGGTGATGATTTGCAGCCGATAGACGCGGAGCGTGGATTTCGGCCGGAGATACAGGGGCTGCGCGGCCTGGCCGTCGCCCCGGTCGTCGTTTACCACCTGTGGCCGACGATGCTTCCCGGCGGATATGTCGGCGTCGACGTCTTTTTCGTCATCTCGGGCTATCTGATCACCGGCATGCTGGCTGAGATGTCGAGGCGCGACGGCCGCGTGTCCCCGATCGGCTTCTACTCAAGGCGCGTGCGGCGGCTTCTGCCGGCCGCAACGCTTGTCCTGCTCGCATCGCTGGCTGGCAGCTTGCTGTTCCTCTCCAAGGCGCGCTGGGAGGAAACCGCCAACCAGATCCTCGCCAGCGCGTTCTATGTCGAGAACTGGCGCCTCGCGGCGATCGCGGTCAGCTATCTCGACGCCGACAGCCTGCCGACCCCGGTGCAGCACTATTGGTCGCTGTCCATAGAAGAGCAGTTCTACATCGTCTGGCCACTGCTGGTGATCGGTGTGGCCTGGCTGTCGCGCCGCATGGGGCTCTCTGTCCAGCGTTCGCTGACCGCAGCGTTGTCGCTCGTCTTTGTCGCATCGCTGATCGTGTCGATCGTCATGACAAGGCTGGACGCCGCCCAGGCCTATTTCGTCACGCAGACGCGCATCTGGGAGTTGGCGCTGGGAGGCCTGCTGGTTCTCGCCCAGCACCGGCTTCGACCAGGCAGCCGTGCAAGCCGCTGGCTTGCCGTCGTGGGCCTGGCCGGAATTCTCGGATCGGCCGCTTTGTTTTCCGCGGCAACGCCGTTCCCCGGCGCGGCTGCCCTGCTGCCGACGCTCGCCACCGTTTGCGTCATCCTGGCCGGCAATCGCAAAGACATCCGGATTCGGGGACTTGATTCAGGCATCCTTCGCTTCGTCGGCGACCGCTCCTATTCCATCTATCTCTGGCACTGGCCGCTGCTGACCTTCTACCTGGCGCGGGGCAATTCACCGACATTGGCCGGCGGCATTGGTCTCGCGCTGTTGACCCTCGTGCTGTCCGACCTTTCCTATCGATATGTGGAGCAGCGCTATCGCCGCGCCCGGCCGGGCGCGTGGTGGAAACCGCTCGGCTACGGCACCGTCGCAGTGCTCGCCTGCGCCCTCGTCTCAGGCGGTCTGCTTCTTGCCCTCAGGGCAGAAACCATCGACACCGCCTTGATCGGAACGCCGTCCTATCCTGGACCCGCCGCCCTGCTCTGGAACGCACCGGCTCCGGCCGATGTCGAGCTTCTTCCGCCCTTGGCGAGGCTCACGCGGGACGTGCCGGTGGTCTATTCTTCGAAGTGCCATCAGGAAGGCGACAGCGCCGATCCGGTCGGATGTTCTCTGGGCGATCCCGCTGGTGCAAAGACCATCGTCCTCGTCGGCGATTCGCACGCCGCGCAATGGGTGCCGGCGCTCGACAGGATCGCCAAAGACCACGATTTCAGGCTGGTCAGCTTCACGAAATCGGCCTGCCCGTTCAGCCGTGTCACCATCGGAAAGGACAAGCCTTACCCTGCCTGCGCCGAATGGCGTGAAAAGGTGCTGGTCGAGATCGTCAAACTCAAGCCCTATCTGGTGTTCACCAGCCAGTCGAACTACGGCGCCGTTCCCCAAGGCGAGATGATCGAGGGCTTGCGCAGCCTGTGGGACAGGATCACCCGGACGGGTGCGCGTATCGTCGCCATCCGCAACACGCCCCATGTGAAGTTCGACCCTTCCGACTGCCTGAGCGTGACCCCGGCGAAATGCTCCACCAGGCGCAGCGAGGGGACGCCGAGCGATGTGCTGGTCGTGGCCGCGAAGGCTGAAAACAACAGCAGCGTTACCGCCGTGGACATGATCGATGCCATATGCGGGCCGGACCTATGTCCCGCAGTCGTCGGCAATGTCATCGTCTGGCGCGATCACCATCATCTGACGGCCACCTATTCGCTGGCGCTGGCTCCCTATCTGGCGCAGAAGGCCGGGCTCTGAACGAAACCGGTCAAGGCACGAAGCCGAAGGCGAAGGCGAGCGGCAGGGCCGCCAGCGCCAGTTCCACGACGATGGACGCCCAGTTGAACGGCGTGTTGGCACTGTCCGACATCATCGACAGCAGCCGGCCGAAAGCGGTGAACAGCCAGGAGAAGCCGAGCGCCATGTAGAGCAACGGCTGCGCCAGCAGAATGCAGCACAGGCTGACGCCGAGATAGAAGCCCGACATGCGGCCCCGTCCTTCGGCGATGGCTGCCGCCTTCTCCGGCTTGGCCTGCAGACGCAGGATGCGGAAAGCAAGGTTCGGCGCCAGGAACAGCATCAGGCCGATGAGCAGGGTCGCGACGGCGCTCGACCAGGCCAGCCACTCGCCCTGGCTTGCCGGCCATGGAAAAGCGAATTCCATTGTGTCCCCCTTCGATATCGGCCTGAATCACCGCCATTCTAGCGAAGGAAAACCACCGCGCCAGATGCCCGGCTAATTGCGGGCCGGCGCCCGGAAGGCGCCGGCGCCGAGAGCCGCCGCACGCTGGGCGGCACGCATTAGCCGAGCGCGAATTCGACCGCGGCCTCGGCATGGATGCGCGTTGTGTCGAAAACCGGGATGTCGAAATCATCCTGGGCGATCAGCATGGTGATCTCGGTGCAGCCCATGATGAGGCCGTCGATTTTGTCATCGCGCCGCATGCGGGCGACTTCCTCGACATAGGCCGCTTTCGAACCGCTGCTCACGACGCCTTGGCAAAGCTCGTCATAGATCACCCTGTGCACCAGGTCGCGGCCCGCCTGACCCGGCACCACCGGCTGCAGGCCATACCGGTCTGCCAGCCGTCCCTTATAAAAATCCTGCTCCATGGTGAAGCGTGTCGCGAGCAGCGCGGGGCGCTTCACACCCGCATCGACAACGGCCCGAGCCGTAGCGTCGGCGATATGGATCAGCGGGATCGTTACGGCCGCCTGCACCGTGTCGGCGAGCTTGTGCATGGTGTTGGTGCAGATCACCAAGCCCTGAGCCCCGGCCGCCTGCAGCCCGCGTGCGGCTTCCGTCAGAAGGGCGCCTGCGCCTTCCCAATCGCCCGCATGCTGCCGCTCTGCGATCTCGGCGAAATCGAACGACCACAACAAGAGCTTCGCCGAATGCAGCCCGCCGAGGCGCTCGCGCACGATTTCGTTCAGCAGGCGATAGTAGATTGCTGTCGATTCCCAGCTCATGCCGCCGAGCAGGCCGAGGGTTTTCATGGAAACGGTCTTCATCATGAGACACTCCGCGGCGCAATTGGTGTCACAGAAAACTTTGCGGGTCGATATCGACCTGCACCCTCACCGAGCCCCTCACCTTCGGCCCTTCCGCCAGCATGGCGCGTATGAAGCCCTGCATGTCCGCGCGCCGCTCGCCTTGAACGAGCAGACGGAAGCGGTGACGGCCGCCGATCAGCGACAGCGGCGCCTCGGCCGGCCCGAGCACGAAGAGATCGGAGGCTTGGGGCGCCGCGCGCCTCAGGCCACGCGCATGGGTTTCGGCTTCACCCCGAGTCGCCGCGCTGACGATGATGCCGGCCAGACGTCCGAACGGCGGCAATGCCGCCCGCTCGCGCTCGGCGATCTCGCGCTCGTAGAATGCTTCCGAATCGCCGGAGACGATGGCCCGCATCACCGGATGGTCCGGCTGGTAAGTCTGCAGCAGGCCGAGGCTCTTCTTGCCGGTGCGGCCGGCGCGCCCCGTCACCTGGCTGAGCAACTGGAAGGTGCGCTCGGCGGCGCGCGGGTCGCCGTTGGCGAGGCCGAGATCGGCGTCGACCACGCCGACCAGCGTCATGCCCGGAAAATTATGTCCCTTGGCGACGAGTTGGGTGCCGATGACGATGTCGGCCTCGCCATTGGCGACCGCCTCCAGCTCGAGCCGCAGCCGGCGCACGCCGCCCAGAAGGTCTGACGAAAGCACGATAGTTCGCGCCTCGGGAAAATGCGCCACAACTTCTTCGGCGATGCGCTCCACGCCCGGCCCGCAGGCGACCAGATGATCGAGCGTGCCGCATTCGGGGCAGGCTTCGGGCCGCCGCTCATTGTGGCCGCAGTGATGGCAGACGAGCTGGCCGCGAAAGCGGTGCTCGACCAGCCAGGCCGAGCAGACCGGGCAGCCGAAGCGATGGCCGCAGCCGCGGCAAAGCGTCAGCGGCGCATAGCCGCGCCGGTTGAGGAAGAGCAGCGACTGTTCTTGTCTCTCCAGCGTGCGCTGCATGTGTCCCAGCAGGATCGGCGACAGGAAGCCGCCGCGCGCCGGAGGCGCACGCCGCATGTCGATCGACTTCAGGTCGGGGAGCGCTGCCTCGGCGAAGCGCGCCGACAGCACCGCCCTGCTGTAGCGGCCCTGACTGGCATTGACGCGGCTCTCGACCGATGGCGTGGCAGAGGCAAGCACCACCGGAAAGCCGCTGATATGCCCGCGCACCACCGCCATGTCGCGGGCATTGTAGAAGACGCGGTCCTCCTGCTTGTAGGCCGGGTCGTGCTCCTCGTCGACGACGATCAGGCCGAGCTGCTTGAACGGCAGGAACAGCGCCGAGCGCGCTCCGGCGACGACGCGCACGCCGCCTTCCGCCACCTGCCGCCAGACGCGTTCGCGCATCCTCGGCGGCAGGTCGGAATGCCATTCCGCCGGCTTGGCGCCGAAGCGGTCCTGGAAGCGTTCGAGGAAGGCATGCGTCAGCGCGATTTCCGGCAAGAGGATCAGCACCTGCTTGTCCTTGCCGAGGGCTGCGGCCACCGCCTCGAAATAGACTTCCGTCTTGCCCGAGCCGGTGACGCCGTCGAGCAGGGTGACGTTGAAGGCATCGGCCGCGATCGCCGCGCGCAGCTTCTCGGCGGCGGCCTTCTGGTCCGGCATAAGCGCCGGCACGGCATGGCAGGGATCGGGCGCCGCCACCACCGGTCGCGGCGGGATCATCACTGTCTCGAACACGCCTTGCGCTCTCAAGCCGTCGATGACGGTCGAGGAGACGCCCGCCGCATGCGCCAGCCCCGAGCGCGTCCAGGCAAGTCCGCCTTCGGCCGTCTCCAGCACCCGCCGACGGGCGTCGGTCAGGCGGTCGGGTTGGGCCAAGGTGCGCTGCAGCCCTTCGATCCAGGGCTCCGGATCGAAGGCTTCAGGCGCCCTCAGCAGCATGCGCGCCACCATGCCGGGGGCCGACAGCGTGTATTGCGCGATCCAGTCGACGAAACGGCGCATGCCCTTGTCGATCGGCGGACAGTCGAAGACTTCCTCGATCGGCCGCAACTTCTTCGCATCGACGGTCTCGACGACGGCGTCCCAGACGATGCCCGCCACCTGCCTGGGCCCCAGCGGCACGCGCACGATCGAACCCGGCACCACGCGCATGCCGGCCGGCACGGCATAGGTGTAGGGCCGTTCGGCCGGCATCGGCACCAGCACGGGTGCGGCCGCTACAAAAGGCGAATCTTCCATCATCAGGCGTGACCTTGCCCCGACTTTGGTCTAGAGCAAAGGGTGACCCCCGAACGTGCCTGTTAGGCACCTGGAAATCTCCAAGGAGACCGCCATGAAGTTTTTTGTCGATACCGCTGACATCAAGGAAATCAAGGAGCTGCACGATCTGGGTCTGGTCGATGGCGTCACCACCAACCCTTCGCTGATCCTGAAATCGGGCGGCAAGATTTCCGAAGTCACCAAGCAGATCTGCGACATCGTCGAAGGCCCGGTCTCGGCCGAGGTCGTGGCGACCGAGTTCAAGGACATGATGGCCGAGGCCGAGGTGCTGGCCAAGATCGCGCCGAATGTCGCCATCAAGGTGCCGCTGACGCTGGACGGGCTGAAAGCCTGCAAGACCATCCGCACCGAGATGAACCGCATGGTCAATGTGACGCTATGCTTCTCGGCCAATCAGGCGCTGCTCGCCGCCAAGGCCGGCGCCTCCTTCATCTCGCCTTTCGTCGGCCGCATCGACGACACCGGTTCGGACGGCATGGAGCTGATCTCCGAGATCCGCACCATCTATGACAACTACGACTTCAAGACCGAGATCCTGACCGCTTCGGTGCGCACGGTGAACCACGTCAAGCAGGCGGCGCTCATCGGCGCCGATGTGATCACCGCGCCGCCGGCGACGCTGAGAGCGCTGGTCAGCCATCCCTTGACCGACAAGGGACTTGCCGCCTTCATCGCCGACTGGGCCAAGACCGGCCAGAAGATCGGCTGATCTCATCTTTCCCAGGTAAAAAAAAGGCCGGGCACCCGGCCTTTTTCTTGGCAGAGTGCCATCCCTTGGCGATCGACCGGAACCGCCATCGCGATCGTCATCCTTGGGCTGAGCGGGAAGCGAAGCGTACCGCGTAGACCCGAGGATCCATTCCGTTACAAAGGAGCTGCAGGGGTGCAGAAATTCTGCTCCGCTGCATTCTTCGATCAAGGTCACGGAATGGATCCCAGGGTCTCCGCGACGCCGCTTCGCGGCTGCTTCGCCCTGGGATGACGAGGTTGGAGAAGCTTCGGCCAATCCCGGGCGAAGAACTAGGCTTTCTTGCCGTGCCTGATCAGATCCTGGGCAATGGCCAGGCGCAAAAGATCGGCAAGTTCGCGCGCGGCGCGGTTCTCGGCGTCGATCTGCGCCCGGTAGGCCGCATACTCCTGGCGCGGCCTGTCGAAGGAAGACGGGATCGAACGTTTGCCGACCGAGATCACCGTATTGGTCGCCGTGTCCCTCAGCACATAGTTGGCGGTCAGCGTCACTGTGCCGGCCGTCGGCTCGTCCTCGTCGGTCTGAACCTGCACCAATGCGGCCGACTCGACCAGTTCGCTGACGCCGAGATCGAGCGTGTAGACCGGGTTCGACGGCTCGTTGGCGTTCTGGCCGAAGGCGAAGATCAGGTAGTTGCGCACCTGCTGGGCATAGCGCGTGCTGACCGGCTTGATCGCGATCGACGACAGCGCCGAGGCCGTGCCGGCGTCCGAACCCGCGACCAGGGGCGCGTTGGAGTAGAGCGGCCGCACCGTGCAGGCCGAGACCAGGGCGGTCGAGGCGACCAGACCGCAAAGCGCCATGCGGCTCAGCCAACGCGTCACTTCCGTCTTAGGCAACGACATTGACGATCCTTTGCGGGACGATGATCACTTTGCGCGGTGCCTTGCCTTCCAGCGCCTTCTGCACGAAGTCGAGGGCCAGCACCGCCTTTTCGACGGCACCTTGGTCTGCGTCGCGGGCAATTGTCAAATCCCCGCGCTTCTTGCCGTTGACCTGCACGGGCAGCACGATTTCGTTGTCGACGACGAGCGCCGGATCGAAGGTCGGCCACGGCCGTTCGGCGACGAGTTCTGTGCCGCCGAGCGTCTCCCAGCACTCCTCCGCAAGATGCGGCATGACCGGTGCGATCACGTGCACCAGGATCTCGACCGCCTCGCGGCAGGCAGCCTTCAGCGTCGCATCGGCTTTGCCCTCGGCGACGTCGTTGAGCGGGGTGGTCAGCGCGTTGGCGAGCTCGTAGGTGCGGGCGATGGCACGGTTGAAGCCGAGCTTCTCGATGTCCTCGCCGATCGCCTTCAGGATCTTGTGAGCGGCCTTGGAGACGGCGCCGGCCTCGCCTTCCTTTGCCGCGGCCGGCTTCGCGTCGGCCAGTGAATCGGCCGCGATCGACACCAGCCGCCAGACGCGCTGCACGAAGCGATGCGCGCCGGCGGCGCCCTCGTCCGTCCATTCGACGTCGCGCTCCGGCGGCGAATCCGACAGCATGAACCAGCGTGCGGTGTCGGCGCCGTAGCCGTCGGTGATCTCTTCCGGGCTCACCGTGTTCTTCTTCGACTTCGACATCTTCTCGAGCGCGCCGATGGTGACCTCGTCTCCGGTGGCGATCTCGATAGCGCGGCGCTTGCCGTCGGCATCCTCGATCCGGACCTCGCCAGGCGACAGCCAGCGGCCGTTCGACGAACTGCCGACACGGTAGGTCTCGTGCACCACCATGCCTTGCGTGAACAGGCCCTTGAACGGCTCGGCGAGATTGAGATGACCGGTCTCGCGCATGGCGCGGGTGAAGAAGCGCGAATAGAGCAGATGCAGGATCGCGTGCTCGATGCCGCCGATATACTGGTCGACCGCCAGCCACTCGTCGGCCGCCTTGGGCTCGGTCGGCTCGTTCGCCCAGGGCGCCGTGAAGCGGGCGAAATACCAGGACGAATCGACGAAGGTATCCATCGTGTCGGTCTCGCGCCGCGCATCCTTGCCGCATTGCGGGCATTTCACATGCCGCCAGGTCGGGTGGCGGTCGAGCGGGTTGCCCGGGCGATCGAACTCGATGTCGTCGGGCAGCTTGACCGGCAGATCGGCCTTCGGCACCGGCACCACACCGCAATCCTCGCAATGGATCATCGGGATCGGGCAACCCCAGTAGCGCTGCCGCGAAATGCCCCAGTCGCGCAGGCGGAAATTCACCTTGCGCTCCGCCATCGGCCGGTTGCCGATCGTCTTCTGTTCCAGCAGCTTGGCGATCTCGTCGAACGCCCGCTGCGGCTTCATGCCGTCGAGGAAGCGCGAATTGATCATCACGCCGTCGTCGACATAGGCCTCGTCGATGATCTGGAAGGTTTTCGGATCACCATCTTCCGGCATCACCACCGGGATCACCGGCAGGCCGTATTTGTTGGCGAAGTCGAGGTCGCGCTGGTCGCCCGACGGGCAGCCGAAAATGGCGCCGGTGCCGTACTCCATCAGCACGAAATTGGCGACGTAGACCGGCAGCGTCCAGTTCTCGTCGAACGGATGGACGACGCGGATGCCGGTGTCGAAGCCCTTCTTCTCGGCCGTCTCCAGCGCCGCTACCGAGGTGCCCATATGGCGCACCTCGTCGATGAACTTTGCCAGCTCGACATTGTTCTCGGCGGCTTTCCTGGCCAGCGGATGATCGGCAGCGATCGCCATGAAGGAGGCGCCGAAGATGGTGTCCGGCCTGGTCGTGTAGACTTCCAGCTCATGTTCGCCGGCGACCGAGGCCGCCAGCGGCCAGCGGATCAGCAGCCCTTCCGAGCGGCCGATCCAGTTGTGCTGCATCAGCTTGACCTTCTCCGGCCATTCGTTGAGGCCTTCGAGCGAATCCAGCAGGTCCTGCGCATAGTCGGTGATCTTGAAGAACCACTGCGTCAGTTCGCGCTGCTCGACCAGCGCGCCCGAGCGCCAGCCGCGGCCGTCGATGACCTGCTCGTTGGCGAGCACGGTCATGTCCTCCGGGTCCCAGTTGACCTTGGAGGATTTGCGCGTGACCAGTCCCTTCTCGACGAAATCGAGGAACAGCATCTGCTGGCGGTGGTAGTAGTCGACGTCGCAGGTGGCGAACTCGCGCGCCCAGTCGAGCGACAGCCCCATGACCTTGAGCTGCTCGCGCATGACCGCGATGTTCTCATAGGTCCAGTCCTTGGGATGGACCTTGTTCTGCATCGCCGCGTTCTCGGCCGGCATGCCGAAGGCGTCCCAACCCATCGGATGCAGCACGTTGAAGCCCTTGGCCCGCTTGTAGCGCGCCACCACATCGCCCATCGTGTAATTGCGGGTGTGGCCGATATGGATCTTGCCCGACGGATAGGGGAACATCTCGAGCACGTAGTATTTCGGCTTCGGATCGTCGTTCCTGGCCTCGAACAGCTTCTTTTCGGCCCAGGCCTTCTGCCATTTGGGCTCTGACGTGCGCGGATTATATCGTTCGGTTGCCATCGGATGTTTTTCACTTAAAAGCAGCTACGCGGCGCCGGACAAGGCCGGCAGCCCGAGAAAATGTCGTCGCGGTGTTCACCATGGATTGCCGGACCCGTCAACTGCGGCGAGCCGGCGTGGACGCTAAAACTATGGGCAGGATATGGGCATGACGAGCGTCGTCGAACAGCTTCTCGCGGTCAAGGCAAGGATCGCAAATGCCGAGCGCGAGGCAAAACGCGAGCCCGGCGCCGTGACGCTCGTCGCGGTGTCCAAGACCTTCGCGGCCGAAGACATTCGCCCAGTGATCGACGCCGGCCAGCGCGTCTTCGGCGAGAACCGCGTGCAGGAGGCGCAGGCCAAATGGCCGGCTCTTAGGGACGCTTTTCCCGACATCGAGCTGCATCTCATTGGCCCGCTGCAGTCCAACAAGGCCAGGGAAGCGGTCGCCCTCTTCGACGTCATCGAGACGGTCGATCGCGAGAAGATCGCCGCCGAACTCGCCAAGGAGATCGCCAGGCAGGACCGGGCGCCAAGACTCTACGTTCAGGTCAACACCGGCTCGGAGCCGCAAAAGGCAGGGATCGAGCCGCGCGAGGCGGTTCGTTTCGTCGAGCGCTGCCGCGACGTCCATGGGCTTGCCGTGGAAGGGCTGATGTGCATTCCGCCGGCCGAAGAGAACCCGGGACCGCATTTCGCGCTGCTGGAAAGGCTCGCCCGCGAGGCCGGCGTGGAAAAACTGTCGATGGGCATGTCCGGCGATTACGAGATTGCGATCGCCTTCGGCGCGACCAGCGTCAGGGTCGGCTCGGCGATCTTCGGCAGCCGGTGAGGCCAGCGGGGACCGGCTGCGCCAGTTGGCCGCTCTCATCGCCGGCATCGACCGCCCACGTGTTCTGGCGTGTTGGAAGCCGGTGGTCCTTGCGCAACTGGGTTTTGCTTGCAGCAGTTCCGGAAGTGCATGGCGGTCTTCTGCCGTGGCTGCAAAAAGCAAGAATTAGAGGCGCACAGTTTCTGCGAGGAAGTCCAGAAAGGCCCGGACACGCGCCGGCAGATGCTTACCCTGGCCGACATAGACGGCATGCGTCGGCTCCTCGTCGCCAGGATTGAATTCTTCCAGCAGCGGCGTAAGCCGTCCGGCGGCGATATCTGGCTCGACATGCCAACGCGCCAGCCGCGCTATGCCCGCTCCCGCCAACGCGGTCAGCCGCATCGCTTCGCCGTCGCTCACCGCCGTGTTGCCGACGATCGGGACCACGGTCGATGCGCCATCCCGGTCGACGAAAGGCATGCCATCGATATGTCGGGCGAAGCCGAAGGCGAGCAGATTGTGACGGCTGAGATCGGCTGGGTTGCGCGGCGTGCCGTGCGCCTCGAGATAGGCGGGCGCCGCGACCACCACCATCCGGCTCTGGCCGAGCTTGCGCGCCACCAGCCGTGATTCTTTGAGCGGCCCGGCGCGGATGGCGACATCGGCGCGCTCTTCCATGAGGTCGATGACGCTGTCGGTCAGCATCGCCTCGACCGAAATCTCGGGATAGCATTCGAGGAAACGAGGCAGCAGCGGCATCAGCCGGTGCTGCCCGAAAGGCACATAGGCGTTGACCCTCAGCCTGCCGCGCGGCGCCGCGCCCGCAGCCGCCTCGCGCTCGGCGGCATCGAGATCGGCGAGGATGCGCAAGGCGCGGTCGTGGAAAGCGGCCCCTTCCGGCGTCAGTTGCAGCCGGCGCGTCGAACGGCTGACCAGCCGCGCGCCGAGCCGTGCCTCCAGCCGCGCTATCAGCTTGCTCACCGCCGACGGTGTCATGCGCAGCGCCCGCGCCGCCGCCGAGAAACTGTCCGTCTCGACGACGCGGACGAACACTTCGATCTCGCCGGAACGGTTGATTTCTGGCCTCGCCATTCGTGAATCTATTTCACAGAAAATATGCCGGATGCAAGGCTGGTTCACAGCTTGGCGGATCACGATCTTCGCGGTCGGGGCGCGGGACTGGAGCGGCCCCTCCCGACCGAACGGACAGCGCCATGTCACTTGCTTTCGATGCACTCACCCCCGGCGCCTTCGCCATCGGCGTCACCGAATTCGCCGATCTCGCCGCCGCGCGGCGAACCGGCCAATCCAGTGCTGAACACTTCAATCCGCTTTCGACATCACAAGGAGCAGAACCATGGAATATCGACGTCTCGGCGCCTCGGGCCTGAAAGTGCCGGCGCTTTCCTTTGGCGCCGGCACCTTCGGCGGCTCCGGCCCGCTGTTCGGCGCCTGGGGCAACACCGACGCCACGGAGGCGCGCAGGCTGGTCGACATCTGCCTCGACGCGGGCGTCAACCTCTTCGACACGGCCGACGTCTATTCGAATGGCGCTTCGGAGACAGTGCTGGGCGAGGCGATCATGGGACGCCGCGACGCAGTTCTGATCTCGACCAAGACCGCGCTGCCGATGGGCGACGGAGCGGCCGATTACGGCTCGTCACGCTCACGATTGATCAGGTCGGTGGAGGATGCGCTGAAGCGCCTCGGCACCGACTATATCGATCTTCTCCAGTTGCATGCCTTCGATGCGATGACACCGATCGAGGAAGTGCTGTCGACGCTTGACGACCTCGTTCGCGCGGGCAAGCTGCGCTATGTCGGCATCTCCAACTTCTCCGGCTGGCAGGTGATGAAATCGCTCGGCCTGGCCGACAGGCACGGCTATCCGCGCTATGTCGCGCATCAGGTCTACTACTCGTTGGTCGGGCGCGACTACGAATGGGAGCTGATGCCGCTCGGCATCGATCAGGGTGTCGGCGCGCTTGTCTGGAGTCCGCTTGGTTGGGGTCGGCTGACCGGTAAGATCCGCCGCGGCCAGCCGCTGCCGGAACAGAGCCGTCTGCATGACACCGCGAGCTTCGGCCCGCCAGTCGAGGACGAGCAGCTGTTCGACGTGGTCGAGGCGCTGGAGACCGTCGCCGCCGAGACCGGCAAGACCGTGCCGCAGGTCGCCATCAACTGGCTTTTACAACGGCCCACCGTATCGTCGGTGATCATCGGCGCCCGCAACGAGGAGCAGTTGCGGCAAAACCTCGGCGCCGTCGGCTGGACCTTGACCGCCGAACAGATGGAGGCGCTCGATGAAGCGAGCGCGATAACTGCGCCCTATCCTTATTTTGCGTATCGCCGTCAGGAGGGGTTCGCCCGGCTCAACCCGCCGGCGGTGTGATTGAGTCGCGAACGTCCTATCAAGGCGATCGTGAACATGCAGGATTAGCCGCAGCCTCCGAACTTCGTCATCCACCGGCGGAGCAGCCGCGAAGCGGCGTCGCGAAGACCCGGGGATCCATTCCGTTACCTCGATCGTAGAGCGTGGCAGAGCAGAATTCTGGATCGCCGCAACGCTTCGAAGTCACGGAATGGATCCTCGGGTCTGCGCCGCGTCGCTTCGCTCCTTGCTCCGCCGTGGATGACGAAGTGATGGGCGTCTCCTCCAAACTTTCGACGTCCAGAGAATCTCTGCGGCGTCTCAGTGCAGCAAGAATTCCCCGTCCACCTTCCGCCACTCGTTCGGCGCGATCAGCTGGTGGTGCGTGTAGGTGACCGAGTGCAGCGGCCCATCGAGTTTCGTCTTCCAGAATTCGATGAAACGGATCAGCACCGGAAAGGTCGGTGCGATGTCGTAGTCCTGCCAGATATAGCTCTGCAGCAGATGTGGGTGATCGGGGAAGTGATAGAGAATCTTGGCCGTCGTCAGCCCGTAACCCCTGAGCATCAAGTCCAGTTCGGAATGGTCTCGCATTGCAGCCCCTAAAAGGTCGATCTCCTTTCCTCCCAACGCGCGATTGTGCGCTCAGTTGCTTAAATGTCCATTGATTTCTAATTAACCGAGTCTGGTTTTTCCTACGAAAACATAAAGTTAGCAGCGACGCGCCGAGAGTGCTGACAGCGGTCGGACCTGCCCCTGCGTCATCCCGCCGCGCGAATCCAACGTCTAATATTGCCGTCACGGCGGAACTGTTAATAATGCGCGCGAAATTCGCGGGCGCGTCGCCGCGATGCCGCCGGCAATCCAAGCCGGTGGATTGGTTCGGGAGGAATGCGAAGAAAATGTCCGAGGTCTATGTCCACCGCGTCCAGCCGGCGTGGAAGAAGAACGCGCTGATCGATAACGACACTTATCTGAAGTGGTATGCCGAAAGCGTGAAGAATCCGGACAAGTTCTGGGGCAAGCACGGCAAGCGCATCGACTGGTTCAAGCCCTTCACGAAGGTGAAGAACACCTCCTTCGACGGCAAGGTCTCGATCCGTTGGTTCGAGGACGGCCTGACCAACGTCTCCTACAACTGCATCGACCGGCATCTGAAGAAGCGCGGCAACCAGACTGCGATCATCTGGGAAGGTGACAATCCCTACGACGACAAGAAGATCACCTACAACGAGCTCCACGCCCATGTCTGCCGCTTCGCCAACGTGCTGAAGAAGCATGGCGTCAAGAAGGGCGACCGCGTCACCATCTACATGCCGATGATTCCCGAGGCGGCTTACGCCATGCTCGCCTGCACACGCATCGGCGCCATCCATTCCGTCGTCTTCGGCGGTTTCTCGCCCGATGCTCTGGCCGGGCGCATCGATGACTGCAAATCGACCATCGTCATCACCGCCGACGAGGGCCTGCGCGGCGGCAAGCCGATCCCGCTGAAGGACAACACCGACAAGGCGATCGACATCGCCGCGAAAGCCGGCACTCAGGTCGAGACGGTGGTGGTCGTGCGCCGCACCGGCGGCAAGACCGGCTGGATGCCGGACCGCGACGTCTGGTACCACGAGGAGGTCGCGACCGTTAAGGCCGACTGCAAGCCGGAGAAGATGAAGGCCGAGGATCCGCTGTTCATCCTCTACACCTCCGGCTCCACCGGCAAGCCGAAGGGCGTGCTGCACACCACCGGCGGCTATCTCGTCTATGCCTCGATGACGCACCAATATGTTTTCGATTACCACGACGGCGACATCTACTGGTGCACCGCCGATGTCGGCTGGGTCACGGGCCACAGCTATATCGTCTACGGCCCTTTGGCCAACGGCGCCACCACACTGATGTTCGAGGGCGTGCCCAACTACCCGTCGCAGTCGCGCTTCTGGGACGTCATCGACAAGCATCAGGTCAACATCTTCTACACCGCGCCGACGGCGTTGCGCGCGCTGATGGGCGCCGGCGACAGCCATGTGAAGAAGACCTCGCGCAAGTCGTTGCGCGTGCTGGGCTCGGTTGGCGAGCCGATCAATCCGGAAGCCTGGGAGTGGTATTTCAACGTCGTCGGCAACGGCAAGGTGCCGATCGTCGATACCTGGTGGCAGACCGAGACCGGCGGCATCCTGATCACGCCGCTGCCGGGCGCCACCGATCTCAAGGCGGGCTCGGCGACGCGCCCCTTCTTCGGCGTCCAGCCGCAACTGGTCGACAGCGAAGGCAAGATTCTGGAGGGTGCAGCCGACGGCAATCTCTGCATCGCCGATTCCTGGCCTGGCCAGATGCGCACCGTCTATGGCGACCACGACCGCTTCGTGCAGACCTATTTCTCGACCTACAAGGGCAAGTACTTCACCGGTGACGGCTGCCGCCGCGACGCCGACGGCTACTACTGGATCACCGGCCGCGTCGACGACGTCATCAATGTGTCCGGCCACCGCATGGGTACGGCGGAAGTGGAATCGGCGCTCGTCAGCCACGACAAGGTCTCGGAAGCCGCGGTCGTCGGCTATCCGCACGACATCAAGGGCCAGGGCATCTACTGCTACGTCACGCTGATGGCGGGCTCCACATCGAGCGAGGACCTGCGCAAGGAACTCGTCTCGCATGTCCGCAAGGAGATCGGCGCCATCGCGACCCCGGACAAGATCCAGTTTGCGCCTGGCCTGCCCAAGACCCGCTCGGGCAAGATCATGCGCCGCATCCTGCGCAAGATCGCCGAGGACGATTACGCCGCGCTGGGCGACACCTCGACGCTGGCCGATCCCGCCGTCGTGGACGACCTCGTCGCCAACAGGCAGAACCGGAAGGGCGTATGACGAGTCAGGCGGCGCTCGGCGCGGTAAGCCAGCTCTGGCGCTATCCGGCGAGTTCGCTCGCCGGCGAGCCGCTGGACGCCGTCTCGGTCGGCACGGCAACCGTCGATGGCGACCGGCTGTTCGGCCTGGTCGATGCTTCCGGCGAGATCGCCAGGCCGGATCGCGAGGCCAGATGGCACCAGGCGCCGCGGATCCGCTCGCGACTGACCGCCGGCCGCAGGCTGGAAGTGGCAGTGCCTGGCGGCGACTGGCTGCCTGCTCCCGCCGCCGAAAGCGATCGCGCTGTCTCCGAATTCCTGGGTTTCGAGGCCTCGATCCGGCCTTACTTCCGCGAGCACGCACCCGACTATTCCGGCCCGCTGACGCAGGAGCGTTACACCCGGGCGCCGCTGCATCTCCTCACCACCGCCTCGCTGGCGCGGCTGAAGGCGCTGCATCCGCAGGGCACGCCCGACCCGCGCCGATTCCGGCCCAACATCGTCGTCGATATGGACGCGGTCGAAGGCTCCTTCCCTGAGACTGAATGGATTGGCCGCAAGCTGGCCGTCGGCGACCTGCTGCTCACGGTCTCCGAACCCTGCAGGCGCTGCGGATTCACCATCATCGCCCAGGACGGCTTCGACACCGATCCCGGCATCCTGCGCAACCTGGTGCGTCACAACACCCACAATTTGGGTGTCTATTGCACCGTCGACCGGCCGGCACGCGTCGAGATCGGCGCGCCGATGCGCTTCGTCTGATGCATCTGAAAACAAAGGCTTAAAAGCTGGTCGCGCGACGCGCTTGGCCAAACCGACGGCGCGCTCTCTCGGCCGCCCCTTGTCTTTTGCTGCGACGCACCCCATCATCTGGGTGTGTTCAACAAACCGAAAGGAGGGGATCCGATGTCGAGTGATTTCGTTTTCCAGAACGTGAGCTCAGCGGATCGCACTTCCGGGAAGCAGTCTTCCCGTTAAGGCGCGAGAAGCGCGGCAGGTGACCCGGAGGGGTCGCCGCCATGTGCCGCGTCATGGACGGAAACACGGAAGGCCGCCTGCTTCGTTGGAAGCGGCGGCCTTTTCCTTTGGACAGCTTTATTTCTCGACCATCATCGCGTCAGCGCCAGGCGATCGACGTTGCGGGCGATGCTCTGGAAGGCGGCGTCGAGTTCGGCGCCTGTGTCGGCCTGGTAGAAATGCTGGATCGAGCCGGTATCCGGGCTGGCGCAGGCCTGCAGCGTCGCCTTGGCGTTCTTCTCGTCGAGATCGAAGCCGATGGTGAAGACCTCGATGCCCTGGTCGCGCATGGCGGCACAAAGCTTCGTCGCCGCCGTGCGGGTCTGCTCCTTGCCGGCATTGTCGTAGACCTGCCCGACGCTGCCGGCGTCGAAATAGGACAGGTTGAATTCGCCGTCGGTCATCAGGATAGCGACCTTGGCGACCTTCTTCGGATTGATCTTGGCCGGCCGCTGCGAGGCCTTCATCACGGCGCCCCAATTCTCCGACAGCATGTACCAGGCCCACTGCACGCCGATATGGCCGGCCGTCCCGCCGGACGCGACAAAGCCCTTGATGACCGTCTTCAACGACGCCGCATCCGCCGTCAGCGGCATCAGCGCCGCCGCCGGGCAGGCGGCAGTTCCGGTCTGCTGGGCGAAGGGCGACAGGAAATAGTCGCGGTTGACCATGCTGACATCGGGACCGGCGTCCGAATACTGATAGGGGCCCTTGCGCTCGGTAGCGCAATTGTCCGGCCGCGCCGCTGCGGATGCCAGTTGCGGATCCCCATTGCCCGGCGCCTGCTTGCGCTGGCTGGTCTTGGTTTCGGCAAAGACGGTGCCGGCGGCAAGCGAACCGACATTGACCGAGTTGGCGTAAGGCACGATAGCGACGCGCACCCTTGGATTGTTTACATCCTGGCCATTGAGGAAAGCATCGACCGCGTTGCTCGCGGCGGACTTCAGATCCTTGATCTTCTGCCCGGCCATCGAGCCGGTGACGTCGAGCATCATCGCCACCTCGATCGTCTTGTCCGAATAGACGGCCGAGGTGGAAGCCGCCACCCGCTGCATCCCGCCGACGCTGAACAGCGGGAAATACAGCGAGACATCGGCGTGGACATCCGCCTGCACGGTCTTCTCGATCTTGTCGATGGTCAGCTTGTCCAGCACGATCTGGTTGGCCTGCAGGATGCCCGCGGTGCTGTTTGCCTCCAGGAACGCCTGCACCGAGCCGTTGGCATCCGCCTCCTTGATGACGCCGGTGGTGAGGTCCCGCGCCGTCGAGGTCACCGCCGCGTCGACGACGCCCTGCAGGCTCGACCGCACATTGTAGAGCTGGGAAACATTGACGGCGAAGCCGACGCCGAGCGCCAGCACCGAGGCCACCGCCCCGAACAGGATGGCAAAGTTGCCGCCGCGATCCCTGACAAAGCCTTTCACCCCGACTGCAAGCCCTTCGAACCGCCGCACCCTTCCGCCTCCATCAACCATGGCACCGAACCGATTGGCGGATGCATTGCAGGATTTCGGCCGGATCGCGCTGACGCACCTCAAGGCGGCGCAGAAGCTTGGTCAAGCCGTTGTTTTTGCTTGACGTTGGACAAAAGCAGGGTGAACGGCCGGTAAACGAAAATGCGTTTGCCCGCCTTCGTTCACGAAGCGCTTACCATGTTGGCTGCCGATGGCCGGGACGAACAGAGACCCTTCCCGATTAGGCACAGCAGAGCTGTGCCGATCCGGTTCAGAAATCAAGCCTCCAGAAGCGTGCAGGGGCTCCTGGGACAACGCCATCAAATCAAGAAGGCGCCTCGCTTGGATCCATCTCGGCGCGACCCGCCTTAGGCCAGCATCTGGGCGCTCGCCGTCCGGTCGATGCCGTGATGCGGCGGATTGAACAGATTGCCTTCCTGCTCGTAGGTCCACACCTTGAACAGGCTGAGCCGGTGCGGACCGAAGCTGTGCAGCAGCGGCACGTCGGTGGCGTCGCGGCCGCGTGCGATGACGACGCGGCCGATCCGCGGCCGGTTGTGACGCGGGTCGAACGCGTACCATTTGCCGTCGAGAAACACCTCCATCCAGGCCGAGAAATCCATCGGCGCCGGATCGAGCGGCACGCCGATATCGCCGAGATAGCCGTTCACGTAACGGGCCGGAATGTTCATGCAGCGGCAGAGCGTGATCGCCAGATGCGCGAAGTCGCGGCAGACACCGACCCGCTCTTCATGCGCCTGCGCCGCGGTGCGGGTGGCGCGGGCATAGCCATACCCGAAGGAAAGCCGGCTGTGGACGTAGTCGACGATCGCCTGCACCCGCGCCCAGCCAGGCGGCAGATGGCCGAAGAGCTGCCAGGCGAGATTGCTGAGGTGGTCGGTCTCGCAATATCGGCTCCCGAGCAGATAGACGAGCACGTCGTCCGGCAGTTCTGCCACCGGCATTTCGCGCGCCAGCGTGTTGACCTCATCTAGCTCGCCGCTGTCCTCGACCGCAGCGTCGTAGAGGATACGGAAGCCGCCGGCCGGTGCTGTGAAGCGGCGGCAGATGTTGCCGTGGCGGTCGTGATAGGTCCGTGTCGGGACCGAGGGCGAGGTCAGCACGCGCGTCTGTCGCTTGATGTCGGACTGGCGGTCGGGGTGGATGTCGAGAAGCGAGATGATCGGCGTGGCCTGAACACACTCGATGGCGATTTCATAGCCGAGCCGGATCAGCATCGCTTCCCTTCTTTCGTTGATGTCGAAGATCGGGTGAGGAACGCGGCAACGCAGGGGTTGTTCCTGCGCCGGATGGAAATGGCCGCCGAAGCCTTTCCAGCCGGCACCCTCAGGGCTAAGATGGCGCCCGCGTTTCGCTCTTCCTGAAAAGCAATCTCCCCTCCAGACGAAGCTCCAAGGTATCCGATGTTCGCAGGCAGAAAGTTCGCCGCCTTCCTCTTCGACATGGACGGCACGGTCCTCAATTCGATCGCGGCGGCCGAACGTGTGTGGTCCCAATGGGCACAGCGCCACGGCCTCGACGTGGCGAGCTTCCTGCCGACGATCCATGGCAGGCGTGCGAGGGAGACGATCGCGGCGCTGGGGCTCCCCGGCCTCGATCCGGTCCTGGAGGCCGATGCGCTGCTCGCGGCCGAGACAGCCGACCTCGACGGCATCGTGCCAATTCCGGGCGCCGTGGCTTTTCTCCAGTCGTTGCCGCCGGAGCGCTGGGCCATCGTCACCTCGGCGCCTCGAGAACTGGCGTTGCTGCGCATGCAGGCAGCCGGCATTCCGGTTCCCGCCATGATGGTCTCGGGGGAGGACGTCATTATCGGCAAGCCGGCGCCCGACTGCTTCCTTTTGGCGGCAGAGCGGCTCGGCGTCGAGGCGCATGACTGCCTGGTCTTCGAGGACGCTCCGGCGGGGATTGCGGCAGGTGAAGCTTCCGGCGCCTCGGTGATGGTGATCAGCGCCGCGCATGTCCATCCGATGCAGACGCAGCACCCCAGCATCGCTTCCTACGACGCGCTCGGCCTCGCGATTGCGGATGATGGCTGGATTGCGCTCGAGCCGCAGCGCGACGCTGCATAGTTTCTCGTCAAAAATCGCTGGTCAGGCCCTTTACCTCCCAGTCGCCGTAGCGACCGGGCTCATTGCCGCCGCGGCCGCCGATCTCCTTTGGCAGACGGGCTTCGGCCGCGCGGTATTGCTGGCGTCTCGCCTCGGCCTCGGCCAACGCGCGCCGCGCCTGCGGGGTCAGCGCACTATGCGGCTTGTCGCCGTCACCGGAGAGTTCGGCTTTGTTGGATTCGTCGGTCATTCGATATGTCCTGCCGATTGAAACGAAGGCCGGCCTTTCCCATCATATAGCCATGACGACGAAAGGATCGACCCCAATTCGCCGCGACGGCAAACGGATGAGACGATGAACACGCTTCGCACCGCCATGCTCCTTGCCGCCATGACCGCGCTGTTCATGGGCGTCGGCTTTCTCGTCGGCGGCACCGGCGGCATGATGATCGCTCTGCTGCTCGCAGCCGGCATGAACCTGTTCAGCTATTGGAATGCCGACAAGATGGTGCTGTCGATGAACCACGCCATCGAGGTCGACGAGAGGAATGCGCCCGAATACTACGCCATCGTTCAGGCGCTGGCCAAGCAGGCCGGCCTGCCGATGCCGAAGACCTATCTGATCGACAGCCCGCAGCCCAACGCCTTCGCCACCGGCCGCAACCCGGAGAATGCAGCAGTCGCGGCCTCGACCGGCTTGCTGGAGCGGCTCTCGCATGAGGAGGTCGCGGCGGTGATGGCGCATGAGCTTGCCCATGTGCAGCATCGCGACACGCTGACCATGACGATCGTCGCGACGCTTGCCGGCGCCATCTCGATGCTCGGCAATTTCGCCTTCTTCTTCGGCGGCAACCGCGACAACAACAATCCCTTCGGCTTCGTCGGCGTGCTTGTGGCGATGATCGTGGCTCCCTTTGCCGCCATGGTCGTTCAGATGGCGGTGAGCCGCACGCGCGAATATGAAGCCGACCGGCGTGGTGCCGAGATCTGTGGAAATCCGCTGTGGCTGGCCTCGGCGCTTGACAAGATCGCGCGCGGCGCCGAACGCATCCCCAACCCCGATGCCGAACGCAATCCGGCAATGGCGCATCTCTTCATCATCAACCCGCTGCACGGCGAGCGCATGGACAATCTGTTCTCGACCCATCCGAACACCGAGAACCGCATCGCCGCCCTGCAGCAGATGGCGCGCGAAATGGGCAGTGCCCCCCGGGCCGCGCGGCAGGAATCGGCCGCGCCGACCGAATTCGATGAACCGCCGGCGGGACCCTGGGGCCGGCCCACTGAGCCCGCAGCACCGGCCGAACCGGTGCGGCCGAGACCCAATCCGTGGGGCCGCAACCCGACCGGACCGCGCAGCAGCGGACCCAAGGGTCCGTGGTCGTGAAGCCGCCGCGACCCAGACCTCGAGGCAATCCGCAACAAAGGGCCGGTGACGAGACCGTCGCCGGCCTTGCCGCGCGCAAGGCGGCCGCGCGCCTGCTCGCCGCCGTCGTCGACGCACGCACGCCGCTCGACGGCCTGACCGACAACGAGCACGGCCATCCGCAATACAAGGCGCTCGACAGCCGCGACCGCGCGCTGGTGCGCGCCATCCTGGTCACGGCCTTGCGCCATCGCATGACCATTGCCGCGCTCTTGGCCAAGCGGCTGGAGAAGCCGCTGCCGCCAAACGCTACCGCGCTCGCGCATATTCTGCATGTGGCCGCGGCCCAGATTCTTTTCCTCGACGTTCCCGACAGCGCAGCCGTCGACCTTGCCGTCACCCACGCCAAGTCCGACCCACGCACGCTGCGTTTCGCCGCGCTCGTCAATGGCGTGCTGCGCTCGCTCGCCCGCGCCAAGGAGACAGAGCTCGCGCCGACGCTTGCCGCAACCAGCGAGGCGCCGCAATGGTTCGTGCGACGGCTTGCGGCCGCCTATGGCGCCGGGAAGGGGCAGGCGATCCTCGAGGCTCATCGCCATGAGGCGCCGGTCGATTTCACCGTCAAGGCCGACCCACAGCTCTGGGCCGAGAGGCTGGGCGGCATCGTGCTGCCGACCGGCACGGTGCGGGTGGAAAGGCCGAAAGCCGCCGTCACCGACCTTCCGGGTTTCGCCGAGGGCGCATGGTGGGTGCAGGACGCGGCCGCAAGCCTTCCCGCGCGCCTGTTCGGCGACGTCACAGGCCAGCGCGTCGCCGATCTCTGCGCAGCCCCCGGCGGCAAGACGGCGCAGCTCATCCTCGCCGGCGCCCACGTCACCGCCGTCGACACGTCGAAGAACCGGCTGGCGCGGCTGGCTCAGAATCTCGAGCGCCTCGGCCTGTCGGCCGAATTCGTCCAGACCGACCTGCTCGACTACCGGCCGGCGGAGCTGTTCGACGCCGTGCTTCTCGATGCGCCCTGCTCATCGACAGGCACCATTCGCCGTCATCCCGATGTGCCGTGGACCAAGACCGTGGCCGATGTCGAGAAGCTGGCCGCGCTGCAGCGCAGGCTGCTCGCTCGCGCCGTCACGCTCGTCAAACCCGGCGGGCGGATCGTCTTTTCCAACTGCTCGCTTGATCCGATCGAAGGCGAGGAGCTCTGCCGCGCTTTTCTCTCCGAAAGCGCCGAAGTGATCGCTGACCCGATCCGTCCCGGCGAATTCATCGGCCTCGATGCGTTCCTCACATCCGAGGGCACGCTGCGCACGACGCCTGCCGATCTGGCGCTCGAATCGCCCGGAATTTCGGGCCTGGATGGCTTTTTTGCAGCGCGGATGCAAAGAGCCGTTTAGGTCGTCATTCAATCAAACTTGCCGACTTTTTTAGTGGATTTTCCGGCCCCCGCCGCGTGAAGCGGTTCACTTCGGCGAAATCCGCCTTCGCATAAGTTCTTGAATCATATAATCTTGTGCTTTGGGGCTGAGCACCATTCAGGAGGGGTTTTGGCACTTGCTGCCGGAAGCACGACGCGTCTGTGGACGCTTGTCGCGAGGGAGTTCTGGCGCAAGACGCGCCGGCGCCTTCGTGCCGGTCCTATCTATCGTTGGCGTTATTCCGGCCGCACGCCCGAGCGCGTCCTTATCGCGCCGCCCGATCTGAGACTGGCGGATCCGCAGATTGCGCTGGAAATCTACTATGGTCGCTATCCGCTGTCGGGCCATATGGTCGAAACCGGCGGCAAGTCCCCCTTCCAGATCGATGTGCCCAATCGCGGCTGGCAGAAGTCGCTGCACGGCTTTCGCTGGCTACGCCATATGCGCGCCGCCGGTACCGACCTCGCTGCTGCCAACGCGCGGGCGCTGGTTTCCGACTGGATCGCCATGCATTCCAACCAGATAGCCGGCGTTGCCTGGGAGCCGGGCACGACCGCCAAGCGTGTGATCGCCTGGCTGCAGCATTCCTCCGTCGTGCTGCAGGGCGCCGAATTCCCGTTCTACCGCGCCTTCCTCAAATCGCTCGCCATGCAAATCCGCTATCTGCGATCCATGGCGCGCGAGATGCCTGACGGCAAGGACAGGCTGCGCGCCCGCATCGCGCTCGCCTTCGCCGCTCTCTCCTTGCCGGCGGCGCCCTCGACGCTGCGTTCCGCGACGCGCAACCTTGCCGAGGAGCTCGACCATCAGATCCTGCCCGACGGCGGGCACATCTCGCGCAATCCGATCTCGGTGCTGGAGCTGCTGGCGGACCTTCTGCCGCTGCGCCAGACCTATGCCAACCAGGCCGAGACGCCGCCGCCGGCCTTGATCAACGCCATCGACCGGATGCTGCCGGCGCTGCGCTTCTTCCGCCATCAGGACGGCAGCCTTGCCCGTTTCAACGGCATGGGCGCCACCATTCACGACCGCATCGCCACCATCCTGCGCCATGACGACACGGTGGGCTCGCCGCTGCTGCACGCCCCGCATTCCGGCTATGAGCGGCTGTCCATGGGCGGCGTGACGGTGATCGCCGACACCGGCCCGCCGCCTCCCGTCGACGTCTCCAATGCCGCGCATGCCGGGTGCCTCGCTTTCGAGCTTTCTTCCGGCCGCCAGCATTTCATCGTCAACGCCGGCATAGACACCTACGGCGACGCCGAGTTCCGGCCGCTCGCCCGCGCCACCGCCGCGCACTCTACCGCCACCATCAACGACACGTCGTCGGCGCGCTTCAGCCATTCGCTGCGGGTCAGCGACCTGCTCGGCTCGCCGCTGATCGGCGGCCCGCAGCACGTGCCCTGCACGCGCATCGACCAGAAAGGCGTGCATGGCTTCGTCGCCCGCCACGACGGCTATGCCGCGCGCTTCGGCCTCCTGCATGAGCGCGAGCTGACGCTGACGGACAACGGCAACCTGCTGGCCGGCCGCGACCGTTTCCAGCGGCCCGGCGGCGGCGCGCTTCGCGACAATGGCCGCGATTTCGTCACCGTGCGTTTTCACATCCATCCCGACATCAGCTTGCTGCAGGACGAGCATGACAGGCTGACGCTGGCAGCCGCCCAGGGCGATAGCTGGACGTTCACCTGCGCCGAGGTTCTCCCGCAGATCGAGGAATCGATCTATTTCGCCGGCCTCGGCGGGCCGCGTCGCAGCCGGCAGATCGTGCTTGCCTTCAAGGCTTCGGAGATCGCCGAGGTCCACTGGCAGCTGACGCGCACGGACATCGCCGGCCGACTGGAAAACAACTGATCGCCCAATCCATGTCGCTCAGAAGTGTGCAGCGGTTCGGACACAGCGGCAGGCATCCAAACGAAACTTACAGCGCGTCGCCTGCATCCCTCTCAGAACGACGCGCTTTATGTCCGTGCGGTTTGATTTCCAGGCCTCATATGCTAGGGCCCGCGAACACTCCAATCAGCTGTGAAAGGCCGCCAGCCCATGGCAGTCCCCGCCAAGAACATTCCCGCGCCCGATCTCGTTCCGGTCCGCCGTGCGCTGCTTTCCGTCTTCGACAAGACCGGCCTGGTCGATTTCGCCAGGGCGCTCGCCGCGGCCGGCGTCGAGCTGGTCTCCACCGGCGGCACGGCGAAAGCGATCGCCGAGGCGGGCTTGGCGGTTCGCGATGTTTCGGAACTGACCGGCTTCCCGGAAATCATGGACGGCCGCGTCAAGACCTTGCATCCGTCGGTGCACGGCGCGCTCCTCGGCGTGCGCGACGACCCCGACCATGCCAAGGCGATGCACGATCACCGCATCGAACCGATCGACCTTGTCGTCTCCAACCTTTACCCTTTCCAGGAGGTCCGCCGCTCCGGCGCCGGCTACGCGTCGATCGTCGAGAACATCGACATCGGCGGCCCGGCAATGATCCGCGCCTCGGCCAAGAACCATGCCTATGTCGCGATCGTCACCGATCCTGCCGACTACGCATCGGTGGTCAATGCGCTGGAGATGAACTTCGGCTCGCTGTCGCTCGATTTCCGCAAGAAGCTGGCGGCCAAGGCCTTTGCCCGCACCGCGACCTATGACGCGGCGATCTCCGGCTGGTTTGCCGAGGCGCTGGAGATCGAGCATCCGACATGGCGCGCTTTCGGCGGTCATCTCGACCAGGTCATGCGCTATGGCGAGAACCCGCACCAGGACGCCGGCTTCTATCTTTCGGGCGACAAGCGCCCGGGCGTGGCCACCGCCAGGCAGTTGCAGGGCAAGCAGCTTTCCTACAACAACATCAACGACACCGATGCCGCCTTCGAGCTGGTCGGCGAGTTCGATCCCGCCCGCGCGGCGGCGATCGCCATCATCAAGCACGCCAATCCCTGTGGCGTGGCCGAGGGTGAAACGCTCAAAGCCGCCTACGCCAAAGCATTGGCCTGCGATCCGGTCTCGGCCTTCGGCGGCATCGTCGCAATGAACCGCACGCTCGATGCCGAAGCGGCGGAAGAGATCGTGAAGACCTTCACCGAGGTCATCATCGCGCCTGGCGCGACCGATGAAGCCGCCGCGATCGTCGCGGCGAAGAAAAACCTGCGCCTTCTCGTCACCGGCGGCCTACCGGATCCGCGCGCCGCCGGCACGGTGGTGAAGTCCGTCGCCGGCGGCTTGCTGGTGCAGGGCCGCGACAACGCGGTGGTCGATGATCTCGAGCTCAAGGTGGTGACGAAGCGCGCGCCGACGCCGGCCGAGATGACCGATCTCAAATTCGCCTTCCGCGTCGCCAAGCACGTCAAGTCGAATGCCATCGTCTATGTCAAGGACGGCGCCACCGTCGGCATCGGCGCCGGCCAGATGAGCCGCGTCGATTCCTCTCGCATCGCCGCCCGCAAGGCGCTCGACGCGGCCGAAGCAGCGGGCGTTGCCGAACCGCTGACCAAGGGCTCGGTCGTCGCCTCCGACGCATTCTTCCCCTTTGCCGATGGCCTGCTGTCGGCGATCGAGGCCGGCGCCACGGCGGTGATCCAGCCCGGCGGCTCGATGCGCGACGAGGACGTGATCGCCGCCGCCGACGAGCACGGCATCGCCATGGTCTTCACCGGAGTCCGCCACTTCAGGCATTGAGTGCTGCTGGGCGCAGAGATGTTCGAGAATTCGCTCCGCTGAGTCGACTGATGTGGTTTTCGAGAACCGGAGCGGAGCGGAGGTTGAGTCCGTGAGCACCGGAAGCGCAGAAAACCGCGGCAGGCGGCCAGCGGAGTAGAATTATCGAAGCGTCTCTACTCCACCGGCCGATCCGCCGGGTACGGCGTCCTGACCAGGATCGCCAAGCCGACGCCGAGGAACAGGATGATCGCCGCCATGCCGAGCCGTGCCGAATCGCTCACGGCGGTGATGGTCGCCACCATGAAGGGCGCGAGGAAACTCGTCGCCCGGCCGGCCAGCGCATAGATGCCGAAGTAGCGGCCGGACTCGGCCGCCGTGACGCTGCGCGCCATGTAGGAGCGGGATGAGGCCTGCACCGGCCCGAACGCCAGGCCGATCAGCAGGCCATAAAGGATATAGGCCTTCTCGGCCGCGGTGCCGAACAGCCCGCCGGAATCGGCGCTCGGGAGCTGGATCAGGCCCAGCAGCGTGAAGCCCGGACCAGTCGAGACGACACCGACCGTTGCGACCGACAGCATGACCAGCGCAATCATCACCACTGCCTTGGAGCCGAGCGCGGTATCGATCCGTGCCGCGATCCAGCAGCCGAAGATGGCCACGACGTTGAGGATGATGCCGAACATGCCGATCTCGGTAATCGACCAGTTGAACATGCCGGCGGCGAAGGTGCCGCCGAGCGCCAGCAGCGCGTTGACGCCGTCCTGGTAGATCATGCGGGCGACGAGGAAGCGGAAGATGCCGGCGCGCCGGCGCACCTCGAAGAGCGTGGATTTGAGTTCCGACAGACCCTCGCGCACCGCCGGCCCCATCGCGATGCCCCTGCTGGCGTCGGGCGTGAACAAGAACATCGGCAGGATGAACAGGAAGTACCAGCCTGCCGACAGCGGTCCGGTGGCGCGCGCATCTTCGCCGAGCTTCGGGTCGAGCCCGAACAGCGGGTCGAGGCCGATAAGCGTCTTGCCGGTGTCCGGATTGCCGGCCAGGAACAGCACGACAAAGATCAGCGCGATCATGCCGCCGAGATAGCCAAGCCCCCAGGCGACATTGGAAATCCTGCCGATCTCCTCCTTCGGCACCAGGCGCGGCATCATCGAATCGTTAAAGACGGTGGAGAATTCCGCCGCCACCGAGGCGAGCGAGAATAGCAGCACGACCAGGAACAGGTTCGAACCCGGTGCCGCGAACCATAGCAGCGCAAGGCTTGTGATCTTGATCGCCGCGAAGAAGGCGATCCAGGGTTTGCGCGGACCCGTCTGGTCGGCGATCGAGCCGAGCACCGGCGAAAGCACGGCGATGACCAGTCCGGCTGCGGCGATGCCGTAGCCCCAGGACGCCTGCCCGGTGGTCGGATCGCTTGCCATGCGCGACACGAAATAGGGCCCGAAGATGAAGGTGGTGACGACCGTGAAGAAAGGCTGTGCCGCCCAGTCGAAGAACATCCAGCCCCAGATGCCGCGCCCTGTCGCCCGCTGCACTGCTACTTCGGCCATGTCCCCTCCGCTGCCATCGATTGTGGGAGGCGCCATGTCTGCATGTTTTCGAGCAGCGATGCAAATGCTCGCAGCTTGCAAAGCGGCCACAGGTCAAATTTGACCATGTGGACAAAACTCGGGCGTCGTTCCATAGTCCTGGCGTCTGACATTTGAACGGCCGGCTCGACACGGCCGTCGAACAGAGGGGCACTTCCATGAAACACGATGATAGCAAAATGCAGCGCGCCGGCCTGTCGCGGCGCAACGTGCTGGAGATCGGTGCGCTTGGCTTGGCAGCGGCCATGATGCCGGCTGCTGCCTTCGCCAAGGACAAGAAGCTGAAGGTGGCGGCGATCTTCGCCACGCCGATCGAGGAGCCGTGGGACAACCAGATCCACGTCGCCCTGCAGAAGGCCGAGAAGGAGCTGGGCATCGAATACAAATGGTCGGAAAAGGTGCAGACAGCCGACTTCAGCCGCGTCATGCGCGAATATGCGCAGGGCGGCTATCAGCTGGTGCTGGGCGATGCCTTCGCGGCCGAACGCGAATCGCGCCGCACCGCCAAGCAGTTCCCGAAGACGGCCTGGCTGTTCGGTTCCGGCGCCGGTCCGGCCGAACCCAATTTCGGCGTCTTCGACAACTGGATCCACGAGCCGGCCTATCTGTCCGGTCTGATCGCCGGCAAGATGTCGAAGTCGGGCACCGTCGGCGCCGTGGCGGCGATGGGCATTCCGGAAGTGAACCGGCTGGTCAATGCCTTCTTCGCCGGCGCCAAGGAGGTCAACCCGAACGTCAAGAGAAAGGTCGCCTTCATCGGCTCCTTCTTCGATCCGCCGAAGGCCAAGGAAGCGGCCGTGGCGCAGATCGATGCCGGTGTCGACGTCATCTATGCCGAGCGCTTCGGCGTCATCGAGGCGGCGGTGGAGAAGAAGATTCTTGCCATCTCCAACATGTCAGACCAGTCGAGCCTCGGCCCCGACACGGTGATCACCGGTCCGGTCTGGGACATGTATCCGACCGTCTCGCAGGCCATCAAGCTGGTCAAGGCCGGCGTCTTCACCGCGCAGGACTACGGCGACTTCTCGCGCATGAGCAAGGGCGGCTCGTATCTGGCGCCCTACCACAAGTTCGACAAGACGCTGCCGGCCGAGGTCAAGGAACTGGTCGAGAAGAAGAAGGCCGAGATCCTCGAAGGCAATTTCCGCGTCGATGTCGACGAGAACACGCCGGTTTCGGATTGAGCGCTTCGTTTCGGGGTTGGCGCCTAGCCACCCCCTCTGTCCTGCCGGACATCTCCCCCTCAAGGGGGGAGATTGGCAGCTTCGCCGATGGTGTCATCATTCACCGCGAAAGTTAGCGAAGGCCGGTGTGACATTTGATCTCCCCCCTTGAGGGGGAGATGGCCGGCAGGCCAGAGGGGGGCGAAGGGCACGCCCTAACAAGTTCGGGAGCACCCTTGTCCGCCCCTTTGATCGAAATGCGCGGCATCACCAAGAGCTTCGGCGCCGTCAAGGCGAACGAGGCCATCGATCTCAGCGTCGCGCCCGGCGAGATCCTCGGCCTGCTCGGCGAGAACGGTGCCGGCAAGACGACGCTGATGAACGTGCTGTTCGGCGCCTATGCCCCGGATGCCGGCGAGATCCTGGTCGGGGGCAGGCCGGTCGCCATTCACAATTCGGCGGATGCGCTCGCCGCCGGCATCGGCATGGTGCACCAGCATTTTCATCTGGCGCCACGCCTGACGGTGCTGGAGAATCTGCTGATCGGCATCCCCGGCAAGTCGGGCCGGATAGATCGCGCCGGCGGGCTGGCGCGGCTGAAGGAGATCGGCCATCGGCATGGGCTGAGCCTCGATCCAAACCTGCCGGTCTCGGCGCTGTCGGTCGGCGAGCAGCAGCGGTTGGAAATCATCAAGGCGCTGTTTCGCGGCGCCAGGCTCTTGATCCTCGACGAGCCGACGGCGGTGCTGGCGCCGAACGAGGTCGATGGCCTGTTCGCCGCCCTGCGCTCGATGGCGGCTCAAGGCCTCGGCATCATCTTCATCTCGCACAAGCTCAACGAGGTGCGGGCGCTGACCCATCGCTGCGTGGTGCTCCGCCACGGCAAGGTGGCCGGCCGTGTCGACCATCCGGCAAGCACCACTTCGGCCGAAATGGCGAAACTGATGTGCGGCCACGAGATCGTGCCGCCGACCAAACAGGCGGCGACGCCCGGCGCCTCGGTGTTGACGCTGGACGGCATTTCGACGTCGGCTCATCCAGGCACGCCGCTGCGTGGCGTCTCGCTCTTTGTGCGCGCGGGCGAAATCCTCGGCATCGCCGGCGTTTCCGGCAATGGCCAGCGCGCGCTCGCCGATGTGATCTCCGGCATGTTGGTGCCCAACGCCGGCACGATGGCGATCGCCGGCAAAACAGTCACCCGATACGCGCCGCGCGAGCTGCAGGCGCTGGGTCTCGGCCGCATTCCCGAGGACCGGATGACGACCGGCCTGGTGACCAACCTGCCGCTCGCCGATTCGATGGTGTTGCCGCGCGTCGCCACCGATGCCTTCAGCCGCAAAGGCCTGCTCAATCCCGCCGCGATTCGCGCCTTCGCCGAAGCGCAGATCAAGGCCTATGACATACGCTGCCCCGGGCCGATGGTGCGCGCCGGCGCGCTCTCGGGCGGCAATCTGCAGAAAGCGCTGCTGGCGCGCGAGTTGGCCTTCGATCCCAAGGTGCTGATCGTCTCGCAGCCGACGCGCGGCCTCGACATCGGCGCTGCCCGCTTCATCCACGACAGGTTTCTTGCCATGCGGGCCAAGGGCTGCGGCATTGTCGTCATCAGCGAGGATCTCGAGGAACTGCTGATGCTCTCGGATCGCGTCGCGGTCATGTATGAGGGCCGCATCGCCGGCACGTTGGCCAGCGCGGACGCCACCGTGGCAAGGCTCGGCCTGATGATGACCGGCGCGGAGGGCCACGCCTGATGTTTCGCCTCGAAGCCCGCAGCGCGACGCCCGCATGGTTCAACCTTGCATTGCCGCTGCTTGCGATCGTCGCAGCCCTGGTTTTGTGCAGCGGCCTGATCGCGATCGCCGGCGCCGGTGTGATCGAGGCCTATGGCGTGATGCTGTCGGCATCGCTCGGCGACAGCTATGCCATCACCGAGACGCTGGTGCGCGCTGCGCCGATGATCTTCACGGGACTTGCCGTGGCGATCGCCTTCCGCGCCAAATTCTGGAACATCGGCGCAGAGGGCCAGCTGCTGGCCGGCGCGGTTGCGAGCTGCGCCGTCGGCGCGATCCCGATGCCCGGTTACCTCGCCATGCTTTTGATGGTTCTGATAGGCGCGGCGGCCGGCGCCGCCGTGGCGCTGGTGCCGGCGACGCTGCGGGTCAAATTCAAGGTCGACGATGTGGTGAGCTCGCTGCTGCTCAACTCGGTGATCTACTATGCGCTGATGGCGCTGATCGAGGGGCCGTGGAAGGATAGTTTCAGCGGCTATCCCATCTCGCCGCCGATCGAGGATGCGGCCAATTTCCCGGTATTGATCGAGGGTACGCGGCTGCATCTCGGCGTGATCGCGGCGCTGATCGCCGCACCGCTTTGCTGGTTCCTGATCGCGCGCACGACGCTCGGCTTCCGGATCCGCGTCACCGGCGAGAACCCGGAAGCGGCGCGTTATGGCGGCATCAACGTGCAGCGCGTGCTGCTCTCCACCGCGCTGCTCTCCGGTGCGCTGGCCGGGCTTGCCGGCGTCGGCGAGGTCGGCGGCGTACACTTCCAGGTGATGAGCGACATCTCGCCGGGGTATGGCTACTCCGGCATCGTCGTCGCCATGCTGGCCAGGCTCAACCCGCTCGGGGTGGTGCCGGCGGCGATTTTCCTGGCTGCGGTCATGACCGGCGCCGAGGCGATGTCGCGCGCCACCGGCGTGCCGGCCTTCCTCAGCGAGGTCATCCAAGGAACGGCGCTGCTTGCCATGCTGGTGGCGCTGCTCTTCACCGCCTACCGCATCCGCCGCGTCGGAGCATCCTCATGAGCGCGGTTTTCGAGCAGATCTTTCAGGTCGGCTTCCTCGCGGCCATCATCCGCATCGCCACGCCGCTTGCCTTTGCCACGCTGGGCGAAATGTTTTCCGAGCGCGCCGGCGTGCTCAATCTCGGCATCGAAGGCATCATGCTGCTGTCGGCGATGGCCGGCTTCACCGCCGCCAGCCTCAGCGGCAGTCTGTGGCTGGGCGTGCTGGTGGCTGTCCTCGTCGGCGCGCTGATGGGCGCGCTGCATGCGCTGTTCACGGTGGCGCTGGGCCTCAGCCAACATGTCTGCGGCATCGGCGTGACGCTGTTCTGCTCCGGCCTGGCGTATTTTCTCTACCGGCTGATCTTCGGCCAGCAATCGGTGCCGCCGAGCATCAAGGGCTTCCAGACGGCGCCGATCCCGCTGCTTGCGGACGTTCCGGTCCTGGGTCCGGCGCTGTTCAATCAGTTCACGCTGGTCTACCTGGCCATCCTCGCCATCCCGCTCGCCGCCTTCGTGCTTTATCGCACCCCCTGGGGCTTGTCGGTGCGCATGGTCGGCGAGAACCCGCGTGCCGCCGATTCCGCCGGCGTCAGCGTCATCGCGACGCGTTTCCAGGCGGTGATCCTCGGCGGCGCGCTGATGGGGCTCGCCGGCGCGTTTCTGACGATGGCACAGTTCAACGCCTTCACCTTCGGCGTGGTCTCGGGCCGCGGCTGGGTGGCGATCGCGCTGGTCGTGTTCGGCCGCTGGGATCCGTGGCGCTCGGCTGGTGCGGCGCTGCTTTTCGCCTTCGTCGACGCCCTGCAGCTGCGCATGCAGGCAAGCGGGCTCGGCCATATCCCTTACGAAGCGTTCCTGATGCTGCCCTTCATCTTCACCATCGTCGCCATGGCGTTCATGTCGCGCAATGCGGTAGCGCCATCGGCGCTGCTGAAGCCGTACCGCAGGGAGGAGCGGTAGGGCAGGATTCTTTCCTCTCCCCCCTCCGGTGGGAGAGGAAGGGCGTCAAGCTTGGGACGCCTCAGATCGCCGTGAACGCGTTGTCGACAAACAGATGCGCGCCGTTGACGAAGCTGGATTCGTCGCTGGCCAGGAACAGCGCGGCCTTGGCCACCTCCTCCGGCTCGCCGATGCGCCCCTGCTGCGCGGCCATGGCGGCGTCGGAAACGTCGACGCCGAGCTTGCCGAGGTCGGCGACCTCGCGCAGACCATGCGGCGTGCGGATGAAACCGGGGCAGACGGCATTGCAGCGGATGTTGCGGTCGCGGAATTCCACCGCGATGGCGCGGGCGAACATGTGGCAGGCGCCTTTCGTCGTGTCGTAGAGCACTTCGTTCGGCGTCGCCGCCACCGCCGAGATCGACGAGGTGCAGACGATCGAGCCGCCGCCGGCGGCAGTCATGCCGGGCAGCACGGCACGCGTCATCAGGAACATCGAGCGCACATTGACGGCGTGCAGCCAGTCCCACTCCTTCAGGGTCGTCTCCAGGAAAGGCTTTATCACGATGGTGCCGGCGTGATTGAACAGCACCGTGACCGGGCCGAGCCTGTCGGCCGCCGCCTTCACCGCCGCTTCCACCTGCGCCTCGTCGGAAACATCGGCCACGAAATGCTCCGCCACATGGCCGCGCGCGCGGATCGCCGCGGCGGTCGCGGCTGCCGCCTCACCGTTGCGGTCGACGATCGCAACCTTGGCGCCTTCGGCGGCAAACAGCTCGGATGCCGCCCCGCCCATGCCCGTCGCGCCGCCCGATATGATGGCGACCTTGTCCGCCAGCCTTCCACCCATGTCGCTCTCCGTCCTGTTGTTCGCTCGGAGCGATGCTATCGCTGACAAGCGGGATGGCCAAGACCAGTCTGGCCAGTCAAAGGCCTTGTCATTTCATTCGTGAAGGGTAGGAAAATCCGCCAGTTGCCAAAAAATGAGAACAGCATTTCACAAATCTTCAGAAAATAACAATCGACAAAGTCTACTAACTTTATAGATTAATGGTCGAGACGGAGGCCCGACCATGTCCTACATCCAGAACGACCAGCGCAAGGGCCCGAGGCTGACCGCTGAGCAAAGCTGGAGGCCCGCCTATGGCGGCACTTTCGCTTATCTCGTCTTCGCGCTGGCCTTTGTTTTCACTGGCGCGGTGGTGCTCGGCATCATTCCCTGATCGTCTCGGGTCCGAGGGACCACAATAAAATCCTGGTTGCGTAATCGGAGTTGAACTGGCGTTGCGCCGGGACGCTGTCGCGCGCCTACGCACGAATTCGAGAAGAGGGCTTCAAGCGGGGCAGATCCAACGTGATGGAGGAGATGCAATGCCGATCGAGTTCACGCATGTTCCCGGAAAGTCTGCCGATGGCAGGTTCTTCTACAATTTCGCCGAGACCGCCACCAGGCTATCGCTGATCGAGGATGCCGGTTTCCGCAAGCTGGTCGTCGACGATCCGGCCGGCCTTCTCAACAATATGGATATCGCCGCCCAGACGCTCGCCCGCACCGGCTCGTTGGAGGTGGTGCTGACACATTGGGCCGGCGTGATCGAGCCGACGGTGGCGGCAAGGCAGCTCGCAGCGCTCCACGCCAGGAGCGATGGCCGGCTGTCGCTCCGCATGCTGAACGAGCCGCTCAAGGATAGCGACGCCGAGGCGCGGCCGGTCGGCCACAGCCTGGTCTGGCAGCGCACCGACGAATATCTGGTGCTGCTGAAACGCCTGTGGTCGAACGAAAGGCCGTTCGACCATGAAGGCGCTTTTTACAGCGTGCGCGGCGGCTACGTGCCGCGCAAGGGACCGCATGGCGCTGATGTCGCCATTCGTCTCGGCGGAGAGTCCGGCACAGCGCTGAAAGTCGCCGGCCGCCACGCCGACATCTTCGAGCTCGCCGCCGGATCGCCTGATGAAGTCAGGCACTTGATCCAGCGCGTGCGGAGCGCCGCCGCCGAGCACGGCCGCGCCGGCAGGCTGCGCTTCGCGCTTCCCGTACGCATCCGTCCCGAGGGCTGGGTCGGTGCCGCCGACCACCAAGCGGTCGATGTTGCGGGACCACCGGCACGGCTTGCCCTGGCACTGTTGCCCTATGCTGCACTCGGCATCGAGGAATTCATGGTCGCCGGCATTGACCGGCCGAGCGAGATCGGCCGGATCGGACGCGAGACGATCACCTTGCTCTCCAATTCGCTGGCGCGGCGCGACGCCGAGATACCGCAGCCCGGCGCCTTCGCCGGGCGCCAGCCGCCGGCCGTTCGTTCGCCCTGGTGAGGCGAAGGTGCCCGCGATTGCTCGGTTAGAGCGGTTCAGCTTTTCTCAGAATCGCTGATCCGCTCTAAAGTTGTTTGTTTTCGCGCAATTCCGGACGGAAAACCGCTACGCACTTTTCCTGGAATTGCTCTAGGCGCGCCTGCCAGCAGCGCCAGCGCGGCTGCCGTCCAGAGCTCATAGCCCAGTCGATCAGCACGCAACGGCGATTCTTGATCGACAAAGTCACCTTTAGAGTTGACTATAAAGATCATGTTTTCTAGTCAGGCGGGAATTGCCCGCTTGCGGACAGCCTGAAGCAGCGGCCGCTCGGAGACGGATATTGACCGATACCGGTGCCCAGACAGCCTTCCATGTCGAGGCGGTGCGCTTTGCCGTCGGCGAACGCACGCTGCTCGGGCCGGTCACTCTCGAGCTGCAGCGCTCGCGCGTCTACGGGCTGATCGGCCACAACGGCTCAGGCAAATCGACGCTGATCAAGCTGCTGGCACGCCAGCAGCCGGCAAGCTCCGGCGACATCCGCTTCGCCGAGCGCCCCTTGGCCGGATGGGGCGCGCGCGAGCTGGCGCGGGCGCTCGCCTACCTGCCGCAGACGACGCCGGCGGCAACGGGGCTCACCGTGCGCGAGCTCGCCGCGCTCGGGCGCTACCCATGGCATGGCGCGCTCGGCCGCTTCCGGCCGCAAGACAGAAGCCATGTCGAGGAAGCACTCGCGCTCACCGACATGAGCGCATTCGCCGACCGGCTGGTCGACGAGCTTTCCGGCGGTGAGCGCCAGCGCGCCTGGCTCGCCATGCTGGTGGCGCAGAATGCCGGCGTCATGCTGCTCGACGAGCCGATCTCGGCACTCGACATCGCGCACCAGGTCGAGGTGCTGGCGCTGGTCAGGGATCTCAGCCGCAAGCGCGATCTTTGCGTCGTCGTGGTGCTGCACGACCCCAACATGGCAGCGCGCTATTGCGACGAGCTGATCGCGCTGAAGCAGGGCCGACTGCTCAGGCGCGGGACGCCGAACGAGATCATGCAGGGCGACGTGCTCAAGGACATTTTCGGTGTCGACATGGGCGTGCTCAAGCATCCCGTCACCGGCCAGCCCATCAGTTACGTGCAATGAGGAAGCGAATGCCAGGCTTGTCCCGAAACGGCTTTTCTTTGGCTGCGGCCGCATACCTCGTGTTTTCGAGCAGCTTTGCCATGGCGCAGGCGCAACCGGCGACGCCCACGCAGCCCGCCGCGCAGCAGCCGACGACAACCGCCCCTGCAATCGAACAGACTCCCGCGGCGCAGGCGCCCACGGTCCAGGTGCCGGCGACGCCCTCTGCCCCTGCCCCGGCCGAGCCACCCGCCCAGCCGGCACCGAGCGCGGTCCCCGCCGGCGAGGCGTCCTCCGCTGTCGCGCTGACGCTGCCGCATGACCTCTCGCCCTGGGGCATGTTCATGGCCGCCGACATCGTCGTGAAGGCGGTGATGGTCGGGCTTGGCTTCGCCTCGCTTGTCACCTGGACGATCTGGCTCGCCAAATCGCTGGAAATTCTCGGCGGCAAGCTGAGAGCCCGCCGCGCGGCCAGTGCGATCGGCAATGCCGCGACGCTTATGCAGGCCGGCCGCGCGCTCGGCCATAGTGCCGGCCCCGGCGCGCTGCTGGTGCGTGCGGCGGAGGAGGAGCGGGCGCTTTCGGCCGGCGCGCTCGACCATGCTCCTGGCGACGGCTTGAAGGAACGTGTTGCCTCCCGGCTCTCGCGCATCGAGGCGGCCGCGGCGCGGCGCATGTCGCGCGGCACCGGTCTGCTCGCCACCATCGGCTCGACGGCGCCCTTCGTCGGGCTGTTCGGCACGGTCTGGGGCATCATGAACGCCTTCATCGGCATCTCGCAGGCGCAGACCACCAATCTTGCGGTGGTGGCGCCCGGCATCGCCGAAGCGCTGCTCGCCACGGCGATGGGGCTGGTCGCGGCAATTCCGGCGGTCGTCATCTACAACGTCTTTGCGCGCTCGATAGCCGGCTACAGGCAGATCCTTGCCGATGCATCGGCGGGCGTCGAGCGGCTGGTCAGCCGCGACCTCGATTTCCGCACCGTGCCGCCGGCAAGCGCCTTGGCGGCGGAGTGACTCCCCATGGCTGCGCGGATTCGTGAAACAGCCGACGATCTCGAGGAAAGCCACGAGATCAATGTCACGCCGTTCATCGACGTCATCCTAGTGCTTTTGATCATCTTCATGGTCGCAGCACCCCTGGCGACGGTCGACGTCAATGTCGACCTGCCGGGCTCGACGGCATCGCCCGCGCCACGGCCCGAGACGCCGCTGTTCCTGACGTTGAAAAGCGACCTGACGCTCGCCATCGGCAATGACAGCCTGCCGCGCCCCAGCTTCGCCGCCGCGCTCGGCTCCAAGACCAAGGGCGACAAGCAGACGCGCATCTTCCTGCGCGCCGACAAGACGGTCGGCTATGGCGACCTGATGGAGGTGATGAACCTCTTGCGCGCCGCCGGCTACCTGAAGATTGCGCTGGTCGGCCTGGAGGCGGCGTCCAATGCCGAGAGCGTTAGCCCGGCAGGCAGTGTCCGGGCCACCGGCAGTGCCGCGCCGGGTACCGGCCTATGACGCCCGACATCTTGTCCGAAGTCCGCCAGCCGCGCCTGCGCCTGCGTGTCGGCGGCCTGTGGGCGGGCGCTGCCGCGATCGTCTTTGCCGGTCATGTGGCGGTCGCCTATGCGGTCCAGAACCTGAGCTTTGAAACGCCGGACGGCGGGCCGCCCCCAGCATTGGCGATCGAAATGGCGCCGCTGGTGACGGCGCCGCCCTTGCCGGAAGAAACGGCCATGCTCGACAGGGTGACGCCGGATCGGCCAGACCCGGTCGAGGAGGCGGAAACGGTCACCGACCAGTCGGCTGACGCCGCCGAGGCGGAGCATGTCGAGCAGGCCGAACCGACCGTCGCCGCGCTGAGCGACCAGCCGCCACTGGAAGAAATCGTGCCCGAGCCCATCGAAACGGTCGCGCCGGAGGCGGTCGTGCCACTGCCGAAGCCGGTCGAGACGGAGGTCAAACCAACCAAGCCGGTCGAAGCGAAGAAAAAGGCCGATAAGAAACTGCTTGAAAAGCCGAAAGAGCGGCCAAAGAAGGAAAAGGCGGCCAAACCTCCAAAGGCGATGATGACGGCGAGCATCGATGCCAGAGCAGGGGCGAAAGCCGCCGCACTGCAATCCTCCGACGCGGCGCCGCGCTCAAGCGCCAGCCCATCGCGCTGGAATGCCAGCCTGAAGGCCTGGATCAGGCGGCACACGCGCTATCCAAGCGCCGCAAAATCGAGGAAGGCGGAAGGCAGCCCGAACGTGACCTTCACGGTGGATGCATCGGGGCGGGTGGTCTCGGCCCGGCTGGCGCGATCATCGGGCGACGCGGACCTCGATCGCGCTGCGCTCGCCGCGCTGCAGGGCGCCTCGGTGCCGGCGCCGCCGGCGGAGCTCGGCGCGCCCGTCACCCGCACGGCGCCATTCGTGTTCAGCCTTCGGGACTAGGCTGGGGACGCGGATAGTGATAGGCGCCCGAGCGGGCGGCATTATCGTGAACTGCCCCGGGGGACCTGCCGGCCGGAAAGCCAGATGACCGTATTCACGCGACGCAATTTTCTCAAAGCCAGCGCTGCCGCTGGTCTCGCCGGAATCGGCGCCTCGACGATCGGCAGATTGAGCGGCCTTGCGGCGGCGCGGACCGACCCGGTGGTGCTGAAGACCGCGACCATCGAGGCGCAGTTGATGAACGGCGCGCCGACGAAGAATGTCTTGACCTATGGCGACGCCGTCATGCCGCCGGTTATCAGGATGAGAAAGGGCGAACCCTTCGCCGCGCGGCTCGTCAACGGCATCGACGACCCGACGACGATCCACTGGCACGGCATCCGCGTTCCCAACAAGATGGACGGCGTGCCGTTCATGATCCAGCCCTATGTCTATCAGGGCGACCATTTCGACTATGCCTTCACGCCGCCCGACGCCGGCACCTTCTGGTATCATCCGCACTGCAACACGCTGACCCAGATGGGCCATGGCCTGACCGGCGTGATCGTGGTCGAGAACCCGAACGATCCGGCGTTCGATGCCGAAGTGGTGATCAACCTGCGCGACTGGCGCCTCGGCGATGACGGCCAGTTCATCGAGCAGTTCCGGCCGCGCGACGCGGCCAAGACCGGCACCTATGGCACGCTGCGCACCGCCAACTGGCTCGATCAGCCGCAATATGACGCGCCCGCCGGCGGGCTGGTGCGGCTGAGGGCAGCCATCACCGACGTCACCCGCGTCTATGCGTTTCGCGTCGACGGCGCCGAGGCGGCGGTCATCGCGCTCGACGGAAATCCGGTGCCGCAGCGCTTTGCGCCCGATGCCCTGCAACTCGGACCCGGACAGCGGCTGGAGCTTGCCATCCGCATGCCCGACGACGAAGGCGCGATCGTCAGCCTGCGCGACGTCCGGGGCACCAAGCCGAAAATCCTGGCAACGCTGCGCTCGGTTGGAAAGTCGCTCAAGCGCGATGTTCGCGATCTCGGCCCATTAGAGGCCAATCCGGTCGCCGAGGTGGACCTCGCCGGCGCGCAGCATATTCCGCTGGCGCTCAGCGCCACGGCGGAAAACGTTCCGAACAATGGCATCTGCGGTTCGCTTGGCTACAGTTTCTGGGCCATCAACAAGGTGCCGTGGTCCGGCGACTCACCGGACCCGACCGCTCCGCTGGCGGAGCTCAAGCTCGGCCAGAGCTATGTCGTCGACATGGAGAACCTGACGCCGCATGCGCACCCGATCCACCTGCACGGCATGAGCTTCAAGGTGCTGTCGTCCTCGACCCGGCCGGTCCAGCCGCTGATATCGGATACCTACCTGATCCAGGCCAACGAAAAGGTCCAGCTCGGCTTCGTCGCCGACAACCCCGGCGACTGGCTGCTCCACTGCCACATCATTGAACACCAGAAGACCGGCATGACGAGTTATCTGCGGGTTGTATGAAACGCCGTCGTGCCGGCGCGGAAATCGCGAAGGATTGCTTGCGCCCCGATGAACCGCCAATCGAGCCGAAGTCGTGCTCTGGTCGTCGGTGGTGATGGCACATCATCTGACGCTCATATGTGCGGCGGGAAAGAAAAGTGAATGCGTCCGCCCCAAATCGTCCCGAATCAGGAGGTTTTTCCGGCCCAAACCGCAGACGATGGAGAGGTCGATGAAATTTTCCGTACTTGCCCTTGCGGGCGTCATGCTGGCGCCGGTGCCTGTGGTCCATGCCGCGCCGGTGATTGCTATGCCGGCCAGAGATAGCCTGGTGCAGGAGGCGCACGTGACATGCGCGTACCTGACCGAGGACGGCTACTGCGTGCGGCCGCACAAGAAGCACAAGTACTGGAAGCCCAAGCATCACGATCGGCAAATCTACCGCAGCTATGAACCGGCAGCGCCCGACGAATATTACTGGCGCTATCAGCGTCCACAGCCGGTTATCCGGGTCATTCCCGACTATCCGCGGCAGGATGAAGACGACTGGGACGATTGGGACGACTGAGGCTTTCGAAGCCGAAGGCCGTGCTGCATTCTGCCAAGGAGCCTTCACGGGCCTGGCGGCCTGTCCAGGAATGATCGACGGCGGAGGCTGGCCGACAGGTCGGCACCGCGGGGCAGCCCTGACTCGCCGCCTATCTTGCGGCCAACAAACCGTTTTGGACTGCTCACATATGGAGAGTTGGTCGGCTAGCCCGGCATTCGCCGCGGTGGCGCCGCCGATTCGGCTGGTGGAGCTGAGGGGGATCGAACCCCTGACCTCATCATTGCGAACGATGCGCTCTCCCAGCTGAGCTACAGCCCCGTTCCAGCGGATCGGCTTGTATCGGTCGCGGCGGTTTGATGTCAAGGCGAAACGGTCTGTCCCGCGGGCCGGCGCCGAGCGGCGGGCCTTGCCGGTTCCGCGCGCAATGGCTACATGTCGGCGACAATTTGGAGACCGGCATGATCGCCCTCATTCAAACCATCGTCATGGCGCTTGATATCTACTGGTGGATCATCATCGCTTCGGCGATCTTTTCCTGGCTCTACGCCTTCAACGTCGTCAACTCGCGCAATCAGTTCGTCGGCACCGTCGGCAACATGCTCTACCGGCTCACCGAACCGGCGCTGAGGCCGATCCGCCGCTACATGCCGGATCTCGGCGGTATCGACATTTCGCCGATCATCCTTCTTCTGCTCATCTTCTTCATCCGGCAGTTCCTGCTCACCACCGTGATTTCCTGGGTGGTCTGAGGCCATCCTGATCGATGAACGCTCCGTTTCGCCCGCGCGCGGACGGCATCGATCTCTACGTGCGACTGACGCCGAAGGCGGCGATTGACCGGATCGAGGGCGTCGAGACAGCGGACGACGGACGCAGCCATCTCAAGGCCCGCGTGCGCGCCGTGCCGGAGAACGGCGCTGCCAACAAGGCATTGGAACGGCTTGTCGCCAAGGCGCTGGGAGTCCCGGGCTCGTCGGTCTCGGTGGTGAGCGGTGGCACATCGCGGCTGAAGACGCTGCGGGTGCTGGGCGATCCGGCGGCGCTGGCGAAAAGGGTCGAGGGGCTTTCCGGGTGATCCATGTTGGCGGGACAGCGCCAAGGTCAACGGGAGCGGCGCGACTGCCGTCCTCAATCCCCCAGCGGCAGCCTTGGATCGTCGACCTTAAGCGTGTTCACGCTCTGCTTGATGCGACGCAGGGTCTCCAGCGCCGTTGGGCCGCGCGATTCCGCCACCACGGTGGCGATCATGTCGACGATGGCGAGCAGCGCGTAACGTGACGAGGTGGGCTTGTAGATGTTGCCGTCCTCGACAGGCAGAAAAGCGATGACCGTGTCGGCGGCCTTGGCCAAAGCCGAACCCGGCGCGGTGACCGCGACGGTGGTCGCGCCATATTGCTGCGCAACCTCGACCGCCTCGATGACCGAGCGCGCATGGCCCGAGACCGAGAAGGCGATCAGCGTCGTTTCCGGCGTCGCGGCCGCGGCATACATGCACTGCAGTTGGCCATCCACCTGAGCGAGGGCCGGGAGGCCCAGCCGGAACAGGCGGTTCTGCATCTCGGTCGCCATCATCGAGGAAATGCCGCCGGAACCGATGCAGAGCACATTGCCGGAACCGGCGATGCGCGCTGCCACAGCCGTCAGCGTCGCCATATCGAGGGCCTCGCCGGCGCGCTGGATAGCGGCGATCGCCGCTTCGGTGATGGCGAAGGCAATGCGCTGCTCGCGCGCGTCGCGGCTGAGCGGCGCCGGCGACAGATACGCGCCACCGATGGCGATCGCCTGCGCCAGGTAGAATTTGAAGTCGCGCAGGCCCTCGCAGCCGAGATTGCGGCAGAAGCGGGTGACCGTCGGCTCGCTGACGCCGACGCGCGCGGCAATTTCCGAGATCGCGGCCTTGGAGGCGAAATCGAGGTCGGAAAGCACCAGCCCGGCCAGCCGGCGGTCCGATTTGGTGCCGTCCTGCGACATCAATTGCAGGCGGGTGATGATGTCGGTCGGGGTTTTCATCCACTTGCCTTCACGGACGGCAGGACCATCGCCTTTGGGGCTCACGGTCACGCCCCCAGAATGTCTTCGATGAAAGGCAGGTATCCCGCTGTCACTCCGGCGTCCACCGGCAGCACCGCGCCGGTTATGCCGGAAGCGCGGTCGGAGGCAAGAAAGGCCACCGCTTCCGCCACTTCGGACGGGTTGACGATGCGGCCGAGCGGATAGAGCCGCTTCAGCCGGGCCAGGATTTCGGGATTGTTGGCCAGCCGATGATCCCAGGCGGCGGTGCGGATCGAGCCCGGGCAGACGACGTTGGCGCGCACACCGCTGCGGCCGAGCTCGACGGCGATCGCCTTGGCATAGGCGTTGATGCCGGCCTTGGCGGCGGCATAGGCCGGATTGCCAAAATGCGCGATGGCGTTGACGGAGGAGACGAAGACCGCGCTGCCCGCGCCGCGCCCGGCCATCGCCTTGACGATCGGGTCGGCGAAGGTCATCACGCCGGTCAGGTTGAGATCGAGCTCCTGCTCTATTCTGTCCGCCGTCAGCGCATCGATGGTCTCGGCGCGCGACCAGCCGGCATTGCTGATGAGGATGTCCGGCACGCCGTCCCTGTCGAGCAGGGCGCGGATCGCCGCCTCGATCGAAGCCCGGTCGAGCAGATCGAAGACGTGGCGCGAGGCGATATGCGGGCTGGCCAGCGCATCGGCCGACCGGTCGCATCCGACGATCCGCGCCCCGCGTTCGGCCAACTGCGCCACAATCGCCGAGCCGAGGCCGCCGCCCGCGCCGGTCACCACAGCGGTCTTGCCCTCGAAATCGGCCTTCAGCGCCACCCGTCTCCCTCCATCACTTCGGTCAGAGGTCACGCTACTCAACGGAATGTAATTTAGCAACATCGCTGGCCGCTTGTATGGCCGCTAAATGATCGATAATGTAGGAAAGTCACACCATATGTGCCTGCCGCCCGGAGCTTTCATGCGCATCTTCACGGCCTCGCTGGCGACGGAAACCAACACCTTCTCGCCGGTGCCGACAGACCGGGCCTCGTTCGAGATGGCCTTCTACGCCGGTCCGGGAAAGCACCCGGAGACGCCGACGCTGTGCTCCTCGCCGATCGTGGCATTGCGCCGACGCGCCGAGAGAGAGGAACTGACCGTGATCGAAGGCACCGCCACCTGGGCGGAGCCTGGCGGGCTGGTGCAGCGGCAAACGTTCGAGGCGCTGCGCGACGAGATCCTCGATCAGCTCAAAGCAGCCCTGCCGGTCGATGCCGTCATCCTCGGCCTGCATGGCGCGATGGTGGCGCAAGGCTATGACGACTGCGAAGGCGATCTGCTCGAGCGCGTGCGCGCCATCGTCGGGCCGCAGGTGGTGATCGCCTCGGAGTTCGATCCGCACAGCCATTTGACGCCGAAGCGCGTGGCGGCCTGCGATGTCATGGCCTATTTTCTCGAATTCCCGCACACCGATTTCTACGAGCGCGGCGAGCATGTCGTCGAGCTCGGCCTGGCCGCGGCGCGCGGCGAGATCAGGCCGGTCATCTCCACCTTCGACTGCCGCATGATCCAGGTGCTGCCGACCAGCCGCGAGCCGATGCGCTCCTTCGTCGACAAAATCAAAGCTTTGCACGGCAAGGACGGCGTGCTGTCGGTCTCGGTCGTCCACGGCTTCATGGCGGCCGATGTGCCGGAAATGGGCACGCGCATTCTGGTCGTCACCGACAATGACAAGGCCAAGGGCGACCAGCTCGCCGAGACGCTGGGGCGCGAGCTCTACGGCTTGCGCGAAAAGACGGCGATGACGATGCTCTCTGCTGCGGAAGGCATCGAGCGGGCGCTTGCCGCGCGTGCCGAGCGCCACGACATGCCGGTGGTGATCGCCGACATCTGGGACAATCCCGGCGGCGGCGTGCCGGGCGACGGCACCATCGTGCTGCGCGAGCTGCTGGCGCGCGGCGTCGACAATGTCGGCGTCGCGACGATCTGGGATCCGATCGCGGTGACGTTTTGTCAGGCTGCCGGCGAGGGCGCGGTCATCGACCTGCGCTTCGGCGGCAAGGCCGGGCCGCAGGCCGGCGAGCCGATCGACGCGCGCGTCACCGTGCTCAAGGCTGTCGGCGAAGGCTGGCAGAGTTTCGGGCCGAGCCGGGTCACATTGGGGCCGTCTGCTGTGGTCCGCATCGAGGGTACCGAGGTCGACATCATCCTCAACACCAACCGCACGCAGGCCTTCGAACCGGACATTTTTTCCAATCTCGGCATCGATCCGCTGTCGAAGGGCATCCTGCTGATCAAATCGACGAACCATTTCTACGCCGGCTTCGCCCCGATCGCCGCCGAGATCATCTATGTCGCCGCGCCGAGTTCCTATCCGAGCAATCCGGCGCTGACGGACTACAGGAAGCTGAAGCGGCCGATCTGGCCAAGGGTGGCGGATCCGTGGCGCTGATAATCTCCCTCCTCGAGGGGGAGATGTCGCCGAAGGCGACAGAGGGGGTCGGTACGACTGGGCTCGGTCTTCCTGCTGCAAAGACCGTCGGCGCTTCACGCGCGAGGACCCCCTCTGGCCGCTTCGCGGCCATCTCCCCTCAAGGAGGGAGATCGGCCCGGCGCTACACCAATCCTCTCTTCACCATCATCGCCTCGGGCGAAGGCATCTTGCCTCGAAACGCGGTGTAGAGCTCTTCCGGGTCCTTCGAGCCGCCGGCGGCGTAGATGTTCTTCCGCAGCCGCTCGGCGAGTTCAGGATTGAAGGGGTCGCCGGTTTCCTCGAAGGCGGCGAAGGCATCGGCGTCGAGCACCTCCGACCACATGTAGGAGTAATAGCCGGCCGAGTAGCCGTCGCCTGAAAAGATATGGCCGAAGTGCGGGGTACGATGGCGCATCGCGATCGTCTCGGGCATGTCGAGCTTGGCGAGCGTTTCGGCTTCGTAACGAAGCGGCTCGGCCGGAGCATCCGGCCGCGCATGATAGGCCATGTCGATCAGCGCGGACGCGGTGAACTCGACGGTGGCGAAGCCGGCGCCGAAGGTGCGGGCGGCCAGCATCTTGTCGAGCAGGTCCTTCGGCATCGGTTTGCCGGTCTTGACGTGCAGCGCGTGCTTTTCCAGCACCGCCGGCACCGTCAGCCAGTGCTCGTAGAGCTGCGAAGGCAATTCGACGAAGTCGCGGCTGACCGACGTGCCGGAGACCGACGGCCAGGTGACATCGGTCAGCATGCCGTGCAGCGCGTGGCCGAACTCGTGGAACAGCGTCTTCGCCTCATCGACCGAAAGCAGCGCTGCCTCGCCGGCCGGCGGCTTGGCGAAGTTCATGATGTTGTAGATCACCGGCTTGGCGCCCGGCCCGAGCTTGTAGCCGGATTTCAGCGCGCTCATCCAGGCGCCGGAACGTTTTGACGGCCGTGCGAAATAGTCGGCCAGGAACAGACCACGCTCGCTGCCGTCAGGGTTCTTCACCACGAAGACGCGCGCGTCCGGATGCCAGGCAGTGATGCCCTTCTTCTCCTCGAAGGTGACGCCGAACAACCGCGTCGCGACATCGAAGCAGGCGTCGATGATGCGCTCCAGCTGCAGATACGGCTTCAGCTCCGCTTCGTCGAAGGCGAATTTTTCGGCGCGCAGTTTTTCCTGATAGAAGCGCCAGTCCCAGGCCGCGAATTTTTCGTTGCTGCCGGCTTGCGCCGCCAGCCGCTCCAGCTCCTTCTGGTCGCTTGCTGCCTTCTCCAAGGCCTTTTCCCAGACCGGGTCGAGCAGATCGTTCACGGCCGTCGGCGTCTTCGCCATCGTGTCGTCGAGCTTGAGCGCCGCGAAGGAGGCGTAGCCAAGCAGCTTGGCCTTCTCGGCGCGCAGCTTCAGCATGTCGCGCACCACGTCGGTGTTGTCGGTGGCGCCGCCGTTCTGGCCGCGCATGATGAAGGCGCGGAACGCGGTCTCGCGCAGGTCGCGGCGCTCCGAAAAGGTCGAGAACGGCTCATAGATCGAGCGCGACAGCGTGACGGCATAGCGGCCCTTCTGGCCGCGCATCTCTGCGGCCTCGGCCATGGCGCTCTTCAGGAAATCCGGCAGGCCGGCAAGGTCCGTCTGATCGAGGAACAGCGCCCAGTCGCGTTCGTCGGCGAGCACGTTCTGCCCAAACTTCGTGCCGAGCGAGGAAAGCTCCTCGTTGATCGCCGCGAGCCGTTTCTTGCCCACCGCATCGAGCTTGGCGCCGGATCGCACGAACCCCTTCCAGGTCCTTTCCAGCACGCGCAGGGTCTCGGGATCGAGATTCAGGCTATCACGGCGCTGATAGAGATCGTCGATGCGGGCAAACAGCTTCTCGTTCATCGAGATCGCCGAGAAATGCCTGGACATCTTCGGCGAAATCTCGCGCTCCAGCGCCTGGATGTCCTCGTTGGTGTGGGCGCCGGCCCGGCACCAGAAGATCGACGAGACATGGTCCAGCGGCTCGCCGGCGAGTTCCAGCGCGGCCAGCGTGTTCTCGACTGTCGGCGCCTGTGCATTGGCGGCGATGGCATCGATCTCGGCCTGATGCGCCTCCAGCGCAGCATCGAATACGGCGGCGAAATCGCCATCGCCGATCCGGGTGAAATCCGGCAGGCCGAGCGGCCCTTGCCAGAAGGTCAGCGGATGAGCGGTGAGGTCGACGGCTTTTGCAGATGACATGGAAAAATCCGGCACAGGGGGATGGGTGGAGGCAGGCTGCTCCGATGTAGGGCGATGTCGCGCACGGCGCAACAAAGTGTTTACGCAATTCCGGACGGAAAGCCGCTGGGCACTTTTCCTGGAATTGCGATGCGACTCAATAGTCGTCGCAGTCCTGTGCGATCGCCATCTGGGTGCTGGCGGTGATGCGGCCGCCCACCACGGAGAAGGTCTCGCGCATCAGCGTGTCGTTCTCGGGAAAGTCGTAGCAGGCAATGACCGTCGTCTTGCCGTTCTCGCTCTTCTCGATGCGGTGGCGGATCGCGGCACCTGCGACCGCGCCCTGCCATTCGTCGATGGACTCGATGAAGTCCTGCTTGTCCTGGATGACGCCGATGTCGTCGAGCTTCATGCGCACGTCGTCGGCAAGCAATTGCGACAGTTCCCCGCTGTCAGCAGGGCCGAATACCAGCGGTCGATGAGGGCGCCGTCATCGGCGCTGGCGCGGACAACCATGGACAGCAGCATGGCTGTCGAAAGAAAGAACCTCCGCCAGCTCCGAAGCATCACACCTCCACTACAATTCCGGCCGCTCGAAATCGCCCGTTTCCTTGTTCATCACCCAGAGCTCGCCGGTCGAGATGTCGAACCAGGCGCCGTGCAGCGTCAGCCGCCCCTTGCCTTCGAGAATGGAGACGCAGGGAAAGGTGCGAAGATTGGCGATGGAATAGCGCACCGAAATGCGCTCCAGCGCGGTCTGGCGCTCCGTCGCCGTCATCATCGTGCTTGCGGCCACGGTCTCGGCCGCCGGCGCGATCAGGCTCATCCATTTGCCGATGAAGTCGCCCGGCGACAGCGGCGCCGAATTGATGTCGAGCGCGGCGCGGATACCGCCGCAGCGGCCGTGCCCCATCACCACGATGCTCTTCACCTTCAGACTCTGCACGGCGAATTCGAGCGCCGCCGAGGTCGAGTGGAACTCGCCGTCCGGCTCGTAGGGCGGCACCAGATTGCCGACATTGCGCAGCACGAAGAGCTCGCCCGGCCCGGCGTCGAAGATCGCCTCCGGAGCGGAGCGGGAGTCGCAGCAGGCGACGATCATCGTTTCGGGCGCCTGGCCCTCGCGCGCCAGCGAGCGATAGCGATCGCTTTCGCTGCGATAGCGGCCGTTCATGAAGTTGCGATAGCCGGTCAGCAGATGTTCGGGGAGGTGAGGCATGGGCGGCGTCTGGACCCTTTCCGGGTTGGATGCGGCAGCTCTTTTGCAGTCGAGAAAGGCTCTAGCGGCAAAAGCCGGGTGCAAGCAATGCCGAATTGCGGACGACTTCGTCGCAACCGTGATGGGGCGGACACGCTCGGTTAGGCCCAGATGGCGATTGGAATGCCGAAGCGGTCGCTCAGCGGCGGATCGGGCGAAGGGTGCGCCTCGCCGCTGGCAATGCGGCCGGCGATCAGCATCATCGCCGCCGCGTCGAGGAAGTCGTCGCTGGCGGCGCCCTTCGGCGGCGGCTGGTCGAGGAAGCTCTTCTCGTAGCCATGCCGGCAAAGCAGCGCCTTGCGCTCCTCCATGCCAGGCGGATTGACCACGCCTTTGATCTTCTTCGGCAGCGTCATCGCCGCACCGCCGTTCAACCGGCAGAAGGCCACTTCCGGATGCGATTCGAAGATGCGGCCGCGCAAATCTGGCTGCGCGATCAGCAAAGCGTCGATCTCGCGGATCTTGGCAAAAATGCCGAAGGCCTGGATCGAGACCCCGCGCGGCGGATCGGAGGTGGCAATCCCCACCGCGCTTGCCCGCCGGTGCGCGGCATACCAGGCTTCGACCGTGGTGAAGTCGCCGGTGTCGGCATAGAGCGCGTCGCGCGAGGGAATGGCAAAGACGCTCGACTGCCGCGCCCCGAGCAAAGGCCGCACCAGCGCTTCCGGCCCCCGGCCGCCGCGGCGCGAGAAGTCCGGCAGGCCGATCGGCATGTCGACGGCAACGATAGCGTCGGGTAGTGCATCGAGCAGCAGCTTGAAGCTCGGGAAAACCGAGACCGATGGTTCGGTCCCGGCTTCACGATGAACGACGATCCAGCCCGCCTTGCAGCCATCGACGCCGGCGAGTTTCACGCCCGCTTGTCCCGTCCGGGATGGAGCAGATGGCGAAGCTGCACCATGGCCATCGGATGCGACAGGCTCTGCGCATCGGTCTCGAGCTGCAGCTCGTCGCCGCCGCGTTTTGCCGTGCGCGCCAGGATCTCGTAGACGGCGGCCGTGGTCGATTGCAGCGCCTTGACCGGCGGCTGCCCGGAAAGGACGCGGGCGAGATAGACCGCCGCCGTCAGGTCGCCCAGCCCGTTCGGCGGCTTCTCGATCAGGCGGTGCTCGGCCAGCAGCGCCTGGCCGCCGTCGAGCAGGAAATTGCCGGTGCCGCCTGCCATCATCGACGGCGCCGAGGTCACCAGCATCGTCGAGGGGCCGGCAGGCAGGGCCGCCGCCATCACCGACTTGATATCCGGCAGCGGCGCTCCGGCCATCCATTCGAGCTCGTAGCGGTTGGGCGTGGCAATATCGGCGATCGGCATCAGCATGTCGCGCAGGGCAGCTGCCGTCGGTTCCGGCACATAAAGGCCGCCGGAATCGCCCATCACCGGGTCGCAGACATAGAGGGCGTCCGGGGTTCTGGCCTTCACGGCGGCGACCAACGAGGCGACGGCCTCGGCCTGGCCGGCCTCGCCGAGATAGCCCGAGAGCACGGCCCGGACCTCGCCCAGCCACGGCGCGCGTTCGAGATCGGCCAGCAGCGCCTTGAACTGGTCGAGCGGCGGCACGATGCGCGTCGCGCGGCTGTGGCCGGGGTGCCAGGGCAGGATGACGGTCGGCACCGCCCAGACCGGAAAGCCGAGCGTCTCCAGCGCGAAGACGGCCGCGCGGTTGCCGACCGATCCGCGGGCGACATGGCTGGAGATGACGATGACCGCACGCGGCGCGTCGCTTCTTGCTGCATTCATGGAATTCGATTCCTACTGCATGTCGCGTAAAAGTGTGCAGCGGTTTTGCGAAAACAAAGACCTAAATCGCGGCCTGGATCCGTTTCAGCGCGACGCGCCTTAGCCGCCCCGCGAGGCGACATACACCAGCCAGGCCAGCAGCCCAATGGCGATGATGAGACCGAGCATTCGGCCGATGCGGGTGCCCCAATATTCGATCGGATCGGAGCGATCGACGTCCGCGGCGGTGACGCGGTCATGCGCACCCTTCACCGTTCGGGCGATGAAAGACTTGCCGCCCGGCGTCGTCTCGCGCGCCACGCGCTCCAGGATGCGGCGCGATTCCGTGTCATCGTCCCGGCGCTCGGCCATGGCAAATGTCCTTTCTCACCGAAAGCTTAGCCGGTTCGCGCCGCCATTCACAGGGTGTTGTCGCGTCGGGACGGCAACGCGCCATAACGGCCAGGGTCATTTTCTTGAGCCTCGATTGTGGTATTGCTTCGGCCTGCATCTTCCATCGAGGGACCATCATGTTTGCCCAGCGCCTCTCCCCACCCTCCGTCTTCCGCACCCTTCCAGCCTTGCTGATGATGGCGTTCGTGCTGCCGCTGCTTGCCGGCTGCGGCTACAACACCATTCCCACGGCGGAGGAGAATGCCAAGGCGGCTTGGAGCGAGGTGCTGAACCAGTACCAGCGCCGGGCCGACCTGATCCCGAACCTGGTCGAGACGGTCAAGGGCTATGCGTCGCATGAGAAGGACACGCTCGACGCGGTGGTCGCGGCACGCGCCAAGGCAACGCAGATCACGGTGACCCCGGAAACGCTGAAGGATCCGGAAGCCCTCAAGAAGTTCCAGGATGCCCAGGCCGGGCTGACCAGCGCGCTGTCGCGGCTGATCGCTGTGTCCGAAGCCTATCCCGACCTCAAGGCGAACCAGAATTTCCTCGCGCTGCAGGCGCAGCTCGAAGGCACCGAGAACCGCATCGCGGTCGCCCGCCGAGACTACATCCAGGCGGTCAAGGACTACAATCTGACACTGAGAACCTTCCCCTCGGTGCTGTGGGCGACCTTCTGGTTCCGCGGCAACGAGCCGTTCGCGAACTTCACCGTCGAGGAAGACAAGATGCAGGTGCCGAAGGTTGATTTCGGCACCAAGCAGGGCGGGTGAGCGGCTACTGGATCTATCGAGCTCGCCGACTTTGCGTTCCTTCGCGCCCCCCTCTGTCCTGCCGGACATCTCCCCCACGAGGGGGGAGATTGGCTGTCGCATCCACCTTCGCCAATCTCCAACGTCGGAAGGGGAGATCCGACGCTTAAGCTGCCAATCTCCCCCCTTGAGGGGGAGGTGTCCGGCAGGACAGAGGGGGGCGCGAAGGAATGCTTCCCTCACCCTTCTTGGCCTCCTTTGCCTTCTCCTCCTTCCCCTTGCCGCGCTCGCCGCCGACCTTCCCGCCCTCACCGGCCGCGTCGTCGACAATGCCGCCATCATCGACGCTGGCACCAAAGCCGCGCTGACCCAGAAACTCGCCGATTTCGAGAAGAAGGGTTCCGACCAGATCGTCGTCGCCACCATTCCCAGCCTCGGTGGCGAGGAGATCGAGCCCTATGCCAATCGTCTTTTCCGGTTCTGGAAGCTCGGCCAGGCCAAGGAGAACAACGGCGTCCTGCTGCTGGTGGCCCCGAACGACCGCAGGATGCGGATCGAGGTCGGCTATGGCCTGGAAGGTACGCTGACCGACCTGCACACCAAGCTGATCATCGAGAACGACATGGTGCCGGCCTTCCGCGCCGGCGACTTCTCCGGCGGCATAGCCAAGGCCGTCGACGACATGATCATGGTGCTGGAGGGCAATCCGGAAGAGCTCGAGGCGCGCGGCAAGCGCAACGAGCAGGCGCCCTTCAACTCGGACGACCTGTTCTTCACGATCTTTATCACGATCTGGATCATAATCCTGGTCGGCAGTCTTGCCGCCTCCATCCTGCCGCCGATCTTCGGCCAGAAGATCGGCCCCGGCCGCTACCGCTGGCTGGGGATGACCTTCGAGCCGGGACGGCGGTCGTCCAGTAGCGGCTGGTCGTCAGGCAGCTCCGGCGGCGGCTGGTCGTCCGGCGGCGGCGGCGGGTTCTCGGGCGGCGGCGGCTCCTCCGGCGGCGGCGGTTCCTCGGGAAGCTGGTGAGATCCATGGCAACACGACCGATCAGCCCTGAGGACCACGAGCGCATCGCCGCCGCGATCAGCGCGGCCGAGGCAAAGACCGACGGCGAAATCTATTGCGTCGTGGCGCGCGCCAGCGACAGTTATTTCTTCCAGGCCGCCTTCGCGGTCTCGCTCGCCGCGCTCATCGTCAGCCTCGGCGTGGCGTACGGGCTGGAAGCGTGGTGGCTGACCATGCGCTTGCCGCATTTCGTCCTGGCCGAACTCCTGGCGCTGGCCTCGGTGCTGGTCCTGTTGTGGGCGCTGCCCGGCCTGCGCATCCATTTCGTGCCGAGAAGGCTGCGCTACCAGGCGGCGCACGACAATGCGATGAAGCAGTTCCTTGCCCGCAACGTCCATCGCACCGCGGCGCGCACCGGCGTGCTGATCTTCGTCTCCATCATCGAGCGTTATGCCGAGGTGGTGGCCGACTCAGGCATCGACGCCAAGGTCGGCCAGCATGTCTGGGACGGTGTGGTGCGGGATCTCACCGCGCATGCCGGCGACGATCGCCTCGCCGACGGTTTCGTCAAGGCGGTCGAATCAGTCGGCGCGATGCTGGCCGAGCACTTCCCGGTCACCGCCGACGACGTTAACGAGCTCGAAGACCACCTCGTCGAAATCTGATCGAGCGAAAAGCCCGTCCGAGGCCGTTTTCCGCGCTTTCGCCACCTGTCAGGAACGATTGTGCGAAAGAGCAAGCGCCCTCGGGCGGACTCTTTGCAAGCGGCCGATGCGGGTTTATGGTTAAGAAATCATGAACACGCTGATCATCGACATCAGGAAAGCCGAGCCACGCGATGCCAACGCCATCGCCGAGGTGCATCAGGAGGCCTGGCGCGGCGCCTATTCCGGCATCATCCCCCATCGCACGCTGACCTCGATGATCAATCGGCGCGGCCCCGACTGGTGGGCCAATGCGATTCGCCGCGCGGCGACGGTGCTGGTGGTCGAGATCGGCGGCACGATCGCCGGCTATGCCACGATCGGCAAGAATCGCGCCAAGGAACTCAGGCAGCAGGGCGAAATCTATGAGCTTTACCTGCGCCCGGAATATCAGGGCATCGGGCTGGGCAGCCGGCTTTTCAGGGCAGCGCGGGGCCGCCTGGCAGACCACGGTCTGAAGGGTCTGGTGGTTTGGGCCCTTGAAGACAACCAGAACGCGCTCGCCTTCTATTCCGGAGCAGGCGGCCGCGATATCGCCGAAGGCGTCGAGGTATTCGAGCAGAAGGCGCTGAAGAAGATCGCTTTCGTTTGGGAATGAAAGGCGCCGGACGCGCGGAAACGGATTGTCTGTTTCGGCGCATGTCTTCTCCCAAAACCGCTCCGTACTCGGGCCGGCCTGCATCAGGTTACAAACCATCACAAACTGTGCGCGTCCATTAGCATTCGGCGCTATTCGACGCATTGCACCATGATGCGTCCCCCGCTATCGGTCTTGCAACCGAGAGAGGGACCACGCCATGCGTATCGAAGCGATTGCCACGGGGAAGAACCCGCCTGAGGACATCAACGTCATCATCGAGGTGCCGATCGGCGGCGAGCCGATCAAATACGAGATGGATAAGGACGCCGGCACGCTGTATGTCGACCGCTTCCTGCACACCTCGATGCGCTATCCCGGCAATTACGGTTTCGTGCCGCATACGCTGTCGGGCGACGGCGACCCGATCGACGTTTTGATCTGCAACACGCGCGCGCTGGTGCCGGGCTGCGTCATCAATGTGCGGCCGATCGGCGTGCTGATCATGGAAGACAATGCCGGCCAGGACGAGAAGGTGATCGCGGTGCCCTCGCCGAAGCTGACGCTGCGCTATGAGAACGTCACCGAATACACCCACCTGCCCGAGATCACGCGCCAGCAGGTGCAGCACTTCTTCGAGCACTACAAGGATCTCGAGCCCGGCAAATGGGTCAAGATCGAGGGCTGGCACGATTCCAAATACGCCAAGAGGATGATCGTCGAGGCGATCGAGCGGGCGAAGACGGTCAAGTAGTCAGTTGTCGACCCGGCCAAAGTCGGGGACGCTGCCGATCACCTCACGCTTGTCCTTGCCGCAGGCGAAGCCCTTCGCCTTTTCATCGGCGAGTTTGCGCGCCTGATCGTTGGCCTGGGGATTGCCGGTGGCGAGCACCAGGCCGATCGTGCAGCCGCCATGCTCTTCCGGCTGCGCCACCTTGGCGACGACCAGCACCTCGGTCGGCTTGTTCTCGTTGTCGGGATTGCTGATCTCGCGGCGATGAATGACGGCGAAGGGCACGGCTTTGTCGCCATTGGTCTCGATCCGCCATTCGACCTTCGGCCCCGCGGTGTTGAGGCCGGAAAAGCTCTCCCAGACGGCGGTCATGTCGTCGGAGGGAAAGCCGTAATAGAGGGATTCGCGTGCGTCGTCGTAAGCGATCAGCACCGGATAGCCGCGATAGCCCGAGCAGGCGAGGCTCGCCCAGTCGCCTTCGCCCTCCTCGGATTGGGCGTAGGTCACGCAGTCCTTCTTCCAGTCGAGATCGGTGTAGACGCTGGAAATCTCGCCCGCACGCGCCGCCTGGCAGAGACCGGCAACGGCAAGCGAGATCAGAAGAGCACGCATCGCTGACAACTCCCATTTGAGTTGTCGAAGCGTAGCGCCACCCGCTATTTCTTCAAGCTCGCTTCGACCAGCAGGTCGGCGTTGCGGGCGACCGATGCCGCCGGTCCGCCGAGGCCGAACAGCTGGCCGCTGATATAGGCGCCTTCGATGAGGAGCAGCAGACCGTCGCCAAGCGTGTCCGGGTCCGCCGCGCCCATCGCCGCCGCCATGGCGCGCAGGCGCCGGCGCAGGCCCTGCTTGTTGGCCTCGCTGACGACGCGCGCCGGATGGCCGTGCTCGGGATATTCGACCGCGGCGTTGGTCATGCCGCAGCCGCGGTAATCCGGCCGCTGCGTGCGTTTGCCGACGCGGGTCAAAAAAGCACCGATCTGCGCGCGCGGGTCACCCGGATGGGCCTCGACGGCCTCGTCGAAGCGCTGCCAGAATTCGCGATCGTATTGGCGCAGGTAGGAAGCCGCGAGCTGGTCCTTCGACGGAAAGCTGCGGTAGAGGCTGGGCTTGGTCACACCGGCGCGCTTGACGATCTCGTCGACGCCGATCGCCCGGATGCCTTCGCGATAGAACAAGTCGCGCGCCACGCCGAGGATTTTGTCGGCGGCCTTCGGCGTCGAGGCAGGCGCCTCGCTGATCGATCCTTCAATTTTATTGTCCGATGGCATCAACCAACTCGCTTGACAATGTTACTGACCGGTACGTATGTATGGCGCCATCCCATTGCAACGTACCGGTCAGTAACATGATAGCTCAGTCCCGCCCGTTTGGCCAGCGCTACGCTTTTGTCGTCGTCGCGGTCATCTTCTTCTGCCTGCTCATCGCGGCCGGGCTCCGCTCGGCGCCGGCCGTCATGATGCTGCCGCTGGAAGAGAGTTTCGGCTGGCGGCGCGACGTCATTTCGATGGCCGCCGGCGTCGGCATCCTGCTCTATGGCCTGACCGGCCCGTTCGCCGCGGCATTGATGGAACGCATCGGATTGCGCCGCACCCTGCTTGCCGCGCTGCTGATCATGTCGGGCTCGACGGCGCTCAGCCTGCTGATGAGCAAGCCCTGGCATCTCTTCATCACCTGGGGCGTGTTTTCCGGCATCGGCTCGGGCGCAGTGGCAAGCGTGCTCGGCGCCACCATCGTCAATCGCTGGTTCAAGACCAATCGCGGCCTCATGATGGGCCTGATGTCGGCGTCGAGCGCCACCGGCATGCTGGTGTTCCTGCCGCTCATCGCCTCGCTGGCGCAGGCCGGCGGCTGGAAGCCGGTGGCGATCGCCGTCTCGATCGCGACGGCAGCGCTGGTGCCGCTCGTCCTTCTGCTGGTGCCGGAGCGCCCGGCCTCGATCGGTCAGGTCCGCTACGGCGCCGACGCCGACGACGTTCCGCCGGTCTCCCCCGCTTCGCAGGGCAATTTCCTGACGCACACGCTGAACACGCTTCGCCGCGCTGCCGGCACGCGGGTGTTCTGGTACCTGTTCGCCACTTTCTTCGTCTGCGGCTTCACCACCAATGGTCTCGTCGGCACCCATCTCATCGCCTTCTGCGGCGACATGGGCATCGGCGAGGTGCAGGCGGCCGGACTCTTGTCGATGATGGGCATCTTCGACCTGATCGGCACGACGCTGTCGGGCTGGCTCACCGACCGCTTCGATCCGCGCAAGCTGCTCGGCGTGTATTACGCCGTGCGCGGCCTGTCGCTGATCTACCTGCCCTATTCCGGTTTCTCAGCCACCAGCCTGATCATCTTCGCCGTGCTCTACGGGCTCGACTGGATCGCCACGGTGCCGCCGACGCTGCGGCTCGCCAACGAGGCCTTCGGCGACCGCAGCGGTCCGATCGTGTTCGGCTGGATCGTCGCCGGGCACCAGGTCGGCGCGGCAGCGGCAGCAGCCTTCGGCGGCACGATGCGCGAACTCCAGGGCAATTACGAGCTTGCCTTCTTGATAGCGGGCATGACCGGCATTGCCGCCGCCTGCATCTCGTTGCTGATCAACACCAGCAAGCCGGCCTTCGAGGCGGAACCGCAGGCGGCTTGAGGCGCCAATCTCCCCCCTCGAGGGCCCTCGAGGGGGGAGATCGCCTGTTCACTGTTATCAAAACTTCATGGTTCCGAGATGCGCCTGAAACATTGAGGCGGGAGCTTGGCCGGCGATGTTCAATGCCATCCCGGAGACAGCCATGAACAAGTTCTCGTTGACCCGCCGCGCTTTCGTCACTTCGGCCAGCGCACTCGGCCTTGTCGGTGCCTCCGGGCTCGCGCTGCCTTACTATTCGCGCGCCAGCCAGCGGCCAGTCTTCACCCATGGCGTCCAGTCGGGCGATGTCGATGCCACGTCCGGCATGGTCTGGACCCGCACCGACCGCCCGGCTCGCGTCATGTTCGAAGTGTCGTCGACGGAGAGCTTCGCCAACGCGACCAAGCTCGCGCCGCTCGATACGTCGCCGGCCAGCGACTACACGGTGAAGCGGCTGCTCGCCGATCTCGCCGCCGACCAGGACATCTTCTACCGCATGGTCGCCGCCGACCTTTCTGACATCAACGCTGTCTCCGAGCCGATCGTCGGCCGCTTCCGCACCGCGCCTGCGTCCAAACGCGATATCCGCTTCGCCTGGTCGGGCGACACTGCCGGCCAAGGCTGGGGCATCGACGAGACCGGCATGAAGACCTACGCCACGATCGGCAAGCACACGCCCGACTTCTTCCTCCACTCCGGCGACACGATCTATGCCGACGGCGTGATGAAGGACGAGGTCGACCTGCCCGGTGGCGGCAAGTGGAAGAACGTCGTCATGATCGACGGCAAGCGCAAGGTAGCCGAGACGCTGGATGAGTACCGCGACCAGTGGAAATACAACATGATGGACAAGAACGTGCTGGGCTTGAGCGCGATCTGCCCGACCTTCTACCAGTGGGACGACCATGAGGTCGTCAACAACTGGTCGGATTCGAAGGATCTCACAGCCGACGACCGCTACTCGGAAAAATCCATCCATGTGCTGGCGGCCCGCGCGGCGCGCGCCTTCCACGAGATGACGACGATCCGCTACGAGCCGTCGGAACCGGGTCGCGTCTACCGCAAGATCGCCTATGGACCATTGCTCGACGTGTTCTTCCTCGACATGCGCTCCTATCGCGGCCCGAACGGCCCGGGCATGGAGGACACGATGACGCCGCAATCGCGCTTGCTCGGCGAGCAGCAGACCAAGTGGCTGAAGCGCGAGCTCGCCAATTCCAGGGCGACCTGGAAGATCATCGCGGCCGACATGCCGCTTGGCCTCGTCGTCTGGAACGACGCCGCCAAGAAAACCGGCGCCGAGGCACTCAGCAATGGCGACAACGGCTTGCCGAAGGGCCGGGAGCTCGAGATCGCCGACCTGCTGCGCTATATCAAGAATGCCGGCATCAGCAACACGGTATGGCTCACCGCCGACGTGCACTATACGGCGGCCCACTACTATAACCCCGACAAGGCGCAGTTCCAGGATTTCAGCCCGTTCTGGGAATTCGTCTCCGGCCCGATCCACGCCGGCACCTTCGGCCCCAACAATTTCGACATGACTTTCGGGCCGGAGCTCAAGTTCATCAAGGCGCCGACCGCCGAGCAGGGCCAGAACCTGCCGCCTTCGGCGGGCCTGCAGTTCTTCGGCCTGGTCGACATTTCCGGCGCCACCGAACAACTCACCGTGCGGCTGATGGACCGCGACGACAACGAGCTCTACAAGGTCACGCTCGATCCTGTGCGGTCGGCCTAATCTGAATACGTCGGCGGGACAGCACCCCCCTCTGCCCTGCCGGCCATCTCCCCCTCAAGGGGGGAGATCGGATTTCGCATTAGCTTTCGCCAATTTCCAACGCTGCAGGACGCGGCGGTGGGGGCAAACTGCCAATCTCCCCCTTGAGGGGGAGATGCCCGGCAGGGCAGAGGGGGGTGCTGTCCCGCCAGGGTTCCTGTGGCGCCGTCGTCAATCCGGGTAGCAGGTCGAGGGAATATTCGGCCAGACGGCCGTGTCGCAGTTGGCCGCCTGCTGCCGCTGCTTGAAGGCGGCGCTGACCGGGCCGGTGACGATCGGGTCGACGCCCTCGGGGGCGTCGGCGAACATCTGCTGAGCCGTCTGCGTGCCGGACGGCCGCGCCGGATTGGCTTCCTTCAAGGCCGCGGCCGACTGCGCGGCTCCTGCCGCGATGAGGACGCCAAGCGCCGCCCACGCGAAAACCGGACGCAATCTGGACATCTGATCGGTCATGAACATCGAACTGCCCGGCCCCGCAAAGGTTCCGCCTTGGTTAACGGAATCATTTCACACCAAGACGTTTAAGAATCAGTGACCATGTATTTGGGGCGCGGCGTCCCCTTTCGCAAATGCGAAAAACCTTGTATGAGCCGCGCAACCGAAAATGGCGGCGCTTGTTAAGCCTGCTGCCTGCAACGCTCCCGAGACCAGACAAATGAATCTCCGCAATATCGCGATCATCGCGCACGTCGACCATGGCAAAACCACCCTCGTCGACCAGCTTCTCAAACAATCCGGCGCCTTCCGCGACAACCAGCGCGTCGCCGAGCGCGCCATGGATTCCAACGACCTCGAAAAGGAACGCGGCATCACCATCCTGGCCAAGGCGACCTCGGTCGACTGGAAAGGCACCCGCATCAACATCGTCGACACGCCCGGACACGCCGATTTCGGCGGCGAGGTCGAACGCATCCTGTCGATGGTGGATTCGGCGATCGTGCTGGTCGACGCCGCCGAAGGGCCGATGCCGCAGACCAAATTCGTCGTCGGCAAGGCGCTCAAGGTCGGCCTGCGGCCGATCGTCGTCATCAACAAGATCGACCGGCCGGACGCCCGCCACATCGAGGTGGTCAACGAGGTGTTCGACCTGTTCGCCGCGCTCGACGCCACCGACGAGCAGCTCGATTTCCCGATTCTCTACGGTTCGGGCCGCGACGGCTGGGTGTCGGAGAATCCGGAAGGCCCGAAGGACCAGGGCCTTGCGCCGCTGTTCGACCTCGTCGTCAGGCATGTGCCGGCGCCGACGGTGCATCCCGGTCCGTTCCGCATGATCGGCACCATCCTGGAAGCCAATCCGTTCCTTGGCCGCATCATCACCGGCCGCATCGAGTCGGGCTCGCTGAAGGCCAACCAGCCGGTCAAGGTGCTGCACCATGACGGCACCCAGATCGAGACCGGACGTGTGTCCAAGATCCTCGCCTTCCGCGGCCTCGAGCGCCAGCCGATCGACGAGGCCCAGGCGGGCGACATCGTCGCCATCGCCGGCCTGTCGAAAGGCACCGTCGCCGACACCTTCTGCGATCCGACGGTGAGCGAGCCGCTGCATGCGCAGCCGATCGACCCGCCGACCGTGACCATGTCCTTCCTCGTCAACGACAGCCCGCTTGCCGGCACCGAGGGCGACAAGGTGACCAGCCGCGTCATCCGCGACCGCCTGCTGCGCGAGGCCGAGGGCAATGTCGCGCTCAAGATCGAGGAATCGGCGGAAAAGGATTCCTTCTTCGTCTCCGGTCGCGGCGAACTTCAGCTTGCGGTGCTGATCGAGACCATGCGCCGCGAAGGTTTCGAGATCGCCGTGTCGCGGCCGCGCGTCGTCATGCAGAAGGGCGAGAACGGGGAACTGCTCGAGCCGATCGAGGAAGTCGTCATCGACGTCGACGAGGAGCATGCCGGCGTCGTCGTGCAGAAAATGTCGGAGCGCAAGGCCGAGATGGTCGAGTTGCGTCCGTCCGGCGGCAACCGCCAGCGTCTTGTCTTCCACGCGCCGACGCGGGGCCTGATCGGCTACCAGTCGGAGCTGTTGACCGATACGCGCGGCACCGCGGTGATGAACCGCCTGTTCCATGCCTATGAGCCCTACAAGGGCGAGCTGCCCGGCCGCACCAACGGCGTGCTGATCTCCAACGAGCAGGGCGAGTCCGTCGCCTATGCGATGTGGAACCTGGAAGACCGCGGCCCGATGATCATCGACCCGGGCGTCAAGGTCTATCAGGGCATGATCATCGGCATCCACTCGCGCGACAACGACCTCGAGGTCAACGTGCTGAAGGGCAAGAAGCTCACCAACATCCGCGCCGCCGGCAAGGATGAGGCGGTGAAGCTGACGCCGCCGGTCCGCATGACGCTGGAACGCGCCCTGGCCTGGATCCAGGACGACGAACTGGTCGAGGTGACGCCGAAGACCATCCGGCTCCGCAAGCTCTATCTCGACCCGAACGAGCGCAAGCGTTTCGAGAAGTCGGCCAGGGTGATGGGCGCGGCGTAAGCCCAACCCGAAGCAGTCATACAGGGAGGGAGGGAGCAGCTGCTCCCTCCCTTTTCACTTCAGCCGCATGCGAGCGCGATGATGGCGTCGCGGTCGGCCTCGCCTGCCAGATCGATGCGGATCGTCATGCCGTCTCGTGCCCGCCTGCGCAGGGCTTTGGCGCCCTCCGGCTCAACGGCCAGCGCGCGCCGCTCTTCCCAGGTCTGAAGCCTCGATCGCGAGATGCCCAACTCGCCGGCAAGCAGCCGATCCAGCCGTAAGGGTGTTGCGGCCTCGAGACGAAGCTCGAGCCAAAGCGCGCTCGCGCATTGTGGTCTCCCCTCGACAAGCTCCTTCCGCACCGTGATGTCGGGAAATTCCTTGACGCGGGCAATCCGGCTCCGGAGCCCGGCAGCGTCGAATGCATGGCGACGCGCCAGCGCCGGATCATTGCATTCCAGCGCCGCCAATAGCGCGGGCTCTATGTCGCGGCGATTGCAGCGCTCGAAAATGGTGCGGTTCCAGGAGTTTTCGCAGCCTGTGCAGCGATAGATCAGCCAGACGTCTATGCGCTTGCCGTTGGCGTTGACGCGGAATTTGCCGCTGCATCGATACGGTCTGGTGCCGCCGCAGCGATTGCAGTTGATGAAAGGTCGAGGCGCGATTTCGGGCGCGATCGCCCAGCGGATACGCAACAGTCCAGACATGCCGGTAGGCCCTTCCCGTTGGGAAGTCCGTCAGGCCGGCATTGTCCGAGATGCCCTATCTCTTTGTTGGCATGATCTTTTCCGAAAACCGGGTTGCACTTTTCGGGATCATGCCTGCGGGCACGGCGTGGCGAGAGCTGCGGCGGTTGGATGTCTGGCGTCGCGAGTTGCGCGCGACAGCGGCTCAGCAAGTGCCAACCGGTCTCGAACCCGCCGCCTGAAGAACACGTGAAAATGATGCAAGCTGCCGCCAAAGCTGCGCCTGCGGTGTTTTCGGGGGAGTAGACGAGACCGGCGGTTACTGAGGCAAAGTGAGGCTCGAAAAATGGATAAGGGTCGGTTCTTCTAGCCGCGAGGCGGCAGGCAGGCAAGTCCAGCCCTGCCTGCCTTCTCTCGGCGGCAATCGCCGCGCCCTGCCGTCACGTCATCTCGATGATCGGCGCGATCTCGACGCTGAAGGCAGGATCCATCAGGATCGGGCAATCCTTGGCCTTGGCAACGGCATCGTCGATATCCCTGGCCTCGACGATGGTATAGCCGGCCGTGGGATTGCTGCCGCCGTTGTTCTCGACCTTGCCGCCGGGCAGCACAGTCTTAGACATGCCGACCGGATTGCCGCCGTCGATCACCGCCGAGCCAAGCTTGCCGTACCAGCCGGTCCAGGCGTCCATCGCCGCTTTGCGTTCGGTCTCGTCGGTCGGCATCTTGCCGGAGCCGTGATAGACATAGAGAAATTTCGCCATGTTCTCCTCCTTGTCGGCGGCGTCGAACCGGCATGCGGCCACGCCGCGTTGGCTGTTTGTTTGGCGCAATTTCGGGCGGCAAACCGTTCACACTTTCCCTGAAATTGCTCGCGATATGCGGCCAGACCGCAATCCGATATGCGGGCCATGCCGCAATCGTTGATCATCGGACCAAACGGGCGGACATGCAACGAGAATGCACGGTTGCCAATTCAGGACCGAGGTCGCCTCACCGGGCCATCGCATGGTATTCGGCATTCGGCCGCATATCGACGGCGGCAGCCACCCGGTTCGACATGTTGAAGAACGCCGCGGTCGAGGCGATGTCCCAGATGTCGCAGTCGCAAAAGCCGGCTTCGCGCAACGCCGCGCGGTCCGCCTCGACGATCTTGGCCGGTTCTTCGGTCAGCTTGACCGCGAACTCCAGCATCGCGCGCTGGCGCGCCGACAACTCGGCGGCGCGGAAATTCATCACCATCATCTCGCCCAGCGCCGGCTCGCCGGAAAGCTGGCGCACTGCCGCGCCATGCGCGGTCAGGCAATAGTAGCAATGGTTGATCGAAGAGACGACGACCGCGATCATCTCGCGCTCCAGCTTCGACAGGCCGGAATCGCCCAGCATCAGCTCGTTGTACATGTCGGTGAAGGCGCGCAGCTTCTTCTCGTCGAAAGCGTAAGCCAAGAGCACGTTGGGCACGAGGCCGAGCTTCTCCTCGCATTTGGCGAAATAGGCTTTTGTCGCCTCGCCGAGTTCGGCCTGGACCAGATTGAGCGCGGTGATCTTGCCGGTCATATTCACCCTCCTCGCACGCTTCGATGCCGGCTCGAGGCCGAGCGTCATTTTTCTTGCTACGCCGTCAAACCTTTGTCGCCAAACGGCGGTCATCTGCTACCATAGCCGCAAAAGCATATGACGGGAGGGAATTAAGCATCATGGCCAGCGTGAAATCCAAGCCGAAGAAGAAGGTTGCCGCCGCCGCGAAAGCAGACGAGAAACCCGAAGGGCTTGCCAACTATCTGCTGGCCCGCGCACCGGCCGAAGACATCGCCGCCTATGATGTGGCAGACCTGGAACGCGCCGCCGAACTGGCGGGCCGGGCGGTTGCCCGCCATCGCAAAGGCGAGAGCGTCGTCGCCGTCGATGCCGAGTCGGGCGTTTCCTGCGCCGGACGGCCGGTGACCGTCATCACCGTCGTCAACGACAACATGCCGTTCCTGTTCGATTCGATCCTTGGCGAGATCGCCGAGACCGCCGGCGAACCGACCCTGGTGACACATCCGATCGTCACCGTGCGGCACGACAAGACCGGCGTCGTGCAGATCCTGGCCGACAGCGCCAAGGAGGACGACGATCACGACAGGCTGAGTGTCGTTCACGTCCACATTCCGCGATTGACGGCGGAACAGGCGAAGGGGCTCGCCGAGCGGCTGCGCAAGATTCTCGACCAAGTGCGCGCCGCGGTCGTCGACTGGAAGCCGATGCTGGCCCGGCTCGACCAGGCCATCTCCGAATTCCGCTATTCGGCCGTTCCTCTCGACAAGAAGAGCGTCGCCGAGGCCATCGCCTTCCTGGAATGGCTGCGCGACGACAATTTCACCTTCCTCGGCATGCGCGAATTCAAATATGTCGGCGGCGAGGAGAGCGGCACGCTGGAGCGCGCCGACAAGCCCGGCCTCGGCATCCTCTGCGATCCGGACGTGCTGGTGCTCAGGCGCGGCACAGAGGCGGTGACGACGACGCCGGAGATCCGTGCCTTCCTGCATGGGCCGGAAGCGCTGATCGTCACCAAGGCGAATGCCAAATCCTCGGTGCATCGCCGCATCTATCTCGATTACATCGGCGTCAAGACCTACACCCCCAAGGGGGCACTCGCCGGCGAGCTGCGGATCGTCGGCCTGTTCACCTCGACCGCCTACACGCGCTCGGTGATGAAGATCCCCTATCTGCGCTCCAAGGCCGAAACGATCATAGCCAAGTCGGGCTTCGATCCGCAGGACCACTCCGGCAAGGCGCTGATCAATACGCTCGAAAGCTATCCCCGCGACGAGTTCTTCCAGGTTCCGATACCGATCCTGAGGAAGCACGCCAGCGCCATCCTCGGACTGATCGAGCGACCGCGCGTCAGGGCGCTGATGCGTGTCGACCAGTTCGACCGCTTCGTCTCCGTCATCGTCTTCGTGCCGCGCGACCGCTACGACAGCGTCGTGCGCGAAAAGATCGGCGCCTATCTCAAGACCGTGTTCGAGGGCCGGCTATCGGCTTACTATCCGGCATTTCCCGAGGGCGCGCTGGCGCGCGTGCACTTCATCATCGGCCGGTCCGGCGGCAAGACGCCCAAGGTCGACCCTGCCACCGTCGAGGCGGCGATCCGCGATATCGTGCGCACCTGGGAAGACGCGCTTTCCGAGGCGGCCGAAGCAGCCGGCAGCGACCCGGCATTGAAAAGCATCGCGGCGCGTTTCCCGGAAAGCTACCGCGATACCTTCTCGGCGTCGGTGGCGCTGGCCGATGCCAGGCGCATCGCCAAGATCGATCCGGAAAACCAGATTGCCATCGACTATTACCGCCGCACCGACCAGAAGCCGCATCAGGCGGCGCTGAAGATCTACCACTATGGCAGCCCGGTGGCGCTCTCCCGGCGTGTGCCGGTGCTGGAAAACATCGGCTTCCGTGTCATCAGCGAGCGCACCTTCGAGGTTGGCGGCGAGGCCTCCGACACGGTCTTCATCCACGACATGGAGCTTGAGAACAGCTACGGCAGGCCGATCGACCTAACCGATGGCGGCGGCCTGTTCGCGGACGCATTCCTGTCGGTCTGGCGCGGCGACGTCGACAATGACGGCTATAACGGGTTGGCCCAGACCGCCGGCCTGTGGTCGGGCGAGATCACCATCCTGCGGGCCTATGGCCGCTACCTGCAGCAGGCAGGCATACCGCAGAGCCAGGATTTCATCGCCGCCGCGCTCAACCGCTACCCGGAGATCGCGCGCGGCCTGCACCAGTTGTTCGTCGCGCGTCTTGGGCCGACGGCCGAAGCCGAAGGCGACGTCGCCGCCAAGCACCTCAAGGCGAAGATCAAGGACGCGCTGGAAGAGGTGCCCAACATCGATGACGACACCATCATCCGCCGCTACCTCAACCTGATCGAAGCCTCGCTGCGCACCAATCATTTCGTTGCCGATACAAAGGAAAAGGGGCAGTCGCTGGCGATCAAGCTGAACTCGCAGGCGATCGACGGACTGCCGGCTCCCCGGCCATGGCGCGAGATCTTCGTCTACGGCTCAGAGGTCGAAGGCGTGCATCTGCGCTTCGGCCCGGTCGCGCGCGGCGGCCTGCGCTGGTCGGACCGTGCCCAGGACTACCGCACCGAGGTGCTGGGCCTGGTCAAGGCGCAGCAGGTCAAGAACGCGGTCATCGTGCCCGTCGGCGCCAAGGGCGGCTTCTATCCGAAGCGGCTGCCGGTCGGCGGCAGCCGCGACGCCATCTTCGAGGCCGGCACCTCGGCCTACAAGAACTTCGTCTCCAGCCTGCTCTCGATCACCGACAATATCGGCGTCGACGGCGTCATTCCCCCGGCCGGCGTGGTGCGGCGCGACCAGGACGACCCGTATTTCGTCGTCGCCGCCGACAAGGGCACGGCGACCTTCTCCGACACCGCCAACGCCATTTCCGAGAAGCACGGCTTCTGGCTGGACGACGCTTTCGCCAGCGGCGGCTCGGCCGGCTACGACCACAAGAAGATGGGCATCACCGCCAAGGGCGCCTGGGAAGCGGTCAAGCGGCATTTCCGCGAGATGAACCGCGACATCCAGACCACGCCCTTCAGCGTCGTCGGCGTCGGCGACATGTCGGGCGATGTGTTCGGCAACGGCATGCTGCTGTCGCCGCAGACCCGGCTGATCGCCGCCTTCGACCATCGCGACATCTTCATCGATCCGGATCCGGACGTCGCGGCCTCGCTCGCCGAGCGCCAGCGCATGTTTGCGCTGCCGCGCTCGTCCTGGCAGGACTATGACAAATCGAAACTGTCGGAAGGCGGTGTCATCGTCTCGCGTAACCAGAAGTCGATCACCCTGCCTCAGGCGGCCGCCACGGCAATCGGACTTGGCAAGACGACGGCAACGCCGGTCGAGATCATGAATGCCATCCTCAAGGCGCCGGCCGACCTGTTGTGGTTCGGCGGCATCGGCACCTATGTCAGGGCCTCCGGCGAAGCCAATGCCGATGTCGGCGACCGCGCCAACGACGCCATTCGCGTCACTGCGCTCGACGTGCGCGCCAAGGTCATCGGCGAGGGCGCCAATCTCGGCGTCACGCAGCGGGCGCGCATCGAATTCGGCATGAATGGCGGCCGCTGCAACTCCGACGCCATCGACAATTCGGCTGGCGTCAACTGCTCCGACGTCGAGGTCAACATCAAGATCGCGCTGGCTTCGGCGATGCGCAAAGGCTCGCTGGCGAGGCCGGCCCGCAACAAGCTGCTCGCCGAGATGACCGACGAGGTGAGCGGGCTGGTGCTGTCCAACAACTACCAGCAGACGCTGGCGCTCTCGATGGCGCGCAAACGCGGGCTGGCCGACATCGCGCACCAGGCCCGGTTCATGACGGCACTGGAAGCGCGCGGCCTACTCGACCGCGCGGTCGAGACGTTGCCCTCGCCGGCCGCCCTTGCCGAGCGCGAGGCGCGCGGCGAGCCGCTGACGAGAGCCGAACTCGGCGTGCTGCTCGCCTATGCCAAGATCGTCCTGTTCTCCGACATCGTTGCCAGCGACGTGCCGGACGATCCCCATTTCGATCGCGACCTGATGGGCTATTTCCCGGAACGCATGGCAAAGAAATTCGCCGGCGAAATACGGGAGCACCGGCTGCGGCGCGAGATCATCGCGCGCGTCGTCGCCAACGACCTCGTCAACCGCGGAGGGCCGTCCTTCGTCAACCGGCTGCAGGAGGCCACGGGCCGCACGGCGGCCGACGTCGTGCGCACCTTCGCGGTGGTGCGCGACGGCTTCGCCCTGCCCTCGCTCTATCAGGAGATCGACGCCATCGACAACCAGATCGACGGCCAGACCCAGCTCGATCTTTATCAATTGGTCAGCCGGCTGATCTTCATGACCAGCGGCTGGTACCTGAAGAACGACGCAGGCTCGGCGCCGCTCGGTCAACGCATCGCCGAGCTGCAGGACGCGCGCAAAGCGCTGGAGCCGAAGCTGGTGTCGCTGCTGCCCGCCTTCTCGCGCGAGCGGGCCGAGGCGCGGCGCCATGGCCTGTTCAAGGGCGGCGCGCCGGAGAAACTGGCCGAGAAGCTGGCTCTGGCCGAGGTAGGGGAACTGATCCCCGACATCGCGCTTACCGCGCGCATGGCCAACGCCGATATCATCGGTGCCGCCAAGGCATTCTTTGGTGTCAGTGACGCCTTCCGCATCCCGCGCGTCGAGGAGGCGGCGCGCTCGATCATGCCGCCCGACTATTACGATCAGCTCGCGCTGTCGCGCGCGACCGACACGATCGGCGCCGCAAGGCGCGGCATCGCGGTCGCGGCGCTCACCGCTCACGCCAATGCGGCCGATCCGGTCGCGGCCTGGCTGGAGGCCGGCGGTGAGCGGGTCGCGCGCATCCGCGAGCGGCTGCAGGCCCTGACCGAGGGCGGCGAAATCACTGTGTCGCGGCTGTCGGTGGCTTCGGGCCTGATGAGCGACCTGACGGGAATGTGAGCAGGCTCGGGCGGAGCTGTCCTAAAGCTTAAAGCGCGTCGGCTGAATCCTCAGCCCGACGCGCCTCAGCGCACCGCCTTCTCGCCACCCGCGGCCGTGATCACCCCGACGATGATCAGCCCCGTCAGCACCAGCCGCACGCCGGCGCTGACGCCGAACGTGTTGAGCATGGTGAGCAATAGCACCAGGAACAGGCCGGCGCCCCACACGCCGGGCACGTTGGCCTTGCCGCCTGCGACCGAGGTGCCGCCGATGACCACGACCGCGATCGAGGCAAGCAGGTATTCGTTGCCGATATCGACATTGGCGCCGCGGAAATAGCCGGCAAGTAGTGCGCCGTCGATGCCGCCGAGCGCGCCGCACAGCGTATAGGTGAGGAAGCGGATGCGGCCGACATTGACGCCGGCCAGCCAGGCGGCGCGGATGTTCTGCCCGATTGCCAGCACCGAGCGGCCATAGATCATGCGCTGCAGCGCCAGCGCGGCGCCGATGGTGAAGAGCACCGTCAGCATCGCCAGCACCGGGATGCCGAGGACCTGCCAGTTGGTGAAATCGGCAAAGCCTGGCGGCGGCTTGATCTGCAGGCCGCGGCCGTAGCTGATGTCGACCGACTGGATGATGAAGCTTGCCGACAGCGTCGCGATGATCGGCGGGATGCCCAGCGCCCAGATCAGCAGATAGTTGACGGCGCCGATTGCAGCCCCGCACAGAAGTGCGGCGAGCAGGCCGACCACGATCATGGAATCGCTGCCGCCCATGACCTTCATAGCCACGGCGCTGGCCAGCCCGATATTGGCCGGCAGCGATAGGTCGACATTGCCCGGCCCCAGCGTGATGACGAACATCTGGCCGACGCCGACGATGACGGTGAAGACGGCAAGCGAGAGCGCGGCCGTGACCATGCCGCCGGCGCCATAGCCGCCGGTGAAGGCAACGGTCGCCGCCCATACAAGAAAGGCGCCGACGAAGGACCAGAGCCAGGGTTTTTCGAGCAGCATCCGCAGCGAGGCCATCTCTCACCTCTCCCTGCGGCTGATCAGGACCCGCGCCGCCAGCACGATGATCAGGATCGCGCCGTTGGCGGCGACCTGCCAGTCGGGCGGAATGTGCATGAAGGTCAACAGCGGCGATGCGGCCAGCGCCAGCGTCAGCGCGCCGATGATGGCGCCGATCGGCGACACCCGGCCGCCGACGAACTCGCCGCCGCCGAGAATGACTCCGGCGATCGAAAGCAGCGTGTAGCCGTTGCCGATATTGGCATCCGCCGAGGTGGTGATGCCGATCAGCGCCAGGCCCGACAGCACACCGAACAGGCCGGTCATCGCAAACAGCACGATCTTGGTCCGGAGCAGCGACCAGCCGGCGCGCCTGAGCGCCGCGGCGTTGCCCCCGGAGCCGCGCAGGATGACGCCATAGGCGGTGCGCATCAGGCCGAAATGCACGACGACGGCAATCAACAGCGCGGCAAGGATGGGGAAGGGGACGTAAGGCGGCTTCAACGCCATGATCGACAGCAGCCAGTCGGGCGCCTTGCCGCCGGGCTTCGGCAGGATGAGGATGGCAAGCCCCTGCCAGACAAAGCTCATGCCGAGCGTCACCACGATCGATGGCAGGTTGCGCAGATGGATCAGCGCGCCGAGCAGCGCATAGACGCCGACGGATCCGAGCAGCACTGCGATGCCGAAGAGCGGCGCGTCCTTCAGCCATGTCGCGGTGACGCAGCCGACGAAGCCGACGAACGTGCCGATCGACAGATCGAGCTCATTGCCGGCGATGACGAACATCTGCGCGATCGTCGCCAGGGCGATCGGGATCGCCAGATTGAGCATCAGGTTGAAGCCGAAATAGGAGATGGCGCGCGGGTTCAACCAGGCGATCGCAAGCAGCACCAGAGCCAGCGACAATGCCGGCAAAAGGCTGCGCAGCATGCGCGCTTTGGCGGCGCTGCCGCGCGAGGACGATCTTGGAAGCGTGCCGGGAGCGATCGCCGTCATCTCAGGCCGCGTCGCCGAAGGAGGACTGGATGATCTTCTCCTCGGTCAGTTCGTCGCGCCCGAGATTGGCGACGATCCGGCCGTTCTTGAAGACATAGACGTGATCGCAATTGTCGAGCTCCTCGGTTTCGGTGGTGTACCAGAGGAAAGTTCTGCCCTTGGCGGCCTCCTCGCGCACGAGGTCATAGACTTCGAGCTTCGTGCCGACATCGACACCGCGCATCGGGTCGTCCATCAGCACGATCTCGGCATCGGAGCCGAGCGCGCGGGCAAACAGCGCTTTCTGCTGGTTGCCGCCCGACAGCGAATAGATGTTGTTGTTCAGGTCCGGCGTACGGATGCCGATCTTCTTCTTCCAGAACTCGGCCAGTTCCGCCTCGCGGTCTGGTGCGATCAGGAAGCCGCTGCGCAGACGCGCAAGCGAGCGGATGCCGATGTTCTGCGCGATCGACCACTGCGCAAATATGCCGTCGGATTGGCGGTCGCCGGCCACCAGCGCCACCGGCGCGGTCACCTCGATGCCGGCCTTGGCGCGAGAGGCTGCGGCGAAGATCGCGAGCAGCAGGTCCGTCTGGCCGTGGCCGGCAAGACCCGCGAGCCCGATGATCTCGCCGGCACGGGCGAGAAGCTCATTGCTGTCCTGCTGCCGTGCCGGCCGGGCGCGCACCCTTAGCGGCCCGGCCGTGACCTTCCGCGTCTCGGAAGCGGTCCTTTGATGGGCTTCGGCGCCGCCCATGGCAGCGACCAACCTGTCGCGGTCGAACGCGGTTGCGGCGTCCGCGGCCACCACCTTGCCGTCGCGCATCACCACGATGCGGTCGGCATTCTGCAGCACTTCGCCCAGCACATGCGAGATCAGGATGCAGCTGCCGCCGGCCTCGACGAAGCGGCGCACGAAGGCGAGCAATTGGCCAGCCGTATGCGCATCGAGCGACGAGGTCGGTTCGTCGAGGATGACCAGCTGCAGCGGCTCGCGCGTCAGCGTGAAGGCGCGCGCCACCTCGACCATCTGCCGCCTGCCAATCGATAGGTCACCGGCAATGTCGGAAGCGGAAATGCCGTGGTCGGGAAAGATCTCGTCGAGCTTGGCGGCGATGAGATCCGCCGCCTTGCGGCGCCAGCCGAAGCCGCGGAGCGAGGGATGGTTGATGCGGGTATTCTCGGCAACGCTGAGGTTGGGGCAGAGCGACAGCTCCTGGAAGACGCAGCGTATGCCGAGCTCGAGCGCGCGCGCCACGGAATAGCTCGCTTCCTGATTGCCGCGCACGGCGATCTGCCCGCCGTCCGGCCGCAGCGTGCCCGCCACCATATGCATCAGCGTCGACTTGCCGGCGCCGTTATGCCCGACTAGCCCGACGCACTCGCCGGCGCCGACATGGAAGTCGACGCCATTAAGGGCCCGAACGGCGCCGAAATGTTTTTCGGCGCCGTCCAGTCTGACGATGTCTGCGATAGCCTGGAGCATCCTCAACGATATCCGGTTGGCGATGCGCCTGGCAACGTCGGCAAAGTGGCATGACCCTTCTTCGAATCGTCATCCCACTTTATCGCTTGCTGGAGCATGATCTTTTCCGAAAACCGCTCACACTTTTTGCTACGCTGACCTTCGGTTCGGGATCATGCCCTATTGCTTGATATTGGCCTTGATGGCCGCGATGGCTTCTTCCTGCGTGTATTCGTGCGTGGCGACGCCACCCTCCTTGATCTTCGGCAACGCGGCCTCGAAATCGTCCTGAGTGAAGGCGAGATACGGCACCAGCAAGTCGTGCGGGATGTCCTTGCGACCGTCGAGCACCTGCTGCGCCACCCAGAAGGCGAGCGTCGACACGCCTGGCGCGATCGAGGCCGACCAGGTCGTGTATCCGTCCTTCTCCTTCTGCTCCTTCCACCACTTCAGCTCGTCCTGACGGTTGCCCATGATGATGGTCGGGCGTGGTTTGCCGGCGGCAGCGAATGCTTGCGCCGCGCCATAGCCGTCACCGCCCTGGTCGACGACGCCGACCACATCCGGCAGCGACGGCAGGATGGTCGCCACCGCCTTCTGCGCCGTGGTCTGGTCCCAGTCTCCGGTCACCGAGCCGACGATCTTGAACTCTGGATGCGCAGCCACGCCCTCGAGGATGCCGGCATGGATGGCTTCGTCGATCGAAGTTCCGGCCAGGCCGCGGATTTCGAGCAGGTTGCCGCCCTTGGGCTGGAACTTGGCCATCTGCTCGACTTCCTGCTTGCCCATGTCCTTGAAGTCGACGACGACGCGATAGGCACAGGGCTCGGTGACGATGCCGTCGAAGGAGACGACGACGATGCCGGCGTCGCAGGCCTGCTTGATGGCGCCGTTGAGCGCATCCGGCGAGGCGGCGTTAATGACGATGGCGTCATAGCCCTGCAGGATCAGGTTCTGCACCTGCGCCGCCTGGGTCGGCACCTCCTTGTCGGCAGTGGTGAAGACATCGGCAGCCGCGACCACCTTGTCCTCGACGGCCTTCTTGGTGACGATGCCGTAGCTGTCGAGCATCGCCTGGCGCCACGAATTGCCGGCGTAGTTGTTGGAGAAGGCGATCTTCTTGCCGCTCGTATCGGCAAGCGCGGTGCCCGAGGCAAGCATGGCTGCAAGGGCGCTCAAGACCAGTAGTTTCTTCATGTCATAGTCCTCCCAGATGTTTTGACAGCTGCACTTCCATCGGCCCTTGCGGGCCGGCTTCACTTCCATCCGATCTGAGCGCTCCCGCTCAAAACAGCCTCAATCCCGGCACGCGCACCCTCAGCCGGTAAAGCGACGTCGACGCGGCGATGTAAAGGCCCCGCAGATCCTCGTCGCCGAAGGTGAAATTGGCACAATCTTCCGGCGTCGCAATGACGCCGAGCAGATCGCCGGAGGCGTCGAAGACATGAATGCCGCCTGGCCCCGTGCAATAGAGATTGCCGCGGCTGTCGATCTTCATGCCGTCCGGCGCGCCTGGCATGTGGCCCTCGGTAACCGCCCACACCGCGCCGCCATTGAGGTCGCCATTCGCTTCCACGCCGAACACGCGGATGTGGCCGCGTGCGGTATCGTTGACGAACAGCCTCGACTCGTCGAGCGAAAAACACAACCCGTTCGGCTGCGCGAAATCGTCGGCGAGCAGCGTCAGCCGCGCGCCGTCGCCGTCGATCCGGTAGACGCCCTGGAACGCCAGCTCCTGCGGCCGCGGCACGCCGTAGAATTCCAGCCGGCCGTAGGTGGGATCGGTGAAATAGATCGATCCGCCGGTAGCAACGACGATGTCATTGGGACTGTTGAGCTGCACGTTCTGGTAGTGAGCGGCAAGGACCGTCGTCGCGCCGTTCGGTTCGGCGCGGGTGACACGGCTGGTCGCATGCTCGCAGGTCACCAGGCGTCCTTGCCGGTCGAGCGTGTTGCCATTGGCCATCTGGCTGGGATCGCGGAACAATTCGATCTCGCCCGAAGCGCCGCGCCGATATATACGGTTTCCCGGAATGTCGGAAAAGACGAGCCATTTCTCGTAAGGATGCCACACCGGCCCCTCGAGGAAACCATAGCCGGTGGCGAGCCGCTCCATCGCAGCATTGCCGACGACGTCATCAAAGCCGGAGTGACGGGCGCGCGCGGGCATCGACATTACGGAGCCTTTGGCTCGCGCACCGGCTTGCCGCCGACGAACCAGTCGCTGCCCGGCACGTCCTCGATCACCACCCAAATGGCTTCCTTGGGCAATTCGGCGATCTCGCTGATCGCTTCGGTGACGCGTCGCGAGATCTCGTTCTTGCGTGTTTGCGAATGGCCTTCGAGTATCCGGATGCTGACGAACGGCATGGGCTACCCTCCCGATATTCTTGTTCTTGGTCGGGAGCGTATTCGGGGTCAGGGTCCTGCGATACAGGTCAATGCGCAACGCCGACTGTGTGTTTGCACAGTCGCGGCGGTCGGCGTGCCGGCGCTGGGCTATTCGTGCAGCGGCACTTGCGCCAGCCAGGCATCCAACTGGTCCTGCTCGCGGCGCAACGCGTCGACGTTGATCAGGCCGCGCGCAAGGGCGAGATAGATTGCCCGCGTGCGCGAATTGAAGACCGACGCCTCGCCGGCGCCCTCCTCCGGCGGCGCGATGCCGAGCTTGTCGTAGACATGCTTGATGCGGCTTTGCGCGCCGCGAATCGACAGGCCGCGCCGCGCCGCGATCGCCCGGTCCGTCAGGCCGAGCGCGATGTCGATCAGGCTTTCATACTCGCCGTCGGTGATGCCCTCGAACCGGTCCTGGACGCGGTGCTGGATGCCGCGGATCTCGCGGTCGATGATGCAGTGGCCTTCGCTGAAGACACCGCGCAGCGCCGAGCGCATGCCCTCTTCGGTCGCCGATTTCAGCACATAGCCATAGACCGATCCCGGCGGCACGATGCGTGCGACGCCGCGCACATAGGCTTCGTCGGCGAAGTTCGACCAGAACAGGATATGTGTGCCGGCGCGGCGGCTCCAGATGGCGCGCGCCACCTCGATGCCGGTGGCCTTCGGCAGTTGGAGGTCGAGCACGACATGCGGCGGCTCGTGCGACGCGGCAAGGCTGATGGCGTTCTCGCCGTCGGCGGCCTCGATCACCTCGACATCGCCGGGCCACAATTGCTCGACCGTTCGCCGCGCGAAACCGCGGTGCAGGCCGTCATTCTCCGCAATCATGACCAGCATCACAATGCCTCCGCCACCGCCCGTTCAGTCGCCGCCGTTTGCCCGGGCTTCGGCGCCTCGCGGTCGATCTCGATGACGACCCGCGTGCCGCCCTTGCGGCTCGCCGGCTCGAAGCGCAGCCGCGCCCCGACCAGCGCCGCCCGCGTGTGCATGTGGCCGATGCCGCCCTGCGCGCCGGGATCGACCACGCCGCAACCGGCCCCGTCATCGCTCACGGCCACGCTGAATGTCGTCGCTGTCGATGCCAGCTGCACCTCGATGCGGCTTGGTCCGGCATGGCGCACGGCGTTGTTGATTGCTTCCTGCACGATCCGGTAGAGCGCCGTGCGCAGCGTTTCCGGCATGGTGTCGGCGCTGCCGTCGCTGCTGTCGGCTATGCGCACCGCGATCGGCGGCTTGGCCCTTGCGACGCTGCGGTTGAGATGCGCCTCGACGGCGTCGCGCAGGCCGAACAGCTCGAGCACGCTCGGCCGCATGTCGTCGACGATATGGCGCAGTTCCGCCAGGCAGCCCGCGACCTCCTGCTCGAGATCGGCAAGCTGCGCCGCCCGCGCCATACCCCGGCTGCGGAACGCCGACACCTGGCGCGCGATGCGGGCGAGGTCGCCAAGCGTCTGGTCGTGCAGGTCCATGGCCATGCGGCGGCGCTCGCGCTCCATGCCCTCGGTCAGTTGCGAGGCGCCGACCCTCAGCAGCTCCGCCCGGTTGCGCGCCTCGCTTTCGGCCAGCATGGCGCGGCGCGCCTCCTCGGTCTGGATCAGCGCGAAGATATAGGGCGCGATCAGGTCGGCGCATTGCTGGGCCACCGCCACGTCGGCCTGCGTGTAGCAGCCGGCCTCGTGGCGGCTGATGTTGAGCGCGCCGATGACGCCGCCGCGCGCCCGGAGCGGCACGATGATGCGGCTGCGCAGCTTGGCGGCGAAGATCGGTTCGTCGAACGCTCCCTCGAAATGGAAGCGGTCGTCGACCAGCGCGTTGTCGGACAGGAGGTAGGGCGTCTCGCCCCACAGCACGCGCCGGATCGGGCTGCCCGCCACCGGATGCTGCGCCAGCTCGCTCCAGCTGGTGTGGAATCCGGCCTCATAGCAGGCGTGCATGCGCCCATCGACCGCCAGCACCGCCAGATCGATATGGTCGTGCGGAATGAGCGTGCCGATCTCGATCGCCGTCGCCCGGAACGCCGAGCCTGGATCGATGTGTCCGGCCAGCGCCCGCGAGATCGCCAACAGCCGGTCGATCAGCTGGGGAGATACTTCCGACATGTCTCCTCCCTTGCCGCGCGGGCAATCCACGGGAAGGATCCGCCACCTGGACGGCTAATTCCTCGTCCGGATTTCCTCCCGCGGCCCTCCCTGGGAGCGAAATAGTGGACGCTTGCCGGCGCGGCTGTCAACGACAGCTGATGGGCGATGGGCCGATCAACTTGCGGTGCGATGATTGAAAAGCCTGCGGCTCCTGGTTTAGGAACGGCGGCAGGAGACCAATGCATGGCAGTGACGCCGACTGTTGCCCAGGGCGCTCCGGGAATCCCGGCGCGCTGGACGTCGAGTGCCAAGAGCGGCGTCGGCACCGCGCTTTCGCCCGCCAGCCGCGTCTGGTTCACCATCAGCCACGGCATATTGAACGAGCTCTACTACCCGCGCCTCGACAGTGCCTGCACGCGTGACCTCGGCCTGATCGTCACCGGCCCGAACGGCCATTTTTCTGAAGAGAAGCGCGACACCAAGCACACCATCGAAGCCTTCGAGGACGGCATTCCCGGTTACCGGCTGACCAACACCGCCGGCGACGGCGCTTACCGCATCGAAAAACAGATCATTACGGGTCCGAAACGGCCAGTCCTGCTGCAGGAGCTCACCTTCGTCCCGCTGAAGGGCGCGCCCGGCGACTATCGCGTCTACGCATTGCTGGCTCCCCACCTCGTCAATGCCGGCATGGGCAACACCGCCTGGATCGGAGAGCACAAGGGCGCGCAGATGCTGTTTGCATCGGGCCGCGGGGTCTCCATTGCGCTCGCCGCTTCGCTGCCCTGGCGCGCCTGCGCGGCCGGCTATGTCGGCTTCTCCGACGGCTGGCAGCAGCTTCAGAAGCATGGCGTGCTCGACCCCGCATGCCAACGGGCGGAGGACGGCAATGTGGCGCTGGCCGGCGAGATCGGCTTCTCCGCCGGCAAGACCACGGCCTTGCTGGCGCTCGGTTTCGGCGCCTGGCCGCAAGAGGCCGCCGACATGGCCCTCGCCAGCCTGGAGCAGGGCTTCGATGCCGCAGCCGAGGCCTATGTCGCGAACTGGCGGAGATTTCAGGCAGGGCTGGAGAAGCTGGACAGGCGCGCAGCCTCGGGATTGAACACCTACCGCGTCAGCACGGCGGTGCTGGCCACGCACCTGTCGGTCGCCAGGCCGGGAGCCGCGGTCGCCAGCCTGTCGATTCCCTGGGGCTTCAGCAAGGGCGACGACGATCTTGGCGGCTATCATCTGATCTGGCCGCGCGACCTGGTCGAGACGGCGGGCGGTTTCCTCGCCGCCGGCGACGCCAGGCAGGCGCTGCAGATCCTGAGCTATCTGCGCTCCATCCAGCAGCCGGACGGCCATTGGCCGCAGAATGCCTGGTCCGACGGCACCGCCTATTGGCGCGGCATCCAGATGGACGAGTGCGCCTTTCCGCTGCTGCTTGCCGATGCCCTGCGCCGCGCCGGCCATCTTGCGCGCGCGGCGCTCGCCGATTTCCTGCCCATGATCGAGAGCGCGGCCTCCTATGTCGTGCGCAACGGTCCTGTCACCGGCGAGGATCGCTGGGAGGAGGACGCCGGCTACAGCCCGTTCACGCTTGCGGTCGAGATCGCGGCGCTGCTCGCCGCCGCGGACATGCTGGACGCGCTCGGCAAAAGTGAGCCGGCGAACTATTTGCGTGAGACCGCCGATTGCTGGAACGACCAGATCGAGCGCTGGACCTATGTCGGCGGCACGGACCTTTGCCTCCGCGAAGGCATCGACGGCTATTACGTGCGCATCGCGCCGCCCGACGAGGCCGGCGCCGCTTCGCCCAAGGACGGCTTTGTGCCGATCAAGAACCGACCGCCGGGCGACACCGAAAAGCCGGCCGACGCCATCATCAGTCCCGATGCGCTGGCGCTTGTCCGCTTCGGTCTGAGGGCGGCGCACGATCCGCGCATCCTGAATACGGTCAAGGCCATCGACGCCTCGCTGCGCTGCGACTTGCCGCAAGGGCCGGTCTGGTACCGCTACAGCGGCGACGGCTATGGCGAGCATGAGGACGGCGCACCCTTCGACGGCACCGGCAGAGGCCGGCCATGGCCGCTGCTCACCGGCGAGCGCGCCCACTATGAGCTGGCGGCGGGACGGCCCGAACAGGCCGCCGAATTGCTCGAGACCTTCGAGCGCTCGGCCGGCCTCGGCGGCCTTCTGCCCGAACAGGTCTGGGACGGGCCCGACATGCCGGCGCGCGAGTTGCACCTGGGTGCCCCGTCAGGCAGCGCCATGCCGCTGGTCTGGGCGCATTCCGAGCACATCAAGCTGCTGCGCTCGCTGCGCGACGGCGCCGTATTCGACATGCCGCCGCAAGGCGTCGAGCGTTACATCAAGGGCGAGATCATCTCGCTCTTCAGATCATGGCGCTTCAACAACAAGATCCGCTCTCTCCCCGCCGGCAAGGTGCTGCGCGTCGAACTCTCGGCGCCCGGCGTGGTGCACTGGAGCAGTGACAAATGGCTGACGGTACGGGATGACAGGACCACCCAAAACGCCTTCGGCGTCCATCTGGTGGATTTGCAGACAGCCGGTCTGCCGCCGGGATCGACCATCGTCTTCACTTTTTTCTGGCCCGACAGCCACCGTTGGGAGAATGTCGACTTCACTGTCGGCATCGATGCTCGATCATGATCCCGAACCAAAGGTCAGCGCAGCAAAAAGTGGGAAGCGGTTTTAGGACAAGATCATGATCAACGAGTATGGCCAGGAGCTTTCCTTTCCTCGAACGACTGGGTGACACCATGCAGATCGGAATGATGGGACTGGGCAGGATGGGCGCCAACATGGTGCGGCGCCTGATCCGCGACGGCCACGAATGCGTCGTCTACGACATCAACCCGGCGAGTGTTGCCGGCCTGGTCAAGGACGGCGCCATCGGCACGGCCTCGATGGAGGAGTTCATCGGCAAGCTCAGCAAGCCGCGCAGTGCCTGGCTGATGCTGCCGGCGGCGATCACCGGCAGGATCGTCGGTGAGGTGGCGGCGCTGATGGAACCCGGCGACATCGTCATCGACGGCGGCAATTCCTATTACCACGACGCGGTCGACCAGGCCGCCAAGCTCGCCGCCAAGGGCATCAACTTCGTCGATGTCGGCACCAGCGGCGGCGTCTGGGGCCTCGACCGCGGCTATTGCCTGATGATCGGCGGCCCCGACGAGGCGGTGCGTCATCTCGATCCGGTCTTCGCAACGCTGGCTCCCGGCGCCGACGCAGGCGCCAGTCCCCCGAAGGATGCCGGCACCGCGCCCTTCGGCTACCTGCATTGCGGCCCGAGCGGCGCCGGCCATTTCGTCAAGATGGTGCACAACGGCATCGAATACGGCGTCATGGCCGCCTATGCCGAGGGCATCAACATCCTGAAATCGGCGAATGCCGGCAAGCGGCCGCGGACGGCCGACGCCGAGACCAGTCCGCTGGAAAATCCGCAATATTACCAGTTCGACATCGACCTGCCCGCTGTCGCCGAGGTCTGGCGGCACGGCAGCGTCATCGGCTCCTGGCTGCTCGACTTGACGGCGGGCGCTCTGAAGAACGACCCGGGGCTTACACAGTTCGGCGGCCGCGTTTCCGATTCCGGCGAAGGCCGCTGGACGCTGAAGGCGGCGATCGACACCGGCGTGCCTGCGCCGGTGCTGTCCTCGGCGCTGTTCGACCGCTTTTCCTCGCAGGGCGAATCCGCCTTCGCTGACAAGCTTTTGTCCGCCATGCGCTACGCTTTCGGCGGCCATGTCGAGAAGCCGAAGGGCGGCGCATGAAGGGAGTGCAGAGGCGATGAGCCAGGAACGCTCCGACACGCTGGTGCTTTTCGGCGCCACCGGCGATCTCGCCCACAAGAAGATCTTTCCAGCGCTCTACCAGATGGTCGCCAAGGGGACGCTCACCGAGCCGGTGATCGGCGTCGCCTTCGACCCCTGGGAACTCGCCAAGCTGGTGGAGCGTGCCCGCGACGGCATCGCCAACACGCTTGGCAGCGTCGATGAGAAGGTCTTCGCCAAGCTCGCTTCGCTGCTGCGCTATGTCAGCGGCGATTACCGCGACGGCGCCACCTTCGAGAAGCTGAAAGCGACGCTCGGCTCTGCGCAGCGGCCGCTGCATTACATGGCGGTGCCGCCGAACATGTTCGAGACCGTGGTCCAGGGCCTGGAGCAGTCGGGCACCGCGCGTGGCGCGAGGCTGATGGTGGAAAAACCCTTCGGCCACGACCTGCAGTCGGCGCGCTGGCTGAACCGCGTGCTGCATCTGGTGTTCGACGAACAGTCGATCTTCCGCATCGACCACTATCTCGGCAAGGAAGCGATCCAGAACCTGCTCTATTTCCGCTTCGCCAATTCCTTCCTCGAGCCGATCTGGAACCGCAATTTCGTCGAAAGCGTGCAGATCACCATGGCCGAGGATTTCGGCGTCGAGGGACGCGGCCGCTTCTATGACGGCGTCGGCTGCATCCGCGACGTGATCGAGAACCACCTGCTCAACATTCTTTTGCTGCTTGCCATGGAGCCGCCGGTCGGCCGCTCGGCCGACGACCTGATCGACGAGAAGGTGCAGGTGCTACGCGCCATCCGCACCTTGACCAAGGCCGATGTCGTGCGCGGCCAGTTCGACGGCTATCTCGCGGAGCCGGGCGTGGCGCCCAACTCGCCGGTCGAGACCTTCGCCGCGGTGCGCTTCTTCGTCGACACCTGGCGCTGGCGGGACGTTCCCTTCTTTATCCGCGCCGGCAAGAACATGCCGGTGCACGCGACCGAAGTGATTGTGCGGCTGAAACGGCCGCCGCTCGACGTCTTCGATCCGATCGATCCGGACGATGCCAACTATGTCCGCTTCCGCATCGACCCGCAGGTGGCGATCTCGATCGGCGCCCAGCGCAAGCGGGCCGGCGACGACATGATCGGCGAGCAGGTGGAACTGACCGCGCTCGACGACAGCAAAGGCGACATGCCGCCCTACGAGCGGCTGATCGGCGACGCCATGAACGGCAACGGCCAGTTGTTCACCCGCCAGGACGCGGCCGAGCTTGCCTGGCGCATCGTCGGCCCGGTGCTTGGCGACACCACGCCGCCGCCGGTCTACGCGCCGAAGACCTGGGGGCCGGCCGATGCCATGAACGGCTTCGGCCCGCCCAATGGCTGGATCAATCCGTCGAATTGAGCGGAGGACGAGAAATGCCCAGGACGAGGACGCCGGCCCCGGCGAATAGCGGGCAGGTCGTGCTCACGATCGATGTCGGCGGCTCGCATGTGAAGATCCTCGCCAGCGGCGGCGGCGAGATGCGCCGCGCCGATTCCGGACCGGGCCTGACGCCGCGGCGGGTGGTCGCCTCGGTGAACGAACTCGCCGAGGGGCTGGACTATGACCTGATCGCGATGGGCTATCCTGGTCCGGTCAGGGACAACAAGCCTTCGCGCGATCCCTTCAATCTTGGCAAGGGCTGGGACGGCTTCGATTTTGGCGCCGCCTTCGGCAAGCCGGTAAAGGTCGTCAACGACGCGCTGATGCAGGCTATCGGCAGCTATGAAGGCGGGCGCATGCTGTTTTTGGGGCTCGGCACCGGGCTCGGCGCGGCGATGATCCTCGAGAATGTCGGCCAGCCGATGGAACTCGCCCACCTCCCCTATCGAAAGGGCGGCAGCTTCGAAGACTATGTCGGCGAACGCGGCCTGGACAAGCACGGCAAGAAGAAATGGCGCAAACATGTCTTCGACGTCGTCGACAGGCTTCGCGCCGCCCTGCAGCCAGACTACGTGGTCATTGGCGGCGGCAACGTCGACAAGCTCGACGAATTGCCGGCAAAATCCCGGCGCGGCGACAACACACGCGCGTTCGAAGGCGGATTTCGACTGTGGCGCGACAAGGCATTGATCGTCTGATCTGTGACGAATCAGTATAATTGTTCAAAATAACGTGTAATAGCGTCGCGCAACGTTGCATCATGCAGATTTGCCGACTAGGAAGTCGCCAGCCTGCAGCACCTCGCGCCATCCTGGACACGCGAGAACAAGTAGCGCTTCCACAATCGCGCCTTTCGAAAGTCGAGAACGATTTTCGCGGCGTTGCGGCACTGACGGAGGTATGACGTGGCCGAGGACGACACCAACAATCGCAAGGAAATCGACCTGCTCGGGCTGACCGCTCACATCGTGTCGGCCTATGTCGAGAAGAACCAGCTGCCCGCTGCCGGTCTGAGTGACCTCATCGCCAGCGTCAACGCCTCGCTGACCGCCCTCGGCAAGCCGTCGGCGCCGCCCGCGCCGCCGCCGACCCCCGCCGTCAATCCAAAACGATCGGTGACGCCGGACTACATCATCTGCCTCGAGGACGGGAAGAAGTTCAAATCGCTCAAGCGCCACATCGGCGTCCATTTCGGACTGACGCCCGAGGCCTACCGAACCAAGTGGGGCCTGCCGGCCGACTATCCGATGGTCGCGCCGAACTATGCAGCGTCGCGCTCGGAGCTCGCCAAGTCCATCGGCCTCGGCCGCAAGGCAGCGGAACCCGAGCCGGTCAAGCCCGCCAGGGGCAGGAAAGCCAAGGCATCCGCCTGAGCCACTTCAGGGTCCGTGCAATTTTTTCTGGAGGCCTGCCGACGAGATCGGCAGGCCTTCGCGCTTTTGTGGCTTGGACACACCCGTGCCTCGGGAGGCAGATCGACGAGCTGGTAGTCATCTCGCGGCTCCCAGGGACTGGTCTGTTGCCTTGCGAACGACGACTCCGCCTTTCGTTGATCCAGCGCGGATTTTTTGCGCGCACGGCAGCACGAACTGGGCTAAAGGGTTCTGGCCGGACCAGCGCCCATCGTGGAAGTGCCCCGCCGGCCGATGCCATAACGGGGCCCTTGAACAATGACCGCCGAAGCTACTTCACCCGACCAGCGCTACGCCGCTTTCCGGCATAGACCTTTCCTCAGCTACTGGACGGCGCGCTTCCTCACCACTTTCGCGACCATGATCGTGTCCGTCGCCGTCGGCTGGCAGGTCTACGACCTGACGCGCAACCCCTTCGACCTCGGCATTGTCGGCATCGTCCAGTTCCTGCCGTCGCTGCTTCTGGTGCTGGCCACCGGCGTGGTCGCCGACCGCTTCGGCCGACGCCTGATCATGACACTGTCGTCGCTGGTCGAGGGTGCCTGCGCGCTGGCGCTTCTGTTCTTGACGCTCCGCGGCCTGACCAGCCCGCTACCGATCTTCGTCGTGCTCGCCATGTTCGGCATTGCCCGCGCCTTCTACGGGCCGGCTTCGTCCTCGCTGTTTGCCAATCTGGTGCCGCAGGAGGATTTCGCCAACGCGATCGCCTGGAACTCGTCCGCCTGGCAGACGGCGACCATCGTCGGCCCGGTCGCCGGCGGGCTGCTCTACGGCCTTTCGGCGGAAATCGCCTATGGCACCGCCACCATTCTGATGCTGGTGGCTGCCTTGCTCGTCTTCGCCATTCCCAAGCCCGCCCAGCAGACCGCCACCGACAAGCCGACGCTTGAGACGCTGTTTGCCGGCTTCCGCTACATCTGGAGTGAGAAGATCGTGCTCGGCGCCATCTCGCTAGACCTCTTCGCCGTGCTTCTATCCGGCGCCACAGCGCTGCTGCCGGTTTATGCGCGCGACATTCTCGAACTCGGCCCCTGGGGTCTCGGCCTGCTGCGCTCGGCGCCCGGGATCGGCGCCATCGCCGTGGCGGTCTGGCTCGCCGGCCATCCGCTCCGCGACCATGCCGGCAGGATCATGCTGGGCTTCGTCGCCTTGTACGGCGCTTCGATAGTGCTTTTCGGCCTCTCGACCATCACCTGGCTGTCGATCGTGTCGCTGGCCTTGCTCGGCGCCACCGACATGTTCAGCGTCTATATCCGCGAGACGCTGATCCAGCTCTGGACGCCGGATGAGGTGCGCGGACGCGTCAACGCCGTCAACGGGGTCTTCGTCGGCGCCTCCAACGAGGTCGGCGAGTTCCGCGCCGGCACCATGGCGGCGCTAATCGGCACCGTGCCCGCAGTGGTCATCGGCGGCGTCGGCGCCATCGCCGTCGCCGGCCTCTGGGCCTGGCTGTTCCCGGCGCTGCGGCAGGTAAGGCACTTGAACAGCCGCAATTGATAAGCGCAGTTCTTCTCACTTGCTTCTGGCGCGGTAGACCCCGCCATCCCGTGCGAAAGGCGCTATATCTCGACAACTAGGCGGTGCTTTGGCGGCGGCCAGCCTAGCCAATAGGTACGGAACCCGAAACTCGTCCCTATTGCTTTCTTGGATCTTATTCACGGCGACCGAACTGACAGAGTAGTCTGGACAGGTTATGGAAGCCCCGAGATATCCACCCCATGCCACCGCTGCTGCGTAGATTCTGTATTGTGAACTGCCACGCGGCGTCGCATTGAGTAGACTTAGCATCTCTTGGCGGGGATTCGGAGTTCCAATATCGAAATCTAGAATTTCGGCGCTAAGGTCATCACACTCTATTCCAGGTATCCCACCGTCTTTAGCTCTCCAGGTGCTTTGAGCGTCGAGGTAGGTTTTTTGTACCAGAGCGAGATCTGAAGGGCTAAGGCTCCAAGTCAGATTTTTGTAGTAATTTTCAAATGCCTTAATATCTATCAGTGGAACCAAATTGCATTTGTCGTCAAATTCTTTGTGTAGCGTCAGCGCGTTCATCATGCTGCCGAGTATGTTGGCGCGAATCAACGAATCACGGCTGGCCACGTTGTGATAGACCTCTTTTGCCAGAAGGGTCGACGATGCTAGAGAAGTGAGAAACGACAACAAAAGGATGAGACGCACTTCGAGGCCCTTCCCGTGAACGTAGCCATTCTACGATGCAGCAAACCTAGTGAAGGACTGATCTCAAAACAATGTAGGGGCGAAACAGGGAGGTTCGAACTTACCCATTTCTTTTCATGGCAGGCAATTCGAGGTGATCGAGTGGGAACAACGCCTGCTCGCGCGAAAGGGGTGCGGCTCAACCCCGCCGATGTCTGGTTTCTGAGAGCGGACCGACCTCCGGAATGATCGATGTGAGGCGCAGACCCCTGTCGTTCGCGCCTCGGCCAATCAAGCTGCACCGTCGATGAACGAGTTAGAGGCGCGAGCAGATCTACTCCGAAAAACTCACGCTGACGCCCCGCTGCCGAAAATAGGCCTGCATCAATTTGCGCCCGGCGCGATTGTTCTGCGCCAACTTGGTCGGATCGAACACCGCCTGCTTTTTCCCCTCTCGTGCCAGCGCTGCCTTGAGTGTCGCGATATGGGCATCGATGTCGGCATTGTCCGCTCGGAGTGAGGCGTAGATATTTTCGATCGCCTCGGCCACGGTCAGTTCGCTCACAGCTGTCGTCCTTTGGTTGATTGGGCGGCCCCTTAGCACAGATTGCGGTTCCGTCGATACCGAACGAGGTCGGTGAATTCTGAGCCGGCACGTTGGCTGCGCTCATCGGCACTATTCCTGCCGTGGTGGTCGGCGGCTTCGGCGCCGTAGCGCTCGCAGGATTGTGGGTCCATCTATCCCCGGCGCAACGGCGGGGGCGGCATCTGAACAGCCGGAAATGAATGAGCGCCCGATCAAGCCGCAGGGATCCGACACTCAGGCCTAGTCAGCTTGCGCCGACAACGGCTGACATGGGGCCGCCTCCTGCCTGTCCGGTTTCGGGCGGCAGCATTAGGAAAGCGGACACAGTCGTTGCATGGCAAACCTGCAAAGCAGGCGAGCCTTCATGCCTTCAACCCTGACAGGGAACATGAGAGACTAGTCGTTCAGCTTTCCGCCACGGTGTCCGATCGTCATCTTGGATGCGTACATCGTCGGTGAACGTTTGCCTGGAAGGTTCGCCTCGAGGACGATCTGTTCGACAAAGCCTTGGTTCATCTCCAACTCCACACATTCGTCGAGCTTATCAACGAGCCAAACCGCGTAGCCTTCAGGTTCCTTCGCGTCAAATTCCGAATCGTCCGCTGGTATCTTGGGCTCCGGAAACGCCGGGATGATCATTATCTTGGGCTTTGGCAAATCGTAGGTATGTCCCTCATAGGCATAACCGACAATTATTCCGCACGATGTTTTCTGTTCTGGAGATGATCCGAGCATGAATGTACTTCCTACCGTGGAAAGGATCGCAGTTCCAAAATTCTTCAGGTCGATCTTGAAATGATAAGAGACTCTGATTGGTATTTCTGGGAATGGAATAATTCCATTTAATATATCTTGGCGGCCTTTGTTGCTGTTATATTTCTCCAACACGTCAAGTGCGTTGACACGTTGCTCGTCAGTGATGGATGCCCCAGGCGCGGTTTCGACATACATGCCGGTGTCCCCAAAGGGTGCTGGCGCACCGGGCACGCTGAGTCCAATTTCCGCCCCCAAGCCATAGAGCCTGACCTGTGTTGCGTTGTAAGCGCCTGATGGAAACGTTAGTGTCGGTCGGTGATAGTCGTCGCTCATGTTCCTCGCTCCTTTTTGCTGCATCCTTCAGTTCACAAGATCTCCCGCCAGCTGAAGTTCTCATCGAATTTTTCCGCGAGCATCGGCGCGACGCGATCGCTGGCGTCCACCACCAACGCCGCGGCCTTTTCGAACGACAGGTCATCCGCATCGAGGCGTGGCCATGCCTGAGCAAGTGCGAGAGCCACCTCGTCCCTTGCTCTGATCAGCATGCTCTTGAACATGAAGGGCCGAGCGTGGAAGGCGCGGGACGTGAAATCCGAGATGCGCTGCATGTCGGATTGGTCGAGACCCTTGATATCGATCCCCAGCAGCCGCTCGTCGGCCAAGCCCTCGTGCACCAATGCCGCGTGGTAGATGTCGACGATCGTGTCGAACACAGCTCCCGTGAACGGCCGTGACCTGTCATGGATTTCCGCCGTCACCTCCGACATACGGCGTGCGTTGCTGGCGAGGCGGATCTGCCGATCGCCAGTCAATTCGGCAATCCGGTTCAATTCATTGAGAACAAGCAGGTTGCCGTCGCAGTGCCGCAGCAGCCGGTCCATGCCGCTGTCGAAATTCAGGAAGGACAAGAGCGAGACCAGATCCGAGCAGGCTTCGTGGAACGGTCCGAAATCGCCTTGAGTCAGGGCGCCGGCTGGTGTCCCGAACAACGAAAACAAGATTGCGTGGCCGACCTCATGTGCGATCACATCAAAGTTGAGCGCATAGGGATACTTGCCTCCGTCGATGCCGCGCTCTCGGCCGAGTTCCAGATAGCCATAGCCCGATTGCGCGTTCTCCCAGTCGACGAAGGGGATGATTTCGAGCCGCTCGTACGTCTCGGCAAAATACCAGACAATCGGTTTGCCGAGGTAGCTTTCCCAGATGTCCAGCACGCGGCTGACCGAGGCGAAAGCGTGCGCAGAAAGGAACTGTCGCGAGGTTAGGGAAAGCTGATCGAAATGGCCGTCAAAGCCAGCCTCTGCAGGCGGAAAGATTTCCCCGACAAACGGTGGCAGATAAGGGTAGTCGTAAGGCTCCTTGTCGAGGAGCGGATCGCGAACGTAGATGCGGTGATCTTCCGGGCCGGAGCGGATCAGATCGGGTGGAGTTGAAATCCATACTGTTTCGGGTGTTCCGTAACCCGAAAGATGAGGGACCTGCGGGTAGACTAGGAACCGCGTTCCCAGAAACCGATCTTGCGCAACGACACGATCGACCGCGTCCAATTGCTTGGCCCCCTCTGACGCTAGCACGCTATCACGGCGCTTACGTTGCGTAAATCGCCGGCCGCCAAGAGGTCACGGCCTAGAGCGCCAGCCCCGCATCGTCCATATCCTTGGAAAAGGCGGAGGTTAGCTGCAATTCCGGCATGGGGTGTGCTTTTTCAAATGCTTGGTCCCGCAAAAGTTCGAGTGCCCGCAGGGCATCTTGCTTTTTTTGCTGGACGAAAGCCGCGCCGAGCTCCCTGCACAATCTCCCGACGTCGTCCTTGTCGTCGTGCGCATCCCGGACCATCCGTGCCAGGGTGCGTTCGCGAAAGTTGAAGGCCTGTGCCGCACTCTCGAGCCTCGCCTGCTGTTCGGGTGAAATCACGCCGCGCCGGCAAGCGGCGCGAAGGGTCCGGCGCAGGTCAATCAGCGCATGCGTCAATTGAGCGAAATTCACCTCGGCCGGTCCATGCAATACCGCTACTGCGTCGTCGGGTGCAAAGGCGAAGCGACGATACCATCGGTAGATAAGCCCGACGCCTTGCATATGGGGGAACAGCTCGGCTGCTCGAAGGGCACCCATGCTGGCCGCGCCGACGACATGGATGCCGCGGCTGAGAGCCCACAGGATTTCCTTGTGCCGAACCGCCGGCTCAGCCTGAAAACCGCCGTCTATGATAAGGATCGCACTCGGGTCGAAATGCTGCACGGCCGAAACGATCGAGCCTTGCACGGCGGGCGGAAGGCATACCGCATCGACGACCTTCAATGCGTCGGCATGGGACACGGTAGGGCCGGTGAAGACGAGTTTCGGGCGCATAATCTCTACCCCTGCAAAAGCGGCTGCAAGGCAGGAATGACGATCCTGACAACCGACAGGGCATCGAACGGTCGCGTTCGCACCCGGACCAGGTGAACCGCATCGAACCCTCTCTCTTCGAGAATTGCCAAGAGGACCGACAGCCCGTCCGACGCCGTGTTGAACCTCTGCTCGGTCACCGCGCGCAAATCCACGCTGCGCGGTCCATCGCGGAGGAGCCGGCGATGCGCTGCGATCATCTGCCGATCGGGGTATTTCGGATAGGACGCGCGTGTCAGGTCATCGCGTGCGCCCGAGATCGCCGCTAGACGGGCCTGGGCCGCTTCGTAGATGGCGTGCGCCGCCGCGCCGGCAAAACTGAAACCCGCAGCCGAGCCATCAGCCGGATGATCCAAATGGACGGTTTCCGTCGGTTCGTCTTCCAGCAGATGACACCACACCACCGGGATGCCCAACGGCGACAAAGCCTGCCAAAGGCCGACCAGCACGTTCTTGGCCGCCAAAGTTTCCAGGAGATCGCGGAGCGACGGATCATCGATCGTCTCGGGATCGATGCGTTGACGGTGGAAAAAACCGTGGGTCCGGTATGCCGTGGCGATCGCATCGCGTTCGATGCATTCAAGCATGCCATGAACGATGGCATCCGGCTCCTCGAAGCCTGCCGCCAAACCGCTCGTCGATGCCGCGAAAATGCCGTCGTGGGGCAGGGACGGCAACACATACGCGGTGTGCGCGAGCTCGAACGGGACCAGGTCGCGGCTGCCGGTAAGAAGATTATCCGCGGCTACCCACGCCGTGTCCCTACCGCGCCATCCGGGCGCGGCGCCCCCCTGGAGATGCCTTTCGAAACGACCGGGCGGGATGCGCAATTGATCGGCGGAGCCGACGACTATGTCGAAATTCGCCACCTGCTCTGCAAAGAAGGTCTCGGCCGATTCCAGCATGGCCGATATCGCGGCTTGCGCCAGCGTGGCGCCCTTGCCTTGCGCGACCGCGTTGGAGAGCGAGAAAGGTCTTGTCACCTGCACGACCGGGATCCCGAGTTGGTCGAGTCCGGTAATGTCGGCGATCCGCGTAATGCCAAGGCCTCCGCGCATCTTCATCAGCCTCGCCAGCGCCTCGTCGGGCGGCGGACCGAGGCGTTTGTATCGCTCCAGCATAGCGGATGCTCTTGCAGGGTCAGCTAGCGCCGAACAGCCGGTTCGGGATTGACGATCAGCGAGGCGCCCGGCTCGAGAGCGGATTTCGCACGTTCGACCCGATCGCGATAGCGTGACGACAGTTCAGGTGACAGGCCTGATGATTGAAGGCTTTCGTATGTACTGACGAGGAAAGGCACGGCGCCTTGCTCCGCGGCTATGGCGATGCTCTTTTCGAGGGCAGCGACTACGTTCGCGTTCGCATCGCCCTGGAGAAGGAGTAGCTCCGCTCTTCGCCTGTAGAGTTCTGCCAGCCAGAAGCGGCTGCCGCCGGCCTTGGCCTGCGCCACGGCCGAGTCCAGCAGAGCGAGCGCCTCATCGACCTCGGCAGTTCTTGTCAAAAGCTCCGCCAGCATGCCGCAATAGACCGGTTCGTCCTCAGGCGTCTGGAACTCCCCATGGAGGCCGAGGCCCTGCCGCATTTTATCCCTGCCGCCCTCGACCTGGCCGGCGTTGCCGTCGCACCAGCCTTCGAAGATCTGCACTGCGGCGGCGAGGGCGGGCATATGATGACGCCCGGTCAAGTGGCGCAGATCCGCTATCACGCTTCGCAGCATCGAAAAATCGCGGCGATAGCAATGCAGCATCGCCTCGTTGAGGTAGGCATGCGCTATGCTGCTGGCATGTCCGGTTTGCTGCGCCCAGCTCCTAGCTTCCGACATCGAATGGAGCGCGCTTGCCGGCTTTCCGACGAACCACATTGACAAGGCGCGGTGGGCGAGCCCGCAGACCCTCGCATCATGCCCGCCGAACAACGCAGCATGGGCTTTGCCCTGGCCGTGCTCATAGAGCGACAGTCCGGCGTCGACGGCCGCGATGCAGCGGTCGTGGCGGCCAAGATTGAAGTCGATTGCCCACACGCAATGCCTGGCCTGGAGTTGCACTTCGGCATCCTCGACATCCCTGAGATCGCTGAGCACGACCTCCGCGCGCTCGCCGTCCATGACGGTATCCGTAAACCACCAGCCCCAGTAGATCGGGAACCACTTGGCCCGCTCGGCCACCGGCCGCCGCCGGGCGATCACCACGCCGTCCTCGTATAATTTGCGGGCGGGCGCCGAGTTCGGACCTTCGACAGCGGTCAGGATGGGACCGAGCACGATCATTGCCGATAGCCGCAGCGCGTCTCGCGTGTCGGCTGCCGCAACGCGCCCGCAGAGCGCCAATGCATGCTCTAGTATCTGCCTCGCTTCCGCCATCGCCGAGCGGGACGAGCTTTCCGTGCCTGCGATCACGAACTGAGCGATCGCGTCCTCCAGAAGGCCTGCGCGCTCTGCATGCTCGGCGACCTCGGCGGTGCCCAGCCACCCGGCCAGGTTTCGATTGCGGCTCACCGCGGCAAACAGGCGGCGATGCAAGGCCTGCCGTCTCTTGCGCAGCGTTGCGTTGTAGATCGTCTCCTGGATAAGCGCATGGCGCACGCCGTAGACCGGAGCGCCGGAAGGCCGCACACGGATCAGGAACCCGGCCTCACTCAGCAAATCCAGCGCGTTTGCGATGATTTCGTCGTCGAGCTCCGGCAACAGCGCGTGCAGCAATTCCTGATTGAAGCGATTGCCCGCGACGGCCGCAGCGCGCGCGACTTCGCGTGCCGGCCCCAGGGTTTCGAGCCTGGCCTCGATCACGCTTTCGAACACCGAGGCATGACTGCGCGTCTCGGTCTGCGCCAGCCGATCCGTTGCTGAGGCCGCGTTCTCGGTCATCCACTGGCAGATTTCTTCGATGAACAGCGGGACGCCTCCGGTCACGCGTTCCACCACGTCGAGCAATTCCGAGGAAGTTGACGGCTTGCCTTGCGGCCACATGGCCGCGATCGCCAGCCGCGTTTGCTCGCGATTGAGCGGATTTAGCGAGATATGCCTTGGATTCGATGCTGCCAGCCAGCTCCCGGATTCAGGGCGCGTGGTCGCGATGACAAGCGCCCGGAAGTGACGGGCCGCCTGTGCGAGTTCAGCCAACAATTGTCTCGACGTCAGATCGATCCAATGGATGTCCTCGACCACCAGGATAATCGGCCCGCTGGCGCACAGGGCTTCGAGCGCGTGGCGAACCGCCCAATTGGCTTTCGCGCGCATCGCCTCGGCGTCGATCTCCTTGAGCATCGGATCGGCTCCCGCTGCGCCGAGCAGGAACGAAAAGATATCGATGATTTCAGGATCGCGGACGTCATTATCGCGGAATGCTTCCGCCACGGCGGCAGCGCTCAGCTGGCCTTCGTTGCCGGCGAGATCGCCGCGTACGTTCTGCAGCAGCGGATGCAGCGCCGAGCGCGAGCCGGCGGGCGTGCACTGGAAGAACAGCAGTTTCGCGCGCTGGTGACGCGTGCGCCGGCGCACTTCGTGAAGAATGCGCGACTTGCCGATCCCCGCCTCGCCCTCGATCACCACCACGCCGCCGTTTCCCGCAATGGCGCTGTCCCATGCTTCGGCGATCGTGGCGAGCTCGGCCTCGCGATCGATGAGCGGACTGCTCAGCCGCCCGAAGGCGAAGAAGCGGTCGACCTCGCGCTTGTGACTGAGCGCGCGCCAGACCAGCTCCGGCTCGGCAAACCCCTTGATCGCATGGGCGCCCCTAAAGCTGAACACATGCGACCGTCGCGCCAGGTTGCGCGTCGCGTCCGAGACCACCACCGTGTCCGGCTGCGCGATGGCCTGGAGCCGCGTGGCCATCGCGAAGGCCGGCCCGGTGACATTGTCGTGACCGGTATCGGCGTCACCCTTGTGGATCAGGGTCATCGATGTCGCGATTCCGACTCGGACATGCAAATCGGCGCGGCCTTTGTCCGAGCCGACGTGCCTGCAGGCGTCGATGATTTCGAGCCCTGCCCGGATCGCCAGCGATGCCGCGTCCTTGGCGTCTATTTCGGCAGGAAACAAAGCAACGCCGCCATCGCCGACCTCAACCTGGACGGCACCCGAGCATGACGCGACTGCCTGTCTCGTCGCCCGCTGGAAGGCTGATATCAGTTCCTCGAACTCTTCGATGTCCAGGATAGCAAGAAGGTCAGTCGATCCGACCAGGTCGTAGCAAAGCGCGGTCAGGATTCGACGCTCATGCCGGGCTTCGGACGGATTGTTGCCGTTGCCGCCCAGAAAACCTGTTGCCACCGGCGCCGCCGGCAACGCGACCGGACTCCTCTCCGACATGCTGCGAATTCCTCGCCGAGTGCAGTGACGGCAATATTAGCAAAGTGCGATGCTGTCCACAAAACACTTGATCGGTGGCAAGGGCTGGAAAAAGCCGATGCTGACATCGTTATGAGAGAGATCCTCACGGCGCAAACTCTCCTTGGCGTTGACACCAGCTGTGACCGCTTTTGGTGGGCGGTCGGGATGACTTTGATGACCGAGATAAGGCGCAAAGCGGTCGTGCACGCCTCGGCAGACGTAAGCCATCTTCGGTCAAAACCGACCGTTCAGACTTTGGCTCTATCCCACCGCCGGCTTGCCAAAGATCAGGCCCAAAAATTCACCCAGCCAGCGCTTCAGATGCATGTCCCAGATCAGCCGGCCGCCGAGATGGTCGCGGCCGGGCTGCGCGCCGGGCAGCTCGAAACGATGCGCGCCGCGCACCACCCAGCGCTGCATCATCAGCCGTGTCAGCTCGCCGTGAAACTGGATGCCCCAGGCATTGTCGCCATAGCGAAAAGCCTGGTTGGGATAGGTTTCGGCGGTCGCGAGCAGCGTCGCGTCCTTCGGCAGCGAAAAGCCCTCGCGATGAAACTGGTAGACCATCTCCGGCCAGTGCAGCAGCTGCTTGCCGGCGTCTGTCGCCTTGAGCGGATACCAGCCGATCTCGACCAGGCCCTCGCCATGGCCCTCGACCTTGCCGCCGAGATGATTGGCCAGCATCTGCGCGCCAAGGCAGATGCCGAGGAAGGGCCGATTTTCCTTGAGCGGGATTTTCAGCCAGTCGGTCTCGCGGCGAACGAACTCGTCCCCGTCATTGGCGCTCATCGGCCCGCCGAAGACGACCGCGCCGGCATGGCCGTCCAGAGTGCCGGGCAATTCGTCGCCGAGCGGCGGCCGGCGGATGTCGAGGTCGAAACCTTCTTCCAGAAGCATGTGGCCGACGCGGCCCGGACTCGAGGTCTCCTGATGCAGCACGATCAGGACTTTCGGTCTCCGGGCAGGTGGCATGGAGGGAGGGCGCCCGCTTATTCGTCGCTCGATGTGCCGCGCGCGCCCGGCGCCTCGGCTGCCGCCTGCTGCCTCGCCTCGATGCGATCGCGGCGCTCGACACCGATCAGTTCGGCAACACGCCAGACCGTGTTGTCCTCAAGCTCATGCAGTTCGCCGTCGGCATAGACGATTTCCCACATCAGCCCGACAAAAGCCTTGCGCGCATCGGCGTCGAGATGCCGCTTGAGCACGCTGGTGAAAGCATAGAGGTCGATCGCCTCGTTGTCGGCGCGCTCGCCCGCGGCCGCCAGCGCGTCGAGTTCCGCGCCGCTGACCGAATAGGTCTCGGCCAGCACCGTCTTGAACTTTTCCCATTCGACATCCTGGCGCACGCCGTCGGCACTCATCACATGGTAGAGCAGGGCCGAGGCCGCCACGCGCGGATCGTCGGCGCTCGGCTTGCTCCCGCCGCCGGCAACAGGCAGGTCCCTCAGGAACGACAGCACCCGTTCGAACATCTAGATCATTCCCTTCGGCCGGATGTTGCCCGAACCTCAAAACAAACGAAACCGGCGCGGCGATTTTTCCGCTTCGTCTTCGGGCGTGACACCCGGGTCGTCCGGCAGCCGCGGCAGCTCGGACGCCTGTTCGACGGCTTCGGTTTCGTCCTCCGGCGCCGCCGTGACGTCCTTCTCGCCATCGGCCGAGGTTGCGACCGGCTGTTTCTCGTCCGGAGCAAGGTCGATTGGCCGCTCCTCGACCGGCACGGACGGCGCGGAAACGGCAATCGCCGGCATCGCGGCGTCCTCATGACTGTCGATCAGCTGCCCGAGCCGCTCCATCGGCGCGCGCCAGGTGAAGGCGTCGAGCTTGCCGGTCACCGGCGACACCGGCGCCCAGCGTTCGGAAACCACCCCATCGGCAACCCAGGCCGGATCGCGCGGCGCACGCACCGCCTTCGACAGCAACTGCCGTACCTTGCCCTGGTCGCCGGTCTCCGCCTCCTCGATGTCGGCGAGCAGCAGATAGGCGCCCTCGCGGCGATCGATGCGGATCGCGGCCTCCGCCTCGCGCCGGGCGGTGGCGAAGTCCTGCGCCTCGAGCGCGGCGCGCGCCACCGCCATCGACGACTCGGCATGGTTCCGCTTCATCTCCTGCAGCTTCTTTGCCCGGTTCAAGCGATCGAGCACCGCGTCGCCGGGTCTTGCATGGGTGTAGAGCTCGGCGATGTCCGGATGCGGCTCGGCCCTCCAGGCGGCCTCCAGGATCCTGGCGCCCTTGCGCACGTCGTTCTGCTTGAGCAGCAGATTGGCCGCGATGACCGCGGCGGGCACGAAATCAGGCGCCAGCCTGTTGGCTTCGACGGCGGCAGTCCTCGCGGCATTCGGATCGCTGTCGACGAGCGCCTGCGCCTTGGCGGTGAGCAGCACGGCGCGGCGCCGGTTGGCCGCGTCGCGCTCGATCTGCCTTGTCGATTTCTGCGCCTCGACCAGCTTCAGCGCGCCGTCCCAGTCGCCGCGCTCGGTCAGCTCCTCGAGCGTCGATTCCGCCGCCCAGGCGAGCTGCGGCGCCACGGCAGCGGCGCGGCCGGCATAGTGGCGCGCTGCGTTGCGGTCGCCCAGCCGTTCGGCCTCGAGATAAAGTCCGCGCAGCCCGAGCAGCCGCATCTCCGGATCGTCGAGCATGCGCTCGAACTTCTCGCGCGCGCCCTCATGGTCGCCTTCGAGCAGCGAGGCCTGCGCGTCGAGCAGGTTGATCAGCGGCTCCTGATCGGATCGGATCAGTTTGGCCGCTTCCTTGGTCTTCTTCCGAGCCAGCGCCCCATCGCCGGCGCCGGCAGCGATCATGCCGGTCGACAGCGCCTGGTAGCCGCGGTCGCGGCGTCGCACCCGGAAATAGCGCGAGATCGTGTAGGGACTGTTCCACAGCGATTTGAGCAGCCACCAGACGATCATCACCGCGGCGACGACGGCGACGATCGCCACCGCCGCCACCATCAGCGAGACCGTGTAATTATAGCCGTTGAAGGTGATGAGCATCTCGCCCGGGCGATCGGCCAGCCAGGCAAAGCCAAGCCCGAGCGCGAAGACGACGGCGAGAAAGATGAGCATGCGAATCATCTATCGGTCCTCACGCCTTCATCGCGCCGGCAATCAGCGCATCGAGCTGCTTTTCGACCTCGAGCCGTGCCTTGAGTTTGCTCGCAAAATCGGCGCCCGCCGTCTTCGCCGTGTCCGGCAGGGTATCGTATTCGCTGAGTGCCTTGGCGTAGTCGCCCTGGTTCACCGCGACTTCGATCCGCGCCACGGTTTCGGGGACGCCCTTGCCTTCGACGGCGCCCACCGGCCGCACCTTGACCAGCGATTTCGCGCTCGACACCAGGCTCTGGAAGAGGCCGGCATCCGGGTCGACCGGCGTCGCCGCCTCGACCATGGCGCTGGCGGCCGCATCGACTTCCGAGGCGATCGTGGCCCGGGTCGGCACGCCCTTCTCGGCATAGGACCGCAGGGCCGCGATCTCGGGAGCATCGGGCGCGATGGCCGCGAAGGTGTCGAGCTCGGTTGCGAATGGCGCGCCGCGATCGAGTGCCGCCTTCAGCGCCGAGGCTGCGATGGCGAGCGCGATCTTCGGCTGCGAGGCCTGCGCCTCGACCTTGCCCGAGAGCTGCGACACCGATTGCTCCAGCGCCGCGATCCGGCCTTCCTCGGCCTTGGCCGCCTCGCCGGCGGACTTCACCAGCGCATCGAGCCCGGCAATCTTCTCGTTGAGCGGTCCGAGATCGGCAGGGGCGGCGTTGCCGGCCTTCTGCAAATCGGCAACGGCCGTATCGATCTGGCCGACCTTGTCGCTGAGCGTCTTGAGCGCCGTACCGTCGCTGCCCTGTCCGGCCGAGGATTTGAGCGACGCGACATCCGACTTCATCTGCTCCAATGCCGATGCCAGGTCATCGACCTTGGCGGAAGCGCCGCTGTCGCCCGCTTGCTTCAGCGCCGCGACCTCGCTTTTCAGCGAAGCGATCTCGCCATTGACGCTGTCGAGCGGGGCTCCGCCGGAAACCGGCGCGCCGAGCAGGCCGACCGCCTGCAGCAGGCCGGCCCCGGCCAGCGCAATGACGCCACCGACAATCCCCGCAGCTATGGTGCCGACGCCGCGCCGGGGCGGCGTGGCGATGCGCTCGTCGCTCCGTGGCTCACTGGCCCTCGGCGCCGCGGTGCCAGAGCTGGTCTTGGCCGTCGACGCGTCCTCGAAATCGTAGTCGGACCGCTTCGCCTCGCTCTCGGCTGCGTCGGAGCCGCCGGGATAGGGCGCATCCGCCTCGTCCTTGCTCTTGGCCTCGGCCTCGGTGTTTCCGGCTCGCGCCGCATCGGCGTGTTCCCACGGCTCGATGTCGGCCTGCTCGGCATGCATGGGCTCTTCCGGAGCTTCCGGCTGCGAGGCGGCGGCGGCTTCTTCGGCCTTGGCCTCATCGGTGCGCGCCAGATCAGGCCCGGAGTTGGCGGCATCCTCGTCGCTGATTCGCGATACGGCGCCGGGCTCGAGCTCGATCGTCACCGGCTCGCGGCGGCTCTTCGAATGTCGCACCTTCGGCGTCTTGACCATGCTTGGGCTCCGCGAATTGGCTTGAGGATGGTTCAAAGGATCTAGAGCTCAAGGATGCTCTAGCACATCACCCAGCGGTGAAAAGGGGCGGTGTGATGACGCGGCCTAGCGCGAAAGCGACAAAAGCCTGAGCAGCGCGTCCTCGTCGGGCTGCGGCGCGATATGGATTCTGCCCTCGGCGATCCCGTCCAATGCTCCGCCAACGCGCGCGGACAGCGCGAAAAACGCTGCCTTTTCAAAAACCCCGCGCAAAGCGGGCCGGCGCGCCAGACGGCTCAATGCCGCAGCCGCATTTGCCGAATAGAGCAGCACCATATCGGGCGACCAGCCCGAAAGACGCGCCTGTATCTCTTCGTCGGTATAACTCAATTGCGCCGTGTCATACGTCTCCATGGCATGGACCTGCACGCCGGCAGCGGCGAGCCGCTCCTCGAAGACCGGAAACCGAACACGGCCGCACAGATAGACGATCGCCTTGCCGGCAAGATCGCTGCCGATAGCGGCGGCCAGCGCCTCGGCGTCGCCCGCCGCTTCGCTGACAGACGAAAATCCCGCCGTCCGGCAGGCTTCGGCCGTTCTTTTCCCGACCGCATGGCAAGGCAGGGCTGCGAGCGCCGCGATCAGTTCCTTCGGGGCGTGGCGAACCGCATTGGCGCTGGTGACGGCAACCGCTGCGGCGCCGCGCACGACGTCAGCCTCGACCGGCAATGCCCTGGTTGTGGTCAAAGGCAGCAGGACCGGCTGAAATCCCTGTGCTTCCAGCCGCCGCGCCGTGCGCGAGGCGCCCGGTTCCGGCCTCGTCACCAGGACGCCGACCATGCTCAGGCCCAGCCGTCGAAGAATTTGGCGCCCGCCCTGGCGCGCACTGTCCGCGCGGCCTCCGCTCCAATTTCCGCCGCAGCCGTCGCCTGGCCGTCCAGCCTGACATCATGCGATTCCCTGCCGTCGGGCGAGATGATCAGCCCGGCGAAGGTCAGCATTTCCCCCGAGACGGTGGCATGGCCGGCGATCGGCGTGCGGCAGGAGCCGTCGAGCGCGGCAAGGAAGGCACGCTCGCAGGCCAGCGCCTGCCCGGTCGGCGCATGGCGTATAGCCGCCAGCATTCTATCCACCGCGCTGTCACCGATCCGGCTTTCGATACCGATCGCGCCCTGCCCCGGCGCCGGCGGAAATGCCTCCAGCGACATCAGATCGGTGATGACATTGTCGAGCCCGAGCCGCTTCAGCCCGGCATAGGCGAGGATGGTGCCGTCGGCGACGCCTTCGTCGAGCTTTCGCAATCTGGTCTGCACATTGCCGCGGAACATCACCACCTCGAGATCGGGCCGCATGCGCCGGATGAGCGCCTGGCGCCTCAGTGAGGACGAGCCGACCCTGGCGCCATGCGGCAGGTCGGCGATCCGCTGCGCCGCCTTGCCGATGAAGGCGTCGCGCGCATCCTCGCGCGGCAGGAAGGCGGAGAGCTCCAGCCCTTCGGGGAGCACGGTCGGCATGTCCTTGGACGAATGCACGGCGATGTCGATGCGGCGGTCGAGCAGCGCCTCCTCGATCTCCTTGGTGAACAGCCCCTTGCCGCCGGCTTCCGACAGCGGCCGGTCCTGGATGCGGTCGCCGCTCGTCGATATGACCACCACTTCGAAGGCCTGCTCCGGAAGGCCGTGCGCCTCCATCAGCCGCGCTCGCGTCTCATGCGCCTGGGCCAGCGCCAACGGGCTGCCGCGGGTTCCGATTTTCAAGGTTGTTTGCATGGCGCGCAGTCCGTGATAACCCCCGGCAAACTGAGGTCTGCCGAGATTCAGGTCAGGCCGGGTCGAAAATGCAGGGTTCTGGGAACAGGAGCGGAGCGTACGTGAAGTACGTGAGCACCGGAAGCCCAGGAACCCGCCATTTGCAGGCCGGCATCACCTGAATATCGATAGACCTCCGGCGACACAATCTTCGAGGACAGCGACGAATTGATCCGCGTTCTGGGCATTGAGACGAGTTGCGACGAGACGGCGGCCAGCGTGGTGGCGCTCGACAGCGGCTCCGCGCCCGAAATTCTGTCCAACATCGTGCTGAGCCAGATCGAGGAACATGCCGCCTTCGGCGGCGTCGTGCCGGAAATCGCGGCGCGTGCCCATGTCGAGGCGCTGGACGGCATCGTCGAGGCAGCTCTTGCCGATTCGGCCGTGTCGCTCGACGAGGTCGATGCGATTGCCGCCACCGCCGGGCCGGGTCTCGTCGGCGGGCTGATCGTCGGCTTGATGACGGCAAAGGCGATCGCCGCCGCCGCCAACAAGCCGCTGATCGCCATCAATCACCTGGAGGGCCACGCGCTGACAGCGCGACTGACCGACGGGCTCGAGTTCCCCTACCTGCTGCTGCTCGTCTCCGGCGGCCATACCCAGATCGTCGCGGTGCGCGGCGTCGGCGACTACCAGCGTTGGGCGACGACCATCGACGATGCGCTCGGCGAAGCATTCGACAAGACCGCCAAGATGCTCGGCCTGCCTTATCCAGGCGGGCCTAATGTCGAGAAGACGGCCGCCACCGGCGACGCCAGCCGCTTTGCCTTTCCACGCCCGATGAAAGGCTCGGCGCAGCCGGACTTCTCTTTCTCCGGGCTGAAGACCGCCGTGCGCCAGGCAGCAACTGCGATCGCGCCGCTCAGCGACCAGGATGTCGCCGACATCTGCGCCTCCTTCCAGGCGGCGGTGGCGGACGCGCTGGGCGATCGTGTCGCACGGGCGCTTGCTCGCTTCGGCCAGGAATTTCCCGGTTTGCAGAATCCGGCCCTGGTCGTCGCCGGCGGCGTCGCCGCCAACCGCACGATCAAGGCGACGCTGGAGACGCTCTGTTCGGAAGCCGGCTTCGCCTTTGTCGCACCACCGCAAAAACTCTGCACTGACAATGCGGCGATGATCGCCTGGGCCGGCATCGAGCGGCTGCGCGCCGGGATGGCCGGCGACAATGCCGCCGACTTCGTGCCGCGCTCGCGCTGGCCGCTGGACAGCATTTCAACTCCTTTGGTCGGCTCGGGCCGGCGTGGTGCCAAGGCATGAGCAAGAAGGCCACGAGCGGCAACAGGCAAGCCAGCGGCTGGCGCGTTGCGGTGCTGGGCGGCGG